>WHTM01000089.1 GCA_009377755.1 Hyphomicrobiales bacterium | reverse complement strand
CCGGTGGCGAGTTTCGGCCCGAGGGATGCCCGGCTGCTGATCGTCGGGCTCGCGCCCGGCCTGCAAGGCGCCAACCGCACCGGACGGCCGTTCACCGGCGACTATGCCGGCGTGCTGCTCTACGACACGTTGCTCCGCTATCGCTTCGCGCGCGGCCAATATGCGGCACATCCGGACGACGGCCTCGTTCTGGTCGACTGCCGGATCAGCAACGCGGTGCGGTGCGTGCCGCCGGAGAACAAGCCGACCGGTGCGGAGATCGCCACCTGCCGCACCTTCCTGCGGGCCTGCATTAACGATATGCCGAAGCTGCGCGCGATTGTGGCGCTTGGCCGTATCGCCCACGACAGCGTGCTGCCCGCGCTCGACCTCAAACGCACGCAAGCAAAGTTCGGTCACGGCAGCATGCACACGCTTGGCGCGCTGACGCTGTTCGACAGCTATCACTGCTCCCGCTACAACACCAACACCGGCGTGCTGACGCCGGACATGTTCCGCGCGGTGTTTGCCGCGGTGCGTGGCAACCTGGATGCCTAACCTGCCTTGAGCCAGTCGATCACTTCCTCGGCGCTCTTGTCCGGCGGGAACACAGGATAGAACACCTTGGTGACGACGCTGTCATCGATCACCAGCACCATACGCTTGAGCAACGTCATGCCGGTGACCGCGAAGGTCGGAAGGTCGATCGCGCGCGCGAGCCGGAGGCCGGCGTCCGACAGCACCGGGAACGGCAAGTGCAGCCGCTCTGCGGTTTCACGCTGCTCATCAATGTCCTGCGCCGAAAGACCGAACACCTGCGCCACGCCAAGCTGCTTTAATTCGGCGAAGTGATCGCGGAACGAGCACGATTGCGGCGTACAGCCGCGAGCGCCGGGGATCGCGTCCCATCCGTCCGGCGATGCCTGACCCGGCACGCCGGTGCGCGGATAGATGTAGACGACGGTGCGGCCGGAAAGCCGTGACAGGTCGACCTGCGTGCCGTCAGTGGCGTGCAGCGCCAGCGCCGGTAGCCGCAGTCCTGCGAGGTGCCGCGCGCCGCCGTCGTCGTGCGGAATCGGCAGCGTGTCGGGCAACACGTTCAGATTGCGCGGGCTGGTGGTCTCCCTACTCCTTGAATCGTAGGACATGAACTCCATCAGCGATCCATCGGGATCGCGAAAATAGACGCTGATGCCGGCGCCCCTGGCGCCGAAGCGCTCGAGTGGCCCCCGCTCAATCGTTACGCCGTTTCGTTGAAGATGCGCGATCGCGTCGGCGATCGGCCCGCTCCATTCGAAACAGAAGTCGCTGTTGCCGGGTTGCACCGGCAGCCTGGCGACCTCCGCCGGCGCGACGCCCGGCCCGTGCACGTTGAGCTGCCGGTCGCCAAACCGGTACGCCCAGCCCACCGGCCGTTGCACCAGTTCCGCGCCCATCACATCGCGGTAGAACGCGTTCGAGCGTTCCCAATCGAAGACATGGATCACGCAGTGGTCGAGTTTCACCGGCAGCGGCATGGTGCTTTCCGTGGTCAATGCCCCTCGGGCTTAAAGATTGCCGGCGGCGGCTATCCGCCGCCATGCTCCACGCCCAGCTTCCGTCCGGCAAGCAGGGCCTTGGCGCGGCGTTCATCATTGAGCTTCGCAAGGCGGGCGCGCACCGCCGCCAGCATTTCCGGGGATGCGGTCTCCGGCGAGCCTGAGTGAAACGGCGGGGCGGGATCGTACTCGATCTGCAACTGTATCTCCCGGGCGACCGCCTCGCCTTCCAGGATCGCCGCCAGCACCAGCGCAAAATCGATCCCCGACGTCACGCCTGCTCCGGTGATGACGTTGCCATCCACCACCACCTTGTCCTTCACCGGAACGGCGCCGAGCAGCGACAGGTGCTCGATCGCCGCCCAATGGCTGGTGGCGCGCTTACCGCGCAGCAGGCCGGCGGCGCCGAGCACCAGCGACCCGGTGCAGACCGACGTCACGTATTGCGCTTGTCGTGCCTGATGCCGCAGGAAATCGAGCACGGTGTCGTCATCCATCAGACCCTGCTGACCTGGGCCACCGGGCACGACGATCACGTCGAGCGGCGGGCATGCCGCGAACGTCGTGGTCGGAACGATGGTCAGGCCGCGGTCGGTCTCCACCGGGTCGAGCGTTTGCGCGATCAGATGCACCTTGGTGTTTGGCAGCCGCGCCAGGACCTCGTAGGGCCCGGTCAGATCGAGCTGCGTCAGCCGCGGAAACAGCAGCATCCCGATGGTACGTTGCGTTGCCATCGATATATCGTCCCCACCCGCCTGCCTATCCCTTGACCCGCATCAGCCGGGCGCGCTCGCGGTCCCAGCTGCGCTTCTTCTCGGTCTCGCGCTTGTCGTGCAGCTTCTTGCCGCGCGCGACGGCGAGTTCGACCTTCGCCCTGCCCTTTTCGTTGAAGTAGAGCTTCAGCGGCACAATGGTCATGCCCTCGCGCTCGACCGCGCCGGCGAGCTTGGCGATCTGGCGCTTGTGCAGCAACAGCTTGCGCGGCCGCTTCGGTGCGTGATTGAAGCGGCTCGCCTGCAGATATTCCGGGATGTTGGCGTTGACCAGCCACATCTCGCCGCCCTTGGTGTCGGCGTAGGACTCCGCGATGGTCGCCTTGCCGACGCGCAGCGACTTGACCTCGGTACCGGTGAGCGCGATGCCGGCTTCCACCGTGTCGCCGATCTCATAGTTGAACCGGGCGCGGCGGTTGTCGGCCACGACCTTGATGTTGCGCTCGGTCTTCGCCGCCATCGCCAGGTTCTTGGGTTGATGCCAGGATATCGGCCGGCCGCCTGCTCGCTATATCTTTGCCTTCAACGCGTCGCGGATCTCCGTGAGCAACACCTCCTCGCGGCTCGGCTCCGGCTTCGCCGGCTCCTCGGCCTGCTGCTTGCGCATGCGGTTCATCATTTTGACCACCAGGAACATCACCCAGGCGATGATCAGGAAATTGATTGCCAAGGTGAGAAAGTTTCCCCAAGCTAATACAGCGCCTTGCTTTTTTGCCTCAGCAAGACTGTCGGCTGTGACCGCCGAGGACAGCGCGGTGAAGTAATTCGAGAAGTCGAGCCCGCCGGTGATTGCGCCGACAACCGGCATGAAGACGTCCCCAACCAGCGACTGGACGATGGCACCGAATGCAGCGCCGATGATGATGCCGACCGCGAGGTCGACGACATTGCCGCGCATGGCGAATTCACGGAATTCCTTGAGCATTGCTATCTCCGCACGCTTGTCCTCCTCGCGAACGCGAGGCTTCCGGCCAGCAATCATCCAATTATCGCACGATGGACGCAACAGACCCAGCAGCGTGGCGCTCAGGCGACGGCAGTATCGCGACGGGCGGCCGGGTCGCGCCCCGGAGATGGACGCCCGAGATCCCGCCGTCAGTTGAGCAGGCCGGCATGGACCATTGCGTCGCGCACCGCCGCCCGGGTCCTTTCGGCGAGCGGCACCATCGGCAGCCGCACCGTGTCGGCGCATTTTCCCAGCAGCGACACCGCGTATTTTGCCGGCGCCGGATTGGTCTCGAGGAATAGCGCCGTGTGCAGCGGCATCAGCTTGTCATGGATCGACAAGGCGCCGGCATAGTCCCCCCGCAGGCATGCATCCTGGAACTCGCCGCACAGCCGCGGCGCCACGTTCGATGTCACCGAGATGCAGCCATGGCCGCCATGCGCCATGAAGCCGAGCGCGGTGGCATCCTCGCCAGAGAGTTGGTTGAAGCCCGGCCCCATGGCAGCGCGCTGCTGCGATACGCGCACGACGTTCGCGGTGGCATCCTTGACGCCGGCGATGTTCTCAAGCGCGAACAGCCGCGCCATCGTCTCCACCGACATATCGACGACCGAGCGCGCCGGGATGTTGTAGATGATGATCGGAATGCCGATGGCGTCGTTGATCGCCTTGTAGTGCTGATAGAGCCCTTCCTGCGTCGGCTTGTTGTAGTAGGGCGTGACGATCAGCACGGCGTCGGCCCCCGCCCTTTCGGCATGCTGCGCGAACTCGACCGCTTCCTTGGTCGAATTCGACCCGGCACCGGCGATGACGGGGACCTTCTTGCCGGCCTGGCCGACGCACCATTCCACGACCCGCATGTGCTCGTCGTGCGACAGCGTCGGACTCTCTCCGGTGGTGCCGACCGGAACGAGGCCATCGGTTCCCTCGGCGATCTGCCAGTCGACCAGGGCACGAAAGGCCGCTTCGTCCACCGACCCGTTCTTAAACGGCGTTACCAACGCGGTGAACGAGCCCCTAAAGCTCGTCTTGGCGGTCATGAACTGATCCTCGGCTATCTGGGCGTCCGGTCAGGGACGACGACCACAATCTAAGCGCGGGCGGGCCGCCGGGCGACTCAAATCTTTGCGCCAGTGCCCTTTTTGGGCAATCCGCCGCCGCATCTGCAATGTAGACCGGCCAGCGAATTTCAGTGGGCTACCACGATTTAGCCGCATCAGGGGTGCGGCTATTGGTTCACGGTTAGGGTTTGGTCAATCTTCCCAAGTAGAAATCTGAATTGCTGACACTCGGGGGACAGAAGCTCTTTCCATGAACCGTCGACCCATTGGCCAACTGACCATGATCGCGTCCGGTACGCTCGCGCTCGTCGCCGCATCGCATGCGGCCCCCGAGCGTGGAAAGGTTCCGCTGCCCCGTCCGCGCCCGGTCATCCACCAACCGTTGCAGGTGTTTTCGACGGCGCCGCTGGCGATCCTGCCCTCCACCTTTACCGCCAAGCCGGTTCCGGCCGTCGCCGCCCTCGCCTATACCCGCCCGAGCGCGCCTCTGCCGGTAACGCCGAGCGACAACACGCCTGCCTCGGATATCGAAATCGTCAAGCGCACCGCCGACCTGGTCCGCCGCGATCGGTTCGGCGAGGCGACGTCATTGAAGTCGTCGATCAGCGACCCGCTGGCACGCAAGCTGGTGGAGTGGATGATCCTGCGCGGCGCCGCGAATCACTCGCCGGGATTCGAGCGGTACGCGGCTTTCATCTCGGAAAATCCGAGCTGGCCGAGCGTCGGACTGCTGCGCAAGCGGGCCGAAGCCGCACTGTGGGATGACGAGCGCGACGGAGCAACGGTCCTCGCCTATTTTGCGACAACACCGCCGCGTTCGCCCAAGGGAAGCTTTGCGCTTGCGCGCGCCTTGGCCGCCCGCGGCGACGCGCGGGGGGCCGAACGGCATGTACGCGAAGCCTGGCAGAACGAGCCATTCTCCGCGGCGATCGAAGGGATGGTCCTCGACTTGTTTCCCGGGATGTTGCGGCCGGCCGATCACCGGGTCCGCATGCACCGCCGCCTTTACGCCGAGGACAACGAGGGCGGCCTGCGGTCGGCACAGCGGGTCGGCGGTGACGACCTGGCGATCGCCAAGGCCTGGTCTGCGGTCAATCGCAAGTCCAAGGATGCCAAGGCGCTGCTCGACGCCGTACCGAAGGGCGCGCGGCACAGTCCGGGCTATGTCTTCAGTCTGGCCCGCTGGCTGCGGCGCAACGGCAAGACCGTCGAGGCGGCCCACGTGCTGCTCAACGCACCACGCGATGTCGCCGAGATTCTGGTGCCTGATGAGTGGTGGATCGAGCGCAGGCTGGTGTCGCGTGCCCTCATCGAGGCGGGCCAGCACCAAACCGCCTACCGGGTGGCGCGCGATGCCACCTCGCCGGACAAAAGCAACTATCGCGTCGACCATGAATTCACCGCGGGCTGGATCGCCTTGCGGTTCCTGAAGGATGCGGCCACCGCGTCGCGGCACTTCGCCAACATTACAGCCCGCAGCCCGACGGCGCTGGCGCGCGCCGGCTACTGGCAAGGCCGTGCTGCGGAAGCGCGCGGCCAAACCGGCGAGGCGCGCTCGCGCTACGCCGCCGCTGCCCGGTTCCGCACGACCTATTACGGCCAGCTCGCCCACGCGCGCCTCGGTGAAACCGATGTCGCGCTTCCGGCTCACCCGGCTGCGTCGCGCGAACAGCGAACCGTCCTCTCACAGATCGAGATCGTTCGCGCGCTCGCCATCGTCTATGCCGCCGGCGAGCGCGAACTGGCGATCCCGATCGTCGCCGATGTCGCCGACCGAACGAGCGATGCCGGCGCGCTTGCCGCCATGGCCGACATCACGCAGCAGAACCGGGACGCGCGTGCCACGCTGTTGATCGGCAAGGCGGCGCTCAACCAGGGCCTCGCATTCGCGCACTACGCATTCCCGGTCATTGGCGTACCGGGCTACAAGCCGATCGGACCGGACGTCGACCCGAGCCTGCTCTATTCCATCGTCCGCCAGGAAAGCGCGTTCAATCCGAAGACGATCTCGATCGCCAATGCAATGGGCCTGATGCAGGTCACGCCGGCGGCCGGCCGCTCCATCGCCAAGAAATTTGGTGTCGGCTACGACCAGAAGCGCTTGCTCAACGATACCGTCTATAACGTGCAGATGGGAGCTGCCGAGCTTGGCGACCTTATCCGCGACTATCGCGGCTCGTATCTCCTGGCCTTGGTCGGCTACAACGCAGGCCGCGGAAGGGTCCGCGACTGGATTGCGCGCTACGGCGATCCGCGCGACCCCAAAGTCGATCCGGTCGATTGGGTGGAGATGATCCCCTTCTCCGAGACCCGCAACTACGTGCAGCGGATCTTGGAGAACGTGCAGGTCTACCGCGCCCGGTTCGGCGCGACGCGTCCGCTGACGATCGAAGCCGACCTGCGCCGCGGCACCGCCGAGAATTGAACTCGAACGCTGTCATGCCCGCGAAAGCGGGCATCCCGTACATTACCGTGCCGCCTGTGTTCAAATCTCATCGGCCGGTGTTTACTGAATTGTCCGCTTTCGCGGATGATGACGGTGCGGCGATATGGTTGAGCAGGGGATGAATGGACGCGCGTAGCACGAACATGACAGCACGGACGCAGGCTGCGCGCCCGCACAGCATTTTCCTCAGCGCACCCGACGGACTGAAGCTGCACGTGCGCGCTTGGGGGCCGCGCACGGCGCCGGGTCTGCCGGTGGTCTGCCTCCCCGGCTTGGCGCGCACCACGGCCGACTTCGACCACCTGGCCGCGGCCTTGACGGAGGCGAGCCCGCCTCCCCGCGCCATCTTCGCGCTCGACTACCGCGGACGTGGGCGTTCCGATTACGACCGCAATCCGGCCAATTACAGCTTTGCCGTCGAGCTGAATGACCTCATCGCGGCCCTCACCGCGCTCGAGATTGGCCGCGCGGTCTTTGTCGGAACCTCGCGCGGCGGCCTGCTCACCATGCTGCTCGCGGCGGCACGGCCAGCGGTCATTGCGGGCGCGATTCTCAACGACATTGGGCCGGTGATCGAGCCCAAGGGCCTGGTGCGAATCAAGGGCTATGTCGGGAAGCTGCCGCAGCCGACGAGTTTCGAGGATGCGGCAACTGTGCTGCGGCGGCTGTTCGGCGCGCAGTTTTCGGCGCTGACCGACGACGATTGGCGCGCCTTCGCCGAACGCACGTTCGACGAGCGCGGCGGCCGGCTGGTACCGAACTACGATCCGAGGCTGGCCGAAACGCTGCGCGGCGTTGACGTCGAGCAGCCGCTGCCCGCTTTGTGGAACGAGTTCGATGCGCTGGCGGCGGCACCGGTCACGGTGATCCGCGGCGCCAACTCCGACATCCTCTCGCCGGCAACGGTCAAGGCCATGCGCGCGCGCCACAAGACGCTGAAGACGATCGAGGTGCCTGGCCAGGGACACGCGCCGCTGCTTGCCGAGCCGGCGCTGATCGCGCGCATTCAGGCATTCATCGAGGCGTGCGAGAGGGCGGTGTAACCTCTCTCTCCCCGCATGCGTGGAGAGAGGTGAAGCTTGCCCCACAACAAAAACCCCGGCGGGTTCGCCGCCGGGGCTTGAAGCGTGTTTGTGATCAGACGATCATGGGTACCAGTTCCGCTGCACGCGGAACATGACGGTGACGATGTCCTGGTCGTCGATCACTTTCGCCGTCTGCGCCCCGCCCGGCGCGAAGAGCCCGGGGAAGCCCGA
>WHTM01000088.1 GCA_009377755.1 Hyphomicrobiales bacterium | reverse complement strand
ATTGGTGGGCCCGGGAGGACTCGAACCTCCAACCAGACCGTTATGAGCGGTCGGCTCTAACCATTGAGCTACGGGCCCGGGCCGAAGCGCGGAACGCCGTTATAGCGGCGCCCTGCGCCCGCGTCAGCAACGGCGCTCAGCGGCTGTCGAGCTTAATGTTGCCCTGGCGGATCACGCCTTCCCAGCGCGCGCTGTCCTTGGCCATGAAGGCCGCAAAGGCCTCCGGCGAGGCTTGCGACAGCAGCAGCAGCCCGTTCTTCGTCAGGCGCTCGCGCACCGCCGGAGTTTCGAATGTCTTGCGGATTTGTGTATCGAGCCAGGCGATTGTCGCCTTCGGGGTTCCCGCTGGCGCCATGAATCCGAACCAGGCGCCTCCTTCCAGTGGCTGAAGCCCGACCTCGACCATGGTTGGAACATCGGGCAGCACCGGGTTGCGTTGCGGCGATGCGACCGCGAGCGCCCGTACCCGTCCGGCCTGCGCATGCTCGCGCGTCAGGGGGACCACGTCGAACATCACGTCCATGTGGCCGGCGACCACATCCTGCAGCGCCAAGGCGGCGCCGCGATAGTGCACATGCACCAGATCGACGCCGGTGATCTGCTTGAACTGCTCGCCGAGCAGATGCCCGCTGGCACCGACTCCCTGAGAGGCATTCGTCAGCTTGCCCGGATTGGCCTTGCCGTAGGCGATCAGTTCGGCCACCGATTTGACCGGGAGCGACGACTTGACGATCAGTACATTTGGCGCCGCCACCGCAAGGGTGATCGGCGTAAAATCCTTTACCGCATTGTAGGGAAGCTTGGTCATGTGCGGCAGGATCGCAAACGTCGCATGGTTGCTGCTGATCAAGGTGTGACCGTCGGCAGGCGCCTTCGCGACCGCCTCAGTGGCGATGATGCCGTTGGCGCCGGTGCGGTTCTCGACGATAGCGGTATGACCGGCTTCACTCAGTGTCTTGGCAACCAGCCGTGATGCGATATCGCCGAGGCCGCCTGCGGCGACGCCGACGATGATCTTTATTGTTTGCGACGGATACGGCTGCTGCGCCGGCGCCGGCGTGGTCGCGAAAGCGAGGCCGACAGCAAGTACGATCGCGACGCCGCGCGACCCGATCCGCTGCTGCATTGAATCCCCCCCGGTGCGTCAGCCCTTCCTCGTATCCTATTGGTAGCGGGCCATTTTGATCTTCGCCGATATTTCTCGTCCTGCCCGCGTATCTTGGCCGCGGCGATGCTGCCGGCGGGTGAATTTCCGCCAGGGCTCAGTTTTGGAATTCGTCCCGGCGGCTGAGAAAATCATAGGGCGGGGTCGCGGCCCTGGTTCTCACGGCGGCTGCAGCCTCAGCACGACGGCCGGCTCCGCGGCGCGAAGCGCCGCTTGTCCGAGCCGAGACATCGTCCAGCATCCCCTTGCGTTTCGCCGCATAATAGTACCCGCGCGCGTAATGCATGACCGCACGGTCGGGATTGCCACCGGCGACACGGTAGGCACCGGCAAGGTATCGCACTGCGTAGGTGAGATTGGTCTCGGGATCGAGCAGTCCGCGGGCCGTTCCGCTGTAGCCAAGCCCGCGCGCGGTCGCCGTCTTGATCTGCATCAGCCCCATGGCGCCGCCCTTGCCGATCACGCCTGGTCTGTATCGGCTCTCACGGATGACGACCCGGTGCACGAGCGCGACTGGAACGCCGTTCGCCTGAGCATGCGCGGCAATCATGGCGTCGAGCTTGGCTCGCGAGCTTTCCTGGGCGATAGCGGGCTGTAGCAACGCCGCCGCGCCAACACTGAAGACAATGGCACGAATCATATCGGTTCCCACCCCGTGAGGAGTCTCAGCTGTGAAGGGCGATTCTGGCGTGATTGCGACCGGCCGCCGGCAGGCGCGGCGAAAGTATCCATGTCCTGCTACGCGGCAATGCCGACAATTCGCTTGACCTCGGGCCAGCTCTGCGGGCCGTAGGTGCGCAGGTCGTTGGTGAGGCTTTCCGGAATCCAGTCGATGATTTGCGGCATGAACGACGGCCGCGCCTTCACACGCTGCCACCAGTCATCGAGCCGCGGCAGGCGACCGCGCTCCCACAGGCCGGAGAGGCCAAGCATGTCGAGCCGATTGACATAAGGAATGAGCGAGATGTCAGCCGCGGTGAACATGCCGCCCACCATCCACGGACCATCCTTCAGATCCTCGTCCATCTTGCGCATGTAATAATCGTAGAGCCGGATCATCTCGTGCGCACCCGGCGCATCAAAGCCCTGTTCGACGAACAGCCGCTTCTGAGCCTTCCAGGTGGGGGTGACCGAGATGGTCGGCGTACTATCGAGAAATTCTTTCATCTTCTCCGGACCGAGCTTGGCGATCGTGTGCCGGTGCGAGGTGATGAACGTCAGCGCCGCGCAAGCCGGATGCAGCGCCTCGTCGACTGCCTTGGTCCAGACGCGCATCCTGGTGCGCGCAAGCGGATCGGCTGGGAAAATTGACGGCTGCGGAAAGCGCTCTTGCAGATACTCGTTGATCACCGTCGACTCGGTGATGACGCGGTCGTCATCCACCAGGACCGGAACCACCGATTTCGGGTTCAGCTTGCGGAATTCAGGCGCAAACTGCTCGCCCTTGAGAATGTCGATGTAACGCCCTTCCCACGGTAGATTCTTCTCCGCCAGTGCGAGCCGCACCTTGGCGGCACAGACCGACGAACCGTGATGATAGAGGACCAACATGTGTGCGCTCCCAAGCGGCAGGCTCTGCATTCATGCCTAGCGCATCCGCCCCCGATCGAACCAGGCCGGTACGTGCAGCCCCGGCCCGCAGCCTTGTATCCGCCGAAACAGCTTGCGGCAAACGACGCCGCACTCTAACTTGAACAAATCAAGAACGGTAGCGAACGGCCCGCGAGAGCGATAACCCAGCCCGATCATGCCTGCATTCACACCGCATCAGGACGATGCCCTGCGGGCAGTCGCCGATTGGCTCAAGGAGAAGCCCGGCCGCAACGGCACGCCGCAGGTGTTCCGCCTGTTCGGCTATGCCGGAACCGGCAAGACCACGCTCGCCAGGCACATCGCCACCGGCGTCGACGGCAAGGTTCTGTTTGCCGCATTCACCGGCAAGGCGGCCTCGGTGATGCGAGCCAAGGGCTGCGAGCGCGCATCGACGATCCACAGCCTCATCTACAAGGCGCTGGAGAGCAACGAGGAGGTCCCGAGCTTCGAACTCTGGGATGACGCGCCCGCGGGCGCGGCGGAGCTGATCATCATCGACGAGTGCTCGATGGTCGACTCGGAACTCGGCGGCGACCTGTTGTCGTTCGGTGTCCCGCTCCTGGTGCTTGGCGATCCGGCGCAACTGCCGCCCGTGCAGGGCGGCGGCTTCTTCACCGACACCGAGCCCGACGCGATGCTTACCGAGGTGCACCGGCAGGCGCAGGAGGACCCGATCGTGCGGCTGTCGATGCAGGTGCGCGCCGGCGAGCGGCTCGAACCCGGCGTCTATGGCCGCACCGAAGTGGTGCGGCGCGATGCTCTCGATCCACAACGGGTGCTCGGCGCCGATCAGGTGCTGGTCGGCCGCAACGCCACGCGACGCGCCTACAACGCCCGCCTGCGCCAGCGCCGTGGCTTTGACGATCCGCTGCCGCTTGCCGGCGACAAGCTGGTCTGCCTGCGCAACAACCGCAAGAAGGGGCTGTTCAACGGCAGCCTCTGGGCGGTGAAGGAACGCCTCACCTCGCGAGCACGCGCAGGCGTCGTGCGCATGCGGCTTGCACCGGAGGAGGAAACCAGCCGCAAGCCGGTGAAGGTCTCGGTCCGGCCGGAATGCTTCACCGGGGCGATCGAGACCGTGGAGTGGATGCAGCGCAAGCGCTACGACGAGTTCGACTTCGGCTACGTGCTCACCGTGCACAAGGCACAGGGGTCGCAATGGGACGACGTCGTGCTGTTCGATGAGTCGTTCGCCTTTCCGGACAACCGCGACCGCTGGCTCTATACCGGCATCACCCGCGCGGCCAAGCAACTCACGATCGTGGTGTGAGCGCTGGTGCCACTTGTAGCGCAAACCTATGATGGCATCACCGTCGTCTGCGAGGAACCGCCGATGCCCCATCCGCATCTTGAGCCTGCTCCCAACACCGTGCACTGGGGATTCTTCGACGCGCGCCTCGCGCCGCTCATGACCATCGCCAGTGGCGAGCGGGTGACGATCTCCACCGTGTCGGGCAATTCCGAGCAGCTGCCGCCGCCGCCGTTCGTTGTGCCACCGGCTCTGCCGGCCATTCATCAGAACGTCACCCGCAAGATCGTGCCGGGACACATCTGCACCGGCCCGGTGGCAGTAGCCGGTGCAGAACCTGGACAGGTCTTGCAGGTCGACATCGAGGCGATCGAACTGTTCTACGACTGGGGCTACAATCTCGTCCGCCCGCTGGCCGGCGCCCTGCCCGACGATTTTGCCGAGACGCGCCTCATTCACATCGGCCTCGATGCCGCGCGTAAGGAATGGCAGCTGCCCTGGGGCCAGACGGTGCCGCTCAAGCCGTTCTTCGGCGTGATGGCGGTGGCACCGCCGCCCGCTTGGGGCGTCGTCTCGACGCTGCCGCCACGGCGCAACGGCGGCAATCTCGACAACAAGGAGTTGGTTGCCGGGACCACGCTGTATCTGCCGGTCTTCGTCGACGATGCGCTGTTTTCGGTCGGCGACGGCCACGGCGCGCAGGGCGACGGCGAGGTCTGCATCACCGCGGTCGAGACCGGGCTGACCGGTACGTTCCGCCTGACGGTGCGCGACGACATGCGGCTCGACTGGCCCATGGCTGAGACGCCGACGCACGTCATGACGATGGCATTCGACCCCGATCTCGATGACTGCGTGGTGATCGCTCTGCGGCAGATGATCGACCTGATCGTCGCGCGCGCTGGCCTCGACCGGTATCAAGCGTACTCGCTGTGCAGCCTCGCCGCCGACCTGCGCGTGACGCAAGTGGTCAACGGCAACAAGGGCGTGCACTGCATGCTGGAGAAGCGGTATTTGGCGCGTGAGTGAAACCTTTCCGCTGTCATCCCGGACGCGCCGAAGGCGCGATCCGGGACCCATGTACCCTATCCCGTCGATTTGCATGTGGTTGCGGTCACGTCGAAATCATATGCACCGGGGTTACATGGGTCCCGGCTCTCGCTCGCTACGCCCGCTCGGCCGGGATGACAGCAACAGAGTCATTACAAATGCGCGAGCTTCGGCATCACCTCGGTGCTGAAGAGCTGCAATGAGCGCAGCGCCTCGGGCAGCGTCATCGTGCCGAGGAACAGGTAGGTCAACAGGTAGTTGATGCCAAGCTCGGCCACCTGCTTCTCGATGCCCTCGCGCACCATCGCCGGAGTGCCATAGATCACCGTGCCGTCCGCCACGCATTCCTCGAAGGTGGCGCCGCGCTGGATGTTGAGCCGCGAGGTGAGCCCGGTCACGCCGTGCTTGGCGCGCAGCCAATTGAGATTGGCGAGATGCACCTCCATCGCCGGCTTGGCAAAGCGTTTGGCCTCTGCCTCGGTTTCCGCGACGAAGATGTGGCGCTGCACGCCGATCGCGGCGCCGCCGGGAAACTCCGCCTTCGGCTGCGCCGGGCCGCCGCGCTTGGCGAGCGCCTCCTTGAACGCGTCGATGTTCTCGCGCGCCCGCGCATGCGGCCCGAGCGTGACGAAATGCATCCCATGCTCGCCCGCCCAGGTCGAGCCGATCGTGTTCGACGAGCCGTACCAGAACGGCGGATGCGGCTGCTGCAGCGGCCGCAAGGCGATCGGCACGTTGTCGTATTTGTAGTTCGGGCCGGAATAGGTCAGTGAATCCGTCGTCAGCCCCGCGCTCAGACAATTGAAGGCGTCGATGAAGATATCGCGGGAGTCGTCATGCTCGACATGGTGATACTTGAGCTCGAACGGCGACACGCCGCGGCCGACACCCACCTCCAGCCGCCCGTGGCTGAGATGGTCAAGCATCGCAATCTCGTCGATCAGGCGCAGCGGCGAATAGAGCGGCAGCAGGTACACCAGCGGACCGAGCCGGATACGCTTGGTCTCGCGCGCGACCGCGGCGAGGTAGACGCCCGGCACCGGCACCATGTTGAGCGGCGTCTGATGGTGCTCCGCCACATGCAGGCAGTAGATGCCGGCCTCATCGGCGGCCTTGGCGAACGTGATGCGCTCGTCGAAAAGCGTCGCCATCGGCCGCTCGCCGTCCTCAACATGGTCGAAAAGTCCAATCTTCATGGGGTCCCGCTGTCCGCGTTGCGTTGAGCCCGCACCTTTGCACGATCGCGGCGGCTTCGGGAAGGCTCCCACACGCAACAGCCGTCGGCGAAATCGGTTTTACAAATTGCTGGAGAGCCCCTAGCGTTCCGGGCGTGAGGCGACCATCGGCTGCCGGGAGCTAGGTTCGGATGAAATTCGGCATCTTCGACTACATCGATCAGCGCGGCGAGCCGCTGCACAAAATGTACGACGAGCGCATGGCGCTGCTCAAAGCCGCAGAGGATGCCGGCTTCTACGGCTACCATCTCACCGAGCATCACATGACGCCGCTGTCGACGACGCCGTCGCCATCGGTGTTCCTCGCTGCGGCGGCACGTGAGACCAGGCGCATCCGGCTCGGCGCCCTGCTGTATCTGCTGCCGCTCTATCATCCGCTGCGGCTCTTGGAAGAGATCTGCATGCTCGACCACCTCAGCGGCGGCCGGCTCGATTTCGGTGTCGGCCGCGGCGTTGCGCCGCCGGAGTTCGCCGCATTCGACGTCGATATCGGCCGCTCGCAACAGGACTACGAGCATGCGCTTGCCGTTCTGCATCAGGGCTTCACGCGCGACCGCATCAACTACAAATCCGACCGGTACGAATTCAAGGACGTGCCGGTAACGATGCGGCCGCTGCAACGTCCCTATCCGCCGCTCTGGTATGGGCTGCGCGGCGATACCGGCCCGCTGTTCGCCGCCAAGCACGGCATGAACGGCGTCACACTCGGCCCTGACGGCATGTGCGCGGCGACGCTCGCGGCCTATCGCAAGCACTGGGCCGCGCACGCGGACGAACGCATGGCGTTCAATTCGCCGGTGCAGATACCGATCGCCGGTGTCATGCGCACGGTGTTCATCGCCGACAGCGATGCCGAGGCGAATGGAATCGCCGAGCCCGCCTACGCCCACTGGTACGACAGCCTGGGCTGGCTTTGGGCGATGCGCGGCATCGCACTGCCGATCTCGATCCCGAAGGACTTCGAGGCAGCCAAGCGGACCGGCGCGCTGGTGGTCGGTAGCCCGGAGACCGTCGCCCGCATCTGCGAAAGCCAGGCCGAGCAAATCCGCCAGAACTATCTGGTGCTGATGCTCGCCTTCGGGACGCTCACTCATGCGCAGGAGATGCAATCGCTCGACCTGTTCCGGCGCGAGGTGATGCCGCGGCTCGCCGGGTTGAACGACGAGCCGGCCGCGATGGCGGCGGCGTAGCGGAAGCCGGCGGCGCCGCACCCGCGGCCTCCTCCGCCGCCGCGCACTCGGCGACGTGCCGGTCGAGCGCCCGCTTGAGCGACGCCAGCGCGCGGGCCCTCTGATCGGGCGTCGTCGCGCGGGGTCTTCGCGTATGGATGCAGATCATGTGCGGCGAAGCGCAACGCCGGGCGCGGCGGCATGGCGGTTGAGGGCAGCGGCGCCAATCCTGCAACACATCGGCCATGCGGCGGAGGATGCCGGCGCGAATGGCTTCGTCGTCCTCGGGCACGACCTCCTCGGGAGCGGGTTTCTGGAATTTGCGTTTCGTCGCCATGGCGATCTCCGGGCAACAGATTTCCACATCCGCGCGGCGATGCCGCCGGAGTTGACCTCCCTCCTCTTCCCTCGGCCATGCCGAGGGGGGTACGGGGCGCCGCACGGCGCGACGTACTTTAATGGGCGCCGCACAGCGCCCCGTACGCGGCGATTTCTGTCCCCGGGACCGTACTTCCGGGGCCGGAGGGGGAGACTCGCTCCGCCCTGATCCCGGCAGGTTTCCCCGCCGTTCATCCGGCCCGCGTCCAGCCATTGAAGGCAGACCCCCGTAGTGGGGCCGGACGGTGGCCCGAGGCCTCCCGAGTGCGTGCCTGCGAAGCACGCCCGCGGGCGCCGCGCCCCGCTCCGCCAAACCGAACGCCTCCGGAAGGCGCCCCTCGGTGAGCGAGGCTGGCGGGTATATGGATTATTTTCCTAGAGACGTCAAGGAATATTTTCAAGGCGCGATGATGTAGCCCGGATGGAGCGAAGCAAAATCCGAGAACGGAATGTCCCGCAGCGGCGCCCGCCCCGG
>WHTM01000043.1 GCA_009377755.1 Hyphomicrobiales bacterium | reverse complement strand
CCCGCTGCTACCGGGATCTCCGGCTTTGCCCGCAAGCTCCGGCGCAATCCGTTCCCATTGGGTGTCGCTCAGCATCAATCGAATCAAGGCTGACCTCCATTTTTCAGCCTTCAATCAATTTTCTACCGATTTGGGAATCCCGACTGTAAACAGGCCCTAGTTGCTGTCATCGCGGCGAAGCCGGAGCGAATGGGACGCCCAGGGAGGCGCTAGCCGCGCCGCTTTTCCAGCCGCGGCCCGATCACGGCGTCGTAGGTCGATCGGAGCAGATCGTCGACTGACGGCGGCGGCGGTTCGCTGGCCATGACGTGTCGCCGGACGGCGGCCATCGGAGTGTCCAGGAGCGCGAAGGCCACTGCGCGCCGATCTTCCGCGCTGGCTCTACCGAACAGGCGCTTGGTGATGCTCGCCAAGGCGTCCGCCACCTGCCCGCCGAGCCGTTCGGCCTCGCCACGCATGGCTTCGGACCACTCGTCCGACAAAAAGTCCTGCCGTCGGTGGAGCAGGAGAATCTTGGCCCCGATGGGATCCAGGCGCACTGACGTCGGCATCGACAGCGCGGCCTTAAGGCCGGCTCGCTCCGCATTGTCATTTTCTAGCGCTTCGACAAAGCGATCCTGGAAGGACGCAGCCTTCTGCATCCACAGTCGCCCAAGCAACGCGTTGCGGGACGGGAAGCGATGATAGATCGATCCGGACGGCGCCCCGAGCCGATGGCCGATCTCGCCAATCGTCGCTGCAGTTGGTCCGCCAACGGCGATGATAGCGGCGGCCGTATCCAGGATTTGCGAGTCTGAGAATCGAGCAGCACGCGGCATGTCGCCCACCTTACAGCGATAAGAATCTAGAACGACAAGCTGTCGTGGATCGGAACTCTTCGCCCCAGTGCTGTTCCCAACGCCCGGCGGGGAAAGCGCGGACCGCGCGCGCATTGCGTCGATCACGGCTTGGCTGCGGACAGGAAATCAAGCAGCCCGGTAAGATCATAGTGATACATCCTCGCTCGCGCGAGCTTGCCGTCCCGAACCTCGTAATGTGCGAGCGTATCGGCCGCGATCGAGCGTCCAGCGCTGTCGCGTCCTTTCCAGGTGTATCGAACGATCACATCATCTCCGCTGGCCGCGACGACGATGGGATCCATCCGACGTTCAGCCTCCGTCGGCTGCAAGGGCGCCCAAACGCCTGCAAACCGATAGCTCATGGTGGACACGTCGGCCCCCCGATGGGTTCCGCCATAGGGAAGCGAAGGCGGCCAGTTGAACTCAATTTCAGGGTGATAGAGAGCCCCTAGGCGCTCAACATCCCTTGCCTCGACGGCATCGAGTACATCGAGCACGATTTCCGAGTTGGATCGATGGGTCATGGCAGAATTCCTTGTACGGAGGATTGGCCTTGCTGGGGCGGTGTGTCGGGTCGGCCGCTGGCGTGGGCCGGTGCATGTAGGCAACGTGACGAGTGGAGTATCTCCTTCTGCGGGTTGAACTGAGTATCCATTTCCACGTTATAGATACTAGCCTCTAATATCTAGATATGTTTCCGCTTAGTCAAGCCGGAACCACACGGTCCAGAAGCAGCGTGGCTACCCGACCCTCGACATGACTGCCTGCGCCAGAACCTTCGGGCTAGTCCAGCGCCAGCTCCGCCCACACCGGCACGTGGTCGGAGGGCTTGTCCCAGGCGCGCACGTATTTGTGAATCCCGGTGCCGGTGAGCCGGTCGGCGGCCTGCGGCGACAGCAGCAGGTGGTCGATGCGGATGCCCTTGTTCCGCTGCCAGGCCCCGGCCTGGTAGTCCCAGAAGGTGTAGAGGCCGGGCGCGTCGCTGGCGGCGCGGATCGCCTCGGTCATGCCGAGGTTGGTCAACGCACGAAACTTCTCCCGGGTCTGCGGCAGGTACAGCGCGTCGTTCGCCCAGGCTCCCGGGTCGGCCGCGTCCGCGGCGGCCGGGATGACGTTGAAATCGCCCACAAGCACCAGCGGCTCTTCCATTGCCAGACGCTCGTGCAGATAGGCAAGAAGCCTGTCCATCCAGTTGAGTTTGTAGGAATATTTGTCGGTATTTGGTGGGTTGCCGTTGGGCAGATAGAGGCCCGCGACGCGAACAATGCCGCCGCCGGCGGCCACCGTCGCCTCGATGAAGCGGGCATGGTCGTCGCCGTCGTCGCCGGGCAGGCGCGGCGTCACCTCGAACGGCACCTTGGAGAGGATGGCGACGCCGTTGAAGGCCTTCTGTCCGTGCACCGCAACATTATAGCCGAGCGCCTCGATGGGCTCGCGCGGGAACGCGTCGTCGACGCACTTGGTTTCCTGGAGGCAGACGACGTCAGGCTGCTCGGCTTCGAGCCACCTGAGCAGGTGGTCGAGCCGCTGCTTGATCGAATTGACGTTCCAGCTTGCGATCCGCATTGAATTTACACTGTGTTTATATCGTCGGCGCACAATTCCGCATAAAACAAGACAGCGCATGATTGCCGGAAGTCCGGTGTTTAAACAACCGGCGAAGAATGCACAGATTTCGCCGAATGTGCTAAAATTGGCATCTGGCAAAATGCGCATTGCGTTCCGGGGCGCCGATTGCGGGGAACCAGGGAGTTTCGGGCCAGGCGCCCGGATCGACATCAGGGATGCGAGCAAGACATTTCGTCATTGGGGTGGTGGCGGCTCTCGTCCTGGCCGGCGGTGTTGCTTACACACAAGGAGTCCGATCTGCTGACGACGTAACCGCGCTGGCACGCCGGCTGCAGTCGGTGAGGTCGGTCGACGACGTCGTTGCCTGGATGCGCGGACTGTGGAGTCCGCAGCCGGCCGTCGCGCAGGCTCCCAATCCGCAGGCGGCCCGCGTCGTTCCCGTCGACGTGACCGCGGCGGTCCGAAAGAAGGTGCCGGTGCGGATCCACGCGCTCGGCAACGTGACGCCGATCGCGAGCGTCGCCGTCAAGGCGCGCCTGGAAACGACCATCACCGGCGTACACTTTGCCGACGGTGCGATGGTGAAGAAAGGCGACCTCCTGTTCACCTTGGACGGACGCCACATCGAGGCGCAGATCCAGGAGGTCGAGGCGGTCATCGCCAGCGCCAACGCGCAACTCGAGCAAAGCAGGCGCGATCTCGAACGCTATATCGAGCTCGTTGCCAAGAACGCGGCCACCCAGGTCCAGGTCAGCAACAGCCGCACCCAGGTCAACGTCCTGACCGCGGCCGTCAATTCCAACACCGCCAAGCGAGAGAATCTTCGGGTCCAGCTCGGCTACTGCTCGATCCGCTCCCCGATCGCCGGCCGCATCAGCGCCGCCAATGTCAAGGCCGGCAATTTCGTGCGGCCCGCCGACACCACGCCGCTCGCGACGATCAACCAGATCTCACCGGTCTACGTCTCGTTCACCGTCCCGCAGAGGGATCTGCCCGACGTCCGCGTGGCGTTCGCCGAGGGAAAGGCGACGGTGTCGGTCGCGGTTCCCGGCGAGACCAAGCGCGCCACCGGACAAGTGACGATGATCGAGAATGCCGTCGACGCCACCACCGGCATGGTGATGATCCGCGCGACCATGCCGAACGCCGACGAGATGCTGTGGCCGGGAACGCTGGTGACCACGGACCTGATGTTGCGGGTGGAGGATGCGGTCGCCGTTCCATCGCTGGCGGTGCAGACCGGCCAGGCCGGCACCTACGTTTTCGTTATCAAGAACGCCACGGCGGAGGTGCGGCAGGTGAAGGTCGCGCGCACCATCGATCACGAGAGCGTCGTCGAATCGGGCCTTGCACCCGGCGAACTGGTTGCGACCGACGGGCAGCTTCTGCTCGGCAACGGCACCAAGGTGAGCGTACGCAACAGGAAGGCGGGGGCCTGACATGTCACTTTCGGAGACCTGCATTCGTCGACCGGTGATGACCACGCTCATCACCGCCTCGATTGTGGCCTTCGGCGCCTTCGCCTATCAGCTTCTTCCGGTCGCGGCGTTGCCGCGGGTTGATTTCCCGACCATCTCGGTGACGGCAACGCTTCCCGGCGCGAGCCCGGAGA
Organism: Hyphomicrobiales bacterium; assembly: GCA_009377755.1. Lineage (GTDB taxonomy): Bacteria > Pseudomonadota > Alphaproteobacteria > Rhizobiales > Xanthobacteraceae > WHTM01. The sequence goes on along the minus strand of WHTM01000043.1, from coordinate 38,144 downwards.
CCATGGCCGCATCGGTCGCGGCGCCGATCGAGCGGCAGTTCTCGACCATCTCCGGCATTTCCTCGATGACGTCGCAATCGTCGCTCGGCAATACCCGGATCACCGTCCAGTTTGACCTGAGCCGCGATATCGACAGCGCGGCGCTCGACGTACAGACTGCGCTCTCCACCGCGCAGCGCCGGCTGCCGCCGGAGATGACGACCCCGCCGTTCTTCCGCAAGGTCAATCCCGGCGACTTTCCCGTCCTCTATATTTCGCTGCGATCGGCGACACTGCCGCTGTCGACGGTGCATGAGTACGGGGAGACACTGCTGGCGCAGCAGATTTCCCAGCTTCCCGGTGTCGCGCAGGTGCTCGTCTACGGCGGACAGAAATTTGCCGTCCGCGTGCAGGTTGACGCAGTCAAGGCGGCGGCGCGCGGCATTTCGCTCGACGACGTGCGTTCGGCGGTGAGCAAGGCCAACTCAAATGTGCCGGTCGGGACGCTGTCGGGCCCGGACCGCGACATCACGCTCGTCGCTACAGGCGCGATGGAGAAGGCGACCGAGTACCGCAACGTGGTGGTGGCCTGGCGCAACGGCGCACCGGTGCGGCTCAACGAGATCGCGCGCGTCATCGACAGCGTCGAGAACGACAAGGTGGCGAGCTGGTTCAACGACAGCCGCGCGATCGTGCTGGCGATCCAGCGTCAGCCGGACGCCAATACCGTCGAAGTCGTGGACTTGGTCAAGGCCAAGATGCCGATGTTCCGGGCACAGGTCCCGGCCTCCGTCGAGATGCAGACGCTGCTCGACCGCTCGATCTCGGTGCGTGAATCGGTCCGCGATGTGCAGGGACACTTGATGATCGCGTTCTGCCTGGTGGTCATGGTCATCTTCCTGTTCCTGCGGACGGTGTCGGCGACGATCATCCCGGCGCTGGCGGTTCCGATCTCGCTGATCGGCACGTTCGCGGCGATGTACGCGCTCGGTTTCTCCATCAACAACATGACGCTTCTGGCGCTGACGCTTTCCGTCGGCTTCGTCGTCGACGATGCCATCGTCATGCTGGAAAACATCGTTCGGCACATCGAAGGCGGCATGCGTCCGTTCGAGGCGGCGCTCAAGGGCGCCCGCGAGATCAGCTTCACCATCATCTCGATCACCTTCTCGTTGATCGCGGTATTCATTCCGGTGCTGCTGATGGGCGGCATCGTCGGCCGCGTCTTCCGCGAGTTTGCCGTCTCCATTTCGGTCGCGATCATCGTCTCCGGCTTCGTCTCGCTGACGCTGACGCCGATGCTGTGCGCGCGCGTGCTGCGCGGCCACCACGAGAACGAGCGCAGGCCGTTCTTCGTGCTGCGCTGGTTCGAAGCGATGTTCAACGGCTGGCTGAAGGCCTACGAATGGTCGCTGGACAAGGCCATCGCCGGCAAGGCGTTCATGCTGCTGATCACATTCGCAACGCTCGGCGCCGCCGCCTATCTCTATGTCGTGGTGCCGAAGGGCTTCTTCCCGCGCGAGGACACCGGCTATCTGCTCGGTGTGACCGAGGCGGTTTCCGATATCTCGTTCCCTGCGATGGTCGAGCGCCAGCGCAAGGTCGCCGAGATCGTCCGCAACGACCCGGCCGTGGACTACGTCAACTCCACCGTCGGCGTCGGCGGGCCGAATCAGACCAACAACCAGGGACGCATGCTGGTCGCCCTCAAGCCGAAGAGGGAGCGCGATGCCGCAGGCGTGGTGATAGGACGGCTGCGGCGCACCGCCAGCCAGGTCACCGGCATGCAGGTGTTCTTCCAGAGCATCCAGAACATCAACATCGGTGGCCGTCTCTCCAAGAGCGAGTACCAGTATACACTGCAGTCCAGCGAGACCGAGGCGCTTTACACAATGGCGCCGCAACTGCGCGACAAAATCGCGGGACTGCCGGGCCTGCTCGATGTCACCACGGATCTCTACGTAAAGAACCCGCAGATGCGGGTCGAGATCGACCGCGAGAAGGCGGCCGTGTACGGCATCAGCGTCGACCAAGTGCGGCAGGAGCTGTTCAATGCCTTCGGCACCCGGCAGGTTGCGACTATCTACACGGCCTCCAACGACTATCAGGTGATCCTGGAGAGCCTTCCCGAACAGCAGCAGAGCCCCACCGACCTATCCCGCCTACGCCTCAAGGCGGCGAACGGCCATTCCATTCCGCTCGGTGCCGTGGCGCATCTGTCGCCGAGCGTTGGTCCCCTGCAGGTCAATCACCAAGGGCAGCAGCCGGCCGTCACCATCTCATTCAATCTGGCGCCCGGGACGTCGCTGGGTGATGCCGTCACGCGTATCCAGCAGGTCGAACGCGAGTTCAACCTGCCGGCGACGATTGCGACAGGATTCCAGGGCACGGCGCAGGTTTTCCAGGAATCGCTGAGGGGGCAGGGCGTGCTGATCCTTGCGGCGGTATTCGCTGCCTTTGTGGTGCTTGGTATTCTCTACGAGAGTTTCATCCACCCGATCACCATCATCTCCGGCTTGCCGTCGGCCGGCATCGGCGCGTTGCTGACGCTGCTTCTGTTCAAGATGGACCTCAGCGTTATCGCCATGATCGGCATCGTCATGCTGGTCGGAATCGTCAAGAAGAACGCCATCATGATGGTCGACTTCGCGATCGAGCGGCGGCGCGTGGGCTTGAGCGCCGAGGCCGCAATCCGCGAGGCGGCGCTGCTGCGTTTCCGCCCGATCATGATGACGACCTTCGCGGCGATCTTCGGCGTGCTGCCGATTGCGCTCGGCGCCGGCGCGGGAGCCGAGCTGCGCCAGCCGCTCGGTGTCGCCGTGGTCGGCGGTCTGCTGCTGTCGCAGCTGCTCACGCTCTACATCACGCCGGTCGTCTACATCTATCTCGACCGCTTCGACCGCATGCTCAAGCTGCGTCTCGAGCCGCAGCTCGAGGCGGTGCCCGAGCCGACCGAACGTCCACGCGCGGTGGCGGCGGAGTAGTAGGCGGTCCCGGACGCATCGAAGACGCGAGCCGGGCACCATGACCACAGTTGGGTGTTGGGCGAGCCTTCACGACAACTGGCGGGCATAAGGGGTTATCGGAAGGCCGTTGTTGCCGGATGGCCAAAGTCCGATCAACAGACGTTCAGGCTCCAGCGTTGCTGGCCATCGGACGCCGGCGCGATCGCGATCGGTGCCGTGAGGACAAAGTGATTTTGCAGTCACTGCGACAATCTGGCACGATGAGTAGCGATGGAATGCCCCGCAGCCTTGCTACGCTAATACCGTTCAGACGACCGCAGGGCCGCAAAACGCGAAAATCGATTCCATCTGTTCAAACAGGTCGGACACCCGGGAGGAAACGATGTCACTACGAACGCTGATGTTGGCATGTCTTGGCGCCGCCGCACTTGCCGTCCCTGGCACCGCGAGTGCACAACACAAGCTCATCGTCGCTATGCCCACGACGCCGCCGAACATCGTGCACATGCCGATGCACATCGCCAACGACCTCGGCCTGTTCAAGAAGGGTGGACTTGAGATCAAGGTCGTCGAGCTGGCCGGCGGCGTCTATACCTTCCGCGCCGTGGTGGCAGGCAGCGCCGATGTCGCTTCGGCGTCGGGCCCGTTCTCGATCGTCGGCCGCGCCAAGGGCGCGACGACCAAGGCGATCCTGGCGAACATGCCCAAGCTCGAAGCCTCGATGGTGGTGCAGGCCAGTATCAAGACCATGGCCGATCTCAAGGGAAAGCGCATCGGCATCCAGGAGCCGGGCGGGTTCGCCGACGTGCTGACACGCGGGGTGCTGCGCGCCGCCAAAATCGATCCGAAGGAGGTGAACTTCGTCAGCATCGCCACCGAGGACGTGCCGGCGCTGATTGCCAATCAGGTCGACACGGCGATGCTGCACGTCGAACAGGAGATCATCGCGCAACGGAAGGTGCCAGGACTGCACGCCATCGCGCGAATGTGGGAAATTCAGCCGGACAATCTGTACAACGTCATGGCGGTGACGGACAAGCTGATCAAGGACAAGCCCGCCGCGCTCAAGGCCTTTGTCCGGGGTCATATTGAAGCGACCAGGCTGATCTATACCGACCGGGCCAAGGTGCTGCCGATCATCATCAAGTACACAAACTTGCCGAAGGATGTTGCCGAGCAATCGCTCGACCTCATGGTGCAGAAGTGCATCTGGGATGCCAATCACGGTCTGTCGCCGAAGCGGGTGAACGGCACCGCCAGCCTGATGGAACGCGTCGGCAATATCCCGAAGGGCAAGACGCCGAAGTACGAGGAGATCGTCGATCTTTCGTTCGCCAACGAGGTGCTCAAGGAGCTCGGCGAATGGAAGGGCCCGGTTTGCCCGCCGGAAGCGTCGTAGCCCGCGGCTGAATCGAAGGACGTGGCGGATGTTTGCCGGGTAGTCCGGCCCATCCGCGACATGTGGACAAGCAGAAGCGGCGTGGCCTGCGCAACGTTTGAGTATCGGGTATTGGCGTCGAGCGATAGGATGGCCGCCGGTCGCCGTCGGACTTTGATGCCGTCGGGCTTTGATGCCGTCGGGCTTTGATATTGTCGGACGCAGTGGCAAGTAAGGCGTTTGAAAAGTCAAACGCACGTGGCGATTCGAGGGAGCAATCGTGATGAGCGCTGTCAACGAAGCTCACGTCGGTGGTGTTGCCGTAGACCAGCAAACGATGCCGGTCGCGACCAAGATCGCCCAGGTTCCCTTCTGGCAGCGGCGCACGTTTTACCGCTACGGGTTTCTCGTCTTCATCCTCGTTGTGTGGGAACTGACCGGCCCGCTGGTCAGCCCGATTCTTTTCTCCTACCCGTCGAAAATCGCGGTTGCGTTTTACGAACTGACCTTCGTCACCGGCGAACTGCCTTATTACGCCGCCGAGAGCATGCAGATACTGTTCTACGGGCTCGGCTTTTCCATCCTAGTCGGTGTTCCGCTGGCCGTGCTGATGGCGCGCGTGAAGCCGATCGACTGGGCGCTCGACCTGCCGATCAATGCGCTTTACTCGACGCCCATGGTCGCGCTGGTGCCGCTGCTGGTGCTGTGGTTCGGCATCTACATGCAGGCCAAGGTGATCGTGGTATTTCTGTTCGCCGTGTTCCCGATCCTGATCAACACCTATCAGGGCGTTCGCGAATGCGACAAGAACATGCTCGAAGTTGCGCGCTCGTTCCGCTCAAGCGAGTGGCAGATGTGGAAAGACGTGCTGCTGCCGTTCGCGCTTCCGTATATTGCGGCCGGCATTCGGCTTGCGATCGGGCGCGGGCTGGTCGGCATGGTGATTGCCGAGTTCTACACCACGATCAGCGGCCTTGGTTACATGATCACCCGCTACGCTCATATCTTCGAGACGGACAAGACGTTCGTTCCGGTGATCCTGCTGATGTTCCTGGGTATCACGCTGACGGCGGGACTCAAATGGATCGAGCGCCGGATCGCCCCGTGGAGCCGTGCCGAGGCGTAGAGGCTCGCTAGTGGAGTGGATTTGACATTCGCTACCGACCCGGCCGCGAACTCACGAAGCGAATGTCAAATCCAAACTCCACTAGAAAACTTATACTTGCTAGTGGTCCTTCGATTCTAACATTCGCAAACGCGCCTGCCAAAATGGGATGCGAATGTTAGAATCGGACCACTAGTGTCCCGAATCCGAAGCTCGATAATCGGGAACTTGATCAGACCGGCGGGTGACCCGGCCGGCTGATATGCGCGGCCACCGCCGAGGCCGCGAGGCCCACGGCGACCAGCGCGAAGATGCCGCCCACGCCGGTGACGGTGGCAACCGCGCCGGCACCGATCGGCAAGACGAGCTGGCCGATCCGGTTTCCCACCAGCCGCAGCGAATTGGCCGTGCCGCGCGCTCCGGCCGGAACCAGCGAGAGGGTTCCGGTCAGCGTCAGCGTCGTCGTCAGGCCGAGCGCGAAGCCGATCACGACGTTTGCCAGCGCCAGCACGATGAGTGGCGCCGGCAGCGCCAGCGCCGCGAAGGCCAACGTCGCCGCGAGCGTGCTGGCGATCATCAGCGGCTGCCGGCCGGTCAGGGCGACCATGCGCGCATACAGGAGCCGCGCTACGATCGAGGCGATCGCCCGCACCGCCAGCAGCATGCCGATGTCGCCGACGTCGATGTGGCGCTCGGTCCCCATCAGCGGCAGATAGATGACGATCAGATCACCCGCCGTCACGCTGATGACGCTGAGCACCAGCAGCGCGTACAGGCCGGGAATGCGCAGCAGTTCGGGCACCGGAATGGGCGCGCTGGCCTTTGCTGCCTCCCGCTCTGCGCGGCTCGGCCGCAGCGCCAGCGCGAAGGCGAGCGCCAACGCCGCGGCCACCAGCGCCAGCATGAACAGCGGCTGCGTCGGGGGCAGCGTCGCGCCGCCCCCCACCAGCCCGACGACATATGGCCCGAGTCCCTGGCCAACGGCGTTCGCCACCATGTAGTTGCCGAACACCTGCTCCAGCCGGTTCGGCTGGGCGCAGCGGATGCAGACCATCTGTTGGCCGGCAATCATGAACAGTTGCCCGACCCCGAGCACGGCGTTGCTGGCGAACAGGCCGGATGCCGAGGGCCAGACCACGAAGCCCACACAAGCCGCGACCAGCAACGAGGCCCCGATCCAGCAGGCGCGTGCGTCATGCCCGCGGTCGAGGAAGCGGCCGACCCATACCGCGAGCCCGAGCGGCAGGATCGCGAATGCCGCCGAGATGATACCGATCCAGACCACCGGCAGGTCGAGCTCGACCGCCCGGTAGGACGTGGTCACGCGGGTAATCGAAATGACCGCCTGCACCGCTATGGTGTTGAGCAGCAGTGGTACGTATAGGGCGAGGTTGAATTGGCCGGATCGGGCGAGGGCGGTGAGTTTCTTGAACATTCGGCGCGCAGATTAACCCGCTTTCCGGTGCAGCGGGATAGTGGACGCGCAAAAGCGGCCAATACCAGGAGATCACGACGCTGGCCACCAGCCAGCGATGATGTTCACTGGTATGCCGACGCGCAGGAAGTCGGTGCAGCGATAGCCGCCGATGCCATAGACGAAGGTGTTGGTCTGATAGCCGGCCGGGCGTGGCAAAGCTGGCGCTCCGCCGAGCACTTTCTTCATTTAGAAAAAATTTCCGGAATCCGGCGTTACAATGCGAAACTTGTCCCGCAGCCGCAGGCAGCCTTGACGTTCGGGTTCACCACCTTGAACGAGGCCCCAATCAGGTCGTCGACAAAATCGATCTCGGAACCCGCCATATATTCCAGCGACACCGGGTCGATCAGGACCGTGGCGGCGTCGCGCTCGATGACCAGGTCGTCGGCTGCCTTCTCCCGGTCCATGTCGAACTTGTATTGGAAACCGGAACAGCCGCCACCTTCCACGCTGACGCGCAGCATGGTGCCGTCCGGCTCGCCCTTGAGGATTTGCGCGATCCGCCGTGCCGCCCGCTCGGTGACCGTCACATTGTCTTCCGTCGTCGTTTCCATCGTCATGGCCATCGAACGATTATCACAGGCGAATCGGCGCCGCGTCGATTGCAACCCCGAGCGCGTTCAGCAAAAGTGGGTACCGGTCTTGCGTCAGAACGCGCTCAAACTATAGAGCTGGCGCGCTTTCCAGGCCGCTACGGTATCCACTTAGCCGGAAAGCGCGCCGATGAATAGGTAAGTACGGGAGCGGCCGAGGTCAACGGAGCGGCAGAATGGCGGTCGGAAGCGGCGCGCGGGCGGCTTATGCCGCCGATCCGGCCAGGAGCCGCGGCCGTCTGGTCGCCGAGCCGCCGAGCCCGACCCGCAGCGAGTTCCGCCGCGACTGCGACCGGCTCATCCACGCCACCGCCTTCCGGCGGCTGGCCCACAAGACCCAGGTGTTCGTCTATCACGAGGGCGACCACTATCGGACGCGGCTGACCCATACGCTGGAAGTGACGCAAATCGCCCGGTCGCTGGCGCGCGCGCTCGGGCTCGATGAGGACCTCGCCGAAGCCTCGGCGCTCGGTCACGACCTCGGCCATCCTCCGTTCGGCCATGCCGGGGAGCGCGCGCTCGACGCCTGCCTCACTGTCAATGGGGGGTTCGATCACAACGCCCAAACGCTGTCGGTGGTGACGCGGCTGGAGCGCCGCTATGCCGGCTTCGACGGCCTCAACCTGACCTGGGAGACATTGGAAGGCCTGGTCAAGCACAACGGGCCGCTCACGGACCTTTGCGGCGCGGCGAGGCGCGCGTCAGGATTGCCACGTGCCATCGCCGACTATGCGCGGTTCCACGATCTCGAGCTATGGTCGTATCCCAGCGCCGAGGCGCAGGCGGCGGCGATTGCCGACGATATCGCCTATGATGCTCACGATATCGACGACGGCCTGCGTGCCGAGCTGTTCCACCTTGAGGAACTGGAATCGCTGCCCGTCGTCGGTGACGCGCTGCGCGAGACGACAGCGCGTCACGTGGACCCGCCGCGCCAGGGGCACGAACTCATTCGCCGCGTCATCGCCCGGATGATCGAGGATGTGATCGGCGAAAGCCGGCGGCGGATTGCCGAGTTCGCGCCGCGTGCGGCCGAGGACGTGCGCCAGGCCAGGTCGGCCGTGGTCGGGTTTGCGCCGGCAATGGCGGCGGCCGACCGCGCCATCAAGGATTTTCTCTGGCCGCGCATGTACCGGCATCCGCGGGTGGCGGGCATCATGCAACAGGCCGACCAGGTCGTTCGTGACCTGTTCCGTCATTACACGGCACATCCGCAAGACATGCCTGTGGAATGGGCGCAGGGCGTTGAAGCAGCCGACGAAGGCGCGCTGGCGCGCCGGGTCGCCGACTACATCGCCGGCATGACCGATCGCTACGCGCTCGGCGAGCATGCGCGCTTTTTCGATCGGACGCCCGAACTACGATAGCACTCGACCGCCGGCGGCTCCGGTTGCGGTGCAACATCTCCGCTGGCATCCGGTGGCTTGCGGTGATCGGGAATTGCCGCATGATGCGGCAATCAACCTCTGCACGAAGACGCGATGGATGTGAGACAGTAGCACCATCCATAGCGGCGGATACCAGCCTGATGCCAGCGTATATCCAGGGACGGAACGTCAACCTCACCTTCCGGCCGCCCAACCGCGGCCCGGTGCGGGCGCTCTACGGCTTCGACATCGACGTCAACGAGGGCGAGTTCCTGTCGATCGTCGGCCCGTCCGGTTGCGGCAAGAGCACCTTCCTCAATGTGCTGCTCGGCCTGATCAGGCCGGACTCGGGTGACCTGCGCATGCACGGCAAGCCGATCGCTGGGCCCGGCACGGACCGCGCCATGGTGTTCCAGGAATTCGGCTTGCTGCCGTGGCGGTCCGTACAGCACAACATTGAGCTCGGGCTCGAACTCAAAGGTGTGCCGACCGAGACGCGCCACAACGTGTCCCAGCATTTCATCGAGATGGTGGGGCTCTCCGGGTTCGAGGGACATTTTCCGCATGAGCTCTCCGGCGGCATGAAGCAGCGCGTCGGTCTCGCGCGCGCGCTCGCCACCGACCCGGACGTGCTGTTGATGGACGAGCCGTTTGCGGCACTGGATGCGCAGACGCGCGACCTGATGCAGGTCGAGCTGCTGCGCATCTGGCAGGAGGCGCGCAAGACCGTCCTGTTCGTCACTCATCAGATCGACGAGGCGATCTATCTGTCCGACCGGGTGATGGTCATGACCAAGCGCCCTGGCCACGCCAAGAAGATATTTCCGATCGAACTGCCGCGGCCGCGCGACTACGAAATGCGGGTGACGCCGGAGTTCAACGATCTCAAGCTCGAGATCTGGCACGCACTCAAGGACGAAATCACGATCTGACCCGATGACGGACCAAACCCTTCCCAACCCCGCCGTGCCGGCAGACGACGCCGTGACCCGGGAAACGTTCGTCGAACGCTACCGCAAGCCGTTGCTCGGCGCGCTCGCCGTGCTGCTGTTCTTTATCGCCTGGCAGGCGGTATTCTTGGTTGTGCCGTTCAATGCGCTGTTCATCAGCAAGCCAAACTTGATTTTTTCCGGCCTCGCCGAATTGGTGGTGAGCGGGGAACTTTGGGCCGACCTCGCAGTCAGCGCGGTGCCGTTCCTCTATGGTTTCACCGCCGCAGTAGTGGTGGGCGTGACCATCGGCATCGTCATGGGGTGGCGGGTGCGCGTGGGCTACGCGCTCGATCCCCTGATGACGGTGTTCTATGCGAGTCCGCTGGTGGCTTTGGCGCCGCTGCTGATCGTGTTCTTCGGCGTCGGCGTCTCCGGCAAGGCGATCATCATCTTCCTGCTCTCGATCTTTCCCTTCATCTTCAATGCCTATGCCGGCGTGCGCGCGGTCGACCGATTGCTGATCAACGTGGTGCGCTCGCTCGGCGGCAAGGAGAAGGACCTGTACCTCAAAGTCATCGTGCCGAGCGTGCTGCCCTACATCGTTGCCGGCGCTCGCATCGCTGTCGGCCGCGGGCTGATCGGTGTCCTGGTCGGCGAGTTCTTCGCCGCTTCGGAGGGCATCGGCTACGCGATCGCGAAATTCGGCGATCTGTTCGCACTCGACAAGATGTTTGCCTGCATTCTCAGCGTGATGATCATCGCGGTTGTGCTCACCGAAGGCATCCGGTGGGCGGAGCGCTCGGCATTTCCCTGGCGAGTCGGACAGTAGACGATGAGCGAGCTTCAGGCCGTCGATGCGAACATCTCCACGGCCGCGCCGGCAGATGACCTTGAGGCGCCGCCGAAGAGTCTGTGGCGGCAGCTGGAGCCGACCGTGTTGGGCGTTGGCAGCATCGTCGCGCTACTGGCCCTGTGGGAGGCGCTGCCGTACTTGGTCACGTTCGCCCCGGGAACCAAGCTGTTCTTCACCACGCCGAGCCAGATCGCGGGCACGCTCTGGACCATGTTTGCGACCGGGACGATCTGGGCGCCGCTCAGCGTCAGCGCCTCCGGATTCGCGCTCGGCCTCGGTCTTGCCATCGTTGTCGGGCTGCCGCTCGGCGTGCTGATCGGCCGCTCGCCGACGCTCAATGCCATGCTCGATCCGTTCATCACCGCCTTCAACGCCACGCCACGGCTGGTGTTCCTGCCGTTGGTTCTGCTGTGGTTCGGGCTCGGCCTGTGGTCGAAGGTGGTGATCGTGTTCATCGGCGCCCTTTTCCCCCTCTTGATCAACACTTACGAGGGTGTCCGCAATTCGGACAAGCTGCTGATCAACGTGGTGCGCTCGTTCGGCGCCAAGGAATGGGACATCGCCCGCCTCGTCGTGGTGCCGAACGCAATGCCGTACATCGTCGCCGGATTAAGGCTGGCGATCGGCCGCGCGGTGCTCGGCGTCGTGGTGGCGGAGTTCTTCGGGTCCGAGGACGGGCTCGGCGTGATGATGGTGCAGGCGGCCGGCCAGTACAAGGTTGCCGTGGTCTTCGCCGGGCTGATCGTGTTCGCCGGGCTTTCGTTGGTCATGACCGGGCTGGTGCAGTTGCTTGAGCAGCGGCTGACGCGATGGCGGCCGCAGCACGCCGCGGAGTATTGACGGATGGGCCGGAGACCCTCCGCTCTCATCCCAGCCAAGGCGCCGTAGGCGCCCGCGAGCCGGGACCCACGTCTCCGCGTGCTGCAATTGACAACACGTGTGCTGGTCGCATCCCACGAAGACAGGGATACATGGGTCCCGGATCGCGCCACCCAGGTCGGCTGTTGCCGACTTGGGTAGTTTAAGCGCCGATCTCGGGTAAACCCGAGATCGGTGACGCGTCCGGGATGACAGCCCGTTGAGTCGCGCCTTGGTTCAGTTGGTCGGCGCGTCGAGCTTGGTCGGGACGTACTTCATCTCCTTGAGTGTCGGATCAAGGAGATTGCGGGTGATGAACTGCTCCGGATCGGGCAATGGCTTGTCGGCCGCCCACTGCTTGGCGGCGATCATGGTCTTTCGACGCGATTCCAGGATCTGGCGGAACAGGTTGGGAGGAATCTCCGCGCCGAATGTGTTGTGCACCTGGTCCCACACGATGCCGGCATCCCGGTCGTTGTCGATGCCGAGATGATTGCGCAGGATCGGGATCGACCCGGCACGGTCATCGCGGAAATACATGACGGCCTTGGCGATGGCGCGGACGAACTTCTTCACCGTTTCCGGATTCTGGTCGACGAAGTCCTTGCGGGCCCAGACGGTTCCACCCGCCCGCTGGATGTAGTCGCCGGTGCGTAGCAACACCTTCATGCCGGCATTGATCGCTTTCGGCGCATGCGCGACCGAGATCAGCCCGGCGGAGATATCGCCGTTGATCAGGGCGGCGATTCGCTCGGTTTCGCCCGGAAACGAAATAACCTTGTAGTCCTTGCCGGGCGCCATGTTGAAGGCGCGCAGCATCACCGCCGCGCCTTCGTCGTAGTCGGCGGCGCCTTGACGGCCGTAGCCGATGGTCTTGCCCTTCAGGTCCGTCGCCTTATTGATGTCAGGGCGTACCGCGATCAGCCATTGCGACTTGAGCGACGAGCCGACCACATAGCGGATTTCCGCGCCGCTCAGCGCCGCCTGCGCGCCACCGGATGGAATCGGCACGAAGTCGATATTGCCCGACAGCGCGGCCTTCACCAGCGCTCCCCCGGTCAACATGATGAAGCGGGCGTCGAGGCCTTCCTCCTTGTAGAAACCCCGGTCCATGGCGACATAGGTCGGAATATGGAAGCCGTTGCCGCTCAGCACCTTGCCGATGGTGATCTTGGTCTGCGCCTGGGCGGCGCCGATGGTGAGGGCGACGCCCACGGCGGCCGCGGGTAACAGCAGAAGTCGGAGCATCCGCATGGAACTCTCCTTCGGGTAAAGGCCGATCCGACCGGAACGGCGCTCGATTTCCTCCGGGGACGCCATTGTGCAGCAGGCGTCTCAAGGTCCCCTGATCGTCCATTGGCATCCTCCCGCTTGTCAACCCGACGGTTCGTCACATCGACCTTGGCGAAGCAGGCGGGATTTGGCACATAGGCCGCGCGCCGCGGTTCGCCGCGGCGCAGCAAAGGTAAGGGAGTCCAGGACGATGGTGGGCGGTGAGGCGGCAACGGAGGCGGGCCGCGATTTCATCCGCGATATCATCGCGGCGGACCTCGAATCCGGACGCCATCGGCAGGTCGTCACCCGGTTTCCGCCGGAACCGAACGGGTACCTGCACATCGGCCATGCCAAGGCGATCTGCCTCAATTTCGGCGTGGCGCAGGAATTCGGCGGACGCTGCCACCTGCGCTTCGACGATACCAACCCAACCCGGGAGGAGCAGGAATATATCGACGCCATCGAGCGCGACGTGCGCTGGCTCGGCTTCGACTGGGGCCCGCACCTCTATCACGCATCGGACTATTTCGAGCAGCTCTACGACTGGGCCGAGTATCTGGTCCATGTCGGCAAGGCCTATGTCGACGACCAGTCGCAGGAGGAGATGCGGGCGGCACGCGGCACGCTGACCGAACCGGGGCGGAACAGTCCGTTCCGCGAGCGCAGCGTCGAGGAAAATCTCGATCTCCTGCGCCGCATGCGCGCCGGCGAGTTCCCCAACGGCGCGCGCGTGCTGCGCGCCAAGATCGACATGGCGTCGGGCAACATCAACCTGCGCGACCCGGTGCTCTACCGCATCCTGCACGCCGAGCATCCGCGCACCGGCGCGGCCTGGCGCATCTATCCGAGTTACGACTTCGCGCACGGCCAGTCGGATGCGATCGAGGGGATCACGCACTCGATCTGCACGCTGGAGTTCGAGGATCACCGGCCGCTTTACGACTGGTTCATCGACAACCTGCCGGTGCCCTCGCGGCCGCGGCAGTATGAATTCGCCCGCCTCAACCTCAGCTACACGGTGCTGTCGAAGCGGGTGCTCACCGAATTGGTGCGCGGCGGCCACGTCGGCGGCTGGGACGATCCGCGCATGCCGACGCTCGCCGGCCTGCGCCGCCGCGGTGTTCCGCCGGCAGCGATCCGCGACTTCATCAGGCGCGTCGGTGTCGCCAAGGCGAACAGCGTGGTCGACGTCGGTATGCTCGAATTCTCCATCCGCGAGCACCTGAACAGGACGGCGCAGCGGCGCATGGCGGTGCTGCGCCCGCTCAAGGTGGTGATCGAGAACTATCAGGGGCTGGGCGAAGAGCTCGACGCCATCAACCACCCCGACGATCCGTCCGCCGGCACGCGCCGTATCCGTTTCGGCCGCGAGCTCTATGTCGAGCGCGATGATTTCATGGAGAACCCGCCGAAGAAATTCTTCCGCCTGTCGCCCGGCAAGGAGGTGCGACTGCGCTACGCCTATTTCATCACCTGCCGCGAGGTGGTGAAGGACGCGGCCGGCGAGACGATCGAGCTGCGCTGCACCTACGACCCGGCGACCAAGGGCGGCAATGCGCCGGACAGGCGTAAGGTGCAGGCGACATTGCACTGGGTATCGGCAGCGGACGCCGTGCCGGCGGAAGTACGGCTCTTCAACCAGTTGTTCATGTCGGAAGTGCCGAATGCCGGAAATTTCACCGCCGACCTGGATCCGAATTCGCTCGAAGTGTTACCAGGCGCGATGGTCGAGCCATCGCTTGCAGGCACGAACGCCGTGGATGCGGTACAGTTCGAGCGCCAGGGCTACTTCTACCGCGATCCCGACTCCGCGCCCGGCAAGCTGGTGTTCAACCGCACCGTGGGCCTGCGCGACACCTGGGCCAAGGTGCAGGCCGCATTGTAGAACGCAATAGCGAGGCGTATTGCGCCCGCGGAGCATTTGGGGGAAGACTTTATGAAGCTCGGCTTTTTCACCATGCCGGTGCATCCGGTCGGGCGGAACTACGCGCAGACGCTGAAGGAGGACCGCGAGGCCTTCATCCTTGCCGACAAGCTCGGCTTCTCCGAAGGCTATTGCGGCGAGCACTTGACCGACGAGGTCGAGAACATCCCCAACAGCCTGATGTTCATCGCGACGTTGCTCGACGCGACCAAGCAGATGAAGGTCGGCACCGCCGTGCACAATCTGCCGCACAGCCATCCGGCGATCGTCGCCTCCAATGCGGCAATGATCGACAACCTGTTCGAGGGCCGGTTCATCTTCGGCATCGGCGCCGGGATTCTGCGCTCCGACGCGGAAGCGCTCGGCATCCTGGACCACGACCGCGGCGCGATGTTCATCGAGGCGATCGACCAGATCCTGGCGATCTGGGCAGGCAAGGCGCCCTACGACATCAAGGGCAAGTACTGGAACATTTCGACCGAGAAGACCCTGTGGCCGGAGGTCGGAATCGGCAACATCGTCAAGCCGTACCAGAAGCCGCATCCACTGATCGTCGGCACCGCTTCCGATCCGGAGTCGAAGGGCGTGATTGCGCTCGGCAAGCGCGGCTGGGGGCCGGTGTCATCGAACCTCATGCACCAGAACACCCTCGGCAACCATTGGATCAACTATGCCAAGGGCGCTGCCGAAGGCGGACACAAGGCTGACCGGGCGATCTGGCGCGTGGCACGCTCGATCTTCGTCAACGAAGACGACAAGGTCGCACGCGCGTATGGCGGCGACGACCCCAACAGTCCGTACCACTTCTACATGAGGCAGTTATACAGCAAGCTCGCGCGCTACAAGCGCTTCGCCGCATTCAAGAGTGATCCCGGCATGGCCGACGAGGCAGTAACGCTCGACTACGCGATCGACAACCTGATTATCCGCGGGCCGGTCAACCAGGTGGTCGACGAGATCCTCAGATTGCACGAGACGATCGGCGGCTTCGGCACGCTGCTCTATTGCGGCAAGGACTGGACCGATCCGGCGCTCGGCCGCAAGTCGATGGAGTTGATGGCCGAGAAGGTGATGCCCGCGGTCAACGCGGCGATCGGACGGAAAGCCGTGGCGGCGGAGTAGGGAAACCCATGCACAGACGCCCGATCGATCGGCTGCTCGAACCGCTTCAGCCAATCCCGATAAACCCCAACCAATTGAAGCTCGGGCTACCCTTTCCATGAACCGGACAGTCGCGGGTCAAGCCTGGCAATGACGGAGGAGAGGACGATTGTGATGGCGCCGATCGCGGGCTCAATTGATCTTCACGCCTGCCTGCTTGACGATCGCACCCCATTTTTCCCCTTCACCGGCCATGAACTTGGCCGCCTCCTGCGGCGACAGGATGTTGGGCCGGATAACGAATTTGGCCATGGCCGCCTGCACGTCGGCGGACTTGAGCCCGCCGTTGATCGCGGCGTTGAGCTTGGCGATCACGTCCGGCGGAGTACCTGCCGCCGTGGCCACGCCCGTCCAGAAGTCGAGCGTATAGCCGGGCACGCCGGCCTCGGTCATCGTAGGCACGTTCGGTAGCGCAGGGTTGCGCGCAGCGCTGGTGACGGCGAGCGCCTTGAGCTTGCCGGCCGCGATGTGCGGATTGAGCGTGCCGATGGCGTCGATCATGAACTGAATCTGACCGCCGAGCAGGTCGGTGACCGCTGGCGCCGCGCCCCGGTAGGGGACGTAGACAACGGTGGTGCCGGTCATGGACTTGAACAATTCGCCGGCGAGATGTGGCGGCGAGGCCGTCCCGGCGCCGAAGTTGAGCTTGCCCGGATTGGTCTTGGCGTAGGCGATCAGCTCTTTCACGTTGCTGATGGGTACCGACGGCGAGACCACCAACACCATCGCGCCGGTCGAGACGGTTGCGATCGGGACCAGACCCTTCACCGGGTCGTAGCCGATGTTCTTATAGAGGTGCGGGCTGATCGACAGAGTCGTGGTCGATCCCATCAGCAGCGTGTAGCCGTCGGCCGGTGCATTTGCGACCGCGTTGGCGCCGAGCGTTCCTCCGGCACCGGGTCGGTGCTCGATAATCACGTTCTGCCCGAGGCTCGCCGTCATGTGCTGCCCGATCAGCCGTCCGATGGAGTCGATCGGGCCACCCGGCGGGAACGGCACGATCATCTTGATCGGCTTGGTCGGATAGGCTTGCGCAGCCGCCGGCGCGATCGCGCTCAAGCTGACGCCGACGGCAATCAGTGCTGAGAACAGAGTTCGGCTGCGTATCATGATGCTCCTCCCTTGCCTCGGCCGTCTCCCCGATTGAGCGGAGGCTATCATACATGCGAACGCGGCGAAGTCAGAGCCAATTGCCGAGCGGCCGCCGACGAGGATGGGCAGCGATAGTGGGACTCACTGTGGCTTGATCCCTGCCGCGCGCACTACCTCGGTCCCCGCCTAGAGATCCATCGTGCTCGGCGCGAAGATTTCCTCAAGCCCGACGCGGCGCACCGTGAGCCCTTGCTCGTGCACGTATTGGCCAATCGTGTCGAGCACGTTGCGCGCCGCCCTGACCCCATAGGCCATCGGATCGTTTGCGAGCGCACGCTTGACGTCGTCGCCGATGAGGCCAGTGGTGACATAGTTGCGCAGGTACAATTCGCCCTGCCGTGCCACCTCGTTCTTGGCCTCGGCGAACGCGGAATAGAGGTTGAGCGCGATCCAGGGATGCTGCTCGAGAAGCGATCGGCGCACGACCACGGTGTGATTGATCGGATAGATGCCGGTCTTGGCGTAGTAGCGGCGCCCTTCCGCCTCGCGGTCGGGGAACATCGGCCGCACCCGCGCGTCCTTGGACAGATCGATGCGGCTGCGGTCGACGAGATTGGGGCTGGTCAGGTAGAGCAGGGTAGCATCGAGTTCGCCAGTGGTCAGCATCTCGCCGATATTCGTGCTCGGCGGAATCTGATGGATGGTCACGCCCGCGGGCGCTGCCGTTCCGGTCGCGCCGCCGTGACTCTTGTCGGCCGGGCGCTCCATGAACCATTCGATCTCGGGGGTCTTCACGCCGAATTCGTGCTGCAGCACGCCGCGGCCCCAGATCGCCGCGGTCTGCTGAAACTCCGGCACCCCCACGCGCTTGCCGCGCAGATCCGCCGGTGTCTCGATGCCGGCGGCGGTGTGCACCAGCATGCGGGTGTGGAAGAATTCGCGGGTCGTGAACACCGGCAGCGCCACCCACGGCGTCGGCGCCTTCGATGTCGCGATCAAGAGCGACGACATCGACATTTCGGAAACGTCGAACTCGGCGAATTTGAGCTGCCGCCAGAACATCTCCGACGGGTGCACGGCAGTAGGAACCAGCCGCACGCCCTCGGCCTCGACGTGCCCGTCGATCAGCGGCCGGGTGTTAGGGTTATTGGAGAGAGCGAGACTGAGTTCCAGCCTTTGTCGGGTCATGCACGGCCAATGTTCGATTTGCCTCCGCCACCGCAGCTTGCGAGAGCGCGCTCCCTCTCCCCAGCCGAAGTCGGATGTTTCCGATTTCGGCCAGTCTAAAATGCCGAACTCGGGTATACGCCAGGGCTATCGCATATGAGTCAAAGCGTCGAGGAAGAAGTCCTGGTTCCAAGCAGCTTTGAGTCGTTTTGACGCAAGAGGACAAAGCAAGGCAGTCATTCCGGGCTCGCCGCTGCGCGGCGCCCTGGAACGACCCCTCACCGGTTCCGCAGCGCCTCGGCCTCTTCGTAGAACTTCTTCTCCCAGGCGTTATGGTTGTCCTGGCCCTCGCGGATGAACGGGGTGAACACCGCGAGGTTGAGCAGCAGCCAGTTGAAGAAGCGGCCGGGGAAACGCACCGGCTTGACGAAGTCGACGAACAGCACGACGCGGGTGTGCGGTGTGCGGTTCCATGCTTCATGCTCGAAGGCGTCGTCGAAGATCAGCGCCTTGCCCTCCTGCCAATGGCAAATCTGCTGCCCGACGCGGATCGCGGTCTGGTCCTGCGGTTCCGGAATGATCAGCCCGAGATGCAACCGCAGGACGCCATTGTAGGGTCCGCGATGCGGCGGCAAATGCTTGCCCGGCTCCAGGATGGAGAACATCGCGGTGATGAGGCCGGGGATCTTCTGCGCGATCCGCCAAGTCTCGGGGCACTGGCGGATGTTGTTCTCCGACTTGAAGCCGTAGCCGCATAGCAGAAACGTCTTCCAGCCGCGGTCCTGGCTGATGGTGGCGACGTCGCTGGAAATCTCGTGAAAGCCCGGCAGGTCATCCTTGCGCAGCAGCACCGTGTCGAGCTCGGCGCGGATCGCTTCCCACTCGCGCTCGATATCCGCCGCCCATGGGAACACCGCGTTGTCATAAACCCACGTGTTCCCGACCTTGGAGCAGGTCACGTTGAGCCGCTCCACCCAGGCGACGATGCGCATGAAAAAACGCGTGGCGAGGCTCGGCCGCAGCATCGGCTTGATGCCCTCGGTACCGAAGGTCTGCGGCTCGGCGCGGTTCTCCGCTAGCTCGCCGGGTACATGCGCGTCCATGGTCACGTCCGGGGCTCCGAACTCCAAAATGATGGTGGGTCTGGGCCAACGTTAGGCCAGGGATCATGGTTTTTCCAGGCCGAGATGACAGGGGACGCCAATGCGTTCCCGGTTGGCGCGGCAGGCGGGCCTTGCTAGCGTCGCCGCCATGATCGGCAGGATGGTTCTCATGGTCGCCGTCATGATGGCGGTGCCGACACTTGGGCTCGGCGCCGATCGCGGCGACTTGCGTGTCGGGCCAAAGTCCCGCGTCCATTCCTCCTATCCCACCCATAGTGCCGGGCCTTATCCGTGGAGCCGGCGGGCGGCGAAAATCCGCCGCGCCGACCACTGCTGGCGCAGTTGTCTGGCGGACGCCGGCCGGGATTTTCAGGCTTGCCTGCGGGTGCAGCCGCCGACGGATTGCGTGCCGTGGAACGACGTCGCTGACCGGTTCTGCCTGCGCGAGTGCCGGCTGTCCGGCGGGCCGTGGGTGACGCTGGAATAGACGCACGACGAAGCAACCGTGTCCCGCATCTGCGCAGCAGCGCTGTGCGCTGCAGCGCGTGCGGGCCACCAGGCTCAATGCCTGTCGGCTGCCGCCTTGCTGATCGCCTGGAGGATTTCCGCGTGCCCCTGTGCGAGCGCCGCGCGGACCGTTTCGGCCTTGCCGATCTTGCCCATCTCGCGCTGGCGTTCGATCGTGCCGGCCGTCATCAGAGGTGCCACCCCAAGCTCGCGCAGCGTGTCGGCTACCTCTTCCATCTCGGCGCCACGGCGCGCGCCGTGGCTCGCCATGCGCTCGAGGTTGTAGGCAACGACCTCAGGCCAATCGACGCCCGGATAGCTCTTCGACAGGGAGGCGACGATCTGCTCCTCGACGCCCGCACGGGATGCCGCCAGGAAGCATTCCAGGCACAACGCCTCGATTCCCTTGATCATGACGCTGCGCACCATCTTGATGGCCGCGGCGGCCCCGACCTCGGGTCCGGCGATCGAGGTGCGCATGTCCAGGCCGCGCAAGATCGGCTCGATGGTCTCGGCATGATCGCCGGCCAGCAGCAGCGGCGTCTGGTGGCGCGTGGGGTACACCGGTGCCATCACCGCGACATCGACGTAGCGGGCGATGCCCTGCAGTAGTTTCGCGGTCTCCTGCTTGCGTCCGGGGGAGACCGAATTGACGTCGAGGAAAAACTGGTTGGGCCGCAGGTGTTCCTTGGCCGCGGCGGCGGCTGCGAGGCTCGATGCGGCCGTCACCGCGGAAATGACGATGTCGGCGCCGGCCACCGCATCCGCCGCCGATGACGCCTGCCGCACGCCGAGCGCCCGGGCCGCCTCGCGGAGGCGTTCACCGGCGGCTTCGGGAAACAGAATATCCCAAGCGGTCTGGGTCTTTACGCCGACTTCTTGAAGTCCGGAAGCGAACGCCTGGCCGGCCTCGCCGAAGCCGATGAAGCACAACCGGGGCAGGTTATCGGCCGTCATGGGGAATCCTTGCTTATCGTGACGTCGGCGTCACATTAATCCAAGCGCCCCTGACCCTTCAATTTTCCGCCTCTCGCCCGGTCAACCGCCGCTGCATGCCGGCGTCGCATTTGTGATGCGGCTTTCGGCCCGTCGGTGAGCTAAAAGCGGGTCGAGCGAAGCTGGCAGGTTTGGAGGGTCTCGTGGGCGTATTGATCAACGGCAAGTGGCGCGACGAGGAATTGCCGCGCGAGTATCCGCAGGACGGGCAGTTCAAGCGTATCGACAGCGCATTCCGTGACCGCATCACGGCGGACGGGCTGTCCGGGTTCAAGGCCGAGCCTGGGCGCTATCATCTCTACGTGGCGCACGGCTGCCCGTGGGCGCACCGCACGCTGATCTACCGGGCGCTGAAGAAGCTCGACGGTTTGATCTCGATGTCTGCCGCCATCCCCGGCCTAAAGGAAAACGGCTGGACCTTCGAGAGCCGCCCGGATTTTCCCGAATGCATCCCGGATACGGTCAACAGCTTCCACTACCTGCACGAAGCCTATACCGCGACCGACCCGAACTATACCGGCAAGGTGACGGTGCCGACGCTGTGGGACAAGAAGACCAAGCGGATCGTCAATAACGAGTCGTCCGAGATCATCCGGATGCTCAACAGCGAATTCAACGGCATCACCGGCGAGCACAGCGATTTCTACCCGGTGCCGCTGCGTGCGGAAATCGACCGCGTCAACGCGCAGGTCTACGAGACCATCAACAACGGGGCCTATCGTTGCGGCTTTGCACGTACGCAAGAGGCCTACGAGGCGGCCTACGACGCGCTGTTCGCGACGCTCGATGAGCTCGAGGAGCGCCTGGGGAAGCAGCGCTATCTTGTCGGCAACCAGATCACCGAGGCGGACTGGAGGTTGCTCCCGACGCTGGTGCGGTTCGACGTTGCCTATTTCTCGCTGTTCAAATGCAACCGGCAGCGGATCGCCGACTACCCGAACCTCAACAACTACATGCGCGAGCTGTACCGCGTGCCCGGCGTCGCCGGGACGACATTCCCGCGCCACTACGTGATCAACTACTACTCGATCAAGAAGCTCAATCCGACCGGCATCATCCCCAAGGGAACGCCGGTCGACCTCGGCCAATCGCACGACCGCGCGCGGTTCGCCGCATAGCCAAATACGGGGAGGAAACAGTGCTCGAGCTCTATCACAACATCAATTCCGTCTGCGCGCAGAAGGTGCGCATGGCGCTGATCGAGAAAGGCGTGGAGGCGAAGGAGCACCTGCTGACGCTGCGTGGCGATCAGTTCGATCCCGCCTACATGACGCTCAACCCGAACGCGGTGGTACCGACGCTGGTGCACGACGGCGTCCCGATCATCGAGTCGTCGGCGATCCTCTACTACATCGACGAGGCCTTCCCCGGTCCGGCGCTGATGCCGAAAGATCCCAAGGCCCGCCACCGGGTGCGGCTGTTCAACAAGCTGATCGACGAATACGTGCACAATTCCTGCACCACGATGACCTTCGCGACGGCGTTTCGCCCGCGCCTCATGCAACTCACTCCGGAGCAGCGCGAGGCGGAGTATGCCAAGTCGCCGAGCAAAAAGCGCGCCGAGCTCAAACGCGATGTCATCACCCACGGACTCGATTCCGGCTACGTGCTCGAAGCCATCGACAATCATGAGAAGCTGCTGAAGATGGTCGATGACTCATCGAAGACTTGGCCGTATCTCGCCGGCGACAGCTATACGCTCGCCGATGCCGCGACCATCCCGTACGTCCTGCGGCTCGAACTGCTGAAGCTGTCGAAGCTTTGGGACCGCTATCCCGGCGTCGCGACATGGTGGGAGCGGATCAAGCACCGGCCGTCGACCGAGCAGGCGATTTGGTCGCGCATGAGCGACGCCGACTGGGCGCCGTTCAAATCGATCCAGGACGATCCCTGGCCGAAGGTGAAGGACATGCTCAAGGCGGCATAGGCCTGCGGTCATCCGGTCGTTCCGCTGAACGATCATCGTCCACCGGCCAGGCTGTTGGCGGCGAGCCTTCGATTGCGTTTGCGGCGCCTTGATCGATATTGCGGCCGCAGCCCTGCGCGCCATCTTGTTGGATGGGTCTGGAGCAAGGGCAAGGACCAGCCATGATGCCGCGAATTGATTTCACCAGCCAGGAATATTTCCGCGACCCTGCCGCTGGAATCGAGCGGCTGAGGGCATCCGGGCCAGTCATTGAAGTCAAGTTCCCGATCATCGGCAAGGTCTGGATCACGACGACGCAAGAGTTGGCCGCCCGCGTGCTGAAAGAGAGCGAGACATTCACCCTGCGCAAGGACGGCGGGGCCATTGCCGGGCTCAGGTGGTGGATGCCAGGGCTGATACGCGCGATGGCCGACAACATGCTGACGATGGACGAGCCGGATCACACACGGTTGCGGGGAATCGTGGACGAAGCCTTCCGGCGGCGGGCGATCCTCGACATGGAGCCGCGTATTCTTGCCATCGCCGACGAGCTTGCCGGCGAGTTGTTTGCGGAGGGGAGCCCCGCTGATCTCGTCGACCGATATGCGCGTAGGCTGCCGCTTTCCGTCATCTGCGAGCTGCTCGGCTTGCCGCAGGCGGACAGGCCGAAGTTCATGGCCTGGACCAACAGCTTCACACGCCTCACGGGCGCCGTTGGCTTCCTGGGCCTGATCCCGGCCTTGGCCTCGATGAAACGCTACCTCGAGAAGCGCCTGGAGGCGACGCGCGAACAGGGCGGCGAGGGGCTAATCGCGGAGCTTGTCCGCGTCGAGAAGGAAGGCGGGCGTATCAGTGCCCGTGAGATGGTGGCGATGGTTTTTCTGCTGCTGGGAGCAGGCACGGAGACCACCACGCATCTGATCAGCGGATCGGTCTACGAGTTAATAAGAAATCCGAGGCTCCGCGACTGGCTCGAAGAGGATTGGAGCCGCGCCAATCTGGCGATCGAGGAGTTTCTTCGGTTCGTCTCGCCTGTGCAGTTTACCAAGCCGCGCTTTGTGCGAAAGGACGTGGACCTCGGTGGCGTCCGGGTGAAAAAAGGCGAGAAGATCATGGCCATGCTGGCGGCTGCCAACATGGATCCGGACGCGAATGAGCATCCCGAACGGCTCGATCTCGAAAGGCAGCCCAATCGGCATCTCGCGTTCGGCACGGGGATCCATTTTTGCCTTGGCCACCAGCTCGCACGCATCGAAGGCAAGTGCGCGCTGCAAGCGTTGTTCAAGCGCTGGCCGAAACTGGAGATGGGCGTCGCGGACTCGCAAATTCGATGGCGGGAACGACCGGGTCTCAGGGCGATTGCAAGCCTGCCCGTGGTGGCACATCCTCAATGACCACTCCCCACCCTAAGCCGCCGTTGTCCACTGCACAGGTCGAATGATTCTGGGGTGCTTCCCGCGGCCAGCGGCGGCCATGTCGCAGAATAGCGTAGAATTGAGCTGGCGGAAGGGGTGGCCGCTTGCTTTGGCTGCGCTACCGTACGCAAACGCCCGCCATTACAACGTTTTCCGTGGGTTGGTCCGAAACCAATGTTTGACATGGTGCGCTAGCGTCCGCTATAACTCGCCATTAGAACGTGGGTATGCGAGAGGGCAACGCCATGAAGGAATTGAAGCCTATCGAGGTGGGGCGAATGACCGAGCCGGGGCGCTACCGGTGCGGCGACAATCTGTGGCTCCAGGTGACGCCGACCGTAGACGGTAAGGGCGTCAGCAAATCGTGGCTGCTGCGCTACACGATCAATGAGCAAGCGCGGCAGATGGGCCTGGGCTCGCTGCGCCTGTTCACGCTCAAAGAGGCGCGCGAGCGCGCGCGCAAGTTCCGGCAGCTGCTCGCCGATGGGATCGACCCGATCCAGGCGAAGCACGACCAGCGGGCCAAGGCCAAGGTCGAGCGGGCGAAGCGCAAGACGTTCCAGCAGTGCGCCGAACGCTACATCGCCGCGCACGAACAGCACTGGAAAAATGAGAAGCACCGTCACCAGTGGCGGCAGACCTTGCTCGGGGACTACTGCAAGCCGATTGCCGACTTGCCGGTGAATGCCATCGACACGGCGCTGGTCCTGAAATGCCTCGATCCGATCTGGGACACGAAGCGCGAAACAGCCGTGCGCCTGCGCGGCCGGATCGAGCGCGTGCTGGCGTGGGCGACGGTGCGCGGCTATCGCAAGGGCGACAATCCCGGCCGTTGGGGAGGGCATTTGCAAGAAGCGCTAAACCGCAACGGCCGCGTGATCGAGCACCATGCCGCCATGGCCTACGCGGACTTGCCGGCTTTCATGGCGGAGCTGCGGCAACGCGACAGCGTGTCGGCGAAGGCGTTGGAGTTCACGATCCTCACGGCCGCGAGAACCGGCGAGACGATCGGTGCGACGTGGGATGAAATCGACCTCACCACGAAGCTGTGGACCGTCCCCGGCGCGAGGATGAAGAAGGGCAAGACGCATATCGTCCCGCTCACGGACCGCGCAATCGCGATCTTGACGCCGCTCCCGCGGGAGGACGGCAACGATCACGTGTTCGTCGGCGGCAAAGTCGACAGCGGACTCAGCAATATGGCGATGCTTGAGCTGCTGAAGGATATGCGGCCGGGGCTGACGGTGCATGGGTTCCGTTCGAGCTTTTCGGATTGGGCCGGCGATCGCACCAACTTTGACCGGGAAACGCGCGAGTTTTCGCTGGCGCACGGCCTCACCGACAAGACCGAGGCCTCGTATCGGCACATGACCGCGGTCGAGAAGCGCCGCAAGCTCATGGATTCCTGGGCGAGATATTGCACATCGAAGCCGGTGGTCATCGGCAGCGACAATGTGCGGGCGATCCGGGGGCGGCGGGTGTCGTGAAGAGTGGGGATAACGTCTGTTCCTATCGCTTGCCGTTTTTATTTTGTTCTCTTATATTAGTGCCAATTAGTAACGGGAGTATTAGCGGGAAGCCGTTTAAGGCACCGCTCCGGGAAGGGTCCCGGCGAGAGCGGATTGCGTCAGGGAAGAGTGGTGACGCGTCCATAGGGTCCGTGGCTTAGGTCGGCGGGCACCCCCCTCGAAACCGAAAACAGCGCAACCGCGCTGCTCTCGGATTTCGCGAGGGGGTTTTGTTTTTGCATCCCCGAAGAAGAATCCAAGCAGCGCACATCACCGGCAAACGCGCCGGGCTTGGAGCCGACTATGACGTCCCCTCCCGATCCTTTTCTACGCAAGGCCGATTTCAAGCGACTGATCGGCAATCCGTGCGACACCGTCTTTTATCAGATGATCAACGACGGGCGCCTGCCGAAGCCGGACGGCTATCTGGGGAAGCGCATGCCGTTCTGGAAATCCAGCACCGCCGCCCGTGCGCAGGCAGTTATCCTCGCCCAACCGAGGCCGGTCGAAACCCGCCCAACGCGGCGCCGCAGGTCTGCCGAGCAGACCGAGGCATCGGCTTGAGTGGCCTTCCGAAAAGGCGCGAGGCCCACGGCTGCGGTTGCAGCACGTGAGCCTCGGCGGGATCAGCTGGGCGGCTGTATCTCGTTAGCCTCTACTAAATTCTCCCCCACACTTCAAGCCGTTTACGACGGTCAGCGAAGCCTCGGCCATCTGATCTCGCGTGGTCGTGCCGGGATCGAGGCGTTCGACCTTGATGACAACTCGGTCGGCATCTTCGCCACGACGCGCGCGGCTGCGGATGCGCTCTCCGAAAGGAGGCGCACATGACCGCGATCCTCCAACGCACCACGTTCACTACCTCACGCCTGCTCGACTTCGCCTCCGAGAAAGAGCTGGTCGCGCAGACCGGGCACCGGCGTGAGCACTGGCCCTATGTGATCCTCAAGGAGCTGGTCGATAACGCCATCGACGCCGCCGAGGAGGCGGGGATCGCGCCGATCGTCGAGGTGACGTTCGACGAGTCCGGGATCACGGTCACCGACAACGCCCCCGGCCTGCCGCCGGAAGTCGTTCCCGACATCCTCGATTTCAGCGTCCGGGTATCGAGCCGCGAAGCCTACGTCTCGCCGACCCGCGGGGCGCAGGGGAACGCCTTAAAGACCATCATTGCCATGCCTTACGTCATCGACGGCGACCGCGGTGAGGTCGAGATCGAGGCCCGCGGGGTCCGGCACCTGATCGAGATGCGTGTCGACCGCATCCGGCAGGAGCCGGTTGTCGCCCATGCCACGGAATCCGCAGACAGGAAGAACGGCACGTTGGTCCGGGTCCGGTTCCCCGTCTCAGCTTGCTCAATCCCCGAGGATGGGCGCGCTCACTTTTTACAAATTGCCTCCGCCTACGGATGGCTCAACCCGCACCTCAGGCTGAAGGTGACCCTATTCGGTGAGGTCGCGGTCGACGTCGAGCCGACAGACCCGAACTGGTCGAAGTGGAAGCCGAGCGACCCGACCTCGCCGCACTGGTACGACGCCGAACGCCTTGAGCGGCTGATCGCCGGCTACCTCAATCACGATGCCGATGCCGGTCGTGCCCGGCTGGTGCGCGAGTTTGTCGCCGAGTTCCGCGGGCTCTCCGGCACCGCGAAGCAGAAGGTGGTGCTCGACGCAACTGGGCTAGCCCGCGCGCCTCTGAGCGGGCTGATCAACGGCAACGGTTTCGATCGGGGCAAGGTGACGGCCTTGCTCGCCTCGATGTGGGAACACAGCAAGCCGGTCAAGCCGAAGCTCCTTGGCATTATCGGCCGCGAGCACTTCGAGAAGAAGTTCACCGCCGCCGGCTGCGAGATGGAGTCCTTCGACCACAAGAAGGTGCTCGACACGACCGACGGCATCCCCTGGATCGTCGAGACCGCTTTCGGCTGGTGCCCGGACGCTAAACGGCGAGTGCTGGTCACCGGCGTCAACTGGTCACCGGGCATCATCAATCCGTTCCGCGAGCTGGGCCGGTTCGGCAAGAGCCTCGATACGGTGCTGAGCCAGCAACGAGCCAACGCCGCCGAGCCGGTGATCGTGGTGTTGCACATGACGTGCCCGCGGGTCGAGTACACCGACCGCGGCAAGAGCGCAGTGGTGGTGCGATCATGAAATCCGATGCCATCATCAACGCCGTCGAAGGCGTCACCAAGAAATGGGCGAAGCAGCGCAAGCGTGAGGAACGTGAGCGATCGGCGTTGCAAAACCGTCGCCTCGCCATGACCCGCCGCCACCACGTCAGCATCAAGGAAGCGGCGTGGCAGATCATGGAGCGCGCCTATCTGAAGGCGAGCGCCAACGGCACGCTGCCCGCCAATGCTCGGCAGATCATGTATGCCGCGCGCCCGCACATTCTCCAAGTCGCTGATCGCGAGCTCGGCAAGGACTTCGACCAGTATTTCACACAGACGCTGCTTCCCGACTACATCGAGGAATACGGGGTCGCGTGGGACGTGGTGTTCGACGCGCGTGGGAACTTCGCCGAGCCGCATTCGATCGAACGTATCCCGGTCGGCACGTTGCAGGTCAGAGATTACCTGCAACGCATCAACCGTCACAAAGTCAAAAAGCCAGACTTCAGCATCGTCGAAACAAGCTATCCAACTCGCGGACCCAAGAATCGTTACGGCGCGATTCTCTACATAGAAAAGGAAGGCTTCGACCCGCTGCTGAGGGCGGCGAAGCTGGCCCGGCGCTGGGACCTCGCGATCATGTCGAACAAGGGCATGTCGGTCACCGCCAGCCGCGAATTGATCGACGATCTATGCACCAAGTACGACATCCCGCTGTTCGTGCTGCACGACTTCGACAAGGCGGGCTTCTCGATCGTCGGGACGTTCCAGCGCAGTAATCGCCGCTATACCTACACCGGCACCGCGCAGGTGATTGATCTGGGACTGCGGCTCGACGACGTGGCCGACCTCCCATCCGAGCCCGTCTACTACCGGGAAAGGCCCGCGGCCGTCGAAGCCAATCTGCACGAGAACGGCGCGACCGAGGAGGAGATCGAGTTTCTCCTGGAGCACCGCGTCGAGCTCAACGCCTTCGCTTCTGACGACCTGATCGCGTTCATCGAACGCAAGCTTGAGGAGCACGGCGTCGAGAAAGTGATCCCGGATGAAGCCACGCTCGCCGATGCGTATCGCCGGATGCGACGCCAGGCGGTGGTGCAGGAGAAGATCGAGGAGGTTCTGGCCGAGCTGGACGATGACGAGGCGGAGCTAGCCGTGCCGGAAAATCTGCGTGCTCAGATCGAGGAGGTGTTCAGCACTAAGCGACACGTTCGGTGGGATGCAGTGGTCAGCGCAATCGCCAAGCAGGATCACGATGCCGTCGATGAAGACGACGAGGCGGGGGCAGCGTCATGAAGCCCGCCCCCGATCGCCCCCTGGTCGGTGACCGGCGCCTCGACCTGTTCGCCATTCGCTGCCGCGACCTTGCCGACCGTGTCTCGACCGGCACCATCGGCTTCATCGACGCGGTCGACATGGCGTACGAAGCTGCCACCTGGTCCGGCCTAGTCGACGATGTTGGTGATGACGCCGCGCAAGCCGTCATGGCGCTTGCCTTCGGCACCCTGCCGCGATCGCCGTCATGACGACGCTGCGCCAGTACCAGCACGATATCGTCGGCGAATTCGAGGCCACCGTTGCGAGCGGCACGCGGCGGGTGATCGTGGTCGCCGCGACCGGCGCCGGCAAAACGATAGTCGCGGGCGAGATCATGCGCCGTGCCGTGGCAGCCGGGCAACGGGTGCTGTTCCTGTCCCATCGCGTCGAGATCACCAAGCAGACCAGCGCGAAGTTGCTGGATGTCGACATCAGCCACGGCATTCTGCAAGCCGGCTTCGCCACCGAGCTGGACGCGCCGGTGCAGGTGGCCTCGGTGCAGACGCTGCATGGGCGCGGCATTCGGAGGAGCACAATCGAGCTGCCGCCGGCCGACCTGCTGATCGTCGACGAGTGCCACCATGCCACCGCCGCGACCTACAAGAAGATCATCGAGGCATACCCCGGCGCCGCCCTGCTCGGCCTCACCGCTACGCCCTGCCGCGGCGACGGACGCGGGCTCGGCGGCATCTTCGAGACGCTGATCGAGTGCCCGCAGGTGCCGGAGCTGATCGAGGGCAAGTTCTTGGTCGGCACGCGGGTCTACGCGCCGTCTCAGCCGGACCTCAAGGGCGTCAAGGTGCAGGCCGGCGACTATGTCGAGTCGCAGCTCGCCGAGCGCATGGACGTGCCGCAGCTGGTCGGCGACATCCCCACGCACTGGCACCGGCACGCCGAGGGGCGGCGGACGGTGGTGTTTGCGACCGGCGTTCAGCACTCAGTCCACATCCGGGACGAATTCCGGAAGTCCGGCGTTGCCTGCGACCACTTGGATGGCAGCACGCCCAAGGATGAGCGCGAAGCGATTTTGCAGAAGCTCGCCTGCGGCGCGATCGACGTGGTGTCGAATTGCGCGATTTTGACCGAAGGATTCGATTGTCCCGACATCGGCTGCATCGTGCTGGCCAGGCCAACCCGCAAGATGGGATTGTTCAGGCAGATGATTGGGCGCGGGTTGCGGCCGGCGGAGAGCAAGGTCGACTGCATCATCATCGACCACGCGGGCGCGGTGCACCGCCACGGGTTTGCCGAGGATCGCGTCGAGTGGACGCTCGATCCCGACAAGCCCGCCAAGAATCCGACGCACACCAAGCGGACGGAAGGCGACATCCGATCGCGGCTGGTGGATTGCAAGCAATGCGGCGCGCTTCGCACCGGCGGCGAGGCTTGCCGGCACTGCGGCTTCCTGCCGTCGCCGCGGCCGCGGCATGTCGGTACGGTCGACGCCGACCTGGCGTTGCTCCAGCGCAACGGCCGCACCGTCGGGCATTATTTAGGGCCCGCCGATCGCGAGCGGTGGCACCGCCAACTCGCCTATATCGCCGTCGAGCGCGGCTACAAATCAGGCTGGGCCGCTCACAAGTTCAAAGAGAAATTCGGCCAGTGGCCATCTGCGCGCTTCGTGCAGCCGATGACGCCGACGCCGGAGGTGCGCTCGTGGGTGCGCTCGCGCCAGATTGCCTTCGCCAAGGCCAGGCAGAAAGCGGCGGCGGCCGATGCTGCGGCGTAAGCGCTTCGACATGGTGGTCAGGCGCCGCCGCGAGATCGAAATCCACGCCAGGGGCGTCGGGGCCGCCGATACCGATGATCTCGACCGTTGGCTGATCGCGTGGCACTGGCACAATCGCAATTCCAAGGACCCGATTGCCGCTCTCACCGAATGCGCCCGCCGGATGGGCCGGCGCGGCATGGCCGAAGCCGAGGCTCGCGGGATCATTGAGGAAGCGGCGAGCACGCGCCGCCACAGGTCAGCCGACAATCTCGGCCGCTGGCTGCGCCTCAGCTATGCGCAGCGTCAGGCGTCAGGGATCACGACCATCGGCGCCTACGATGTCAACAAGCGCGCCCGCAAGGAACAGCGCAAGCACAGAAACCGCCTTGCCGCAGAACGGCGCCGGCGTGCCCGCGGCGCCAAGCTACGCACCGAATACGAGGCCAAGGGCCTGAGCCGGACCAAACCGTGGGAGGCAGAAGGCATGTCCCGCCGCAATTGGTACCGGCAACGTTCCAAACTTGGCACAAATGGCACAACTCCGTCTACAGCAGTCTTCTCTTCTAGTGGCGACGCACTTGTGCCAACCGCACCGTCACCACCAGCGGCGCGTCCCAAAGCAAGGCGTGGACGAAGCGCCAACTGCGCTGTCGTGCCAATGCTGCGAAGGCGTGCCAGCGGTGAGTAAGCATGCGCGCATCATGTGCGCAGACGGTGGCTGTAGACGGACTTGAGACACATGCTTTTAGTTTCAGCCGCAACCAATATTCCGCGCATATTAGTTTCACTCGCAACCATTACCGGAATGCCTGTCCTACTGGCGGAGATAGCATCCGCTGTGGATAGGTGAAACTGCTGTAATATCAGCATGTTAGCGTGCTAATTGGCTGCTGCCAGCGCGTTTACCCACGTTTCTGGGTTGCCAAGCGGTGGCTGTTCCGGCTATGTTCTACGCCAGTTAACGGGATGCATCGAATGCACACTGATGTAGCCACCAACGCGAGTGAGTCCCGCGCTAACGCTGACGGCCGCGCGCGAGCGCAGCGCAAGCGATCTGCGGTCACGTCGGGCCGGCGGCTGTACGCGGCCGATGGCGATCCCAATTCCGCCTGGTCCCGCCGGTTCACCGATGTAATCGCCTCGCACCTGTCCGATCTCGGCGGCGTCAGCGCCACCAGCGTCGCCGAACAGTCTATCGTCAGGCGCACGGCTACCCTCACGGTCGAGCTTGAGCGTCTTGAGGCGAGCTTTGCCGTCGCGGCGCCGGAAGCCTCGGCACTCGATCTCTATCAGCGCACGGCCAATTCACTTCGTCGCTTGCTTGAGTCAATCGGCCTGGAACGTCGCGCGAAGGATGTGACGCCGCCGACGCTTCAGCAGTACCAGCAGCAATACCTCGCCCTCCGCGCCACCGAGACGCCCGCCCAGGCGTTGGACGACGATCCGGTGCCCGACACCACGCCGGACGGCGACGGCACCCACGCCACGCCTACGGGCGATAGAGTCCCGACGTTGCAGGAGTATGCGATCGCCCACTACGGCGGCCGCGCCGCGCTGGACGAACCTGTTGCCGATGAGGTCCTAGAGCCCATGCCACCGCCACCGCCTCCTCCTTTGCGTCCACCAGTTCACGAGGGCGACATGATTGACTATGGCGGCGGCAGGCTGATGTTGGCCGGCCACGAGCCTAATGGTCAGCTTCGGTGGCGCATTTTGCGCCTCAACGGCATCATCGTTACTCATTTCCTCGGCGACTTCGCGGCAGCGCGAGGTGAGGTCGATCGGCTGGCAGCGCTGGGGCACATCGGGGCCATCCCCGCCACCTCGGCGCCGGTGCCGCCGCCGGCCCGTGCACCGGGGATAGAGCGGCCCGAATGGCCCAGCAACCTCGCACTTCAGCGGGGAGACACCCCTCGGCCGCGCTCGTATTTGGACGACGACTGATGCCTGACGCCCCGCTCCACGTCACGATTCACATCGATGCCGGCCATATCCCGCTAAGGCTACGGGGTGACTGGCTGCGGCACGTTCAGGACTTTCTCAGGCCGTTGCGTGAGCCCGAGCCCGACGATCTCAACGCCGCCATCACGTTCGCCGACACCAGGACCGGCATGACGGTGAGGTTGAGCGCATGACGACCGTCCCCGGCCTCACCGATTTGCTGAACTGGACGGCCGACATCGACGCCAATCACCGGCCCAGTGAGGCCGATCTCACCCTAGTCGAGACGGCGCTGACGGCCTGGCAGGACAGGATCGAACCGCGGTTACGGCACGCCCGGTCCCGCCGCCGGCACTGGTGGGCCCATGACTAGCCCACCCGCGATCAGCGTCGATCAGGCGCTATGTGATCCGTCGCTACTCGGCGCGGCCCTCGGCCCTTCCGAAAGCTGGCGCCAATGGCTGGTTGTCCTCAGAGCTGCATTCGGTTTGCCGCTCTCAGGCATGGCCGGGTTGCCGAACGAGTGGCCTGCTGAGATCAGGCGGAAGTGGCCGCGGCAGATGTTTCGGCAGCTCGCCGGCGATCGCGCGCCGCCGGAAAAGCGTGCCGACGAGGCCCACTTCGTGATCGGCAGGCGCTCTGGCAAGTCGCGCATGGCGGCGGCGGTCGCCTGCTATTTGGCCTGCTTCAGCGAACACAAGCTGGTGCGCGGTGAGACGGGCTTCATCGTCGTGCTGAGTCCGACGCGGGCGCAGTCGGCGATCATCTTCGATTACTGCCAAGGGTTTCTCGAAGCCTCGCCGATCTTGCGGCAGCAGATTGACAGCATTTCGGCCGATGAAATCCGACTGACGAACGGCGTCGTGATCAGCGTGACGCCGGCCAATTACAGGACGCTGCGCGGTCGCACCCTGCTGGCCGTCATCGCCGACGAAAGCGCGTTCTGGCGCGACGAAGTCTCCGCAAATCCTGACGTTGAAGTTTTTCGTGCGGCGGCGCCGTCGCTGGCGGCTTCCAATGGCATGTGGATTGCCGTGTCGTCACCCTACGCACAACGTGGATTACTGTACCAGCGCTACCGGCAACATTTCGGCAAGTCGCCGATCGATGCCGGCAATGCCGCGCGGGAAGTGTTGATCATCCAGGCCGCGACCGAGACGCTCAACCCAACGATCGATCTCGGTGTCATCGCGGCGGCGCAGGCTGACGATCCCGAATCGGCGGCAGCGGAGTGGGGTGGACGGTTCCGATCCGATCTCTCCACGTATGTCGAGCGCAAGGTGATCGAGGACTGCATCGACGCTGGCGTGCATGAGCGGCCGTTCGACAAAGCACAGCGTTACGTCGCCTTCTGCGATCCGTCAGGCGGCTCGCACGACAGCATGACGCTAGCCATTAGCCACCGCGAGGGCGAGCGCGTGGTGCTCGATGCCATCCGCGAGGTCAAGGCGCCGTTCAGTCCGCCGGACGTGGTGAGTGAATTCGCGCGCCTGCTGGGCACCTACAGAATCAGGACGGTGTGCGGTGACCGTTATGCCGGTGAGTGGCCGGCTGCGGCGTTTGCCTCCCACGGGCTGCGCTACGTGCCGAGCGAGCGCTCGAAATCGGAACTCTATTCGGACGCGCTGCCGCTGTTCAACTCTGGCCTGGTGACGTTGCTCGACAACACCGTGCTGGTGAACCAGCTCTCCCGGCTGGAGCGTCGCACGGCGCGTGGTGGACGCGACAGCATCGATCATCCTCGGGGCGAGCACGACGACGTTGCCAATGCGGTGTGCGGTGCGCTGCTGACGGCGCCGGCCAAAGTATCGATCCCGACCGGCAATCGGCCGAAATTCGCTGAAACTGCCTATGACGTTTTAGGCGGCGGAGGATCATCCCCGCCGTGGTGATGAAAGGAAAGACGATGTTGAAGACGTTCAAGGACATGAAGGCGGCCTTCGTGCCATCGCCCTCTGCAGAGACGCTGACTTCACGTCTTGCCGATGCACAGCGTGAGGCTTCGGAGCTTGAGGCCAAGCACGATGATGCCGTTGCGAACAGGGACACCTTCGCTGCTGCTGATCTCGCACAGAGGCTGGTCACGGCAAGAGAAGCCATAGCCGGCCTTCAGCGCACGCTGGAGCGCCGCCAGCACGAGGAACGTGAGGTCGTGCGGCTGGAACGTGAAGCCCAGCGTGTGGCGGCAATCGAGCGCATGCGCGAGCTTGGACAACAGCGTGAGGCGCTGGCGGCGGCAATTGATTCACAAGTGCTGCAACTCGCGGAAAATTGGATCAAGACCGAGCGGCTCGCGGTCGAGATTGCGCAGGTCGCTCCCGGCGGCTGGCAGCGCTTCGATGAAGGCACGCGCCTGCGATCGGCGTTGCTGCATCGGCTACAGGCGAGCGGCGCGTTGCCCGACGGGCGGCCATTCAAAGGCCCGGTGCCGTCGGTGGCAGAGCTGGCGCGCGACGAGCACGTCGTTCTCATGCGACAAATTGAAGGATCGAAACTATGACTGACACACCCATACCGGCTCCGGCGCCGGCACCCGGCCCGACCTGTTCCGCCGGCACCGCGCCGCCGTCGGTGAGCATGAGCGGCGGTGTCGTCACCGAAACGCAGCGCACCAGCACCGCGTCGGATATGAGCGCGTTCCCCGAGGCCGTGATGGTATTGCGCTCCTCGCCCGAGTTCGTCGCGCGATTCACCTCGGACAATGACGTTGTCCGGCGTGGCGCGATGGCTGAGATGGAGAAGGCATTCAAGTCCGGCCAGGCACCCGATGCACCGGCAAACCCTGGTTTGTCCCCTCAAGACGCGCCAGGCGATGCACCGGCACCGGAGGTCGTCTCGGATCGTAGTGAGTTCGACATGTCGACGTTCGGCCCGGACGCTGATCCCGCGGCGGCGGCAGAGGTTATCGCGGCCGCGCGAGATGCCGGATTGCCGGGAAGCTTGTTCAATGCTGCTGCCGAAATGGTCAACAACACGGGCGCCGACTTCGTGCCGGACGCGGCGATGATCGAGAAAAACTATGCGGCCTGCAAGGCCAGTATGGGAGACGACTTCAAGCTCGGCGCCGCCTATCTGAAGCAACTGGACGCCGCGAATCCAATCTTTGGCGAGGCCCTTGATCGGTTGCTGAGCAATGAGAGCACCGCCCGGTGGGTTTTCGGCCAAGCGGCGTTGCTCGCGGCACAGCGGAGGTGATCACATGGCTCCTCGCTTCTATCGGCTTCGCTTGGGCGAGCAGAAGACTGACGTTGTCGAGCACGCCGAAACCACATTGACCGGGCCCGGCATCGAGATTGCGGTCGACACCGCGAACGTCCCCGATCGTGCCGAGCTGTATCGCCTGATCGAGGAAATCCGCAACGCCATGCTTGAGGACTCTGATCTGCAAGGCGCGATCCTGTGAGCATGACGCCGCGCACGCTCGCCTGGGCGCAGGTCGCGGCCGTGATCGCGTTCGGCGTTGCCATCCTGTTGATGTGAAAGGCTCACTGATGCGGCCGTGGTTTTTGCTCACGCTTTACCTGGTCGCAGTCGCGGCTGTAGCAGCGATCGGCTGGACGCTGGCCGCGCGCTCGGCTGGGGCGGATTCTCGCGGCGCCGCGAGACTTCAAACGGCCAAGTATCAGCCGTTTCCCGGTCCGACGATCATCATGCGGCTACTGTATCGGCCCGGCATGGCCGCCAAGCCGCGTCGTATGCCGATGCAACCCCTGGTTTGTCCCCTCGAGATGCTGCCTCGCCCCGGCGCTGCCGCCCCCTGCAATGAACTAGGCCGCCTTCGTTTTGGCCGCGAGTTGCACGCCTAGCGCAGCGAGAACTCGCACCACCGTATCAAATTCAGGCTTCGTGTCGCCGCTCAATGAGCGATACAGGTTTTCACGCGATAGACCGGCATCGCGCGCAACGTCGGTCATGCCACGCGCGCGGGCTGCAATGCCGATCGCTTTGGCGATGTAGGCAGGGTCATTCGTTTCGAGTGCCTCGCTCAGGAATTCGACAATGGTCTCTGGATCATCGAGATACTCGGCTGGGTCGAAGGGACGGGTTTTGACCATGATGATTTACTCCTCCTGCTCGCTTGCGAGACACTTTGCTGTTTTGATGTCACGATCCTGCGTCGACTTGTCCCCGCCGCAGAGCACCAGCACCGCAAGGGCACGCTGCACGTAGTAGGCCCGATAGCCCGGTCCATAGTGGATGCGCATCTCACTGATGCCGTCACCAACAGGGGCAACATCGCCGGGATTGCCGTCGGCCAGGCGGACCAATCGTGCCGTGATCCGCGCCCGCGCTCGCTGGTCGGACAACCTTTGAAGCCACTCTGAGAATAGCTCCGTCTGGCGCACCTCGGGCATGGGGGTAATGTAGCGTATGCGCTACGGTTCCGCAATGCCCAAGGGGCCGCCACCCCCCTTCGTGGCCGGCAAGCGCATCTTGGCCTTGCCAATTCGGCTGTGTGCGCGCCTAATAAGCGCCGGCCGAGGGCGTTGAACCCGCCCCCGACCGACTTGCCACCGAACGCCACGCAGGGCGCCCGATGACCGCGAAAACACTTATCAGAAAACTTACCGGGATTCCGCCTTGCGGGCATTGTCAACCGCATAGGAGGAATACCCATGCTCGATTTCATCACCGTCGCCATCATCATCATTTTGACGACCGCCGTCATTGCCGTCCTTTTTCGAAGTTGGCAGCAGGCCGAGCGGATCGTTGAGCTGGAGACCGAATTGCGTGAGTACCGGCGGCAGCCGCCATGCGGCAGCGGGGCGCCGTCATGACCGCACGGTTTCTGGAACACGCTGCATCGTCCGTTGTTCGTGTCGGCGGCGGGCGCGGATTTGTTATACAGCATGGCTGGCAGCGCTACATCATAACGACCGCGCATTGCCTGCCGCACTTACCGCCGGCACATCCCGCAAGCTACCTTGAGGAACGCACCTACAGCAATGTGCTTGGGCCGCTCAACGACGATCTCTCCATAACCGCGGAGTGTGTATTCGCGGACTCCGTTGCCGATGTTGCGGTACTCGGATCGCCCGACGATCAAGTGCTGGACGACGAAGCGGAGGCGTTCGATTCGTTCGTGGACGCCTTCGGCAAAATAAGGATTGCCGATGGCGCTCCGCGAACGGCCTGGTTGCTGTCGCTGGACGGGAAATGGTTCCGCTCTCCGGTGAGCCATGGGGCTCGATGGGTTGGGGCCTCTGGCGAGGTTAGCGGGATGTCCGGCTCTCCGATCGTTACGAGAGGCGGCGCGATTGCCATTGTCAGCACGAACGCGCTCAATCCAAGACTTGCCAGTTGTCTGCCGGGGTGGCTGCTGAAAGAACACAGGGCGGTCGTCATGAGCGTCTACGTCGTGGAAATCAATGGTCGCGGCATTATCGCGTTTAATGCGGGGTCTGCCGCAGAGGCTGAGATGTTTACAGAGGACGAGTCCTTTCGTGCCGACTTGTCGGTGCTCGAAAGTGATGGTCGCCCTGTGTGGGACGATGAAGCGGAG
>WHTM01000042.1 GCA_009377755.1 Hyphomicrobiales bacterium | reverse complement strand
CGTCGCCCACGATGCCGACGCGATCCTCGTCACCTATGCCAAGCTCACCGGCGACCTGCTGCGGCAGTTGCAGCGTTGCAGGGCGATCGGCCGCTTCGGGCTCGGCGTCGACAATATCGATCTCGTCACCGCCAAGGAGAAAGGCATCGCCGTCAACTACGTGCCGGACTATTGCGTCCGCGAAGTGTCCGACCACACCATGGCGCTGCTGCTGGCGTTGATCCGCAAGATTCCACTATCGAACACGGTGGTTCAGGCCGGCCGCTGGGAAATGCCGGTGGTGGTGCCGATCACCCGCATCGAGGGCGCGATGCTCGGCCTGATCGGCTTCGGCAACATTCCGCGGCTGGTGGCGCCGAAGGCGCAGGCGTTCGGCATCAAGGTGCAGGCGTACGATCCGTTCGCCAAGCCCGAGGTGTTCAAGGCGGTGGGCGTCGCCAGCGTCGACTTCGATACATTGCTGAGGACATCCGACTACGTCTCGGTGCACGCGCCACTGATGCCGGAGACGTGCGGGCTGCTCAATGCGCAAGCTTTCGCCAAGATGAAGAAGGGCGCTTATGTGGTGAACACCGCGCGCGGACCGCTGATCGACGAGGACGCGCTCACCGCCGCGCTCGACAGCGGTCAGGTCGGGGGGGCCGCGCTCGATGTCGTCGCGACAGAGCCGCTGGCCAAGGACTCCCCCCTGCTCGGCCGCAACAATGTGATCATCACGCCGCACACGGCGTTCTATTCGATGGAAGCGCTCGCCGAATTGCAGACGAAATGCGCCGGCGACGTCGCCCGGGTGCTCTCGGGTGAGCAGGCGGTGTACCCGATCAGCGCCAAATAGGACGCGACAAGCCGTTGTGAATGCTGCACAATACCCTGGCACGCCGGCGTTTGTTCCGGGTCCCTGGCATGCTGGATCGTCTCGACCTCGAGCCGCTGTTCTTTGCGCCGTTCGTCTCCTCGGTGATGCACGTCGAGGACGGCTGGATCGACTACAACGGCCATCTCAACATGGCCTACTACAACGTGCTGTCCGACCGGGCGGTCGACGAGGCTTTCGAGCTGCTCGGTTGCGGGCTTGACTACG
The DNA here is from genome assembly GCA_009377755.1 of Hyphomicrobiales bacterium. Taxonomy (GTDB): domain Bacteria; phylum Pseudomonadota; class Alphaproteobacteria; order Rhizobiales; family Xanthobacteraceae; genus WHTM01. The sequence goes on along the minus strand of WHTM01000042.1, from coordinate 41,206 downwards.
TGACGTCCCGCCGCCACTCCTGCTTCACCGCCGAGGTGCATGTACGTTACCTGCGCGAATTGCACGCCGGGGATCCGGTGCGCGTAACGTTCCAGCTGCTCGATTACGACGCCAAGCGGATGCACTACTTCGAGCAGCTGTTTCACGCGACCGAAGGCTGGGTGTCGGCAACCTCGGAGAACATGTCGCTGCATGTCGACATGGCGGCAGGCAAGACCGCGCCGTTCCCTCCCGAAGTGGCGCGCTGCCTCGCGAAGATGAAGGCGTCGCACGCCAAGCTGCCGAAACCGGAGGCGGTCGGGCGCCAGATTATGATGCCGGGCAAGCGCTGAGCGGTTCCACGCGGTTCTTCGGGTCGTCGACGTGGTCGAAACCGCGACAGGGCGTAGGACAAGCGCGGACCAAGCGGGTTCAGGCGGACGAATTCACCCGCCGGCGGGATAACCGGCGCCCTGCCCCTCCCCATCCTGGCCCACAGATGCCATCTTTGGCCCATGGATTCGTATTGTCGCGCCACCGGTCCGGGGCGCCGGGATTGAAATGGCCGAGCCGAGTAAGTCACCGCAGCACAACGATTTTTTCGACCCGCCGGCGCCCACCCCGGGGGGCATCGCCGCGCGGGCCCGGGCTGCGGCCGTACCGACCTACCTCGCCGACCTCAACCCCGAGCAACGCGAAGCGGTGGAGACGCTGGACGGGCCGGTGCTGGTGCTGGCCGGCGCGGGTACGGGAAAAACGCGAGTTCTTACAACGCGGATAGCCCACATCCTGGCGACCGGACGGGGGCGCCCCTCGGAGATCCTCGCGGTCACCTTCACCAACAAGGCGGCACGCGAGATGAAGCAGCGCGTCGGCCTAATGGTCGGGCAAATTGTCGAGGGAATGCCGTGGCTTGGCACGTTCCACGCGATCGGCGTGAAGATGCTGCGGCGGCACGCGGAGCTGGTCGGCCTCAAGTCCGACTTCACGATCCTCGACGGCGACGACCAGATCCGGCTGATGAAGCAGTTGCTCGAGGCCGCCGACATCGACGAAAAACGGTGGCCCGCCAGAGTGTTAGCTGGCCTGATCGACGGCTGGAAGAACCGCGGCCTGACACCCTCGCAGGTGCCGGCCGGCGAAGCCGCGAGCTTCGCCAACGGGCGCGGCCAGCGGCTGTACCAGGCCTACCAGGAGCGCCTGAAGGTGCTCAATGCCGCCGACTTCGGCGACCTTCTCATGGAATGTACGCGGTTATTCAAGGAGAACGTCGAGGTTCTCACGACCTATCAGAATCGATTCCGCTACATTCTTGTTGACGAATACCAGGACACGAACGTCGCGCAGTATCTGTGGCTGCGGCTGCTCGGGCAGAGCGGGGCAAGGCGCGAGGATACGGGCCTCGTCCTTCGAGACGCCCCGCTACGCGGGGCTCCTCAGGATGAGGGTCAGGATTCGCAGCAAGACACACCGCCTGCCCCTCACCCTGAGGAGACGCCAACGGGTCCGGCCTCCGGCCGGCCCGATGACAAGCTCCGCGCCGTCTCGAAGGGCGAGGCGACGGCGCCGCCGCGCATACAGAAAAACATCTGCTGCGTGGGCGACGACGACCAGTCGATCTACGGCTGGCGCGGGGCGGAGGTCGATAACATCCTGCGCTTCGAGCATGATTTTCCCGGCGCCAAGGTTATCAGGCTCGAGCGGAACTACCGAAGCACCGGCCACATCCTCGCCTGCGCCTCGCATCTCATCGCCCACAACGAGGGCCGGCTCGGCAAGACGCTGCGCACCGAGGACGTGCCGGGCGAAAAGGTCACCGTCACCGGCTCGTGGGATTCCGAGGAAGAGGCGCGCGCGGTCGGCGAGGAGATCGAGCAGCTCCAGCGCAATGACGGCAGCGGCAACCCGCACAGTCTCGACGAGATCGCCATTCTGGTGCGCGCCTCGTATCAGATGCGCGAATTCGAGGACCGCTTCGTCACGCTCGGCCTGCCCTATCGGGTGATCGGCGGGCCGCGGTTCTACGAGCGCGCCGAAATCCGCGACGCGCTGGCCTATCTGCGGGTGATCAACTCGCCCGCCGACGATCTGGCGTTCGAGCGCATCGTCAATGTGCCAAAGCGCGGTCTCGGCGACGCCACCGTGCAGCTCATGTACGACCATGCGCGCCGCCATCGCATTCCCCTCACCGAAGCCGCACGCGCGGTGATCGAGACCGACGAGCTCAAGCCGAAGCCGCGCGGCTCGCTCCGCACGGTGATCGAATGCTTCGACCGCTGGCGCGTGCAGCGCGATCAGCTTCCGCACAGCGAACTGGCCGAGATCGTGCTCGACGAGTCCGGCTACACCGAGATGTGGCAGAAGGACCGTTCCGCCGACGCCGCCGGGCGGCTCGAAAACCTGAAAGAGCTGGTGCGCTCCATGGAGGAGTTCGAGAACCTGCAAGGATTCCTGGAACACATCGCGCTGGTGATGGACCGCGACAACAGCGAGGACGGCGAGAAGGTGTCGATCATGACGCTGCATTCCGCCAAGGGGCTGGAGTTCGACACCGTGTTCCTGCCCGGCTGGGAAGAGGGGCTGTTCCCGAGCCAGCGCACGCTCGACGACCAGGGCCGCGCCGGGCTTGAGGAGGAGCGCCGCCTCGCGCATGTCGGCATAACGCGCGCGCGCAGGCGGGCGAAGCTCTATTTCGCCACCAACCGCCGCATCCACGGCATGTGGTCGACCACCATCCCTTCGCGCTTCCTCGACGAGCTGCCCGAGGCGCATGTGGAGGTGACGCAATCGCAAGGCGGCTTCGGCCAGTTCGGCGGTTCGGCCTACGGCGCCTCGCGCTTCGACAACATGGACAGCTACGGCTCGAACTACACCACGCCCGGCTGGCAGCGCGCGCAGGCGCAGCGGGCGAAGGCCGGACGGGGTGGGGGATTTGAGGACCGCAGCGGCGCGGCATACTCGGCTGGGTCCCCTCCCCCCTTGAGGGGGAGGGCTAGGGAGGGGGGTAGCTCCGGCGCAGCCGGCCGGGTGGGGGTGAATTACCGCAACAAAGGCGGCCCTCTCACCATCGAAGGCGAGCTGGTCGCCAAATCCACCGGCGCGACCTCCGCCTTCTCGGTCGGCGACCGCGTGTTCCACATCAAGTTCGGCAATGGCAACGTGGTGATGGTCGACGGCAACAAGCTCACCATCGCGTTCGACAAGGCGGGGGAAAAGCGGGTGGTGGATAGTTTTGTGGAGCGGGTGTAGCGCCCTTTCCGCCCTCATCCTGAGGAGGCGCCATAGCAGGCGCAGCCTGCGTAAACTTGGCTGCGTGCGCCGTCTCGAAGGATGGGGCGGCCACCGTGGCGGCCTCGTCCTTCGAGACGCGACCTGCGGTCGCTCCTCAGGATGAGGCCGGGAGAGGCTCAACCGCATCCGCAAGAGCGGCTTGTGTGCTATACTGCTGCCAAAGGATTCCCCATGGCCGGACGCAACAGCAGCGACGACATCGACCTCGCACCCACCGATACCCCGGCGCGGGCCGACTACGATCACGACATCTATTCCTGGTCGCTCGAACAGGCGCGCCTGGTGCGCGAAGGCCGCTGGGACGCCGTCGACCGTGCGAACGTCGCCGAGGAGATCGAGTCGTTGGGACGAACCGAATTCAACAAGCTCGAAAGCGCGCTGCGCGTGCTGCTCATGCATATGCTGAAATGGGACCACCAGCCGGAGCGTCGCACGCGCAGCTGGGCACTGACAATCGATACACAACGTCTCGAAATCGAGGACGTGCTGGGCGACAATCCCGGCCTGCGCCCGCGCCTCGACGAGGCCGTCGGACGCGCCTACCGCAAGGCGCGCAACGAGGCAGCGACGGAGACCGGGCTGGAGCGAAGCTTGTTTCCGGAACAATGTCCCTATTCGTGGGCTGACATCGTCTCGCGTTCCCTCACCTTGTGACGAACAGTGCAGAGCGATGCCGCACTACATCGCCCTGATCCATAAGGACGCCGACAGTTGTTACGGCGTCTCGTTCCCCGACGTGCCGGGCGTGTTCACGGCCGGCGACACGATCGACGAGGCCGTGAAAAATGCGGCCGAGGTCCTGGAGTTTGCCGCCGAGGATTGGTCGGACAATACGGGCCGCGTATTCCCGCATCCGCACACGATTGACGAATTGCGAAACGATCCCGAATTTCAGGAAGACTCAGCGGGGGCCGTGATCGCCGCCGTGCCGTTCCGCGCCAAAGCGGAAGCGGCGGAGTGACGTGTCCCTGGCGCACTGCTGTATCCCATAGCCGCCGCCTCGCGGCGGCGTAGACGGCGGCCAAAAGGCCGCTTGATGGTGTTGCTGTGCAGGGACCCAATTAATCAATCAACCGGGACCCGGATCAGCGGTGCACCGTTTCACGCTGCACCGCATCCGGGGAACGCCGAGAGGTTCGTTTAGGCCACGACCTCTGATCAGACGACGGCGCGGCGGCTTAAGGTGTATTTGCGCTGCAAATGAGCGCCTGCATCCGCCCCTCCCCGACCCCATCGGCCCATGACAACAACTGTTCCGGCGCGCTCCGGCCCGCAACATTTCGCTGGGCGGACGGCCCTGGGCACGCGATGATCACGGCATGATGAAGCGTGAGAGTTTCGCGATTGCCACAATCTATGTGCCGCTGAAGCGGCGCGAGACGCTCGATCCGGCCAAGGTCGAGGCGCTCGCCGCCGACATTCTGGAGTCCGGCCTCAAGACGCCGATCCTGGTGCGGCCGGACGGCGAACGCTTCGTGCTGGTCGAGGGTCTGCACCGGCTGGAGGCCTGCAAGGCGCTGGGCGAAACCACCATCGACGGATACCTGGTGCAGGCGCGGCGGCATTAGCTCAAAATCGTTCGAACTGTCGTCACCGGGCTTGTCCCGGTGACCCCGATCAGGTTGGCACCGTACCTCCTAAGCGAGATGGCCGGGACGAGCCCGGCCATGACACGGAGGGTCATTCCAGGGTGCAACCGATACAATTGACAATGCTCCTCGCCCCGCTAGCCTGACCGGCAGACAATACGGCTGCACCGAATGTCGGTGCGGCCCATCCGGGGGAAACATCATGCCATCGCCGATCCGCCGCCTCGGCGGCCGCGCCGCGTTCGTGGCGTTTGCCGCGTCCATTACCCTTGCCATCGTCGCCGCCTCATCCGCCGCCGCCGCCGAATACCCCGACCGCCCGATCCGGGTCGTGGTGGCGATCGCCGCCGGCAGCGTCACCGACGTGATCGCGCGCGCCTCGGCAGCAGAGCTCAGCCCCCGGCTCGGCCAGCAGCTGGTGATCGAGAACCGCGGCGGCGCCAACGGCATCCCGGCCGCGGACGCCTGCAAGAACGCACGCCCCGACGGCTACACCATCTGTCTGCTCAACCACGGGCACTTCTCGTTCAACCCGCTGCAGTTCAACAAGCTGCCCTACGACCCCGACAGCGACTTCGTGCCGATCGCGCATCTCTATTTCTTGATCGAGGGCGTGTTCGTGCCGACCGCGCTCGGCGTCAATACGTTCGCCGAGCTGAAAGCGCTGGTGAAGAAGAATCCCGGCGGGCTCAACTACGGCACGCTCGGCCCCGGCTCACCGCCCGACCTGTTCCGGCAATGGCTCAACCGGGAACTGGGATCGAACATCGTCGGCATCCCGTATCGCGGCGGCGGGCCGATCGCGCAGGCGCTGGCCGCGAACCAGATCCAGGTCGCGCGCATGGGCATCGGCAACTTCCTCGGGCTGTTGCAGGCGGGGACGGTGAAGCCGCTGGCGACCTCGGCGAAGACGCCGCTGTTGCCGGGCGTGCCGGATCTGGCCGAGGCGGGGATCGGATTTCCGAGCTTCGGCTGGTGGGGCATGGTGGCGCCGAAGGGCACGCCGCAGCCGATCATCGACAAGCTCTCCGCGGAACTGATCCGGCAGGCGAAGGACCCGAAGTTCGCCGAGTACCTGCAGCGGCAGGCGGTGCGGCCGAGCGGGATGACGCCGGCGGAGTTTACCGCCTTCATCAAGACCGACCGCGCACGGGCGAAGACGTTCCTGGCGCTGTCGGGTGCGCCCATGAAGGACTACAAGCCGCCGGAGAAGAAATAGCCGCTCACCGGCGCAGCTGAAACACCACCAGCGCCGCGATCATCACCGCGCCGCCGAGCGCCTGCAGCGGGGTGATCACCTCGCCGAGGAACAGCGCGGCGCCGATGGTGGCGAGTAGCGGCTCGAGGTTCATGAACAGCGCGGTGCGGAACGGGCCGATGCGCATGGTCGACATGAACACGCCGAGCAGGCCGACGGTGACGAATACGCCGATGCCGACCAGGCACGCCCAGCCGAACCCGGTCTGCGGCGGATTCCAGGTGCCGGTCGCGAGCGCCACCAGGCAGAACAACACAGTCGACGAGATCAGCGAGTACCAGGTGATCAGCCGCGCATCGGCGCCGGGAAGCATCGCGCGCGTGAGGATCAGCGTCGTCGTGCGGCAGGCCGCAGCGCCGAGCCCGGCGAGAATCCCAATGAGCGCCAGGCCGCCGGGATGCGCGCCGAGCATCAGCCCGAGCCCCAGGAACGCCGCCAGCGCCGCTGTCAAGCCGCGCCAGGTGAGCGTGTCGAGCCGCGTCGCCGCCCCGATCAACCCGGTCAGCAGGGGATAGACGAAATAGGTGAGGATCGCGGCCGGCACCGGCATCGCCTCGATCGCCACGAACAGCAGGTAGACGTTGCCGGCGAACAGCACCCCGAAGCCGAGCGATATCCATTTCTCGCGCGGCGTCATCGGCTTCGGCCGCACGCCGAAGCGAATCCAGGCGTACAGCAGCGGCACGCCGATCAGGCCGCGCACCATCACCATGGTCAGCGAGTCGGCGCCGGCCTCGAAGCCCCAGCGGATCAGGATGTCGACGACGGCGAACGCGGTCGCGGCGATCACCGCCGGCGCGAGCTGCGCGATCGGGGCAGTGACGGCGGCGGGAGGGGACGCGGGCGGGGACGTGGTCACGCGATGTCTCTTAGCATGCCGGGTCCATGGCGCCAGCCGCGCCGTCGCATGCCACGGTCGCAGTCGCTCGATCGGGGAGCCTTTCCACAACGCTGTCGTTGATCTGGCACGACGCCATGCACCCATGTCCGTATCAACCTCCTATGCTTCCCGGTACTGGCGCGGCAGCAAGAATTTCCAGTGCACGGCGGCACTGATCGGCTTCTCGCTTCTGGTTACGTCGGGGCATTGCGTCTACGACGACAGTCAACGCAAGTTGCGGCGCTGGTACAGCGCGGTCTTCGGATTGCGGAATCCTTTGGCCGCGACTCGGATAAGCTCCGGTTTCATAGGTCGGCTTGACCTCGCCGTTGCGCTGGCGCTCGCGGCGTGGACCCGACTACGGAGAATTCCATGACCTACGGAAATTTGGCGCCTGACCGATATCCGCCCGTCAGCAAATTGTTGCACTGGCTGGTCGCGCTCTGCGTGCTCATCACCATCCCGGTGGCCGTGTGGATGGGCCGCGCCCCCGAGGGCCCGCTGCAGGACGGACTGTTCAATCTGCACAAGTCGCTTGGCGTGCTGATCCTCATCCTGGTGCTGCTACGCATCGCCAATCGTTTCATCGCCGGCGCTCCGGCGCCGGAGCCGGGCATCGAACGATGGCAGCGCGCGGCATCTTCGGCGGTGCACGGACTGCTCTACGTGCTGCTGCTAGCGATGCCGATCGTCGGCTATGTCGCGAACTCGGCCTTCGGTGCGAGCACGCCGTTCTTCGGACTGTTCGACCTGCCGCCGATCGTCGGCAAGAACGAGCCGCTGTCCGAGCAACTGTTCATGCTGCATCGCTGGTCGGGATATCTGGTGGCGGCGCTCGTCGTCATGCATGTGGGCGCCGCGCTGCAGCATTATTTCGTTCACAAGGACGGCGTACTGCAACGGATGCTGCCGCGGGCGCTCGGCGGGCGCTAGCGCCGCCGTTGCGCAAGAGATGTCCCGCCCAATCACGATCTACGTCGACGCCGATGCCTGCCCGGTGAAGGAGGAGGTGTATCGCGTCGCCGAACGGCATCTGACGCAGGGACTCGACCTTGCCGTCGCCGTCGTCTCGAACCAGCCGATCGCTGTGCCGCGCGCACGTTTTATCGAACGCGTGGTGGTTGCGGCCGGGCCCGACGCCGCCGACGACTACATCGCCGACCGAGCCGGGCAAACCGACGTCGTCGTCACCGCAGACATTCCCCTGGCAAGCCGCAGCGTGAAGGCCGGCGCGGCCGTGATTGCGCCCAACGGTCGGGTATTCACCGAGGACGGGATCGGGCTGGCTCTGGCGCAGCGCAACCTGATGGATTCCTTGCGCTCGGCCGGCGCGACGACGGCGGGGCCGCCTCCATTTTCGCCGCGCGACCGCTCCGCTTTTCTCTCGGCTCTCGATGCCGCGCTGCGACGCATCAAACGGAGCGGTTTCCAGATACCTTAGCTGCCGGGCTGAGCGCTCCGCCGTTAACGAAGCGCCATTGCACCATATGCTGAATCAATCGTAAAATTCATAGACTATTAACCATTTAACCATCTGTCACCGGTTGCGGGGTGGGGGGCTCAATGCGTCTGCATCGCGTGCTTGCCGCGCTCGTTCTCGCCGCGGGACTGGTGGGCTTCGGTCGTACGGCCGGCGCCGCCGTATTCATCAGCATCGACAAGACGGCACAGCAGATGATGGTCAACGTCGACGGTGAACTCCGCTGGATCTGGCCGGTGTCGACTGGCCGCGACGGCTACGATACGCCGAGCGGCGGCTACACGGCGTTCCGGATGGCAAAGGCCCATTATTCCCGCGAATGGGACGATGCGCCGATGCCGCATTCGATCTTCTTCACGCAGGTCGGCCACGCCATTCACGGTACCAATCAGATCCGGCGGCTCGGCCAGCCCGCGTCGCACGGCTGTGTGCGGCTGGCGCCGGAGAACGCAGCACAACTGTTCGCGCTGGTTCGGAAACATGGCCTGCCCAATACCAAGGTGACGATCAAAGGCGACACGCCCGCAACGCCCGCGGTCGCCGAACCGCGACGGCCCGCAGGCGAACACAGCAATTCCGTCCGTGCCGATCAGACACCGGACCAAGACGTCGTGAACGCAGGTACGGCTGTTCCACTCCCGACCCGCGCGGCACGAAGCTATGCCCCGCCGCGCAACGCCGATCGGCCGGACCCGCCTCCGCCGCGCGCCAAGACTTCGGCACACAATAGCAAACAGCCGCCGCGGCTTCGGGCGCGCGCCTATTCTCCACCACCGCGCAAGGATTGGCGTCAGCAGCGTGCGGCAAGAGCCTACGCCGCACCTCGCGATGATGAGCTGCCCCGCCGGCCAGCGCCTCGGGCCTATGCCACGCCGCATGCCTACGCGGTCCCACGAATTTACGAGAAACCACGCGGTATCGAGCGGCAGCGCGTTCCCGCCTCACCGCCCGTCTATTACGAGCCGCATGTGGAAGTCATCGAAGACACCAAGATCAACGGAACGTGGGTGCGGCGCCGCTACTATCGGGCCGCGCGGCCGCAGGACTTCTCCAGATGGCGCTGAGCAGAGCGAAGCCGGCGCGCCGAACGGTGCTCACGAGCGGCATCCGTGGCGACCGCTGAGCCCGTTGGCTCACCGGTCGCGCGCCTCCCGCAGGTAGCGGTCATTGATGTAGACGGCGGGAGCTGCCGGCGCATCCGGCGGCAGCAAGCCTGCTTCGAGCAGAACAGCAATGACCCTCGCCAGTCCCGCCTCGTTCACCGACAAGTCGCGAGTCAAGGCATTGGTGCCGGTGAAATAGCCCCAGGCGCGCTCCGCGTGATGAAGCGGAGCCGGCAATTCGCGCGCCGCGATCCGTGCGGATGCCGCGCGATTGGCGTAGAGCCATTCCGTGCCGCGCAGCACCGCGCGCAGGAAGCGAACCACCATGTTCGGATTGGCGGCCGCCCATGTGCCGTTGACGTTGATCGAAACGAACTGCCATTCCGGCACGTAGTCGATCACGTCGCCCAGATTCCTCAGCCCCGCATCCTCGGCGACGTAATTCCACGGCACCGATTGCAGTCCGGCATCGATTGATCCCTCAAGCAGCGCCTTGTGGCGCGGCGGCACGCCGCCGGTCTCCTTGACCATGTAGTCCGCCGAAAACTGGAGCCCGTGCGCTGCCAGCATCGTCCTGATGGCGAAGAACGTGCCCTCCTTCATGTTGAGAATGCCGATGGTCCCGCCGCGCAAGTCGTCGATTTTCGCGAACGGCGTTCGGGCGATCAGCGAATGGACGAGCTTGCCCGCATTGCCGGCGATCAAACGCAAGGGCCCACCCGCCGCCGCATTCTGCATGGCGAGTTCCGGCGAGCCGATGACGACCTGGAACGTGCCGTCAAGCAGCGGCTCGACTTGTGACGCGTTGCCGAAGATGGTCGTCGTGACCTCAAGATCCTCAGCAGCAAAGAACCCGTTTTCGATGGCGATCCAAACCGGCATCGTAAAGAAGGTGCGCGAAACCGTCCCAACCACAAATTTGTCAGGCATCCAAACCTCTCTCTGCCATGCTCGACCCGGCGTTCCTGCATGGACATCGTCGTGGTATAGAAGCTTCGGGTGGGAAGCCCAGCCGGTCATGCCAGATCGCGACCAGCAGTATCGGGGAGGAAGACAATGTTCAATCGTTCCGTCGTCAAGGCCATGGCGCTCGCCGTGGCCGGCTGTGCGCTCGCGCTGGCGCACGCAGGCACCGCGTCGGCACAGTCGACCACAGTCGTGGTACCCTATGCGGCTGGCGGCTCGGCGGACGTCGCGATCCGCACGATCATCAATACCATTGAGGAGACGGGCGGGCAGCGCTTCATCGTCGAGAACAGGGCCGGCGGCGGCGGCGTGCCGGCGGCGACCCACGTCAAGGACTCAGCCCCGACCGGCCACACCCTGCTGCTCGCCAACTACGCGACCTTCGTGATCAACCCGACACTGATGCGGAATTTCCCATTCGATCCGACGATCGATTTCCGGCCGATCACGACATTGTTTTCCTTCCCGCTGATGTTGGCGGTGCCACCGGGCGTGCCGGCAAAATCAGTAGCGGAACTGGTGGTGCTGGCGAAGTCCAAGCCCGGCGGGCTCACCTTCGGCTCGCAGGGCGTCGGCTCGGCAGGCCATCTCCTGGGCGAACTGTTCGCCACGGGAAGCGGCACGAAGCTCGTGCACGTCCCCTACAAGGGCGCGGCGCAGGGAGTGATCGACCTGGTCGCTGGGCGCGTCGACATGATGTTCATCGGCATTCTGCCGACCAAGGGCCACCTCGAGTCCGGCAAGCTGCGCGCACTGGCGGTGACGTCGAGAACCAGGCTGGCACCGCTGCCGAATGCCCCGACCATGGCCGAGGTCGGCTTTCCCGACGTCAATACCGACTTCGTCTGGTTCGGGTTGACGGCCCCGGCCAAGACGCCGGATTCCGTCATCAAGAATATCAACGCGCTGTTTGCCAAGGCGCTTACCTCGAAGGCCCTGCAAGACAAGCTCGGTGCGCAGGGCATGAGTATCGCGTCCAGCACGCCGGATGAACTCGTCGCGCGGATCAAGGCCGATACCGCGAAGTTCGCGCCTCTAGTCAAGGCATCGGGCGCGACCACGCGGTGAAAGGCGTTGCCGACGCCGGCAGCGCCGGCTTAATACCATGCCATCACTTCGATCCCGTTGCCGCCGTCATAGGCCGAGACGGCGCGGCGCTGCTCCAAGTCGATGCGGGTGAGCAGCCCGCTGTCGTGCGAGGTGACGATCGCGCTCCTGCCGTCGGGCGGAAAGCTGATGCCCATCGGCCCCTTCGCCACCGGGATCACGGTCTGATCCGTGAGGTCGTTCGCGTCGATCACCCAGGCGAGCGCCGAAGCGTAGCTCACCGCCACCAGTTGGCGGCCGTCGCGTGAGAACCCCACCTTGGCCATGCGCGATCGCTTGCGGTTGGTGTAGACGAACGGCTCGAGCTGCACCCGCGCGATCTCCTTGTCGGCCGCGGTAGCGATGACGCGTAGCGACGTGGTGTCGTTGTCGCAGACTATGATCCGGTCGCCCTGCGGCGACGACGTGATGCCTTCGGAGCCGGAGCCGTTGCCGCTGGTAATGCCGGGCGCAGCGAGCGGCACCGTCGTTGTGTAGGCGCGCCGCGTGAGATCGAACGCGCCGAGCGCTCCCTCCTTGGCGGAGATGTAGAGTTTCGACTCGTCGGGCAGCTTTTCCATCAAGTGCCCGCCCTTCGACGGATTGTCATAGACCGCCTCGATCGTGCGCGTAGCGGGGTCCAAGCAGAGCAGCTTGTTGGGGATGTCGCAGGTGACCCACAGCCTGCCGTCGCGCGTCGCCGCCATGCCGTGCGGCGCGACGTATTGGCCGAGGTCGATCAGGTCGGCGATCTCCTGTCGGCCGAGATCGATCACCAGCACCTTGTTGTTGGGATTCTTGTTGTTGCTGTAGATGCCGTCGCCATAGAGCGGGATGTAGGCGGTGCGGCGGTCCGGCGCCATCGCCAGCTCATGCACGCAGGGCTCCGGTCCGTCGATCACCTTCATCTCCTTGATGCCGGCGTCGTAGAAGCGGATCTTGTTGCCGACCTTGTCGACGGCGATCATGGTTTCGTCGCGCATCCCTTCAACTCTCCGCCTGTACGGCCATCCTTCGAGACGGCGCTCGCAGCCAAGTTTACGCAGGCTGCGTGAACCTGCCTACGTGCGCCTCCTCAGGATGAGGGCAGCATACGCGGTCCTCATGGTGAGGAGCCGACCGAGGTCGGCGTCTCGAACCATGGCCGTTAATACGACATTTGACAAAGCGGCGCCGTACGGCTCGGATTGGCCGAGATATCCAATCGAGGTGACGAGAGAATGCCAACGCTTTTGACGTCCGCTCTTCGCGCCGCACTACCGCTGCTCGTCGTCATGGCGGCGAGTCCCGCCCACGCGCAGGCGCTGTCCGGCATTATCCGCTTCATTGTCGGCGCGCCCACGGGTGGCGCCATCGATCCCTACGCCCGGATGATCGCCGACCACATGGCGAAGACGCTCGGCCAGAGCATCATCGTCGAGAACAAGCCCGGCGCCAACGGCACCATCTCGGCACAATGGGTGGTCGACCAGCCGGCCGACGGACGCGTCGTCTGGGTCGGCACCCAGGCGATGACCGAGATCAATCCGAGCGCCTACCGCCACCTGAAATGGACCATCGACGACTTCGTGCCGCTGATCAAAGGTGTGGAGTCGGCGCCCGTGCTGGTCGTGCATCCAAGTGTGCCGGCAAAGACGCTACCCGAGCTGGTGGCATGGGTGAAGCAGAATCCGGGCAAACTCAGCTACGCCTCGTGGAGCCCGGGCACCCCGTCGGCGTTCCTCGGCTATCAGCTCAACGAGAAGTTCGGTCTCGATCTGACCCATGTGCCGTATCGCGGCTCGGCGCCGCAGACCTCGGACCTGATCGCCGGGCACGCGCTGGTCGGCTTCGGGCAGATGCAGTCGACCCTGCCGCATATCCGCTCCAGCAAGCTGCGGGCGATCGCCATGACCGGATCGAACCGCTCGCCGCGCCTGCCGGAGGTGCCGACATTCGCCGAGCTCGGCTACCCGGATTTCACCGCGACGGTGTGGTTCGGGCTGCTGGTCAAGTCCGGCACCCCGCAGCCGGTGGTCGACCGGCTGCTCGCCGCCGCCAAGGCGGCGCATGCCAACCCGGCGATCAAGGAGAAGCTGGAGAAGCAGGGCTTCGACGTCTCGGGCCTAAGCGGACCGGAACTCACCGCCGGTATCAGGACGCAGATCGCGCGCTGGGCGCGGATCATCAAGGCAACGGGATTCAAGGCTGATTGAGGCGAGGCGGCGCCGTAACCAACCGGTGGGCAAAAGCATGCTGCCCGGCGCCTTCAGCGCCCTGGCCCACCCTACTGGCTCTATCAGGCATGCCGGAATGGTCTCCCTCCCACCGAAGCAACCCGGTAAGCTAGCCGTCAACTCACCAATCGCATTTCCCTAGGGAGGACTCACATGCTCAAGCTCTACTTCGCCCCCGGCGCGTGCTCGATGGCGTCGCATATCGTGCTCGAAGAGAACGGCGAGCCGTATGAGCAGCATTCGGTCAATCTCGGCGGCGGCGAACAGCGCACCGAGACCTACCTGAAGATGAACCCGCAGGGGCGCGTGCCCTTGTTGCGCCTCGACAGCGGCGAGTACCTTGCCGAGAACACCGCGATCCTTCCGTATCTCGGCAAGCGCTTCGGCCTGTGGCCGAACGATGCGCTCGCCGAAGCCAAGGCACTGTCGCTGATCGGGTTCTTCGCCGCCAGCGTGCATCCCGCGCACGCCCATGTCGGCCGCCCGGAGCGCTACACGCCGGATGCCAACGCCCATGCCTCGATCAAGGAAACCGGGCTGAAGACGTTCCACGGCTATCTCACGCAGATCGACGGCATGCTGTCGGGCCGCGAATGGCTGAGCGACAAATACTCCGTGCTCGATCCCTATGGCCTCGTCTTCTACACATGGGGCGTGCGCCGCGAGCTGCCGATGGGCGAATTGAAGAACTACACCGCCTTCAAGGACCGCATGAAGGCGCGGCCGGCGGTCGCCAAGGTGCTGGAGCAGGAGAAGATCAAGGTGTGATCGCGGTGGTAGAGCGGATGAGTGAAGCGTAATCCGCCGATCCATGCGCAAGTGTCGGCGCAAACCGCTTCGCTATCGCGCCCTACGCCTGCACCGCGTGCGGGGCACGCCTCACGCTTTCATCGGCACAAACCTGTAGCCGTCGCCGTCCGGGACGATGTGGCCTGTGCCGGGATACGGGAAGTGGAACGCCTGCACCAGCATCTTGTCCTTGGCGAGCATGCCGAGGACGCGGCGTCGCGTTGCTTCCCCCTGCACCGGGTCCTGGTCGTTGATCGTGTGCCACCACGGATGCGCGACAAACAGCGGCGGATTGTTGATGCATACGTCGCTCAAAACGAACACGCTATGCGACCCCGAGGCGACCACGAACGACGTGTGCCCGATCGAATGCCCGGGCGTACCGACAGCGGTGACCCCGGGCACCACCTCGCTCTCCCACTCGTAAGGCGTGACCTTGCGGCCGAGCGCGTCGAACACACGCCGGTTGTTCTTGAACAGGTCGGTCATGCGGCCCGGCGTCGCACGGCTCATCTCGCCATCGTCCATCCAGAAGCGCCATTCGACCGCCGGCACTTTGACCTCGGCGTGCGGAAACGCCGGCTTGCCGTCGCCGGCGATCAGGCCGTTCACGTGGTCGCCGTGGCAGTGCGAAATCACGACGGCGTCGATATCATCGCGGCTCATGCCGGCGGTGGCGAGGCTGCCCGGCAGGTTGCCGCGCTCACCTCTGCTCTCGGCGAAGGCCGACTCGCCGTTGCCGGTATCGATCAGCACCCGCTTGCCGCCGGTGGTGACGACGATCGGCTGGAACGGATTGTGCAGATAGCCGGGTTCGAGCCCCGCCGCCGCAAGCGCCGCGTTCATGTCGGCGGCCGAGGCATTGAGGCAATAGTTGTCGGTCACCGGCACCTTGCGGAAACCGTCGTCGATCACGGTCACGGTGATGTCGCCGACGGCATAGCTGTGGCTTCGCGGCGCACGCGCTGCTTCAGTCATGACGATCCTCGCTGAGGTGTTGGTCCTTACGCCGTCGCCTCCACGGCGTGCACATGCGCCGCCAGCAGCGACGGCAGCCGCGCCGGATCGCCGCGCGCCATGCCGCATTCGGTCGCGACGCCGTCGACGCGCGTGTGGCGCCGCGCCGCCGCGAGCCGCGTGGCGTCGCCTGCGGCGTCGTTGTGGTGGATCAGGCCGAGATAGATCTCTGTACCGGGGCCGAGCTTAAGCTTTGCCAGCGGCGCGAAATAAGCGTCGTCGGTGCGGGGCTTCGGCACCGGCAGATGGAAGAACTGGATCGGCCGCTTGACCCGTGCGGCAATCGCATTGGTCATCTCGACCATAATGCCGGCATCCTTGGGCTGCACCATGTGCTCGTCGGCCGGGCTGCCGTAGCAGAGATGGTAGCCGAGATCGATCGCCGCCGGCACCGCGTCGCCGACCTTGGCGAGAACCTCCAGCGTCTCGGTGCGGAAGTCGACCGGCCCTGGCTCGTAATAGTCCTCCCAGGCCAACACCTCCTGGCACACGTCCCATTGGATCGCGATCTGGTCATTCGGCAGCGCCTTGGCGATCCTTTCGACCTCGCCGATGAAGTGCTGCGTCAGCGGCGGCAGTATCGCGGGACGGTCGGACGCCACCATATTGTTGTAGGTCGGCGCGATCGGCGTCGGAATGCTGATCTGAAACCTGACGTGCGCCGGGATGGCGCCGGCCTTTTGCATACGTTCGAACAAGCCCCACGACTCGATCGCCATGTCGGCGTACCCGGTCTTGAAGCCGGCGGGGCCGACCTTGGCGCCTGGCTTGACGCGCAGGCGCGGAATCTCGCGCAGGACTTTGCCGTCCCACTGGATGAACTTGAGCGGCGGAACATCGGCGGCAAGCTCGACCGCCGGATTTTCCGCCAGCACATCCTGCAAGAAACGGATCCATGTCTTGCGGACGCCGGTCTCACCGTCGGGAATACGGGCAAGATGCTTGCCGGTCGCGCTCGACAGGGTGCGGAACACCGTCTCGGCATCGGGGAGCGGAATGCTCCCCACAAAATGGACGATCGGCTGCTTGCTGCGGTCCGCGGACATGACGTTGGCCTCCCATGCGATTGTTGCGACCGGCTCGTCTTGCGCGCCGGTTGCGCTGCCATTCGTTTAAGGTCATCGGACCGTCGGACGCAAGTGCGCGACGCTGCGCCAGGTCAGCGATTGCGCGTGAATCTCCCCTCCGTTGCGCCCACATAGTACTCCCACGCGCGGATGGGCTCGTGCACGCGGTCGTCGCCGTGGCGGCGCGCGGCGTCCTCCGGCGTGTAGAAGCGCGGCGTGAAACCGGCGCCGAGCGACATCAGTTGCAATTCCGCCGTCTCCTCCAGAAACAGGGCCTGCACGCAGGCATGGGCCACCGACTGTCCCACCGCCAGCATGCCGTTGCCTTGCAGGATCACGGCCTCGCCGCCGCCGAGCAGATCGGCAACGGCCTCGCCCATCTCGCGGCTCACCACCAGGAACGGCCGCTTGTACACCGGCACCACGGTGCCGAGATTGGCGCCGAAGCCGTGCGCCACCTTGAGCGGCTCGGCGGCACAGGCGTAGGCCGCGACATGGCGTGGATGCCCGCGTGCGATCGCCATGACATCCGGGCGGCGGCGGAACACCGCGAGATGCATCGCGACTTCGAGGGCCGGTGCTCCTGCGCCGGCATTCTTGCGGCCATCGAGATCGAGCTCGAGCAGGTCGGCGTCCGTCACCAGCCCAAGCGCGCGGCGCGGCGTGAACAAGATACGGTCGGTGCCGGGGATGCGGGCGCTGACGTGGCCGAAGCCTTCAACGATACGGAAATGCGTGAGCACCCGGCAGGCGGTCAGCAC
Organism: Hyphomicrobiales bacterium; assembly: GCA_009377755.1. Taxonomy (GTDB): domain Bacteria; phylum Pseudomonadota; class Alphaproteobacteria; order Rhizobiales; family Xanthobacteraceae; genus WHTM01. Next base: position 23,724 of record WHTM01000042.1, on the reverse strand, counting down.
CTCGGCGCGAAGCTCGGCGGACGATGCGAAGGTCATGATTGTCCTTTTAGGCGTCGTCCCGCGAAAGCGGGGACCCATAGCCACCAAGCTCGCAACGTGACATGCCGGTGCCGCGGAATCGACTCCGCTTCACACAACGGATGCAGGGGTTATGGGTCCCGCTTGCGCCGGGACGACCTCTGAATTTGTTTTCAGATGCAAATGCCCGCCTACCTGAACGGAGCAAAATTCGTGGTGCCGTCGCGCGCGATGCGCGGCAGCAGGTCGACTTCCCATGAGAGATATTCGGCCATGGCCTTCTCGGTGTCGCCGGAGCGTTCGTAGGGCTTGAGCCAGGCATCGATGGCGTCGTCGGCCATGCGCGGCTCGTCCCTAGTGAGCGGATGGCCGGCGGCCTTCCACGCCGCATTGCCGCCGTCGAGCACGCGTACGGGATGCACCGTCAGCGCGGCGGTTTCGGCCGCCGCAAATCCGGCTAGCCGCCCATCCTCGGAGGTCAGCACCAGCATGCCGTTGAGTGGGATTTTCACAAGCGCCTGCTCAAGGCGCGATCGGATCGCGAACCACGCACCCGGAATGTGGGCGGCGAGATAAGAGCGGCTCAACGAGAGATCGACGATAGTCGCGGCATTTCGCACCCACATGCCGTTAAGCTCGGCAGCGGAAAGCAACAGCTCGGGCGCCGGTGCTTCGCCAAGCATCGGCGCCTCCGGCCATCCGGTCTCGCTGCCGGTGCCGGTGAAGACAAATACGTCGTTCCATCCCATCTGGCGCAGCCAGGAGGCGGTCATCGCGGCGCGCACCTCCTTGTCGTCGACCAGCACGACGCGCGCGCCCAGCGTGCCGATATATTGGTCGGTGGCCTGCACCAGTTGGCCGCCCGGCGCCGAGACCGCGCCGGCGACGTGCCCAGCGGCATATTCTGACGGATCGCGCACGTCGAGGAGATAGAGCGAGCGCTCCTGCCCTTCGGCGCGGAAACGCTCGAGCATCGCCTGGTCGATGCGTGCAATGCCGAGGCGGCGGGCGACTCCACCGGCTGCCGACCTCGCCCAGGCGACACCGGTGTTCGATGGCGCCGGCGCCTGCCGCGTCTGTCCGTGATCGCAGGTGAGGCCCGCGAGATTCCAGCCCATGGTGCCGTTGCGCAGCGCCACGACCTTGTTCGGCACGCCCGCATTGATCAGCGACTGCGCGCCGATGATGCTGCGGGTACGGCCGGCGCAGTTGACCACGACCAGCGTCTCCGGCGAGAGCGCGAGGTCGCGCACGCGCAGCACGAGTTCTGCACCCGGCGTGTTGATCCCCGTCGGGATCGAGACGCGGTTAAACTCGTCGAACGGCCGGCTGTCGAGCACGACCATGTCGGCGCCGTTGCGCATGAGCACGTTGAGCTCGTCCGCCGAAATGCTCGGCGTGTGGCTTTCATGCTCGACGAATTCCCCGAACGCCTTGCTCGGGACATTGACGCCGGAGAATAACTCGAACCCAGCTTTCGCCCAGGCATCGACGCCGCCATCGAGGATCGACACGTCGGTGTAGCCGTGCCGCCGCAGGATCGCGGCGCCGCGCTCGGCGAGCCCGTCGGCGGCGTCGCACAGCGCGATGCGGGTGGAACGGCGCGGCACCAGCCTTGCCATGCGCAATTCCAGGCGGCTCAACGGAAGCAAACGGGCGAACAACAGATGCGCCTGCGAGAAGATCAATTCCTCGCGCAGATCGAGCAGCGCCAGCTCCCGCCCGTCGCGCAGCATGTCCTTGACCGCTTGCGGCGTGACGAACCGCTGCTGCTCCGTTGTTGTGTTCTTGGACATTACGGTCACGCCACTTGCGCAGGCGCGCTCCCTCTCCCCGAAGCGGAGAGGTGGAGCCCGCGGCCCTATTCGAAATATCCAACTGTCGTCTCACACGCTGTGGGCTTACTATATCGAACTCAAGTCGCCTGTTGCGGCGTCATCTGATGGATTTCGCCGGTGTTAAGGTCGAACCGGACGCGCTCGATAGCATCGAGATTGGTCCCGGTGATACGGACGAACCGCGCGTAGTCCGGATAGTCGATCGAATGGATCTTGCCGTCCTGGTAGATGCCCGCGTGCCCGGGCGTAAGGCGATATTTCTTCGCGGGCTTGAGCTTGGCATGCGCAGGATCGACGCCGTCGTCCTCGCGCTCCCACTCGATCATGTCGGTGTACTTAGTCGCCTGGCCATAGATCGCCCAGGAGGCGCCGTGATCGTGCGGCGGCGACACCCGCGCCTTGTCGTTGATGTGGGCGAGCACCTGGAAGCCGAGGTCCTTGTCCTCGTACAAGAGCTTCAGGCCGCGCGGCTGGTCGTCGCCGCAGTACGCGTCGATGAACTCCTTGTTGGCGAGCAGGCGCTCTAGACTGAGGCGCACCGTCTCGCGCCCGGCCGGGCCGGGATCGCGCTTCAGCGTAGCACGGCAATCGGCGATGAACTGGTCGAGATCATAGGCCATGGATGTCCTCCGCTGCCGGGTCTTCATCTTTGAAAATTTTACCCAACTGGAATGGTGATGCTAGCATATTCTTGCACGGCATCGTACATCGGTCCTACGCCTGGTGCGTCGGCAGCGGCACCTTGTCGACGTAGGAAATCTCCAGCCGTGCGATCTCTTCGGTCAGGCGCGCGCGCGTTGCGGCATGGGCAGGCTCGCCCCAGAGATTGTCGAACTCGCCGGGATCGTTCGTCAGATCGTAGAGCTCGCCGAAATCGACGCCGTCGAAGATGCTCAGCCGCCAGCGCCCGTCGAGCACCGTGTGCACACGGCCGCTCCCCTGACCCGGCGCCGACATCTGGTGCTCGTACTGGATCAGCACCGCATCCTGCATGGTGGCATTGCCGTCGATCGCCGGCAGCAGGCTCAACCCCTGCATGCCGGCATACGGCGCGAGCTTTGCGCGGTCGAGCACGGTCGCCGGGATGTCCATGGTCGAGCCGAGCGCATCGGTGCGGCGCGCTGTTGTCGTACCCTGCGGGTCGGACCAGATGAACGGCACATGCACGATGCTCTGATAGTGCTCAGCGCCCTTGAGCAGCAGGCGGTGGTCGCCGAGGTGGTCGCCGTGGTCGGTGGTGAAGATCAGCACCGTGTTATCGGCAAGGCCGCTCGCCTTGAGTGCGTTGAGCACGCCGCCGATGGCGTCGTCGACACAGGTGATCATCCCGGCGGTGAGCGCGCAGGCCTCCTGCGCCTCCTTCGCGGTGCATGCCACCGTGCGCATGCCGCGCAGATTGGCGGAGCCGTCGCTGCGCGCGTCGATCGAGGCCTGCACGTGCGGCGGCGGCACCCAGTCGTTGCGCGTGAATGCCTCCGGCATCGGAAACTGCGACGGCTGGTACATGTCCCAGTACTTGCCGGGTGGATTGAACGGATGGTGCGGGTCGGGGAACGACACCGTGATGAAAAACGGCGTGTCGGCCTTCTGCCGCGCGAGATAGGCGGCGGCGCGTTCGCCGATATAGGCGGTTGAGTAGAGCTCTTCGGGGATCGCCGTTCGATAGGCTTGCGGGCAGGCGTAGTCGTGCGGCAGCGCGTTCTGCGGCCCAAGCAGCTTGAGCGCCTCCGGCGCCTTCTTCCGCAGCCAGCGCTTGTAGTCGCCCCCGACGTCGTCGCCGTGACCGGTGACCAGCTCGACATGGCTGTAGCCGTAGAACGGCGTCGCGACCGCGGCGTCTGGCGCCTCCCAGTATTGTGGCACCTCGTTGAGATACTCAGGTCCGACGAGGGTCGTGCGGAACGCCTGCGCATGCGCGGGCGACGGAGCTCGATAGCCGGGCCGCGGCGCCGGCGGCTTGGTATACGGCGGGCGGCCGGTGAAATTCTGCAGATGGCTCTTGCCGACCAGCGCTGTCGCATAGCCGGCGTCGCGCAGGAGGTCGACAAACGTCACCGCGTCCCGCGACAGCGGAATGCCGTTCGAGCGCACGCCGTGCACCGACGGCATTCGCCCGGTCATCAGGCTCGCGCGGTTCGGCATGCAGACCGGGCTCGCCACGTAGAATTTGTCGAAGGCGGTTCCACGTGAGGCTATCGAGTCGATATGCGGGGTGTTGACGACGGGATGGCCGTAGCAGCCGAGATAATCGGCGCGATGCTGATCGGTGATGAAGAGGATGAAGTTGGGGCTGGTTTCGTTTGTCATTCGCTGGTCTATCCGGATGTCATTCCGGGGCAGCGCGGAGCCCGGAATCCAAAACCACAGGGCTCAATGCGAAATTCCGTCGAACAAATCAACTCAACCGGATTGCTCTCCTCGCATGTAGACGCAGTACGGCGGGACCCGAAACGACCGTGGCTATGGAATCCGGGCTCCGGCCTTCGGCCGGCCCCGGAATGACTGGTGGATGGAGCGCATCACGAAATATGCCGCCACAGGAATTCGCCGACTCTGGCGATCGCCTTGCGGCCGTCCTCAAGCCGGTCCGAGAACAGATGCCAGACATGGACATCTCTGCCCATTCCTCGAGCGTGACGTCGACGCCGGCCGCCTTCGCCTTCGCGGCGAGCCGGACGCTGTCGTCGCGCAGCATCTCCTCCGAGCCCATCTCGATCAGCAGCGGCGGCAGCCCATGTAGAGCAGCGTATAGCGGCGAGGCGAGCGGCGTTTTCGGATCGGCGCCGCCGAGGCAGGCGGCCGCGCACAGCCGCAGCGATTCCGGCAGGATCATCGGGTCGCGCGATGCGCGCGTCGTCATCGACTCGCCGGTGAGGGCCAGATCGAACACGGGTGAGACACACACACACCGCTGCTGCCGGCAGCGGCTCGCCGATATCGCGAAGCTGCACGAGCGTCGCGATGACGAGATTGCCGCCGGCGGAGTCGCCAATGAGGCCGATCCGATGCGGCGGCGTCCCGTGATCGAGCGTGAGCCAGCGATAGGCGTGCACGCTATCCTCAAGCGCCGCCGGGAACGGATCCTCCGGGGATGCCGGGCGGCTCGGCCTTGGTGCCGGGGAGCGCCGGACACCAGCCGGTGTAGACCTGTTCCCAGCGGGCCCGGCGGTCGGCGGCCGCTGCGCCAGCATGGTGCGGAGTTCGACCAAATGCTCGCGCCGTATCGGCATGCCCCTCCCCTGGCTCAACGGTGCGGTTGCCGCAAGCCCGCGCGCTCCATGCGCGGCAGCACTTCGTCCCTCAGGAGCGGAAAGTCGTCGATCTCCTGCATGTCCGTGAGGCTGTCGACGATCACGGACATCATGTCCTTTCCCTTCCTGAGCCGGCGGCGGATGCGGCCAATGACGAAAATGAGGAGTGCGGTGAGCATCGGCGACAGCAACGCTCCCGCGTGCGGTACTGGGGTCACGGCTTGGCCCCTCATTGCGAGCGCACCGCGCGGCGCTCCAGCTCGCGTTCGACGCCGTCGGTAAGCCTTTGCCCGGTGGCGCCGAGATAGAATTGAATCTCGCGTTCGGCACGGCGCCGCTGCGACTCGATCATCGCCTCCAAGAGACGGCGCAGAACGGACCTGCTACGCCTGGAGAGCGCGGCAGGCTGAGGTTTGGCCGACCTAGATGTCCGGGAATCGAGGGGGATCGATAGTGATTGTGTAGCCATGGCCATCATCTCCAATAGGAGCGTTATGATCCAGGGCGTTCCCACCTAGCGCCGAATGAGTACATCGATTCGATACCGTCGGCGAGATGGAGATGCGGCATGGACTCCATGTCGGCGGAGCATGGAACAAGGTGCGTATGCATCGGCTGTGCGCATTTTGCTCAGGGTTTGCGCAAAGTGCTGCCCCAGGTGTTGCCAATTTGTAAAGGGCGTCGGCGTACGCGATGATCGTTTCGTCATCGTGACAATTTGCGTACGCCGCTGTGCGCCTAGGGCCCCGAATCCGAAGTTCGCTTGATCTTGCAGCACCCCCTGAGCGAACTTCGGATTCGAAAGGACACTAGCAACTCCATGATTCTAGTGTGGCTTGGTTCAGAAGTTCGCTTCCCGGACTCGCGGCAAGAATAGAGCGAACTTCTGAACCACCACACTAGCAAGTCTATGATTCTAGTGCCGCTTTTCGATTTGAAGTTCCTGAACGAGCTTGCTGCAACTGCTGCAGGAACTTCAAATCGGCGGCACTAGCGTGCGAACACCAAAACGCCGCAGGCCGGCGATGCGCCGGCCTGCGGCGGTCAATGCCATCTGAAAGTGCTAGATCAGCGAATTGCCGTGCAGGTCGGTGGCGCGCTCGATCTTGATCAGGACGCCGATGCCAGTGTCGGCGCCGGCATGCTCCTGCTCGCGCTTGGAGAGCTTGGCGAAGATCGCGTCATGGATCGGACCCGACTCGTGCAATTCGACGATGCCGAAGAAGCGCAGGAATCCGTTCGGCAGCACGCCATCGCGCTGCGCCTTGAAGTTGGCGTACATCATGCAGACGCGCTTGTCGTGCTGCAGGTTCTCGAGTGCCCTTTTCTTGGACCGTTCCCAATAGGCGAGGTGATGGTCGTCGAACACCAGCATGCTACCTTTCGGGCTGATGTTCGGACCGTCCGAGCCGACCGTCGCCAACAGGCAGACGTGCCCGTCGGTCCACGCATTGTTGATCAGAGTCCTGATCTGCTGACTGATCGCCATGGTACCCCTCGTTTCTCGCAATCGCGATGGTCGCGGCAGATTAGCCGTGCCGCCGCCCGATACAAGCCGATCCCAAAGGTTGCCGGCATGCGCCGGCCGCGCAAAGTTGTGATAGATGAAGCAAACGCCGGACTTGTCCCGGCGGGGAACGGGTAGGTCTTGGGAGGAAATCATGGGCAAACATCCGAACCTCTTGGTCTGCGCCTTGGGTTGCTTGCTGGCGCTCGGCGGCATGCCGGCCGCGGCGCAGCCGGGCGGCGAGCCCTACGCCGGCAAGGCGGTGCAGATGATCATCGGCTTCGGGCCCGGCGGCGGCTACGATCGGTGGGCCCGCACGGTCGGGCGACACATCGGCAAGCACCTGCCCGGCCAGCCGAGCGTGATCCCGCAGAACATGCCGGGGGCCGGCAGCTACGTTGCGGCGAGCTACATCTACAACGTCGCGCCGAAGGACGGCTCCGTGCTCGGCATCATCGCCCGCGATGCGGCGCTGGGACCGCTCACCGGAGCGTCGGGTGCACGCTTCGATCCGACCAGGCTGTCGTGGATCGGCACGCCGACCAAGGAGACCAACGTCTGCATCGCCTTCCACACCGCAAAGGTGAAAACGGTGCAGGATCTGTTCGAGCACCAGCTGATCCTCGGCGACACCGGTCCCGGCACCGGCACGCGTACTTATCCCAAGGTGCTGAGTGCCATGCTCGGCATGAAGTTCAAGCTGGTCGGCGGCTTCCGCTCGTCCGTCGACGTGTTCCTGGCGATGGAGCGCGGTGAGGTCGAGGGCATTTGCGAGAGCTATGACAGCGTCATCCACCGCCGGCCGGACTGGGTGAAGAACAAGACCATCCGTTTCTTGTTCCAGGGCGGCGCGGCGCCGAACCCCGAGCTCAAGGGTGTTCCGTTCGTCCTCGATTTCACCAAGACCGAGGAGCAGAAGCACGCGATCCGGTTCCTCTACGCGGGGCAGGGGATTGGGCGCCCGTTCGTGGCGCCGCCGAACCTCCCCCCGGAACGGCTGAAGATGCTGCGTGACGCCTTCAACGCGACCATGAAGGACCCTGAATTCATTGCCGAAGCGCAGAAGAGCAAGCTCGACCTTGAGCCCGAAGACGGCGCGCATCTGCTGGCGCTGATCCAAAGCATTTATGCGACCCCGAAGCCGATCGTCGAGCAGATCGGCCAATTGATCAAATGACCTTGTCATTGTCATTCCGGGGCCGAGCCAACGGGTGCAGCCGCTGGCCGGCTCGATGACAGGCTCCGCGAGGAGCCCGGAATCCATAAGCACTGGCCGAGGGAATGGCACACGCTCTGCAACATCGATGCGAAAGCGGTTATGGATTCCGGGCCCGGCCCTTCGGGCCGTCCCGGAATGACCGAGGCGGGCGCTTGCGGCATTGGCTTGTATGCTGGTCCCGCGTAGCCGCGCTCCTCATCGCGGCTGGTTCGCCGGCAGCGGCACAGACGCAGGTCGACTTGCAACTGGTGCTCGCCGTCGACGCCTCCGGCAGCGTCAGCCATCAGCGTTTCGAGCTGCAGAAGCGGGGCTACATCGCCGCTTTTCGGCATCCGCAGATACTGCAGGCGATCCTCTCCGGCCTCAACCAGTCGATCGCAGTGACGATGATGCAGTGGACCGGGCCGGCTCTGCAGGTCATCACGGCGAAATGGACATTGATCAACGACGTCGGCTCGATCCGCGCCTTCGCCGACGCGATCGACCAGACGCCGCGGCAGTTGTTCGGTGGCGGCACCTCGATCTCGGGTGCCCTCGATACCGGTGTGGCGCTGCTCAACGACAGCCCGTATAAGAGCGCTCGGCGCATCATCGACGTCTCCGGGGATGGCGCGAACAATCGCGGCCGGCCGGTGACGCGGGCCCGCGACGAGGCGGTTGCCGCCCGCATCGGCATCAACGGGCTGCCGATCCTGGCGATCGAGCCGGACCTCGACAAGTACTACGAGGACAATGTGATCGGCGGTCCCGGCGCCTTCGTGGTCGCGGCGAAGGACTACGAGACCTTCGCCGATGCGATCCTCAAGAAGCTGATCACCGAGATTGCCGGGATGACACCGGGCAAGGTCGCTCGCAAGTGATTTGCATTGTCCCGCCGCGACTTTTGATCATGCTTTGGAAAGGGTAAACGCGGGGGCATGGCGTGCGCCGCGTCTATCTTGTCGCCGCGATAGCTATCGCCAATGCCCAACGGGCGGATCACGTATACCCGTTCGCCCGCTCTCGCTTGCGCGCAGATGTAGCGCTTCTTGCTCCCGGACGGTTGCTCCCGGACGGCGTTGGGCCGTCGCTTGAAACCCGCGACATTCCGGTGGCGCAGGATTCAGCACACCTGGTCGGGAACAGGTTTCAGCACACGGAGTTAAGTTGCTAGAGGATGGTCATTTCGATCATCCAAAGGAGTGTGTTCCATGTGCGACTATAGCCTGCAACACATCGCGTCCCGTCCGGCGCAAGTCGGCGATAAGCTCGTCTCGAGTCGGTTCGATGGCACCATTTCGCGTGGCTTTTCCGCGGCGGGCGACCCGAACGTCGCCGTCTGTCTGCTGCCCGGAACCGAGATCGCCTTCGAAAAGGACGTCGAGTATGAAAACTCGGCGACCTACCGGCGCGAGCATGTTCCCATGAAGGTGGCGCGCTTCCGCCAGCTCAATACCAACCAGCCGCTTGTGCATCATGATGCATTGGAGTTTCCCGGCGGAGAAACGGTGCTGCTGACACGCTTGGTCGAGGGACAATGTGCGACCGTGCTCCAGCTGCCGGCGCATCCGAAGACCGCCGAGGAAGCTGCGGAGCAGACGCGGGTTCCGATCGTTGCCTGACCGGGGTCTGCGGCAAAGGCATGGCAGGTATACCTCCCCGGGGCGGGCGAAGACGTCCCGCCCGGGGAGGGAGTCGGCGCCATTATCTGCCGGACGGCATTGCGCTGGCGTCAATTGGCCGTCACAAGGGCTTGCACGATCTGGCTCACCCTCGGCCACGGGTCGGGCTGGAAGCGGGCATAACGATCGTGATCCGCCGGCGTCAGCCAGCCCTCGACCGCGGTCTTGAACGACGGCCGCGCCTTCATCCGCGCATACCACGCGGTGACGCCAGGCCGATTCTCCCACAATTGCTGCACGCGCAACTTTTCCAGGCGAAATAGGTACGGCGTGGCCGCGGCGTCGGCGAGCGAGTAGCTGTCACCGGCGATGAAGTTCCCGTGCTGCATGGCGTTCTCGATGCGGTCGAGCAGTTTGCCATGCGCGTGCAGGGCATCGACCACGAGCGGCGCATCGAGCCCGAGCGCCACCACCTGGCGCTTGGCTTCGGAGCGCGACTGGTTCGGCGACTTGGCGAGATCGGCTTCGAATTGTTCCGGCGGCAGCTGGCGCAAATTCTCGCGATTCGCCGTCGCGAAAGTCAGCACCGTGCAGCAATTGTGGACGTATTCGTCCATCAACTTGGCGGTCATGTGCACCTTTGCGCGCGCGATCGGGTCGGTGGGCATCAGCTGTGTCCCCGGGAACACGTCGTTGACGTAGTGCATGATCACCGTCGACTCGATGACCACGTGTCCGTCGTGCACAAGCGTCGGTACCACCGCATTGGGATTGAGCTTCATATAGGCGGGATCGTATTGGTCGCCGCGCAGCGTCATCAGCTTGCTTTCAAATGCGACGCCCTTCTCCGCCAGAGCGAGCCGCGCCTTGACCGAGCAGACTGATGTGCGGCCGTGATAGAGCGTAAGCATGATGCTCCCGATTGTTGCTGCTGACTTTGGATAGACGATAGCGGACCAGCGCCGCCGGCGGCAACACGGATTCGCGATTGTGGCGGGCCATTACGCTTGCCCACGTGTCGGAGCGCGGATGCTTGCGGGTCTCGCCACCGTTGCGGCGAGGAGAAGATCTTGTCCGGCTGCTTCTCGATGGCGGAGACTGATTGCCCGGTGCACAATTGTGGCAACGGTCGGCGAAGCATTTTTTAGCCTGACCTCCGCATTTTTTGCTTTCGCGAATCACTCGTTTCACGCAGGTTCTGACGAATCAGGACATGAGAGGGAGGCTGGCTCCATGAATGTCATCGTGTTCGCGTCACGTAAAGGCGGCACGGGCAAGAGCACCTTGGCGGCTCACCTCGCCGCACATATCCATAAGCCGACGCGCCCATGCTTGCTGATCGATGCCGATCCGCAGGGTTCGCTGACGCTCTGGCACCGGCTGCGGGAGTCCGGCGAGCCGCCGTTGAAGAACGGTTTGCGCGGGGTTGGCGGCGTCCTCCAGGCCGCGGAACGCGACGGCGTCGAGTGGGTTCTGGTCGATACCCCGCCGTTGATGTCGCCTGCCATCACCGACATGATCCGGGCGGCGACGCTGGTGGTCATTCCGGCACGGCCGAGCGTGTTCGATCTCAACGCCATCAAGGAAACGATTTCGGTGGCCCGGAGGGTGCGCCGCCCGTACGCCGTCGTGCTCAACGCCACGCCACCCAAGCGTATGAACGAAGAGTCGCCGATGGTGATAGCGGCGCGCGAGAGCCTGGCAAACCTCGATGTGCCGATCTGGTCGGGGCAAATCACCCACCGCGGCCACTTCTCGCTGTCTTTGGCCGAAGGCGAAGGCGTGAGGGAGTACGACGCCAACTCCCATGCCACGGACGAAATTGGGCGGCTATGGGGGGCGATCGAGAAGTCGATCAAGGCGATCCATGGCGCCTATGACGGTGCCGCGATGCATAAAAAGGCGGCGTAAACCCGACCCCGTTGCCGTCATGCCCGCGAAGGCGGGCATCCAGTAATCCGTGACGTCCACACGTTGGTCGAACGTCACGGACGACTGGAATGTCCGCATGTGCGGACAACGACGCCGCGCAATGGGTGACGACCGAGCTCCGCTTCGTACCTCACGCAGCCACGGCACAGCCAGCATTCCATCCGCTGCCGGCGCGCTTGCAACGTACCAGTAGTCCGTTGCATTGCGGTCGCGCATGCGAACATCGGCGTTCGACCACGCAACAGCGACCATCGCCATGCAGCGCCACAACACGCGGACGTTCAACGCCAACAAATTCAAGCTTGGTTTGTTCGCGCCGAATTGCTCAGGCGGCCTGACCATGACCAAGGCGCCTGAACGCTGGGATGCCTCTTGGGACAACAACATGCAGGCAGCGACGCTCGCCGATGCCGCGGGGCTCGTGATCAGCAAGCCGAAGCCCTACGGCAACGAGCGCCCGCTGCTGATGAGCGCTGGATCGTCGAAGACCGGCCGCGCTTTCGCGGCGCGCCACGCCGACTGCCTGTTCATGGTGATTATCGAACAGCAGGCGCTGGCGGAAGATATCCGCGCGGCGCGCGCGCTTGCCGCCGGCGAGCGACGCGTCGGCGTGTTCGCCAGTGGCCACATGATCTGCCGGCCGACGCAAAAAGAGGCCGAGGAGTACCATCACTGCATCGTGCATGAGATGGGCGATTGGGACGCGGTCGATGTCATCATCGGCGTGCGCAAAGACTCGCTGTCGTTTCCGACAAGCTGCAGGCGCTGCGCGATACCCGCACCTTGAGCTCTAACGGGCGATCCGACGCACGCACCGCCTGTGCGATGCGCCGCACCATCGCTCCGCTGCCGGATGGTGCGCGCGTGCCTGACGACCTGTGACAAAGGTTTTGGATAGGCTGTGACAAACCTGTTGCCAACACGGAGGAAAACATGCCGGATCACGGCTGGACGTTCGATTCCATGAAACCTCTCAATTGGACAGTTCCGCTTTTGAGAGGAAAAATGCTGGAATTCCGAGTGTCGCCATATGATTCGAACTTTGGAAGCGCTCGTCTAGTTAGATGATCCGTGCGTAACAGCGGGGACAGCGGGAGTGGCGCCGGAGGCCGCAGCCGATGAGACGGTGACGGCGCGTGTGACGCTCGACCGCGCAGTCGCCGAACACGTGTTCGAATCATTGAGCGAAGCGATCGGCCCGAACCGGACCGCCTGTTCGCTGTTCGAGACGGCGCAGGGCCGCTGGACGCTGACGGTTCACTTTGCCGACCTGGCCGAACTGGCCGCGATCCGGGCCCTGGTCGAAGACGCGGCCGGCGCCGACACCGCCAACGCCTTGATATTCGATACCGTCGCCGAGACGGACTGGGTGACTGCGAGCCTCACCGGCCTTGCACCGGTGCCAGCGGGGCGCTTTGTCGTGCACGGCGCCCATGACCGCGCGCGGGTGCCGCCGAACCACATCGGCATCGAGATCGAGGCAGCGCTCGCGTTCGGCACCGGCCATCACGGTACGACGCGGGGGTGCCTGCTGGCTTTGGATCGGATGGTGAAAGCCCGGCGGCCGCGCCGCATCCTCGATATCGGGACCGGAACCGGGGTCTTGGCCATCGCCGCGGCAAAGGCATTCCGGCGGCCGGTGCTAGCAAGTGACATCGACATGCGGGCGATCACCATGGCACGCACCAATGCACGCCTCAACCACACCGGTCCGCTTGTCGAAACCGTTCTGGCTTTCGGGCTCGAGCATAAGCGATTCCAGCAGCGGGCGCCGTTCGACCTGGTGCTCGCCAATATTCTGCTCGGCCCCTTGCAACGGCTGGCCCGGCCCATTGTCGGCGTTCTGGCGCCGCGGGGGCAGGTCGTCCTCTCCGGCTTGCTGCAGGCCCATGCCAACGCGGCGCTGGCGGCGTACCGTCTCCAGGGCCTGATCCTCGAGCGCCACATCCTGCTGGACGGATGGGTCACCTTGGTGCTGCGGCGGGGCCTGTGATCGAGCCGACCAGAACACATCGCCCCCGGACGAAGCCGGGGCGATGTTATTCAGAAGCCGTCAGGCAAGCGGTTACGACCTCTTGGCCAGATCCTGATACTCCTTGACGATCCGTTCGGCCTGACGCATCCGCGCTTCGACCATGGCCTCGTAGATCAGCCGCCACAGGCTCTTGCGGGCGGTCTCGCGGGCGGGAGCCGGTGCGGCCGAAGCCACTTTCTCATAGGTGGTGTCTGTCATTGCTGTCTCCGTCAGCAGACGTCGCGAAACGCCTCCTGATCCTTCTTTTGTGCGTCGCAACCAAATTTACGAAGCTCTAACGCCCCAGATTTACTTGCTTTCTTTCGGGTCGACCAAGTTCGGTCGACCGTAAATTGGGCTGGCGTTGTGCATTGCAATATAGGTGAGTCTTGCTGACCTTTCGAGACCGAAAGTTCGCATGCGAGCCTTGTAAAAACGGCATGGTGAACGGTCTGCTGCGATTCCCGTTTGAGGCAAGCGGCTTTAACCGTTTGTGGACCATTGGGGTCACCCCATCCGGACAACGGCGCTGCCATTGCCCCTCCGGCGCCCCGTGCCCATAGTGCGCCGCATGTTCGAGGCTCGGTTCCAGACATTCGACGATCCGCCCCAACCGACGGCCAGCGCCCGCCGGGTGGCGGCGTTGCGTGCCGAACTGATCCGGCGCAGCCTGGCGGGGTTCATTGTCCCGCGCTCGGACCGCTACCAGAACGAATATGTGCCGCCGTCGGAGGAGCGGCTGGCCTGGCTCACCGGGTTCACCGGGTCTGCCGGGGCCGCCATCGTGCTGGCGGACCGGGCGGCGATCTTTGTCGACGGCCGCTATACCGTGCAGGTCCGCGGCCAGGTCGACACGTCGATCTTCACCGTCGAGCACCTGGTGGAGGCGCCGCCCCCCGCGTGGATCGAGGCAAACCTGCCGGCCGGCGCGACGCTCGGCTATGACCCTTGGCTGCACACGATCGAAGGCGCGGAGAAGTTGCGCAAGGCTTGCGCCGCCGCAGGCGCCACGCTGATGGCCACGGAGTCCAACCCGATCGACGTGATCTGGGATGACCGGCCAGCGCCGCCACTCGGCCCACTCGTGCCGCACGCGCTGCGCTACGCCGGCGAGGATTCAGCTTCAAAGCTCGTTCGCATCGGCGCAGAGATCGCCAGGCTGCGCTGCGACGCGCTGGTCGTCTCCGATCCGCAGTCGGTCGCCTGGGTCTTCAACATCCGCGGCGCTGACGTCGAGCACACGCCGCTGCCGCTCGCCTTCGCGGTGATCCCGCGCGAGGGTCGCCCTGCCCTCTACCTCGATGGCCGCAAGCTCGGCAACGCTGTGCGCCATGCGCTGGAGGCGCAGGCCGACGTCCGCGAGCCGGCCGACTTCGCGCGCGACGTCGCCGCCCTCGGCGCGAACCATCGCACGCTGCGGCTCGATCAGGCGACCGCCGCCGATGCGCTGGCGAGGCTGATCACCGAGGCGGGCGGCACGATCAGCCGGGGGCCGGATCCGATCGCGGCGATGAAGGCTGTGAAGAATTCCGTCGAGATCGACGGCGCCCGCGCCGCGCAACGCCGCGACGGCGCGGCCGTGGTCCGCTTCCTCGCCTGGTTCGAGCGTGAGGCGCCGACCGGCAAGCTGACCGAAATCGACGCTGTCGAGGCGCTGGAGACCTTTCGCCGCGAAACCGGCCTGCTCAAGGATGTCTCGTTCCCAACCATCGCCGGCGCCGGACCGAACGGCGCCATCGTCCACTACCGCGTCACCCGCGGCACCAACCGTCGGATCGCGCCCGGAGAACTGTTCCTGATCGATTCCGGCGCCCAGTATGAAGACGGCACCACCGACATCACCCGTACGCTGATCGTCGGTGAGCCGACGGCGGAGATGCGCGACCGCTTCACCCGCGTGCTCAAGGGCCACATCACCATCGCCCGCGCGGTGTTTCCCGAAGGCACCACCGGGGCACAGCTCGACTCGCTGGCGCGTCTCTCTCTGTGGAGCGCCGGTCTCGACTTCGACCACGGCACCGGCCACGGCGTCGGCAGCTATCTGTCGGTGCACGAAGGTCCGGCCCGCATCTCCAAGCTCGGTACCACGGTGCTCAAACGAGGCATGATCCTGTCGAACGAGCCCGGCTACTACAAGGCCGACGCCTACGGTATCCGCATCGAGAACCTGGTGCTGGTGCGGGAGGCGGCGCCGGTGACGGGCGCGGAGATAACGCTCAACGCATTCGAGACGCTGACACTGGTGCCGATCGAACGGCGCCTTGTCGACCGGACCATGCTGACGGCCGAGGAGACCGCCTGGCTGGACGCCTACCATGCGCGAGTCGCGGCGACGCTGTCGGGCGAGGTGGACGCAACGGCCTCGGCCTGGCTCGCCGCGGCAACCCGCCCGCTGGCTGCCGCATGACCTTTCGTAACGCGTCACCGCAATGAGATGACGACGGACACCGCGCCTCCGCCGACGACCGCCGCCGGCCGCCGCTTGCTGGTGCTGCTGATCGCCATGGCCTCGGTCGGTCCGCTGTCGGTGAACATCATCATTCCCGCCATTCCCGGACTCGCGCTCTCGCTCAAGGCCGATCCGGCCGCGGTGCAGCTCACCATCTCGCTGTTCTTCGCCGGGCTGGCCACCGCGCAGCTCGTGCTGGGAGCCTTGTCCGATCGCTTCGGCCGGCGTCCGGTGCTGCTCACCGGCTTCCTGATCACGGTGATCACGAGCTTCGCGGCGGCGGCTGCGACCGGCATCGCGTCCCTGGTCGTGGCACGCACGCTGCAGGCGTTCGGCGCGTCGACCGGTATCGTCATCGGCCGGGCTATCGTGCGCGATCTCTATTCGCGCGACCGCGCCGCCTCGATGCTCGGCTGGGTCACCATGAGCACCGTGGTGATCCCGATGTTCGGGCCGCTGATCGGCGGGCTCCTGGACGAGTGGTGGGGTTGGCGCTCGATCTTCATATTCGTCGGTTGTTCGGCACTGGTGGTCGTCGTCTGGGCGATGGTCTCGCTGCCGGAGACGCGGCCGCCGCAAGCCGCCGCGGCGATGTCGTTCCGGCAGCTCGGCAAGGAGTCGCGGGCGCTGCTGTCAACGCCCGCGTTCGCCGGATTCGCGCTCTGCGCCGGAATGATTTCGGGTCCGTATTACGCCATGCTGGGTGCCGCCCCGCAGGTGGTGATCACACAGATGGGGCGAAGTCCTGCCGAGCTCGGCCTCTGGTTCATGCTCTCGTCGCTAGGATACATGCTCGGCAACTACATCGCCGGACGCTTCTCGGCCCGTTTCGGCATCTATGCGATGATCTGGTGGGGCCTTGTGCTGGAGTTTGCGGGCACCGCGGCCGGGGTCGCCCTGGTGCCGCTTGCCGACACGCTCGGCCCGCTCGCGATCTTCGCACCGATCACCGTGATCTTTGTCGCCAACGGCATCGCGTTGCCGAGCGCGATCGCGGGTGCCGTCAGCGTGCGCCCGCAGGCCGCCGGCACTGCATCGGGCGTCGCCGGCTTCGCGCAGATGGGCTGCGGCGCGCTTATCTCGCAGCTCATGACCTACCCGATGGCGGGCGCAACAACGGCCATGCCGATGACGATCGCGATGCTGGCGATCGCCATTGCCGGCCTGGCGATCTATTGGCTCCTCATTCGTCCCTACCGAGTAAGCTGAGATCGACGTTCCCCAGCCGTGAGCGAATCGCAAACCATCGGTCCGAAGGCCGGAGCGCCGCGCAAGGGCGGCCACATGTCACGGCGCTTCCTAATGCTGCTGGTCGCCATGCACGCGATCGGCCCGACCTCGCTCACCATCATCGTGCCGTCGATTCCAGCGATGGCAGTGCAGTTCGCAACCGATCCCGGCGTCGTCCAGCTCACCATTTCGCTCTACCTGGTCTGCCTGGCTGTGGCGCAGCTCATCCTCGGCTCGCTGTCGGATCGGTTCGGCCGCCGGCCGGTGATCCTCGCCGGGCTGGCGCTGACCGCGGTGACGAGCTTCGCCGCCATGGCGACGACTTCGGCCATCGCGCTGATCGCGGCCCGCTCGGCGCAGGCGTTCGGCGCCTCCGCCGGCATGGTGGTCGGACGGGCGATGATCCGCGATCTTTATGACCGCGACCGCGCCGCCGCGATGATCGGCTGGGTGACGATGACGACGGTGGTCATGCCGATGCTGGCGCCGCTGCTCGGCGGCGTCCTCGATACCGCCTTCGGCTGGCGTGCGACCTTCGCGTTCCTCGGTGTGGCGAGCCTCGCCGTGCTGATCTGGGCGGCTTACGCGTTGCCGGAAACACGACCGGCCCGCCGCACGGACGGCCGTCGCGTGCGATTCGGGAGCGAAGCCGGCGCGCTCGTCGCCAGCCGAAGCTTCATCGGCTATGCGCTGTGCGGAGCGCTGGGCTGTGGAGCGTTCTTTGCCTTTCTCGGCGGCGGATCGCATGTGGTGGTCAGCATCATGGAGCGCAGTTCGGCGGAATTCGGGGTGTGGTTCGCCGTCACCTCGTTCGGCTACATGCTCGGCAACTTCGTGGCGGCCCGCTACTCGCAGCGGCTCGGCGTCGATGCAATGATCAAGTGGGGACTGATCTTCGAGGTGATTGGAACCATGATCACCGTCGCGGTGGCCGTGCTGGTCCCTGCGGTGGGACCGGCGCCGATCTTCCTGCCGCAGGTGTTGATCCAGATCGGCAATGGCATGCTGCTGCCGAACGCGATCGCCGGCGCGGTCAGCGTACGCCCGCAGGCCGCCGGCACGGCCGCCGGGATCGCCGGCTTCGCGCAGATGGCGGTGGGAGCCCTCGCTGCGCAGGCCATCACCTACATTCACGTCGGCGCGATATCGGCAATCCCGCTGGCGGTGACGATGCTGGGTTGGGCGGTGGTTGCGATGGCGGCGTACTGGGCCTTGTTGAGCCGCCGGTGACGACAGCGGAATTCGTGTTATGATAAGACATGCGCCGTGACGAGGTCATTGCCAAGCTGCGAGCCAACGCCGATACCGTTCGCGGTTTCGGCGTGACGTCGCTTTAATCTCTATGGGTCCGCGGCACGAAACGAAGCGGATGCTCTGTCTGATATCGATCTCTTCGCAGATGTCGACTATGACCGGTTCGGCTTCGTTCCGTACATGGAAATGCGCGACTTCCTAAAGGGCCTATTCAGCCGCAATGTCGACGTGACGACGCGCAACGCGTTGCATCCCGATCTTAAGCATCGGATCATAAATTCCGCTGTCAAGGTATTCGATGAAGGACAGATCGATCCGGTTGCGGCTTGAATCGATCAGCCTCGATCCGTCACCCCGTCATTGCGAGAAGGCGAAGCCGACGAAGCAATCCAGAGCAACAACGCTTTTAGCCCTGGATTGCTTCGGCCCTGCGGCCTCGCAATGACGATTCCCGGTCATGACATAGCCTATTGAAATATCGTCCTTGCTTTTCGGTCAGACTCTGAGGATGACGCCGTCGTGTGTGGCTTCGTCAAAGCTATCCCTGTCCCACCGGCCTCAGCCACTCGCCCCCGCTGGAGCACCTCGACGCCGAATTCCTCCACTTTGCCGAACAGTATTTTTCGGTGCTAACGCGGGCAAAGCTCCGCCGCCCGTGTTCTTTGCGGCGCCGGGTACGCCGGTGTCCCCTTTTCCTCCCCGCCGAAGCGGGAATGGAGCGCCGGGAGGCGCCAGGGCGCTTGCGAGGCGCCCTTGAGGCGGACCTTGCGATCGGTCCGCCTGCGCGCCGACGGGGTGGGGTTGCGAGGCCCATCCCGAGGCGCGCGAACCTGCAGCGGCAAGGTTGCGAGGCTTGCCGCCCGGTCCGGCGCCTCCCGGCGCTCCACGCAGACAAGCTTGCGCAGTCTGCGCAGGCTTGACTGCTACGGCGACCGATGTGCGGCCGCCGCTCCCCGCCGCCGACGACCGCCTCATGATGCCGGCCTTCGCTCAGCGTGATGGGCCTGGGTACATGAGGATTTAATTCCTGTCAAGGGGACGCCCGCCAGGATGGCATCTCAGCTTGAACTTCGGTTTGGGGGGAAAGTAGACGCTCGAGACTGTTCCGCAGAGCTGGATGCCGGTCCTTCGGTTACGCATCATCGACGATCTTCTCGCGCGCCGCGCTCGCGATGAAGGCGGAGCGGGTCAGTCCCTTCGCGGCGGCGGCCTCGTCGATCGCCTCCAGCAGGCCTGCGTCCAGCGACAGGTTCGCCTTGGCCGGACGCCCGGCGTCCAGAACCAGCGGCACGACAGCGAGCATGGCGCCTGCTGCGAGCGCGGTCGCAACATCGCGGTCGTTGCGCAGAGTCTCGGCGGCCGAAGGCCGCGGCAGCGCCTCGCCGTCCGCGAGCGCATCCGCAGCCCATTCGCGCACCGCAACGGCCGCGCTCCGCAGCGCCTCATCCACGGTCTTGCCCATGGCGGTGCAGCCGGGAAGATCGGGAACGACGACGCCATAGGCGCCCTTCTTGCCATCCACGAGTGCAACATAGCGTGCCATTTCAATCTCCCTTCAGGTGATCCATCCGGCGGCCTTGGCGATGGCCCGGGCAACGCCGCTCGACAGTTCCCGGTGACGCGGGACCATAATCCGCCCCGGCTTGGCCGGGTGCTTGTAAACGTCACGATCGGAGCCGTGACGGCATTCCCAGCCGTCCCGTTGCAGCCGCGCCACCACCTTGCTTCGGTTGGTTTCGATGGTTGGCTTCGGCATGATGCCGCTCCGTTCTATGCGCATATATTGGCGCATAGCGGGGCGGTTGTCAGGCGCCGTTGCGCATTATTTTGCGCAAACACAGCCTATCTCTACGATGGAGCCAAACCGCTCCATGCAGGGTTCGGCTCTTATGTCCTTTTGGGCATCCTCATCCCCCACCGGGGAGGAGGATTCATGCGACTTGGGGCCGCCACGCGATGACGCCATCCGTCCGAGCCCGCACCTCGGGTGAGGCCAGGCAGGTGGCGACGGCCTCGTAGCCGGGCGCGCCGGGGTACGGGGCGACATGCGTCGGTGGACTGTGATTGGCGGGGCAGAGGATGATCGCTTCGTCGGCGCCCACGGCCGCCAAGTCCAGGATCGCGCAGGAGCGTGTGAGCAGAAAAATCGGCCGACCATCGGGCCCACGGCGGCGCAGATGGGCAATCAGGGCCTCTTGGGAGGCCTGGTTCAGCCCCTGTTCAATCATGTCGACGACCAGGATGGCCGGACCTTCGGATTCCAATCCGGCGAGCAGGGCGATCAGTGCGTCCGACACCACGGCGCCGTCCTCGACGAGCCAAGCCAGCGTCTGATCGACCCGCGACTTGAGAACCGGGTCGGCGTCCACGCGAGCCAGAGCCGCCGCACCGCCATCCGCCAATCGGTCCAAGCCAAGGAAGGCGGCGTTGGGCAGGGTCTCGGCCAGGCGCCGCGCCAGCCGGGTCTTGCCGCAGCCGAGCGGGCCGACAATGTAATTCAGTTGCCGGACATGTCCCAGCGCGAACCGCTCGCCGCCCCAGGGCCAGGGAAGGTCGAAAGCAACGCTGAGCCCCGCATCCGGCACCATCAGGCGCGACAGTTCCCCGGCTGTCGGCGCCTCGCCCCGAGAAAGATCGTCTCGCAGGCGACCGACCTTCTCTATCATGCCGACAAGCTGGCGCAGCTGGCCTTCGAGTACGGCTTGGTGCGCGGCCAAGGCCGGTTCCAGGCCTTGAGAGTCGCCCTTCAATAGCCGCGCCACCTGAGCGAGGCTGAAGCCAAGCGCGCGCAGGGCCACGATCTCTGCGGCGCGGCTCATCTCGTGGGGGCCATAGGCCCGCCATCCGGCCGCGGTGCGTATCGGAGCGATTAGGCCACGCTGCTCGTAGAGCCGCAGTGCTTTGGCTGACAACCCGAGCCGGCTGGCGGCTTCGGAAGCGCTCAGGAACTGGGCGGAAGAACTCATGAATCACCTCATTGTTGCTTGACCGCCTTTCTTATCGGGGCTGTCCCAGGGGCCGAGTCAACGGGGATGTTCGCGGTGCTGCCTCCGCTGGAAAATGTACGAGACGGATGGCCGCTTTGGGTCGAGAGTGGAAATTCAAACTGAGACACTACCCCCGCCAAAATGAGATTGGGGCTAACCCAATCCCTCTCTCCGTCACCCTGAGGTGCTCGTCGCGAAGCGGCGAGCCACCGCAAGTCGGCTACAGCCGACTTGCGCATTATTGCTTGCCGATCTCGGGAAAACCCGAGATCGGTGCATGGCCGCCTCAGGATGACGCCGTAGTGTGTGGCTTCGTCAGAGCTATCCCTGCCCGACCAGCTTCAGCCATTCGTCTTCGCTAACGACCGTGACGCCGAACTCCTTGGCCTTGCCGAGCTTGGAGCCGGCGCCCGGGCCGGCGACGACGTAGTCGGTCTTCTTCGAGACAGAGCCCGCGGTCTTGGCCCCGAGCCGTTCCGCCATGGCCTTGGCCTCCTCGCGCGTCATCTTTTCGAGCGAGCCGGTGAACACCACCGTCTTGCCGGCGACGGGGGACTCGGCGGCCGGCTTTTCGGCCTCCTGGATGCGCACGTGCCCGGTCAGCCGCTCGACGATGCCGCGATTGTGGGTCTCGCGGAAATAGCCGGCGAGCGCATCGATCACCGTGCCGCCGATCTGATCGAGCACGTCCATCTCCTCGCGGGTCTCCTCGTCGCCATCGGCAAGTTTGATGCAGGCGTCGTGGAAGGCTTGCCAGGTGACGTAGCCGCGGGCGAGCGAGCGCGCGGTGGTCTCGCCGACATGGCGAATTCCGAGCGCGTAGATGAAACGTTCCAGCGAAATCTCGCGGCGGGCGCGGATCGCGCCGAACAGGTTGCGCACCGAGGTCTCGCCGTAGCCTTCGATCTCTTCGAGCTTGAGCTTTGCGTTACGCTCCTCCAGCGTGAAGATATCCGCCGGCTCCTTGATCCAGCCCTCCGCGAAGAAATAGTCGATCTGCTTCTCGCCGAGGCCGTCAATGTCGAAGGCGCGGCGCGAGACGAAATGCTTCAGGTGTTCGGTCTTCTGAAACGGGCAAGCGAATTCCCCGGAGCAGCGAAACCGCACCCCCTCCTCGCCCGCCGCATTGACCTCGCGCACCACCGGCGTTTTCAGCGGACAAGGGCACTGCTTCGGAAATGCGTAAGGCTTCGCGCCCTTTGGTCGCTTCTCGGCGACCACCCCCAGCACTTGCGGGATCACGTCACCGGCGCGCTGGATGACCACCGTATCACCGATGCGCACGTCCAGACGGGCGATCTCGTCGGCGTTGTGCAACGTCGCGTTCTGCACCACCACGCCGCCGACCGTCACCGGTTCCAGCTTGGCGACCGGGGTGAGCGCGCCGGTGCGCCCGACCTGGATGTCGATGTCGCGGATCACGGTGGTCGCCTGCTCGGCGGGGAACTTGTGCGCCACCGCAAAGCGTGGGCGACGCGACACATAGCCGAGCCGCTCCTGCCAGACAAGCCGGTCGACCTTGTAGACGACACCGTCAATGTCGTAGTCGAGCGTTCCGCGTTGCGTCTCGATCTCGTGGTGAAACTCCAACATCTCATCGAGCGACTTGCACAGCTTCATGAGCGGATTGGTCTTGAAGCCGCAGGCGCCGAGCCACTTCACCATGCCCGACTGCGTGTCAGACGGCATCTCGCTGATCTCGCCCCAGCCATAGGCGAAGAAACCGAGCGGGCGGGAGGCCGTAACCGAGGGATCCTTCTGCCTCACGGAGCCGGCGGCGGAATTGCGCGGATTGACGAAGATCTGTCCGCCGGCCGCGGCCTGCCGCTTGTTGAGCGCGAGGAACGCCGACTTGGCCATGTAGACCTCGCCGCGCACCTCGCAGACCAGTGGAATTTTCCTGCCGCGAAGCTGTTTCGGCACATCCTCGAGCGTCCGAACATTGGCGGTCACGTCCTCGCCCTCGGCGCCGTCGCCGCGGGTGGCGCCGTAGGCGAGCCGGC
Source organism: Hyphomicrobiales bacterium (assembly GCA_009377755.1). Taxonomy (GTDB): domain Bacteria; phylum Pseudomonadota; class Alphaproteobacteria; order Rhizobiales; family Xanthobacteraceae; genus WHTM01. The sequence continues at coordinate 421 of WHTM01000042.1, read as the reverse complement.
CGTGCTCGTAGCGCAACGACATCGACAGCCCGTCGATCTTCGGCTCGGCGGTGAACACTGGCGTCTCCTCGCCGAGCCGCAGGAAGCGGCGGATGCGCTCGACGAAGTCGCGCACGTCATCATCGGAGAAGGCATTGTCGAGGGAGAGCATCGGCACGGCATGCCTGATCTTGGAAAAGCCGCGGGCCGACGCAGCGCCGACCTGATAAGTCTCGCTGAATAGTGACGACGCCAATTCTGGATAGCGTTCTTCAATCTGCTGGTTACGCCGCTTACGAGCATCGTATTCGGCGTCTGATATGATCGGCGCGTCACGCACGTAGTACGCCTCACTATGTGCCCTTAGCTCATCGGATAGCCGCACGTGCTCAGCCTTGGCCTGCGCTTTAGTCAGCCTATCGACCGGAATGTTGGAGGTGTC
>WHTM01000041.1 GCA_009377755.1 Hyphomicrobiales bacterium | reverse complement strand
CAGATCGATCGCGCCGGCGGCGAGTCCTTCGATGATCGCGGTGCGCTCGCGCCCGCGCTCCCGGCCGGTGAGGATCGCGACGCGCAGGTCCGCGGCCTCGGCAAGCGGCGCAATGGTCTGCAGATGTTGCCGCGCCAGGATTTCCGTCGGCGCCATCAGCGCCGCCTGCCTACCGGATTCGACAACGGCGGCACTCGCGAGCAGCGCGACGACCGTCTTGCCAGAGCCGACGTCGCCTTGCAGCAGCCGCAGCATGCGTGTCGGCTTGGCGAGATCGGCGGCGATGTCGGCGACGGCGCGCTGTTGCGACGGCGTCAGCCGGTAGGGCAGGGCAGCGATGATTGTGTTGCGTAATTGTCCGCCGCCGGCATGGCTCCGGCCCGCGGGGCGCCGCATGTTGGCGCGCACCAGCGCGAGCGCGAGCTGACCGGCGAGCAGTTCATCATAGGCAAGCCGCGCCCAGGCCGGGCTTGCAGGATCGAGGTCGCGCGGATTGGTCGGCCGGTGCAACGCCCGCAAGGCATCGGAGAACGCCGGAAACTGAGACTGTGCGACCCAGGCTTCGTCCTGCCATTCCGGCAGCTCAGGCAGCTTGCGCAAGCCTGCATCCATCGCCCGCTGCACCTGCCCGAGACCGATCCCTTCGGTCAGCGGATAGACCGGCTCGACCAACGGCAGCGTAGCGAGACCCGCCGCATCGACCACACGGTCCGGATGCACGATCTGCAGCATGTCGTCGTAAAGACCGGCGGTGCCGGAGACGTAGCGCACCGCACCGACAGGATAGAGGCGCTTGAGGTGATCGATGTACGCGCTGAAATATGTCAGGATCACATCGCCGGTGTCGTCGTGTGCGTAGATGCGATACGGGCCGCGTCCCCGCGGCTGCGGCGGCCGGTGCTGGTCGATCGTGACCTCGACCGTGACGATGCTGCCCGGCTTGACATCACGCAGCTTCGGACGCGCACGGCGGTCGACGGTGCCCGACGGCAGGTGCAGCAGCAGATGGAGAATGCGCGGCGGCTCCTCGTTGCGGCCGAGCAGCCGGCGAAACAGCTTCTCCTGCTTCGGGCCGATGCCGGCGAGGCTGGTGAGCGCCGCGAACAGGGGATTGAGCAGGTTGGGGCGCATCGCCTCCCGCACCATCACGTTCAGAACTTATCGGTCATCCGCACATTCACGCGCCGGCCCATGCTCTCGCAGTCCTCGTCGGTTTTCAGGCCGACCGCGTGAATGCCGTGAACGCAGAGCTGTTCATCGTGATCCTCCAGCCCGCCGGTGATGCCGACGGCGCCGATCACTTCGCCGTCCGCATCGCGGATCTGCATGCCGCCGCCTTCCGGGAAAATCTGATCGTCGCTGGCGGCGATCAGATAGCGGACGAAGGCTGGCTTGTCCTCGTTGCGCAGCCGCATCAGCTTGGAGGAACGCCCTAGTGCCAGCGCCGCGTAGGCTTTCCCAAAGGCCATCTCGAACCGCATCATCGATGAGCCGTCCTCCTTCTGGAACGCCTTCACCTTGCAGCCGGGCTCGACCACGATGACGCTGAGCGGCCGGCAATTTTCCTCTGCGGCGCGATTGAGAATGGCTTCGATGATGCCGTTGGCCTGGGCAAGCGTGATGGCAGGCATGATTTTCTCCGTCCGTCCACGAGTCGTTCCCGCACCAATCTCGGGTGTAATAGCGCGCAAGTCGGCAACAGCCGACTTGCGTGGCGGGGACCCATATTCCGTGCACTCGCGATGAAAGCACGATCGTCGTCGTTCGATAAGCCTGCGGGTGTGGGTCCCGGCTCGCGCTCGCTTGGCCGGGACGACAATGCTGATGCGCGTGCGTAAGTCATGACATCCACGCGCGGCCTCGCTATATCACCTCCGCCCGGCACGTCCGGGCTTTTGGCGTTGGAGCGGGAATGACCGGCACGACACGTTCGAGCGATGGATTGGACGAGCAGCGGCGGCGGATATTGTTCCGCTCCTGGCATCGCGGCATGCGCGAGATGGACCTGATCATGGGCGCCTTCGCCGACGCGATGATCGCTCGGCTGTCGGCGGCGGAGCTCGACGATTTTGAGCGGCTGATGCACGCCCCCGATCCTGAGTTGTACGTCTGGATCGCCGGCGAAGTGGCGCCGCCGGCGCCCTACGATTGCCCTCTCCTGCACCGCCTGCGCGACTTCCATAAGCAAGGCGGCCATATCGGGGAGCGCACATGAAGGCTCCCGCCAGGTCCCCGGCGCAGTCGCTGGCCCCCGGGCAGGCGCTGACGTTCGCCCATGTGGTCGACGGCGTCGAGGGCTTGGTGATCAGCGATATGGCGCGCGCGGTCGCCGCGCGGGCCGAAGCGCCGGCGACCAGCCTCCTGGTCATCTGCCGCGATGGTCCGCGCATGGCAACGCTGGCGCGCGCGCTCGGCTTCTTCGCCCCTGACATCGATGTGCAGCAATTTCCGGCCTGGGATTGTCTGCCCTACGACCGGGTGTCACCGCATGCCGTTGCGGTGGCGCAGCGGATGACCACGCTCTCGCGGCTCGCCCGCCTCAAAGGCCGCGACCGCCCGTCGGTGCTGATGACGACGGTCAATGCAGCGCTGCAGCGCGTGCCGGCGCGCGACCTGGTAGCCAAGCTGGCGCTGTCCGCCGCTCCGGGCAACCGGCTCGATATGGCCAGCGTCGTCGGCTGGCTCGAACTCAACGGCTTTTCCCGCTCATCGACCGTGCGCGAGCCGGGCGAGTACGCCGTGCGTGGCGGCATTCTCGATCTGTTTCCGCCCGGGATGGAGATGCCGGTTCGCCTGGACTTCTTCGGCGACACCCTGGAATCGATCCGCACCTTCGATCCGGAGACGCAGCGTAGCGAGGATCAGTTGCACCGCATCGATCTCGTACCGGTCGCGGAGTTCCAACTCACCACCGAGACGATCACCCGCTTTCGTACCGGCTATGTCGCCGAGTTCGGCGCCGCCACGCCCGACGATATCTTGTACCATGCCGTGTCCGAGGGTCGCCGGCATCCCGGCATGGAGCATTGGCTGCCGCTGTTCCATGCGCGTCTCGATACGCTGTTCGATTACGTACCGGACTCGCCCGTGGTGCTGGAGCCGCTGGCGGAAGACGCCGCGCACGAGCGTTTCGCGCAGATCGCCGACTACTTCGACGCGCGCCGGCAGGCGCTCGGGCAGCCCGGTTCCGGTCCGCCCTACCGGCCGCTGCCGCCTAACCGGCTCTACCTAGCCGAAGCCGAATGGAAGGCGATCCTGGATGAATCGGCGCTGGCGCGGCTGACACCGTTCGCGGTGCCGGAGCAGGGCGGCCGCGTCATCGATGTCGGTACCCGGCAGGGCCGCAACTTTGCGCCCGAGCGGGCCGAGGCAGGCGGTCAGGTGTTCGAGGCGCTGGCAAAACACGTCGGGACGCTCCAGGCCGACCGCAAGCGGGTCGTGATCGCGCTGTGGAGCGACGGCTCGCGCGAGCGCATGAGCCACGTGCTTGCCGACCATAAGCTCTCGAACCTGACGCCCGTCGCCTCCTGGCCGCAGGCCTTGGCGCTGCCGGGCCCTGGCATAGCGCTCGCCGTGCTCGGCATCGAGACCGGGTTCGAGACCGGCGATGTCGCGGTCATCAGCGAGCAGGACATCCTCGGGGACCGGCTGGTGCGGCCGCGCCGCGCCGCGCGCCGCGCCGACAATTTCATCGCCGAGGCGACGAGCCTGTCGGCTGGCGACCTGGTCGTGCATGTCGACCACGGCATCGGCCGCTTCGCCGGCCTGCGCGCCATCGAGGCCGCGGGTGCACCGCACGACTGCCTGGAGATTCACTACGCCGCCGGCGACAAGCTTTTCCTGCCGGTGGAGAACATCGAGCTCTTGTCCCGTTATGGCTCGGAGCAGGCGGGCGTCGACCTCGACCGCCTCGGCGGCGGCGCCTGGCAGCAGCGCAAGGCCAGGATGAAGAAGCGCATCCTCGAAATGGCCGGCGAACTGATCAAGATCGCCGCCGCGCGGCAGACCCGCGAGGCCCCGCGGCTGACCGCGCCACCCGGCCTCTACGACGAGTTCTGCGCCGGCTTCCCCTACGAGGAGACCGACGACCAGCTCACCGCGATCGACACGGTGCTCGACGACCTTGCCGCCGGAAAACCCATGGACCGCCTGGTCTGCGGCGACGTCGGCTTTGGCAAGACCGAGGTGGCGCTGCGCGCCGCCTTCATCACAGCCATGGACGGCAAGCAAGTGGCCGTGGTGGTGCCGACCACGCTGTTGGCGCGCCAGCACACCAAGACCTTCACAGAGCGGTTCCGGGGCTTTGCGGTGAACATCGCGCAGGCGTCGCGGCTGGTCTCATCCACCGAGTTGGCAAAGACCAGAAGGGGCGTTGCCGATGGCACGGTCGATATTGTCGTCGGCACGCACGCGGTGCTCGGCAAAACGATTAGGTTCAAGGACCTCGGCCTGGTCATCGTCGACGAGGAGCAGCATTTCGGCGTCGCCCACAAGGAAAAGCTCAAGCAGCTCCGCGCCGAGGTGCACGTGCTTACGCTCACCGCGACGCCGATTCCGCGCACCTTGCAGCTCGCGCTAAGCGGCGTGCGCGATCTTTCGATCATCGCCTCACCCCCGGTCGACCGTCTCGCGGTGCGCACGTTCGTCGCCCCGTTCGATCCGCTGATGGTACGCGAAGCGTTGTTGCGGGAACGCTACCGCGGCGGTCAGAGCTTCTTCGTCTGTCCGCGTATCGAGGACCTCGCCACCATCAAGGATTTCCTCGAGAAGAACGTGCCCGAGGTGCATTTCGCCGTGGCGCATGGGCAGATGCCGCCGACGATTCTGGAAGACATCATGTCGGCCTTCTATGACGGGAAGTACGACACGCTGCTGTCAACAACGATCATTGAATCCGGCCTCGACATTCCGACCGCCAATACGCTGCTCGTGCACCACGCCGACATGTTCGGGCTCGCGCAGCTCTATCAGCTTCGGGGGCGGGTCGGCCGCTCAAAGCTGCGCGCTTATGCGCTGTTCACGCTGACGCCGGAGCGCAAGATCACCGCCCAGGCGGAACGGCGGCTCAAGGTGCTGCAATCGCTCGACACGCTCGGTGCCGGATTCCAGCTCGCCTCGCACGATCTCGACATCCGCGGCGCCGGCAATCTGCTCGGCGAGGAGCAGTCGGGGCATATCAAGGAGGTCGGGTTCGAGCTCTACCAGCAGATGCTGGAAGAGGCGGTCATGAGCCTCAAGGCCGGCATCACCGAACCCACCGCCGACAAGTGGTCGCCGCAGATCACCATCGGCACCCCGGTGCTGATCCCCGACGACTATATCGCCGACCTTCCGGTTCGGCTTGCGCTCTACCGCCGTCTTGCCGAAATCGACGACGAGGCCGAAATCGAGCCGTTCGCCGCGGAACTGGTCGACCGCTTCGGTCCGTTGCCGGAGGAAGTCGAGCATCTGCTGCAGATCGTCGCCATCAAGGTGCTGTGCCGCCGCGCCAACGTCGAGAAGGTGGACACCGGCCCGAAGGGCGCAGTGCTGTCGTTCCGCGACAACAGCTTCGCGGACCCGCTGAAGCTCGTCGCCTTCATCAAGGATCAGGGCCCGGCGGCACGGGTACGGCCGAACATGCAGGTGGTGTTCTTCGACGATTGGGAGAAGCCGGAGCAGCGCCTCAAGGGGACGGCCGTGCTCTTGCGTAGCCTCGCTGGCATCGCGGAAAAGGCGAAGGCGGCGTGAAGCCGTCATGCCGGGGCGCCGCGAAGCGGCTTATGCCCGCGCCCCGGAATGACGGTGGCGTGTGATGCGCACTCAAATATACACCGTCTTCATCTGTCCTTCGGGGTAGCGCGTGCCGGCGGCGGCGCCGACCGGGAAGGCGGCCGACAGTTCCGCGACCTCGTCCTTGGACAGCTTGACGCTCAGCGCGCCAAGGTTCTCCTCCAGCCGTTCCTTCCGCTTCGTGCCGGGGATCGGAACGATGTCGGGTCCTTGCGCGAGCACCCAGGCGATCGCGACCTGCGCCGGAGTGCAACCCTTCCTGGCCGCCATGGCTTCGAGCGCGCCGACCAGCTTGCGGTTGCGCGCAAGGTTATCACCCTTGAAGCGCGGGTGGTCGGCGCGGCGGTCGCTGGCCACGTCGTCCGCCGTGTTGACCGTCGCGGTGAGCATGCTCCGGCCAAGCGGCGAGTAGGGCACATAGGAGAGGCCGAGCTCGCGCGTGACCGGCAGCGTCTCCTCGGCTTCCTTGCGATAGAGCAGCGAATATTCGCTCTCCACCGCCACCATCGGATGCACCTTGTGGGCGCGCCGGATCGTCTCGGGGCTCGCCTCCGAGAGGCCGAGCCAGCGCGCCTTGCCTTGCTCGACCAGGCGCTTCATGGCGCCGACCGTGTCCTCGATCGGCACATTGGGGTCGACGCGGTGTTGGAAGTAGACGTCGATCACGTCGACGCCGAGGCGCTTCAGGCTCGCCTCGCAGGCCTCCATCACATAGGCCGGGGTTCCATCCATGACCGTGCCTGCCGGACCGCGCTTCTGGCCGAACTTGGTGGCGAGGATCACCTTGTCGCGTCGGCCCTTGAGCGCCTTGCCGAGCAGGGTCTCATTCTGGCCGTTGCCGTAGGCATCGGAGGAATCGAGGAAGTTCACGCCGCGGTCGATCGCATATTGCACGAAGGCGACGCCGGACTCTTCATCGGACGGGCCGTAAAGGCCGGACAGCGACATCAGCCCGAGGCTGACCGCGGATACCTCCGGACCATCCTTGCCCAGCTTGCGCCTCTCGATCGTATCGGTGTTGGGCATCGCATCCTCGCTCGCTATAGCATTGTTGTCGCAATTGCCGCGCCACCTATGCGGCGCCTCGCCGCTACGCATGCCGCACGTTCGATGGTCTTGGCAAGGGGCGGAACGATGCCATCTTCGACTTGGGCACGGTTCGAGACGCGCAGCTTCGCTGCGTTGGGGCGCCTGGATCATGGTCGGATTGGTCGTCGCCATCGTGATCCGGCCCCGCCGCGGATGGCTCCGCATCGGGGCACGGGTTCTCGGCTCCTGGATCGCCGCCAGCGCCATCCTGCTGATCGCACTGCGGCTGGCACGCTGACGTCCGGCCGGTCTGGCGGGAACCGTTAGTTCACCGGCACCGGCGCGCCGGCTTCGGCCGCCGCGCGTGCGATCGCTTCCGCCAGATGCTCCGGCTCCTGGGCGCCGCTGATGGCGTAGCGGCCGCCGAGGATGAAGAACGGCACCCCGTTGATGCCGGCTTCCTGTGCGGCGCGCGCCTGCGCCTCGACGGCGGCAACATCGTGGTCGCCGGCCAGCCGCGAGCGCACCTCATCGCCGTCTAGGCCGCAGTCGACGGCGGCCTGGATCAGCACGTCGCGGTTCGACAGATCGGCGCCTTCGGTGAAGTAGAGGTCCATCAGCCGCTGCTTCATTGCCGCGGCCTTGCCGATCTCGCCCGCCCAGCGGATCAGCCGGTGACAGTCGAGTGTGTTCGGCTGCCGCTGCATCTTCTCGCTGGCATAGACCAGGCCCTCGGCGCCAGCGGCCTGTTTCACCCGCTGCGCGATCTGGCCATAGCCGTCGGCCGATCCGAACTTGGTGGTCAGATAGTCCTTCCGGTCCATGCCCTCGCGCGGCACCCAAGGATTGAGGAAATAGGGATGGAAGCGCACCTCCACCGGAATCTCCGGTTTGAGCGCCAAGGCTTTCTCCAGACGCCTCTTTCCGATGAAGCACCAGGGGCACACGACATCCGAGACGACATCGATCGTGACCGGTTCGGGAATAGTGTCGGGCATGCAGCGCCTCCTGTCGAAGGGCAACCTATGCCTCCACTCAGGCCGCCGCAACCACACGGCTGCCGACTCGCACGACCAGCGAGTCGAGCGTGTCCGAGGATTTCAGCGTGGCCAGCGTGATCGCCGGCTCGGGCCGCCGCAAGTCGTGGTCGCTGACCAGCATGGTTGACCTCAGCATCGTCGCGATGCGGCGCGTCACGATATGCGCCGACCGCAATTCGGTCTCGGTGAACACCACCAGGATGGCGCCGTCAGCCTCCCGGCAGGCAAAGTCGATGTTGCGAACGATTGCGCTGATCAGACGCGCCGCGTCGAAGCTCACACGGCGGTCGACCTGTGCCTCGAATGCAAAGCGGGCGATGCACAGCCCGGTGCCGCTCCGTTCCGCCTCGCTCACCGCGCGGGACAGTTCGCGCCAGAAGGCATCGTCCGTCATCAGCCCGGTGTCGGGATCGAGCATGCCCTTGGCATCGAGCGTTGTGAGCATGCGCTTGAGCCTTGCCTCGAAGGCGCGCAGGCGCACCAGCGGCAGCATCCAGTCGAGGACTTGCGCCGGCGGGCCTACGACTCTTTCGAGGTTCGCCAAGTCGCCGTAGTGCGCCTCGACAGTGGCGTAGGCCGCCGGCACGGCGATCGGCATGTCACGGAAACGAACATCCTCGGCAATCGCGGTGAGCAAGGCGTCGACGACACGAGCGCTGAAGCCGTCGCCGATGATGATCCCGTCGATAGCGCGCGCAGCGAGGTAACGCGCCGCGGTCTCGATGCTCAGTGCGCCGACCAGACCGACACGCTCGCCGACCGTGACCGCGAGCGCCGGATAGGACCCGCCGCGTCCCGCCACCAGGATGGTGGCGTCGTCGAGCGGATCGCTGTCGGGAAACTTGGCGACGAGGCCGGTCTGAGCGGCGAGCGTCTCCGCCCGGCGCAGGACTGTGGCATGCAGCGCGCGCACTCGCAGCGCGCTGCGCAGCCGGGCGACAAGACGATCGGTCGGCGCCGCGGCGTCGACCGGCAACCCGTCCTGCATTGGAAGGGTGGCATCCGTATGCGAACGGCAGATCAGCGGAACGATGGGGCCGCTGCGGCTCTTGATCTGTAGGCCAAGCTGGTATGCGGCCTCCGCATCCGGAGCCGGACCTGGTTCGGCGAGCACGATCGCTGAAGGTTGGATGGCGATGACGGCCGCCGAGGCATGAGCCCAACGGGATTCCACGACCGGAAAGGCGCCGGCATCCGCCAGCGCCTCGACGAGATCCGGCGCCGGCGTTTCGGCAACGACGACCAGCGAACCTTGCAGCGACATGGCGGAAGCGGCTCACGCATAACCAGGTGCCCCGACCATAGAGTAGCGTCGTTAATGCCGCGTCAACGTCTGCGGCCTTGGCCCTACAAGACGCTGCGGCGCCCTAGTCGCTAACCACCTTAGCGGCTATTCCGGCGCGCGCCACCACGTTTCCGGCAGATAGCCGTAGGCCGAGGTAATGTCCGGGTGACGGATGTACGCCCAGCGCGCGACCCATTGGCCCGGCCGGTAGAACAGCGGCACGACATAGCGGGCGGAGATCAGGACCCGGTCGAGCGCGCGCACGGCCGTGACGAGGCCGGCCCTTCTGTGCGCGCGCAGCACCGCGGCGATGATGCCGTCGATCGCTGGGTTCTTCGCCCCCATGTAGTTGCGCGTACCGGGACTGTCGGCCGCGGCTGAGCTCCAATAGAAGCTCTGTTCGCTGCCGGGCGACAGCGACTGGTCCCAGACGTTGTGGATCATGTCGAAGTCGTAGGCGAGCCGCCGCCGGTCGTACTGCACGGCGTCGACGGTGCGGATATGGGCGTCGATCCCAACGCGCTTCAGCTGGCGCTGGAAGGCGAGCGCCAGGCGCTCCACGTCGCGGGTGGTCACCAGGATCTCGAAGGCGAGCGGCGCACCGGTGCGGGTCGAACGCAGCTTTGTGTCTGTCACGGCGTAGCCCGCGGACCGCAACAGCGCCAGCGCCCGCTCAAGCACGCGGCGATCGCGGCCGGAACCGTCGCTCACCGGCGGTCGCCATTGGCCCTCAAGCACGTCGGGGCGCACGGCGTCAGGGTAGGGGGCAAGCAAGGCGCGCTCGCCGGCGCCAGCGGGCCGCCCGACCGAAGACAATTCCGAACCGTCGAAGTAGCCGGCGCTGCGGCGGTGGAGGTCGAAGAAGAAATTGTGGTTGAGCCATTCGAAATCGAACAGCAGCGTGATCGCCCCGCGCACGCGGGCATCGGCGAACACCGGCCTGCGCGTGTTGAACACGAAGGCGGAGAGCTCCTTCGGCATCTGCGTGCTGAACACCTCCTTCACCACACGGCCGTCCCGCAGCGCCGGAAAGTCGTAAGCGGTCTGCCAGCGTCCGGGGTCGGTCTCGGCGCGAACGTCGATCAGCCCTTTCTTGAAGGCTTCGAACTCGGCATTGGCGTCGCGGTAGTAGTCGGTGCGGATCTCGTCGAAATTCCACTGGCCGCGATTGACCGCAAGATCGCGGCCCCAATAGGCGGGATTGCGCTTGAAGGTGACGCTGCGCCCCGGATCCACTTCGCTGATGACGTAAGGTCCGCTGCCGATCGGTTTCTCGAATGTGGTCTCCTCGAACGTTGCCGGGTTCACTGCATGTTTCGGCAGCACCGGCATCAATGCCAGGATCATAGGCAGCTCGCGGTCATTGCTGCCGCTGAGGTCAAAGCGTACGGTGCGCTCATCGATCGCCTCGGCCTTCGCGACCTTTGAATAGTAGAGGCGATGGTTCGGGCGCCCGCGATCGCGCAGAAGCTGCCATGAGAACACGACATCCGCCGCGGTCACCGGCTTGCCGTCCGAAAACGTCGCGGCGGGATTGAGCGCGAAGGTCACGAAGCTGCGCGCGTCGTCCGTGTCGACGGTCTGCGCCAGCAATCCGTACAGCGTGAACGGCTCGTCGTAGCCGCGCGTCATGAGGCTCTCGAATACGTAGCTGCCGAACACGTAGCTGCGGATCGATTGCGCGGCGAGCCCTTTGACGACAAACGGGTTGAGGGTGTCGAATGTGCCGAGCACGCTCTGCACCAGCCGTCCGCCTTTCGGCGCCTCCGGATTGACGTAACGGAAATGTGCGAAGCCGGGTGGAAGCGCGGGCTCGCCGTGCATGGCAATCGCATGGCTCGGCGCCGCCGAGCCGGTGTCGGTGAGCGCGATCGACGCCAACGCCAGGACCACGACGGCACACCATCGCCGGGCGGCCCCGGTCTTGCGGCAGAAAATGGGCAAGAGCGATTCGAGCACGGGCAAACCATACCATGCCGGCGCAACCCGCCCGGCGCGGCTCGGCGGCCTTGCGTGCACCATTTGAACAGATGGCCCCAAGCTGCTTTAACATTGCGACGAATTAAGCTACCACCGCGCATTGCTGCGTCACGCTGCCGCCGCATTTAACCCAAAAACAGCCGGTAGGCGGGGCGCCGTTTTCAGCATCATTGCGAACGTGGTACGAGGCGGCGAGAAGAAGGGACCGAATCTTATGCTTTATCCGAACGTATCGCCGGGCCGGCTGCTCCGCCGAGTGCTGGCCGCGATCGCGACGACCGCCGTCCTCACCGCCCTGATCCCGGCTGCGCAAGCGCAGCAGCAGCAGCGGCCGGCCCAGAAGCCGGCGCAGAAGCCGGCGCAGAAATCGCCGCAGCGGCAGGCCCAGCCGGCGCCCGCGCAGCCGCCAGCCCCGGCGCCGGCCCCTCAAACGCAGACGCCGCAGTTGATCTATTCGCCCTGGACCAAATTCTGCCTCAAGAGCAAGGATCCGAATGCCAAGGAGGTCTGCTTCACCGGCAAGGATGGCCGAATTGAATCCGGCATGCCGGTGGTCGCGGCGGTGCTAATCGAGCCGGAGGGCGAGCCGAAGAAGATCCTGCGCGTCACCGTGCCGTTAGGCATGCAGATTCAGCACGGCACCCGGATCATCGTCGATCAGAACGCGCCGGTGACTGGCCCCTACGTGATCTGCTTCACCAACGGCTGCATGTCGGACTACGAAGCAACGGGTGATTTGATCGGCAAGTTGAAGAAGGGGCAAAATCTGACCGTTCAAGCGATCAACGCCAACAACCAGCCGATCAGCCTGAACCTGCCACTCGTCGACTTCACCAAGGCTCACGAGGGACCGCCGACGGACCCGAAGGTGTTCGAAGAGCAGCAGAAGAAGCTGCAGGAAGAGCTGCAGCGCCGCGCCGACGAGGCGCGCAAACGGCTCGAGAGCCAACCGCAGCCGTCGCAGCCGGACCAGCCATCGCCGCCGGCACGGTAGTGCTGCCTTTGGCTACCTGATCGGCACGCCCCACCGGGCCCCCCAGGGCTAATTCGGCGTCTGCCGGTCGATCACGATGATGCGCGCGGGACGCGCGCGGGATCCGTTCGGCTCCCGCAGGCATTCGGCGGCGAAGTAAGGCCAGCCTTTGCTCGAGCAGTCTGACCCCACGGGGCCGAGCGCAAACCGCTCCGAAAACGTGGCCGGCTGAGCGGCGAACGCGCTGCGGGCGTCCGGTGCCGAGGCTTCGCCACCGACAACAGCAGCCGCACCGGCAATCATGGTCGCAACCGCAATCGCCGCCAGCGTTCTTGGCTCCGCCGCGGTGAATTTGTACAGGCTAGTCGAGACCGCCCTTGCCCCGGCCATGATCGCAACCCTCCCCCTAACACATCCGACATCCTGTCAGGCTTCGACTAAAGGACGTTTGATCCGGCGCAAAGGTTCAATCGCCCCGCAATTGTGATCTTGGCCGGGGGTGCTCGGACAGTGCGCGGTCGCCCTTGCGGCGGGTTTACGGCCGGGGTAGACCCGCGCCATGCCGCGCATCGCCCTCTATTCCGGGTCTTTCGACCCGGTCACCAACGGCCATCTCGACGTTGCGCGGGGAGCTGTCCGGCTCGCTGACCGGCTTGTCGTCGCCATCGGCGTGCACGCCGGTAAGGCCCCGCTATTTTCCGTCGATGAGCGGCGCACCATGATCGAGGAAGCCTGCGGACCGCTCGCCCAGGCCGCTGGCTGCGAATTGGCCGTCACCACCTTCGCGGGCCTCGTCGTCAACGCTGCGCGCGAGGCCGGTGCGAACTGCATCATCCGCGGCATCCGAGACGGGACCGACCTCGATTACGAAATGCAGATGGCCGGCATGAACGGCACCATGGCGCCCGAGGTGCAGACGGTGTTCGTCCCGGCATCGCCCGCCGCGCGCCCAATCACTGCCACACTGGTCCGGCAGATCGCCGGCATGGGCGGCGACGTGTCGGCCTTCGTTCCTCCGGCGGTCGCAGCGCGCCTATCCGCCAAATTCGCCCGGCCATCCGGCCGCTGAACGCAGGAGTCCGCATGATCCGCATTTTCGCCGTCGTTGCCGCGCTGGTCTGCGTGGCGCCCGTCCTGGCGCAAAATCTGCCGGCCGGAGTCGATCCGCAAAACGCGATCCTGCTCGATACCAAGCATGGCCGCATCGTCATCAGGCTACGGCCTGATCTCGCGCCTCAACATGCGGAGCGGATCAAGATGCTGTCACGCGAGGGTTTCTACAACAATGCGCCGTTCCACCGCGTGATCGGCGGCTTCATGGCGCAGACCGGCGACGGCGCGCGAGGAGACGGCACCGGCAAGTCCAAGCATCCGGACCTGCCGGCGGAGTTCTCATCCGCGCCGTTCGCGCGCGGCGTCGTCGGCATGGCGCGCTCGCAGAATCCAAATTCTGCCAATGCGCAGTTCTTCATCATGTTCGCGCCAGCGACGCACCTCAACGGCCAGTACACGGTGGTCGGTGAAGTCGTGTCCGGCATGGACGCGGTCGACAAGCTCAAAAAAGGTCCGCCGGAGCACAACGGCGCGGTGACCGATCCCGACCGCATTGTCCGGATGCAAATCGCGGCCGGCGCCCACTAACCCAACTGCTGGCATCACCTAAGCCTTTGAGAGGGACCATGACTGCTACCCCCGACGACATGATGATCCTGGACACCAGCAAAGGCCGTGTGGCGATCGCGATGCGGCCGGACCTCGCTCCCGGCCACGTGGCGCGGATCAAGGAACTGGTGCGCGACGGATTCTATGACGGCCTGGTGTTCCATCGCGTGATCGACGGGTTCATGGCGCAGACCGGATGCCCGCAAGGCACCGGCACGGGCGGTTCCGGGCAGAAGCTTAAGGCGGAGTTTTCGCGCGAGCCGCATGTGCGCGGAACGGTGTCGATGGCGCGTGCGCAGAACCCGGATTCCGGCGACAGCCAGTTCTTCATCTGCTTCGAGGACGCGCCTTGGCTCAACGGCCAGTACACGGTCTGGGGGCAGGTCACCGAAGGGATGGACAACGTCGACAAGATCAAGCGCGGCGAGCCGGTGCAGAACCCCGACCGGATTGAAAAGGCGACGATGGCGGCGGACGCTTGACTGTCTTCACCCTCCCAAAAGGAGGATGAACGACCGAAGGTCGTTCGGGGAGGGTCCGGTGGTGCATGCCTCACAACGTGACCCCCACCTGGCAAGCTTCGCTCGCCGACCTCCCCTTTTAGGGGGAGGCAAAAGAAAGGCGATGCGCACGGACCTGTTTGATTTCGATCTGCCACCGAAACGGATCGCGCTACGGCCCGCGATGCCGCGCGATACTGCGCGCCTGCTGGTAGTGCGCCCTGCCGCATCGCTGGAATTCACCGACGCCGGCGTCCGCGACCTGCCTGATCTCTTGCGGCGAGGCGATGCCCTCGTCGTCAACGAAACCAAGGTGATCCCCGCCCGCCTTGAGGGCCGCCGCATCGGCCGCGGCGAAGAACAGCCCAGGATCGAGGCAACGCTGCACAAGCGGCTCGACGGATCGCGCTGGCGCGCCTTCGTGCGGCCGGCGAAGCGGCTCAAGCCCGGAGATGTGATCCGCTTCGGCGACGAGGGCAAGGTGTGCCTCCTCGGCCAGCTCGACGCGACGGTCGAGGACAAAGGGGAGGGCGGCCAAGGGGGGGAAGTCACGCTCGCCTTCGCGTTCCATGGGCCGGTGCTCGATCAGGCGATCGAGGAGCGCGGCGACATGCCATTGCCGCCCTATATCGCGGCGCACCGCTCACCTGACGAGCGCGACCGCGCCGACTACCAGACCATGTTCGCCAAGGATGCGGGTTCGGTCGCGGCGCCGACCGCCGGGCTGCATTTCACCGACGCACTGTTGGTTGCACTGGCCGAACGTGGCGTTGGCTTGCACCGTGTCACCTTGCATGTTGGCGCCGGCACGTTTCTGCCGGTGAAATCGGAGGACACAGGCGATCACAAGATGCATGCCGAATGGGGAGCGGTATCGGCGAAGACCGCGGCGGCGCTCAATGCGGTGCATACGGCGGGCGGGCGCATTGTGGCAGTCGGCTCCACCACGCTGCGGCTGATCGAAACCGCGGCCGGCAAGGATGGCACGATCCATCCGTTCTCCGGGGAAACCGCGCTGTTCGTTACGCCGGGCTATCGTTTCCGGGCGGTCGACCTGTTCATGACCAATTTCCACCTGCCGCGCTCGACGCTGTTCATGCTGGTAGCGGCCTTCTCCGGGCTCGACGTGATGCGGCGTGCTTACGCGCAGGCCATTGCATCGGGCTATCGGTTCTATTCCTATGGCGACGCCTGCCTTCTCTACAGATCAGAGACATGATCATGGACGGCGATTTGGACGTGATGGACCGGGATGCGCTCGTCGTCGAAGTCAAGAGATTGAGAGCGGCCATTCGTGAGCATCGTGACGCCAGCGGGCACGATCTCTGCTGGCATCACCCAGCCATGTGGTCGCTATTGCCCGAGAAGCTTGAACCGTCGATTGCAGTTCCGCCTTGGCCAAAGTTCCTGCGCGGCTGCATCCGCTACCGCCAATCGCTCGATGAGCAGGCCGCTGATGCCTCCGTTCATGACAAGGAATTCGATGGGTGACGCGTTCGCATTCCGCATCGATGCGACCGACGGCGGCGCGCGCACCGGGACGATCGTCACCGCGCATGGCCAAGTTCGCACGCCGGCGTTCATGCCGATCGGCACACAGGCAACGGTCAAAGCCGTGATGCCCGAGGAGGTGCGCCGTTCCGGTGCCGATATCCTGCTGGGAAATACCTATCACCTGATGCTGCGGCCGGGTGCGGAACGGATTGCGGCGCTTGGCGGCTTGCATAAGTTCATGAACTGGCCGTACGCAATCCTCACGGACTCCGGCGGTTTCCAGGTGATGTCGCTTGCTGGACTGCGCAAGCTCGACGAGACGGGCGTCACGTTTCGCTCGCATCTCGACGGCGCCATGGTATCGCTGACACCGGAGCGCGCGATCGAGGTGCAGGACCTGCTCGGCTCCGACATCGTCATGCAGCTCGACGAATGCAGCAAGCTGCCGGCGACGCGCGCCGAGCTTGAGCGCGCCATGTGCCTGTCGCTGTGCTGGGCGGAACGCTGCAAGCGCGCGTTCGAAGGTGCTGGCCCCGGCCGCGCGCTGTTCGGAATCGTGCAGGGCGGAGACCAGCATGACCTGCGACTGGCCGGCGCCAGGGAACTCGGCGCCATTGGCTTTGCCGGCTATGCCATCGGTGGCCTTGCGGTCGGCGAGCCGCAAGCCGTGATGCTGTCGATCCTCGACACTGTCGCGCCGGCGCTGCCGGTTGACAAGCCGCGCTACCTGATGGGTGTGGGCACGCCCGACGACATCGTCGAGGCGGTGGCTCGCGGCGTCGACATGTTCGACTGCGTGCTGCCGACCCGCAACGGCCGCCACGGCGTCGCCTTTACCCGCTTCGGCCCGATCAACCTGAAGAACGCCCGCTACGCCGACGACCCGCGCCCGCTCGATGCGGAGAGCGATTGCCCAGCGGCGCGCGCCTATTCCCGCGCCTATCTGCATCACCTGGTGAAAGCCAACGAGGCGTTAGGTGCCATGCTGCTGTCCGCCAGCAATCTCGCATACTACCAGACGCTCATGGCGACGCTCCGCGCGGCGATCGCGAGCGGCCGGCTCGCCGACATGCGTGAGGAGGTCAAGGCCGGCTGGGCGCGTGGCGGCCTGTCGGCGTCATAGGCAACGGCCGCAGAAGCGACTACGCTGGAGGGAGATGCAGAAGGAGAGGCCGCCATGCGTAACGAGGTGACCGGCAGAGCCAATGTCGCGGGCACGCCCGAGCTCGAGCGCTACTACAAGGACCTGGAGCGTTACGAGACCGCCGCCTTATGGACGGTCGCCAACAAGATCGAGCCGTGGGAGCCGAAGTCCGACTCGGTGCCGGTGCTGTGGCGCTACCGCGACCTGCGCGAGCACGTGCTGCGCTCGATCGCGCTGGTGAGCCCCGAGAAGGCCGGCCGGCGGGTGATCTATCTGAACAATCCGGGCCGGCGCGATGTCGCCGCCGCGGTCGGCTGGCTCTATTCCGGCCTGCAGGTGATGAACCCCGGCGAGGTTGCCTCCGCCCACATGCATTCGGCCTCCGCGCTGCGCTTCATCATGGAGGGCGAAGGCGCCTACACCATCGTCGACGGACACAAGATGTCGCTCTCCGCCAATGACTTCGTGCTCACGCCGAACGGCACCTGGCACGAACACGGCGTGGAGGACAGCGGGTCCCCTTGCATCTGGCAGGACGGTTTGGACATTCCCCTTGTCAATGCGCTTGAAGCGAACTTCTTCGCGGTCCATCCGAACCTCAATCAGGCGGTCGGCTATTCGGTCGACGACACCAGCAAGACCTGGGGCCATCCCGGGCTACGGCCGGTCAACGATACCTGGTCGAAGGGGTACTCGCCGCTGTTCAAGTACGAGTGGGAGCCGACCTATGAGGCGTTGCAAGAGTACGCCCGGGCAACGGATGGGTCGCCGTACGACGGCGTGGTGATGAAATACGTCAACCCGATCACCGGCGGTCCGGTGATGCAGACGATTGGCGCTGCCATGCAGATGCTGCGCCCAGGCGAGAAGACGCAGGCGCATCGCCACACCGGCAGCACGATCTACCAGGTGGCGAAAGGCGAAGGCTATTCGATTATCGGCGGCCGCCGTTTCGACTGGCAAAAGCGCGATATCTTCTGCGTGCCGTCCTGGGCGTGGCACGAGCACGGTAACGCGTCGGAGACGGACGACGCCTGCCTGTTCTCGTTCCACGACCTCCCAGTGATGGACGCTCTCAGCCTCTATCGGGAGGAATCCTACGGCGACAACGCCGGGCACCAGCCGCTCGCGGCGTGAGGCGGCCCGCTCCGCCCGCGGCAGATCGACCCTGGACGCCTGTGTCACCGTGAGAGCAGAATAACGGGGATTGATGGCTGCAAAGCGGAAGCACACCTGGATCAAGATTGTTTCATAGGGACAAAGAGAGCTGCAATGCCAAAAAAGACCTCACAGACGATCACCCGCCGCACATTCAGCGCGTCGCTCGCCGCGATCCCGCTCGCGGCCGGCGCCTCTCTTGGCGCGACGCGCCCCGGCATGGCTCAGGCCAATTACCCGACCAAGCCGGTGACCGTCGTGCTGCCGTTCGGCGCCGGCGGCATGGCCGACGTCAGCTCGCGCCTTGCGGCTGAAAAACTCAGCGAAAAGCTTGGACAGCGCTTCGTTATCGAAAACAAACCGGGAGCTGGCGGCATCACCGCGGCGCGCGCGGTGCTTGCGGCGGCCGCGGACGGATACACGCTCGGCCTGGTCACCAACGGTACTTCGATCAGCGCGGCGCTGTTCAAGGCGCTGCCATTCGATCCGGTCAAGCAGTTCGACACCATCTCAATGATGGGCGTGTTCGAACTCGTCTTCCTCACAGCCGCGGATTCGCCCTACAAGACCTTGCAGGATTTCATCACGGCCGCGACGGCACAGCCCGGAAAACTCAACGTCGGCACTGTCAACGTCGGCAGCACCCAGCATCTGGGGGCCGAGCTGTTCAAGTCGTCGGCGGGACTGAATTTCCAGATCATTCCCCACCGCACCACGCCGGAAATCACGGTCGCCATGCTGCGCAATGATGTCCAGCTCGTCGTCGAGTTCCCGGCCGCCGTGCGCGGAATTATCAACGACAAGAAGGCGCGGGCATTGGCAACCTCAGGAACCAGCCGGTCGCAGGCTATGCCCGACGTGCCGACCGTCGCGGAGGCCGGCGTCCCCGGTTACGAAGTGATCTCGTGGAACGGATTCTTTGGGCCGAGCGGCATTCCGAAAGAGGTGATCGATACCGTCAACAAGGCAATGCGCGAGATCATGGCCGACGAGGCGGTGAAGAAGCGCTATGCCGCACTCGGGATCGAGGCCAAGGCGAGTTCGCCCGAGGAGTTGAAGGCCCGACTGGCGGGCGATATCAAGAAGTGGGGCGATGTGATTCAACGCGCCGGAATTCCGAAACAATAGATACGCCTGGTGTCATTCCGCGGCCGGCGCTCGGGAATGACGGTCATTAAACCGGCCTTAACACCGCCGTGCCCATCGTCGGGCATGGTCACCCGCAAACGACTCCGTGCGATTCTCACCGCGCTCGGGCTCTACCTGGGCGCGGTGCTGTTCATTGGCTATTTCGGCGTCAATGCCTATACCGGCAATCATGGCCTCAAAGCCAAGCAGGACCTTGATGTGCAGTTTGCGGAGCTCTCGAGCGAACTCGCCGAGTTAAGGCAGTCCCGGGCGCAATGGGAGCGACGGCTGACTCTGCTGCGGTCCCCCAGCCTCGATCCCGACATGCTCGACGAGCGCGCCCGTATGCTGCTCGGCTATGCGCACCCACACGACGTCGTGATGTCGGTCAAGGGCGACTGATTTTTTTGTCGCATGGCTGATCTGCCCCGCGAATTGGGCGTGAGTTCAATGATTTGCCCTTCGCAGATGCAGCGGAGCGGCGCCGCCTGCGCTTCCGCCCCGCGTCGATTTGGGCTATGGGAGTTTCGCCTTGCCGCCTAACCAAAGCGTGCTCGCGCAGGGAGACCCATGGCCGCTTCCACGACAACGCCAGCGGCGCAGACCGCGTCGATCCGCCGATCCGCCGCCGAAAAGCCTGCGGATGAACAATCGTCGCCCGTTCCGGCCCTGACCAAGGAGCAGGAACGCGCCGTCTTCGAGCAGATGCTGCTGATCCGCCGCTTCGAAGAGAAGGCCGGCCAGATGTACGGCATGGGCCTGATCGGCGGCTTCTGCCATCTGTATATCGGCCAGGAAGCCGTAGTCGTCGGCATGCAGATGACGCGCAAGCCGGGCGACCAGGTGATCACCGGCTACCGGGATCACGGCCACATGCTGGCCTGTGGTATGGACCCGAAGGGTGTGATGGCCGAACTGACCGGGCGCCGCGGCGGCTATTCCAAGGGCAAGGGCGGCTCGATGCACATGTTCTCGGTCGAGAAGGGGTTCTACGGCGGCCACGGCATCGTCGGCGCAATGGTCCCGCTCGGCACCGGGCTGGCCTTCGCCAACCGCTACCGCGGCAACGACAACGTCTCGCTCACCTATTTCGGGGACGGCGCCGCCAACCAGGGCCAGGTCTACGAGAGCTTCAATATGGCGGAGCTATGGAAGCTTCCGGTGGTCTACATCATCGAGAACAACCGCTATGCCATGGGGACGTCGATCGACCGGGCGTCAGCGACCACGGATTTGTCGAAGCGAGGCTTGTCGTTCAACATCCCCGGGGAGCAGGTCGACGGCATGGATGTCCGCGCCGTCAAGGCGGCCGGCGCAAAGGCCGTGCAATGGTGCCGCGAGGGCAACGGTCCCTACATCCTGGAGATGCTCACCTACCGCTATCGCGGCCATTCCATGTCGGACCCGGTCAAGTACCGCACCCGCGAGGAAGTCGACAAGGTGCGCAGCGAGCAGGACCCGATCGAGCAGGTCCGCCTGCGGCTGATCGAGACCAAGCGGGCTACAGAGGATGAATTGAAGAAAATCGATGCGTCGGTCCGCGCTGTGGTCAACGAGGCGTCCGAGTTCGCGATCCAGGATCCCGAACCCGATCCGAGCGAGCTCTACACGGACGTGTTGCGCTAGGCGCGGGAGGGGAACAGTGTCGATCGCTCTCGCCGTGGTCTACCTGGCAATCGCAGGTGCGGTGGTGTGCTGGATCGTCGGTGCTGTCTACTTCGCGCGCGCCTTGGCCGCGATCGGCCAGGAGGACCGACTGTTGCGCTGGCTCGCGATCGTCGCCTGGCCATTTGCACGGGGCCGGTTCAAAGGGGCCGCCGCCGGTTATGCCGACGTCGTCAACAAGGCGCTGGTCGCCTTCATTGCTTGCATCATTGCGCTGGTTGCCGCGACGGCGGTCGCCACCAACCTCGCGCGC
Source organism: Hyphomicrobiales bacterium (assembly GCA_009377755.1). Lineage (GTDB taxonomy): Bacteria > Pseudomonadota > Alphaproteobacteria > Rhizobiales > Xanthobacteraceae > WHTM01. Next base: position 21,282 of record WHTM01000041.1, on the reverse strand, counting down.
ATCGCGAAATAGCCGTAACGGGGAGTCCATGCCGATCCAGGTTCTGATGCCCGCGCTCTCCCCGACGATGGAGAAGGGCAATCTCGCCCGGTGGGTGAAGAAGGAAGGCGACGCGGTCAAAGCCGGCGACGTGATCGCCGAGATTGAGACCGACAAGGCTACCATGGAGGTCGAAGCGGTCGACGAAGGGACGCTCGGGCAGATTCTGGTGCCCGAGGGCACCGAGGACGTCGCGGTGAACACGCCGATCGCGACCATCTTCGCCGAAGGAGAGGAGGCTGGCGCGCCGGCCGCAGCCGGGACGAAAGCAAGACAGGGACAGGGCAACGGCTCGAAATCCTCGCAGCAGGCCAAGGGCGCGGAGTCCTTGCCGCTGGCCGCCCCGGACCAGCCGGAGACTAAACAGGCGCCGGCGCCGGCCGAGCCGAAATCGGCCGTCGCCGAGCCGCCGAAGCCCGCCACGGTTCCCGAGCCGGATGTGCCGGAAGGCACAGAGATGGTGACCATGACGATGCGCGAGGCGCTGCGCGACGCCATGGCGGAGGAGATGCGCCTCGATCCGGACGTGCTGGTGCTGGGCGAAGAGGTCGCTGAGTATCAGGGCGCCTACAAGGTCACCCAGGGACTGCTGCAGGAGTTCGGCGCGCGGCGTGTGATCGACATGCCGATCACCGAGCACGGCTTTGCCGGCCTCGGCATCGGCGCGGCGATGGCAGGGTTGAAGCCGATCGTCGAGTTCATGACCTGGAACTTCGCCATGCAGGCGATGGACCAGCTGATCAATTCGGCGGCAAAGACCTTGTACATGTCCGGGGGGCAGATGGTCTGCTCGGTGGTATTCCGCGGACCAAACGGCCCTGCCGCCCGCGTCGCCGCGCAGCACAGCCAGGACTACTCGGCGTGGTATTCACACATTCCCGGCGTGAAAGTGATCGCGCCCTACACCGCCGCCGATGCCAAGGGGCTGTTGAAAGCCGCGATCCGCGACCAGAACCCGATCATCTTCCTCGAGAACGAGATTCTGTACGGCCATTCGTTCCTGGTGCCGAAGCTCGCCGACTTCGTGCTGCCGATCGGCAAGGCGAAGATCGCGCGTCCCGGCGGCGACGTGACCATCGTCGCATGGTCGATGGGCATGACTTATGCCCTCAAGGCCGCCGAGGAACTTGCCAACGACGGCATCGAGGCGGAGGTGATTGACTTGCGCACGCTGCGCCCGATGGACAGCGCTACGGTCGTCCAATCGGTGATGAAGACCGGCCGCTGCGTCACCGTCGAGGAGGGCTGGCCGCAGAACGGCATCGGCGCCGAGATCGCCGCGCGCGTCATGGTCGAAGCGTTCGACTATCTCGACGCGCCGGTGACGCGCGTCACCGCCGAGGACGTGCCGATGCCATATGCGGCGAACCTCGAAAAGCTGGCGCTGCCCTCGGTCCCGAAAGTGGTCGATGCCGTGAAAGCGGTCTGTTACCGGTAAGGCGCTAAGCGGAATTTCACATGCCCACCAATGTCCTCATGCCCGCACTGTCGCCCACCATGGAGAAGGGCAACCTTGCGCGCTGGCTGAAGCAGGAAGGCGACACCATCAAGGCCGGCGACGTGATCGCCGAGATCGAGACCGACAAGGCGACCATGGAGGTCGAGGCGGTCGACGAGGGAACGCTCGCCAGGATCCTGGTGCCCGAGGGCACCGAGGACGTGCCGGTGAACCAGCCGATCGCCGTCATCGCTGCGGAAGGCGAGGACGTAAAGGCGGCAGGGGCGGCAGGGGCGGCACCGGCAGCAAAGGCACCGGAGAAGAAGCAAGAGGCCAAGGCCGGGGCCTCATCCTTCGAGACGCCGCCAAAGGCGGCTCCTCAGGATGAGGGGAAAGATCGTGCCGCGCCTAAGCAAGCGCAACGCCAGCCCCAATCTCAGCCTCGTCCTGAGGAGGGCGCGAAAGCGCCCGTCTCGAAGGACGAGAAGCGGGCCGGAGCCAACCGCATCTTCTCCTCGCCGCTTGCGCGCCGGCTCGCCAAGGAGGCCGGCATCGAGATCGGCCGCGTGCAGGGTTCCGGTCCGCACGGGCGCATTGTTGCGCGCGACATCGAGCATGCGAAATCCGGCAAAGGCCTGCGGCTCGCGGCGGTACCCGGAGCAGCGCCTGCGGCGCTGCCGGTACAGGCGCCATCCGACGACAAGGTCCGCGCACTGTTCGAAGCGGACAGCTATGAGGTCGTTCCGCACGACAACGTGCGCAAGATCATTGCCCGCCGCCTCCTGGAGGCGAAGCTCACCATCCCGCACTTCTATCTCACCGTCGACTGCAACATCGACCGGCTGGTGGCTGCGCGCGCGGAGATCAACGACGCCGCGCCCAAGGACAAGGACGGCAAGCCCGGGTTCAAGCTCTCGGTCAACGACTTCGTCATCAAGGCGCTGGCGGTAGCGCTGCAGCAGATTCCTGACGCCAACGTGACGTGGACCGAGGGCGGCATGCTGCACCACAAGCATTCCGACGTCGGCGTCGCGGTGGCGATCCCAGGCGGCCTGATCACGCCGATCGTGCGTCACGCTGAAACCAAATCCCTGTCCGCCATCTCTAATGAGATGAAGGACTACGCGGTCCGCGCGCGTGCAAGAAAGCTCAAGCCCGAGGAGTATCAGGGCGGCAGCACGGCGGTGTCGAACCTTGGCATGTACGGCGTGCGCGAGTTCGCTGCCGTGATCAATCCGCCGCATGCCACCATCCTGGCGGTCGGCGCCGGCGAGGAGCGCGCGGTCGCCCGCAATGGCAAGATCGAGGCGGCGATGATGATGACTTGCACGCTCTCGAGCGATCACCGCGCGGTCGACGGCGCACTTGCCGCCGAACTGATGGCGGCGTTCAGGCGGCTGATCGAGAACCCGGTGATGATGGTGGTCTAAGCGTTACGCTGGCTCCAGCCCTTGTGCCCGAAAGGCCTCGGCCGCGAGCGGGGTGCGCAGGAACGCGAGCAGCGCTTTCGTGGCGTCCGGGTCGCGGGCCTTCGCGTGGACACCGCCCGCAAAGGTCGTCACGAGCTGAAGCTCGGCCGGAAACGGGCCAACGAGTTCGATCCCCTGCACGTAGATGAGTTCGGCGATCTGCTGCACGGCGAGATCCACCTCGCCGGTGAGCAGCATGTCGGCGGTATGAGTGCCCACCGGGGGATGCTTGGACTTGGGCCTAACCGCATCGGCGATGCCAAGCTGGTGAATCAGCTTCTCGAAATGGACGCCGCTGGCGCCGCCGCCCGCGGGCTCGGAATACCCGATCGCGCGGGCCGCCAGCACGGCGCGCTTGAACGCCTCCGGCGTTGAGATGTCCGCCTTGGGCGCTCCCTTGCGCACGGCCATGCCGACGATGGAATGCGCGAGCGCGATACTCGAGCCGGCCGCAATCAATCCCTCGCTGGCCAGGCCATCCAGACCTTCGCGAGTGCCGATGACCACATCCGTCTCGGCGCCGCCGCGCAACTGCTGCACCAGCATCTTCGAGGTGTTGAAAGAGAGCACCAGCCGATGGCGGCTCGTTCGCTCAAACACGGGGCCGACGGCGTCCATGACGCCCTGCACGCCCATGGATATGAGACCCTTGACGGTATCAGTGCTCATTGGCTGGGTACGGGTCGCTGCGGTGTTTGGCGCACATCATGCACCGAAACGCCGGATGTACAAAGGCGTTGCCGTGACGGCGCGGGTACCCCATGTTGTTGCTGCGATTGAGACGAAAGGCGACCGATGGCTGACACGAATTTCGACATCATCATCATCGGCTCGGGACCCGGAGGCTACGTGACCGCCATCCGCGCGGCGCAGCTCGGCTTCAAGACAGCGATCGTCGAACGCGACTATCTCGGCGGCATCTGCCTTAACTGGGGCTGCATCCCGACCAAGGCGCTGCTGCGCACTGCGGAAGTCTTCCATATGCTGCAGCACGCCAAGGACTACGGGCTGTCGGCGCAGAACGTCGCGTTCGATCCCAAGGCCGTGGTGGAGCGCTCACGCAAGGTTTCCAAGCGCCTCAACGACGGCGTCGGCTTCCTAATGAAGAAGAACAAGGTCAGCGTGATCTGGGGCGAGGCCGCGATCGATGCCCCCGGCAAAGTCACGGTGAAGCCGTCCAAGGCCGAGGCGCCGAAGGGTACGCTCGGGCCGGGCGTCTATCAGGCCAAGCACATCATCATCGCCACCGGCGCCCGTCCGCGGGCCCTGCCGGGACTTGAAGGCGACGGCAAGCTGGTCTGGACCTATTTCGAGGCGATGGCCCCGGACCGCATGCCGAAATCGTTGCTGGTGATCGGCTCTGGTGCGATCGGCATCGAGTTCGCTTCGTTCTATCGCACGCTCGGCGCGGATGTGACGGTGGTCGAGGTGCTGCCGCAGATCCTTCCGGTCGAGGATGCCGAGGTCGCCGCCTTCGCACGCAAGGCATTCGAGCGGCAAGGCATCAAAATCCACACCGGCGCCAAGGTGACCAAGCTCGATAAGAAGGCCGACAGCGTTATCGCCACCATCGACGACGGCAAGGGCAAAGCGCAAGCGCTGGAGGTCGAGCGTGTCATCTCCGCCGTCGGCGTCGTCGGTAACATCGAGAACCTTGGGCTCGAGAAGCTCGGCGTGAAGACCGACCGCGGCACGATCGTCATCGACGGCTTCTGCAAGACCAGTGTGCCCGGCATCTACGCCATCGGCGACGTCGCCGGTCCGCCGATGCTGGCGCACAAGGCCGAGCACGAGGGTGTCATCTGCGTCGAGGCGATCAAAGGGCTGCATCCGCATCCGATGGACAAGCGCATGATCCCCGGGTGCACGTACTGCACGCCGCAGATCGCATCCGTCGGTCTTACCGAGGCGGCGACGAAGGAGCAGAAGAAGGAGGTTCGCGTCGGCCGCTTCCCGTTTGCCGGTAACGGCAAGGCGATCGCGCTCGGCGAGGACCAGGGTTTTGTGAAGGTGATCTTCGACAAGGCGAGCGGTCAGTTGCTCGGTGCGCACATGGTCGGCGCCGAGGTGACCGAGCTGATCCAGGGCTATGTCATTGCCATGAACCTGGAGACCACGGAAGAAGAGTTGATGCACACCGTCTTCCCGCATCCGACGTTATCGGAGATGATGAAGGAGGCGGTGCTGGATGCGTACGGGCGGGTGTTGAACGTCTGATCGTCTGCGCCGAAGACAACGCCGGCGACGCCGGCTCAAAGGGAGGACAATCGTGGTTTCATCGGGCAACCAGCGGCCGTTCCGTGCCGAGCATGTCGGCAGCTTTCCGCGGCCGCAAACGCTGATCCAGGCGCGCAACGATTATGCGGCCGGCAAGATCGCGCTCGCCGATCTGCGGCGCGCGGAGGACACGGCGATTGCCGAAGTGGTGGCGATGCAGGAGCGCGTCGGCGTTGGCGCCGTGACCGACGGGGAATTCCGCCGCACGAGCTGGCGCGACGCACCGTTCGAGCATTTTCACGGCTTCAGCATCGAACGCTACGAGGCTGACTTCACCTTCCGGCTATTCGACGGCACGACGCGCAAGGCCGGGCCGGTGCCGAGCGTCATCGGCAAGGTCAACCGTCGTGAGCCGATGACTGCCGACCATTTCGAGATGCTCAAGGGCATGACCAAGGGCGTGCCCAAGGCCAATCTGCCGACGCCTTCGGTCACGCATTTCTTTCGTGGCAAGACGGCGATCGATCCGAAGGTCTATCCCGATCTCGACCGATTCTTCGACGACGTCGCCCGCGCTTATCGTGAGGAAATCGCCGATCTCGCTGCGCGCGGCTGTAAGTACCTGCAGATGGACGAGGTGCCGCTCACGGTCATCTGCGATCCCAACAATAAGGAAATCGTGCGCTCGCGCGGCGAAGATCCGGACAAGGTGATCGACGCCTATATCGACGTGATCAACGCCGCGATCTGTGACCGTCCGGCGGACATGACGGTCTGCCTGCACATGTGCCGCGGCAACCAGGGCCACGGCATGGCGGACGGCGGCTATGACGCAATCGCCGAGCGTCTGTTCAATCGCCTTGAGATCGACGGCTATTTTCTCGAGTACGACACCCCGCGCGCGGGCGACTTCGACGCGCTGCGCTTCCTGCCCAAAGGCAAGCGCGCTGCGATCGGCATCATTAGCACCAAGCACCCCGAGGCGGAATCCGCGGATTCGCTGAAGCGGCGGATCGATGAGGCGAGCCGCTCGATCGAGCTCGATCAGCTTTGTCTCTGCCCGCAATGCGGATTTTCCAGCAATGTCGGGACCGGTAAGTTTGCGCTTGATACGGTCGAGCGTAAGCTAGCCCGCATGGTCGAGGTTGCGGACCAGGTATGGGGTAGGTAGGCGATGGGAGTTCTTGTCTGGATATTGATCGGCCTGATTGCCGGTTGGCTGGCATCCCGGATCACCGGTGCCCCCGGCGGACTGATCCGCAACCTAGTCATTGGCCTCATTGGTTCGCTGTTGGGTGGATTTTTGTTTCGCAAGATCGGCATCACGGTCGTGCCTGACTTCTGGGGTGAACTGATCACCGCGACGATCGGGGCGGTGCTATTCCTGTTCCTGTGGCGGGCGATCCGCCACGCTTGAGCACACGCCAAACCAAATTGGCACACTCGGCCAGGCGCGGCCTCGCACTCAAGCAGACCGTATTTCGGCTATGCCGAGGCGCTGCTGCAAATCGCCATCGTGCTGATTCTCGGTGTCGATCGTCGCGGAAATTGGTGGCTCGCCTTTCATCGGCGGCGCCATGGCGCGCCCGACCGGCGGCGTGCTGTTGGTCAACGGCTATCTGCTGTTGGTCGAAATCCCGGATTGGCGTGAAAGGGTAGGCCCACTGGCCCGCCGGCAGTTGCCGGCAGGCGAATATCGGCATACCTAACCGGCAGGACAGCTTATTCGGCGCAAACCCACATGGTCGTCGTTCTCGACACTGCCCGCGCGGGCCGGCCGCGCCACCCGGAGAAGGCGCACCGCGCCGATTCCGAAGTGTTGCGCAAGCCGGACTGGATCCGCGTCAAGGCGCCGGTCTCGCCCGGCTATGCCGCCACGCGCGACATCATGCGCGCCAACGGCCTGCATACGGTGTGCGAGGAGGCCGGCTGCCCGAATATCGGCGAGTGTTGGGAGAAGAAGCACGCCACCTTCATGATCATGGGGGATACCTGCACGCGCGCCTGCGCCTTCTGCAACGTCAAGACCGGACTGCCCGGGCCGCTCGACGCAAAAGAGCCTGGGCACGTGGCCGAGGCCGTAGCGAAGCTCGGCCTGGCCCACGTCGTCATCACGTCGGTCGACCGCGACGATCTCGCCGACGGCGGGGCGGGGCACTTCGCAGCGGTGATCCGCGCCATCCGCGCACACTGCCCGGCGACCACAATTGAGGTGCTCACCCCCGATTTCCTGCGCAAGAACGGCGCCGCCGAATTGGTCGTCGCCGCCAAGCCGGACGTGTTCAACCACAATCTCGAAACTGTACCGTCGCGCTATCTCACGGTGCGGCCGGGGGCGCGCTACTTCCATTCGATCCGGCTGTTGCAGCAGGTGAAGGAACTCGATGCGTCGCTGTTCACCAAGTCCGGCATTATGGTGGGCCTGGGCGAGGAGCGCAACGAGGTGCTGGCGCTGATGGACGACCTGCGCAGCGCCGACGTCGACTTTCTCACCATCGGCCAGTATCTCCAGCCGACGCGCAAGCATCATCCGGTAGTGCGGTTCGTCACGCCGGACGAGTTCAAGGCGTTCGAGGCGATCGCCTATGCCAAGGGCTTCCTGATGGTGTCGGCCTCGCCGCTGACGCGTTCGTCGCATCACGCCGGCGAGAATTTCGCGCGGCTCAAGGCGGCGCGCGGGTCGTTGGCGGGGCGTTGATTCATGGAAATCGGTCGTTCATGCAGCGGGTGCTCGTAATCGGCTGCTCCGGTACCGGAAAATCGACGTTCGCCGCGCCCTCGGGGAGCGCGCCCGGCTGCCGGTGATTCACATCGACCAACTGTTCTGGCTGCCCAACTGGGTGCAGGTCCCGCGTGAGGTCTATCTCGCGCGTCTCGATGCTGTCGTTGCCCAACCGCGATGGATCATCGATGGCAACAATCCCTCAACGCTCGACCGCCGCATCCCGTGCGCGGACACGATCGTCTGGCTGCAAAGCTCGCGCGCGGTCTGCTACTGGCGCGTCATGCGCCGCGTGATCGGAAGCTACGGCCAGGTCAGGCCGGACATGGCCGCCGGCTGTCCGGAACGGCTCGATTGGGATTTCCTCAAATACATTTGGCGTTTTCCCAAGCGCTATTGCCCGCGTATGGTGAGCGCCCTCGATCACCACGATGCTTGGTCACGGACCACCATTTTGCGGAGCAATGCTGAAGCGGGCGCCTTTCTACGCAACCTTTCGGCGGCCTGATGCCGCAATTCTCCACCAAACGTCAGGTGCGCCACGACGCCGGCGACATGTTCGCGCTGGTCGCCGACGTCGAGCGCTATCCGGAATTCGTGCCGCTGTGCCGCTCGATGCGCTTGATCCGGCGCGTGGAGGAGCCGGAGGGCGTCGATATCCTCGTCGCCGAGATGACGGTTGCGTACAAGCTGTTGCGCGAACGCTTTGCCAGCCGGGTCACACTCGACCGTCCGAACCTGCAAATCCTGGTCGAGTATCTCGACGGCCCGTTCAGCCACATGATGAACCGCTGGGAGTTTCATCCGCGCGGCGATCATTCCTGCGAGATCGAGTTCTTCATTTCGTATGAGTTCCGCAGCCGGGCGCTTGGCCTATTGATGGGGGCGGTGTTCGACACAGCGTTTCGCCGTTTTTCCGCGGCGTTCGAGAAGCGCGCCGATCAGGTTTATGCGCGTAGGGCATAGGGCGGGTTAGCCGAACCCGCCGTAGCACCGCGGGCGGCGCAATACGCGTCGCTATCACGCCCTACGGGGGTGGATACTCGCCTGTTCCTGCAGCATCTCGATCGCCACCAGCACCGAGCGGTGCCTGATCTCGGCGCGGCCGAGATCGCCGAACCGTTCCTCGCGATGCACCAGCCGGCCGTCCTTTGACGCGGCGGCGAAATGCACCAGCCCGACAGGCTTGTCCGCCGATCCGCCGCCGGGACCAGCGATGCCGGTCACGGAGACCGTGAGGTTCGCGCCCGATCGTTCGATCGCGCCTTGCGCCATGGCCTCGGCGGTCTGGCGGCTGACGGCGCCGTTGGCCTCCAGCGTTTGCGGCAGAACACCGAGCATCGCCATCTTGGCAGCGTTCGAATAGGTGACGAAGCCTCGGTCGACCACGTCGGAGGAACCGGCGATTTCGGTTAGCGCCGCGGCGACAAGACCGCCGGTGCAGGATTCCGCCGTCGCCACCGTCAGGCCGCGCGCGCGGCAGGTGTCGAGCAGCCGGGTAGCCGCGCTGCGGGTCGCCTCATCGCTCACGGCAGACTCCAGGGAAGGCGGATCGTCGCGGCGGCCATGGCGACAATGCCTTCACCGCGGCCGGTGAATCCGAGCCGCTCGCTGGTCGTCGCCTTCACCGCCACACGGCCGACATCGATGCCGGCGATCTCGGCGATCCGCTGCCGCATGGCGTCCCGGTGTGGGCCGATGCGCGGCGCCTCGCAGACCAGCGAGATATCGAGATGGGCGATGATGCCGCCGCGCGAGCGCACGCGTGCGACCGCGTCTTGCAGGAAGATGTCGGAGGCCGCGCCCCGCCACTGCGGATCGCTCGGCGGAAAATGCTTGCCGATGTCGCCGTCGGCAAGCGCACCGAGGATCGCATCGACTGCGGCATGCAGCGCGACGTCAGCATCGGAATGGCCCGACAGGCCCCGTTCATGCGGGATGCGCACGCCGCCGAGCATGACGTGATCGCCGTCGCCGAAGGCATGCACGTCGTAACCGGTACCGGTGCGCACGTCGCCGAGGCGCGCCATGCGCTCGCTCTCGGCGCGCAGGAAATCGTCCGGCGTCGTGAGCTTCACATTGCCTTGCTCGCCTGGAAAAGCGGTGACGGCCGCACCACACCATTCCATCAGTGCGGCATCGTCGGTGAAGTCGTTGCGCCCGGCGGCGAGCGCTCGCAGATGCGCATCGCGCAGGGCCGCGAATTGGAAAGCCTGCGGCGTCTGCACCGTCAGCAGAAACGTGCGGTCGAGCGTGTCGGCGACCCGTCCGCCGGCATCGACACGCTTGATGGTATCGGAGACGTCGAGCCCAGGGATCGCCGCCGTCGCATCTGCCATCGCCGCGATCGCCCGCGACACCAGCATCGGCGAAGCGAACGGGCGCGCGGCATCGTGGACCAGCACGATATCCGGAGCGTGCGGCGCGAGCGCCTCGATTCCAGCCCACACCGATGCTTGCCGGGTCGCGCCGCCATTTGCCGGCGGCAACAGTTCGAGCCCGGCGCACGCGGCGCTAAAGAGAGAGCGGTCATCGCGATGGATGACAGGCTGGACCAGATTCACCTCGGCATGAGCCGCAAACAGCGCAAGGCTCGCGCGGATCACCGGGTCGCCCGCCACTGTCCGATATTGCTTCGGCGTGGCGCCCCCGGCCCGTATTCCACGTCCCGCTGCCACGACGATTGCCGCCACGCTCAAGCCGCGCCCTCCAATTGTCTTGGATCATGTGTCTAACCTGTGTGCCGGCGCTAGGAAACCATACACACACCATCCAAATTTTTTTGCAGTGCAGCACTTGCCTCCGGACAGAAATTGGTTAGAGTCTGTGCAAATTTCGATTTCGCCTAATTTGTAGGCAGAGCCATGGGTGTGCAGAAGAACCGCGATTATTCGGGGATTGGGGCTTTAGGGCTGACCAACCGCGTCGTGCTCGCGCCAATGTCCGGCATCACGGATGCGCCGTTTCGGCGTCTCGCGGCGCGGCTTGGCGCCGGGCTGGTCGTGTCGGAAATGACCGCCAGCGAGGCGCTGGCCGAGGGATGTCCGGCGGCACGACTCAAGGCCGAAGCGCCCGGCGTCGGGCGCCACGTGGTCCAACTTGCCGGCTGCGAGCCTCATTGGATGGCCGAGGGCGCGCGCATGGCGGAGGCGGCCGGTGCCCAGACCATCGATATCAACATGGGCTGCCCGGCGCGGCGGGTCACGACCGGCGAGTCCGGATCGGCGCTGATGCGTGATCTCGATCATGCCCTGCGGCTGATCGAGGCGACGGTGGCGGCGGTGTCGGTTCCCGTGACCCTGAAGATTCGCCTCGGCTGGGACGGCCGCTCGCGCAATGCGCCCGACCTGGCGCGGCGAGCGGAAGCGGCCGGTATCCGCATGGTGACGGTGCATGGGCGCACCCGCTGCCAATTCTACACAGGAAAAGCCGATTGGGCGGCCGTTCGCACCGTCAAGGATGCGGTGTCAATTCCGGTCGCTGTCAATGGTGATGTCGCGGACTTTGCCGATGCCGAGGCGGCGCTTGCCGCATCCGGAGCCGATGCCGTCATGGTCGGCCGAGGCGCCCAAGGGCGGCCATGGTTCCTTGGTGAGCTGGCGCATTTTCTGGCGACCGGATTCACTCAGAAATTGGTTGAACTTCGCGAGCAAATCGAAATTATTTCAGAGTTATACGATGATATCCTAACGCATTACGGTAGCTTTGTTGGTGCCCGGCATGCGCGCAAGCATCTCGGCTGGGCCCTGGATCGGGCGGCCGTCGCCGCGAGCGTACCGATCGACATGCTCAAGCGCCATCGCGTGTTGGTCCTGACCGCGGAACAACCGGGAGCAGTGCGCGCGGCCCTTGCCAGAGCATTCGATGCCTTCGCGGCGATCGAGGCCTTGTGCGGCGCAAGTGCCAATGCTCCCGCCGAGCGGAGGGCCGCATGAGCACCGCCGAGCTTGCACCCGCGGAATTCCCGTCGGTCAGCGCCGACGCGGTCCTCAATGCGCTGCCGCACCCGGTGATCATGATCGCCGCCGATGGCAAGATCGCGGATGCCAACGTCGCCGCCGAGACGTTCTTCGAAATCTCAGTGCCGCTGTTGCGGCGGCACTGCCTACGCGAACTGGTGCCGTTCGGCAGTCCACTGCTGGCGCTGGTCGACCAGGTGCGCGCCCGGGGTGCGGCGGTCAACGAGTACAAGGTCGAGCTCGGCACGCCGCGCAATCCCGGCGAACGTCTCGTCGATCTCCACGTTGCTCCACTGCCGGAGCGGCTGGAATACGTCGTGGTGATGCTGCAGGTACGCACCATCGCCGACAAGATGGATCGTCAACTCACCCACCGTGGCGCCGCTCGATCGGTGACGGCGCTTGCCGCCATGCTGGCGCACGAGATCAAGAATCCGCTGTCGGGCATTCGCGGTGCTGCGCAACTGCTCGAGCAGTCGGTCGGCGACGAGGACCGCTCGCTCACGCGCCTGATCTGCGACGAGGCCGACCGTATCGTGAAGCTGGTCGACCGCATGGAGGTGTTCAGCGACGAGCGGCCGGTTGAGCGGGAACCGCTCAACATCCACGCGGTGCTCGAGCACGTGAAGCGGCTCGCCCAGTCGGGCTTCGCCCGCAACGTCCGCTTCGTTGAAGATTATGATCCGTCGCTGCCGCCCGTGCTAGGTAACCGCGACCAGCTCATCCAGGTCTTCCTCAACCTCGTGAAGAACGCAGCCGAATCCTGCAATGACGGCGCAACCGACGGCGAGATCCAGCTAACGACTGCCTACCGCCCGGGGGTGCGCCTGTCGCTGCCCGGAAGCCGCACGCGCGTCTCATTGCCGATGGAATTCTGCGTCAAGGACAATGGGCCGGGTGTCAGCGACGACCTGCTGCCGCATCTGTTCGATCCCTTCGTGACAACCAAGCCGACGGGCACCGGCCTCGGCTTGGCGCTGGTCGCGAAGATCGTCGGCGATCACGGCGGCATCATCGAATGCGAGTCGCAGCCACGCCGCACCACCTTTCGGATTTTGATGCCGGTCTACACCGCAGACGACGCCTTGCCGGGCGGCGCTGGGTAACGAGGGGGTCATGCCCGCAGGAAGCATACTGGTCGCCGACGACGATTCGGCCATCCGTACCGTGCTCAACCAGGCACTTTCACGCGCCGGCTACGAGGTGCGCTCGACCGGAAATGCCGCGACCCTATGGCGATGGGTTAGCCAGGGGGAGGGCGACCTCGTCATCACCGACGTGGTGATGCCGGACGAGAACGCCTTCGATCTGCTGCCGCGCATCAAGAAGCTGCGGCCCGAACTGCCGGTCGTGGTGATGAGCGCACAAAACACATTCATGACCGCGATCCGCGCCTCCGAGCGCGGTGCCTACGAATATCTGCCCAAGCCCTTCGATCTGAAGGAACTGATCTCCATCGTCGGCCGCGCCCTGTCGGAGCCGAAGGAGCGTCCGCGCGCGCCGGCGAAAGCCGAGGAACTCGACTCCATTCCGCTGGTCGGCCGCTCGCCGGCCATGCAGGAGATTTACCGGTTGCTCGCGCGCCTCATGCAGACCGATCTGACCGTGATGATCAGCGGTGAGTCCGGTACCGGCAAAGAACTGGTCGCGCGCGCGCTTCACGATTACGGCAAGCGGCGCAACGGTCCTTTCGTCGCCATCAACATGGCGGCGATCCCGCGCGAGCTGATCGAGTCCGAACTGTTCGGCCACGAGAAGGGCGCCTTCACCGGCGCCAATGCACGCAGCGCCGGGCGCTTCGAGCAGGCCGAAGGCGGGACGCTGTTTCTCGACGAAATCGGCGACATGCCGATGGAGGCGCAGACGCGGCTGCTGCGCGTGTTGCAGCAGGGCGAATATACCACGGTCGGCGGCCGCACCCCGATCAAGACTGACGTCCGTATAATCGCCGCGACCAACAAGGATTTGCGTATCCTGATCCAGCAGGGTCTGTTCCGCGAGGACCTCTATTTCCGCCTCAACGTCGTGCCGCTGCGGCTGCCGCCGCTGCGCGAGCGGATCGAGGACGTGCCTGATCTGATACGGCATTTCTTTGCCACGGTGGAACGGGAAGGGCTCCCACCGAAGCAACTCGACCAGGGCGCCCTGGAACGGATGAAGCGGCACCGCTGGCCGGGCAACGTGCGTGAGTTGGAGAATCTGGCTCGAAGGCTCGCCGCGCTCTATCCGCAGGAGACAATCACTGAAGCGGTGATCGAAGCTGAACTCGCACAGCCGGCAACGCTGTCAGCAACGCGCGAGGCCGCGGAGGAGACACTGGTGGCCTCCGTCGAGCGCCATCTGTCGGCGTATTTTTCAAGCTTCGACAATGGCTTGCCGCCGCCTGGCCTGTATCACCGGATCCTGCGCGAGGTGGAATACCCGTTGTTGTCGGCAGCGCTCGCCGCCACGCGCGGAAATCAAATTCGCGCCGCCGACTTGCTCGGTGTCAATCGCAACACCTTGCGCAAGAAAATCCGCGACTTGGACATCCAGGTCTTTCGCACCAGCGGATAGTGCTGGAACCTTTCGTATATCGCCCCGGAAATGTCGCAGTTCGGCAACATTGTGATACAAAAGCATCATCCGAGCCGTTTCACCCGCTTGGTTGTGTTACTCCAAGCTGAATGGACGCATTTGGCTATTTGGTAAAGCCGGGCGCGCACAAGGGGGTGGGCGGCCAAGTTCAAGTGACAGCCACCAGTGCCCATGCCGGGGACTGACGTCGGTCATCGCATTGCTGATTGCCGGAGGCCATGACCAGCGCCGACCCCGCCGTCCCCACCGAAGCAGCGGTTGCCGGATGGCCGGCCGCCGAGGCCGAAGCGCTTCAACCCGGCCCATCGGCAATCGAAACCCGCTTGCTTGGGCCGATCGCGGTAGGCTTGGCGCTGTGCTCGGCCTTCGCCACCTTCGTCGTCCTGTCGGATCTGACGCCGCTTGCCCCGACGCACCGGGTCGTCGTCACCTTGCTGCTGATCAATGCGGCAACCGTGCTTCTGCTGCTCGGAACCGTCGGTCGGGAAGTCTGGCAGATCGTGCAGGCGCGCCGGCGCGGCCGAGCCGCCGCCCGCCTGCATGTCCGCATTGTCGGCCTGTTCTCGATCATCGCCGCGGCGCCGGCCATTCTCGTCGCCGTGGTGGCGAGCGTAACGCTCGACCGCGGCCTCGATCGGCTGTTCTCCACGCGGACGCGCGCCGTCATTGAAAATTCGATGATCGTCGCCGAGGCCTACATGCGCGAGCATGGCCAACTGATCCGCGGCGATATCCTGGCCATGGCATTCGACGTCGCGCGGGCCAAGCCGCTCTTCGATCAGGACCGTTCCCGCTTCCGCCAGTTCTTCACCGCCCAGGCGCAAGTCCGTGGCCTGCCGGTTGCCGAAATCCTCAGCAACGACGTCGAGGCCATTGAACGCGCCGACATCCCACTCAACCAGGCGGTGATCCAACCCTCCAAACAAGCGCTCACCGCAGTCAATGAAACGGAGCCGCAGGTCGCCCTGATCCTCGATGCGAACTACGTCGCGGCGATCCTGAAGCTTCGCAACTATGACAACTACTACCTGCACGTCGCGCGCCCGCTTGATCCTCGGATCGTGCAGCAACTGAGCGCAACCCGCGAAAGCGTCACCGAATATGCCGCATTGCAGGCGCGGCGCCTCGGTGTGCAGATCGCCTTCGCGTTGATGTACACGGTGATCGCGCTCAGCGTGCTCTTGTCGGCCGTTTGGATCGGGCTCAATTTCGCCAATCTTCTCGTGGCGCCGATCCGCCGCCTGATTGGGGCCGCCAATCTCGTCTCTACCGGTAATCTCTACGTTCAGGTGCCGATCCGACGCTCGGAGGGCGATCTCGCGCACCTCGGCGAGACCTTCAACAAGATGACGCAGGAACTGCGCACCCAACGCGATGACTTGGTCCGCGCGCGCGACGTCATCGACCGCCGGCGCCGCTTCACCGAGGCCGTTCTGGCGGGTGCCAGCGCGGGCGTCATCGGCGTCGATGCCGAGGGCCGCATCAGCATCCTGAACCGTTCGGCCGAGCGGTTGACCGGCCGGACCGAGGCGGAAACTCTCGGGCGGCCGCTGACCGAAATCCTGCCCGAACTCGCCGATATGCTGTCGGCCGCACGCACCGGCGGGCGGCTGGCGCAGGGACAGATCGCGATCAATCGCGGCGGACGTGAACGCAACCTGTCGGTACGGGTGACCAGC
Organism: Hyphomicrobiales bacterium; assembly: GCA_009377755.1. Taxonomy (GTDB): domain Bacteria; phylum Pseudomonadota; class Alphaproteobacteria; order Rhizobiales; family Xanthobacteraceae; genus WHTM01. The sequence continues at coordinate 5,182 of WHTM01000041.1, read as the reverse complement.
GAGCAGGCGGACGAATCGAACCACGGCTACGTGATCACTCTGGACGACATCACCGAATTGGTCGCCGCCCAGCGAACGTCAGCCTGGGCCGACATCGCCCGGCGCATCGCCCACGAAATCAAGAATCCGCTGACGCCGATCCAGCTTTCGGCCGAGCGGCTGCGGCGCAAGTACAGCAAGGTCATCGTCGACGACCCGGCCGTATTCCAACAGTGCACCGATACGATTGTGCGGCAGGTGGACGACATCAAGCGCATGGTCGACGAATTTTCCCGCTTCGCGCGCATGCCGAAACCGGTGATGACCGCCGAGGATATCGCCGAGACCGTCCGCCAGGCGGTGTTTCTAATGCGGGTCGGCCATCCCGACATCGACATCGAGGTGGAAATCGCCGAAGACCCGATGCCGGCCCGGTTCGACCGGCGGCTGATCGCGCAGGCGCTCACCAACATCATCAAGAACGCTACCGAGGCGATCGCGGCAGTCCCGCCGACCGGGCTCGGTCGCGGCAGAATTCACGTCGCCACATTCCGCGATGGCGACGATATCGTCATCGACGTGGTCGACAATGGCATCGGGTTGCCGAGGGAGAACCGCAGCCGGCTGCTCGAGCCATACGTGACGACGCGCGAGAAAGGCACCGGTCTCGGTCTCGCCATCGTTGGCCGGATTCTCGAGGAGCATGTGGGTGGCATCGAGCTGAGCGACGCTTCGGCAAGGAATGCGGGCGAGCGCGGCGCCTGGGTGCGGTTGCGTTTCCGCGCCGAGGCGGTCGCCATCGAGTCGGCTTCCGACAGTGCCAGGCAAGCGGTGGCAGGTGAGTAGCAATGGGGCCGGAAATTCTCATCGTCGATGACGAGACCGATATTCGCGAACTGGTCGCCGGCATCCTCGAAGACGAAGGCTATGCGACGCGGACGGCGCGCGACAGCGATGAGGCGTTGCAGGCCGTGGCCGGCCGGCGACCCAGCCTGATCTTTCTCGACATCTGGCTGCAGGGCAGTCGCCTGGACGGCTTGCAGTTGCTCGATGCGTTCAAGCAGGAGCACCCCAATCTCCCGATCGTGATGATTTCCGGCCACGGCAATATCGAAACCGCCGTCGCTGCGATCAAGCAGGGGGCTTACGACTTCATCGAGAAGCCGTTCAAGGCGGACCGTCTGGTTCTGGTTGCCGAGCGCGCGCTGGAAACCTCACGCCTCAAGCGGGAGGTGAAGGAACTCAGGCAGTTGGCGCCGGCCGCGACGGGGCTCATCGGGCGGTCACCGTCGCTCAATCAGCTGCGCCAGGCGATCGAGCGGGTGGCACCGACCAATAGCCGCATCCTGATCGTCGGTCCCTCCGGCTCCGGCAAGGAACTCGCGGCGCGCACGATCCATGCCTTGTCGGCGCGCACCGAGGGTCCCTTCGCGGTGATCAATGCCGCGGCGATCACTCCGGACCGCATGGAAGTCGAGCTGTTCGGCACCGAGCAGAGCAACGGTCAGGCGCGCCAGATCGGTGCGTTGGAGGAGACGCACGGCGGCACGCTGTTCATCGACGAGATCGCCGACATGCCCCGGGAGACGCAGAACCGGATCATGCGGGTGCTGGTCGATCAAACTTTCCAGCGTGTCGGGGGAAGCGCGAAGATCTCAGCCGACGTGAGAATCATTTCTTCCACCGCACACAATCTCGAGACGGACATCTCTGCCGGACGCTTCCGTGAGGACCTATATCATCGCTTGTCGGTTGTCCCGATTCGCGTGCCGCCGCTCGCCGAACGGCGCGAGGACATCCCGGAACTGGTCGAATATTTCATGGACCAGATATCCCGGGCGACCGGTCTACCGAAACGGCGCATTGGTGAAGACGCTATGGCCGTGCTGCAATCGCACAATTGGCCCGGCAACGTGCGGCAGCTGCGCAATAATATCGAGCGGCTGATGATCCTGGCCGGCGGCGATGCCGACGCGGTGCTCAGCGCCAGCATGCTGCCGCAGGATGTCGGCTCGATGATCCCGGCGATGCCGAACGGCGGGGGCGGGGAGCAGATCATGGCGCTGCCGCTGCGCGAGGCACGCGAGCTGTTTGAGCGCGAGTATCTGGTCGCGCAGATCAGCCGGTTCGGCGGCAACATTTCACGGACGGCGGAGTTCGTCGGCATGGAGCGCTCGGCCCTGCACCGGAAACTCAAAGCATTGGGAATTGGGGGCTGACGCCTTGTCACGCATCGCTTACGTCAACGGCCGCTACCTGCCGCATGCCGGCGCGTCGGTGCACGTCGAAGACCGCGGCTACCAGTTTGCGGACGGCGTCTACGAGGTTTGCGAGGTCAAGCGCGGTGCACTCGTCGACGAACGGTTGCACGTCGAGCGACTGCAGCGCTCGCTGCACGAATTGCGCATGCGCATGCCGATGTCGCCGGCGGCGCTTGGCGTCGTCCTGCGCGAGACCGTGCGTCGCAACCGCGTCCGCGATGGCATCGTCTACCTGCAGGTTACCCGCGGCGTGGCGCGGCGCGACCATGCGTTTCCTGCGGCGGAGACGCTGCCAGGCCTTGTCGTGACCGCCCGCGGCCTCGACGTCGCCCGCAACGAGCGGCAGGCGGCTGAGGGGATCGCCGTCATCACTGTACCGGACAACCGGTGGGACCGGGTCGACATCAAGACCATTGCGCTTTTGCCGAATGTGCTCGCCAAGCAGGCGGCGCGAGAGCAGGGCGCCAAGGAGGCCTGGTTCGTCGACGCCGCTGGCCTGGTGACCGAAGGGTCCTCAACCAATGCCTGGATCGTCACCATGGACGGGACCGTGGTCACCCGCCCCGCCGAGCGCGGCATCCTGCGCGGTATCACCCGGACCGTACTGCTGGACGTCATTGCGGCCCAGGGGTTGCTACTGGATGAACGCCCGTTCTCGGTCGAGGAGGCCCACCGGGCACGCGAGGCCTTCGTCACGTCCGCCAGCCAGATAGTGATGCCGGTGGTACGAATCGACGGCCAGCCCATCGGAAACGGCCATCCGGGGACGGTGGCAACCTCGCTGCGGCAGGCATTCCACGGCCACGCCGAAATTTCATGAAATGGCGATTGCCCGATTGTGCCTTATTCCTCATCAAACCATGAAATCAGGTTGCTTGTGCCCCAACTGGCCCTTGCGCCGATCGTTTGAGTACCATCTAATGGAACCGACTGGGCCTTCGCGGGGAACTTGTTGAATTAGAGGGCGAAGTAGCTTGGCAAGACGCCTCGCGGCGCAGATCGCGGGCGCAAAACGGAACAACGGCAATGGCGGCCGAACGCGCACAAAACCTCCAGGACACCTTCCTCAATCACGTCCGCAAGAACAAAACACCGCTCACGATCTTCCTTGTGAACGGGGTCAAGCTCCAGGGCGTAGTCACCTGGTTCGATAACTTCTGCGTGCTGCTGCGGCGTGACGGACACTCGCAGCTCGTGTACAAACACGCCATCTCGACGATCATGCCGGGTCATCCGATCCAATTGTTCGAGGGGGCCGAAGAAGCTGTGGCCGGGGAAAAGACGTAATTGGAGCCTCGACGCCGCGGTACGGAGTCCGACCGTCTAAGCCCCGGTGGGGGCTTGGAGACGGGCCGTGCCATCGTAATCGAACCGATCCTGCGTCGACCGCCGGACAATGGCGGCCGGGCAATGGTTTCTCGTGCGCCGGAAGCGCGCCTCGACGAGGCGCTTGGGCTCGCCCGCGCCATTGACCTGACAGTCGTCAATAGCGGCATCGTACCGTTGCAGCAGATCCGGCCTGCAACCTTTGTCGGCAAGGGAAAAGTCGACGAGATCGCAGGACTGGCGAAAAGCGAGGCCGCCGGCCTCGTCGTCATGGACTGCGCGCTCTCCCCGGTGCAGCAGCGTAACCTGGAAAAAGCCTGGTCTGCCAAGGTTATTGATCGGACCGGCCTGATCCTGGAGATCTTCGGGCGGCGCGCACGAACCCGCGAGGGCACATTGCAGGTCGAGCACGCGGCGCTGACTTACCAGCGCAGCCGGCTGGTCCGATCCTGGACGCATCTCGAACGCCAGCGCGGCGGCTTCGGCTTTCTCGGCGGGCCCGGCGAAACCCAGCTCGAAGCCGACCGGCGCATCATCGAGGAGCAGATCGCCCGTATCGAGACCGAACTCGTTAAGGTCAAACGCACCCGCAAGCTACATCGTGACAGCCGCAAGCGCGTGCCGTACCCGATCGTGGCGCTGGTCGGCTACACCAACGCCGGCAAGTCGACGCTGTTCAACCGCCTCACCCAAGCGAGCGTCCTTTCCGCCGACATGCCGTTCGCGACGCTCGACCCGACGCTGCGGGTGGTGACCCTGCCGCACCGGCTTAAGGTGATCGTCTCCGACACGGTCGGTTTCATCTCCGACCTACCGACCATGCTGGTCGCCGCCTTCCGCGCGACGCTTGAGGAGGTCGTCGAAGCGGACCTGATCCTGCACGTGCGGGACGTGTCGCATGATGACAGCGAGGCTCAGCTCCACGACGTCGCGGAGGTACTGCGTTCGCTCGATATCGATCCCGACGACTCGGACCGGTTCGTGGAGGTGTGGAACAAGATCGACCGCCTGGACGCGGCAAGCCGCGATCGCGTGACAAACCTCGCGGCGCGCCGGCCGGCCGAGCGCCACCCGGTGCTGCTATCGGCACTGGCCGGAGAAGGGTTGGACGTGCTCGTCGGCACCATTGAGCGGCGTCTCAGCGCCGCCCGCGTCACCATCGACCTCGTGCTCGATGCCGCAGACGGGGCAGGGGTAAGCTGGCTCCATCGCAACACCGAAGTCATGGCCAAACACGCGGACGAGCAGGGGCGGATGCACCTGACCGTGCGCGCCGATGCGGCAAAGGCCGAACAGGTGCGCACGAAGTTCGGTGGCGGGCGGCCGTCCGCCTGACAGAGCGACCTGTTATCAATAGTCGCAGGTTGTCATCCCGGCCGAGCACTCGGATCGGCGCTTCGCGCCGTCCGAGCACAGGCTCCACGAGAGCCGGGACCCACGTATCCCTGTGCTGCGAGTGTTATGAATCGCGCTCGGCCGAGGGCAGAGGTACATGGGTCCCGGATTGTGTTTCGGCATGGAATAAGGACCCCGTTTTCGGGGTGATCGGCATCCAATCGGGACCCCGGGACTGAGGGTCCACTGTGGCTTCCATTTTCATGGGAGCCGAGATTGGA
>WHTM01000087.1 GCA_009377755.1 Hyphomicrobiales bacterium | reverse complement strand
TATTCCAACGTGATTGGGCGGATTGATACGTAGCGGCGCGGAGCCGATTACACATGCGGGCCGACGGCTTGTTTGAGGGACCTTATGGGCGACAAGCTGCTGGATGAGATACGAGGCTGCACTGACGCCCATTCAAGCGCCCGCGGCAACAGTGCGAGAGCCGAGTTAGCGCCCATGCCACGCGAAGGGGAAGTAGCTGATGTGCGACGCCGCCAAACCGATCAGAAAAATGCCTGTTGGCGTCTATTTTGCCAAGCGACTGATAAGACCGTGAGCGTCGGCTTGTCAGAGAGAAACAAGCTGCCCTAGGATCGAGGTTCAGCTGAGCGGCTTTATTGGAGAGCACCATGGTCCTTCCGCGGCGACGTTTCCTGCATCTGTTGCTGGGTGGCGCAGCGCTGCCCGCCTTCTCCCAGCTCGCGATGGCACAAGCCTATCCGTCGCGGCCCGTACGCGTCATCGTTCCGTTTGCGCCAGGCGGTCAGACAGACGTCGTAGCGCGACTTGTCGCACAGCAACTGTCCGAACGACTTGGCAAGCAATTTTACGTCGAGAATGCTGCCGGAGCCGGCGGCAATATCGGCGCCGTTCGGGCAGGGCAAGCGCAAGCGGATGGCCACACAATCCTCTTTGTCGATGGGATCGCATTCACCGCCAATCCATCGCTCTACAGCACGGTGGGGTATGACCCCGTTGCGAATTTCGAGCCAGTGGGCGTTGCCGCAACCACAATGCAGGTGCTCGCCGTCAATCCGACGATCCCGGCGAACACCATTCAAGAGCTCGTCACCTTGATCAAGGCGAGCCCGGGCAAGTTCAGCTATGGCTCCGCGGGCGTGGGAACAGGCGCCCATCTCACCGGCGAGTTGTTCCGGTCTTCGCTCAATCTCGACCTCGTGCACGTACCCTATGGCGGCGGGGGACCGGCGATTGCTGCGTCCGTCGCGGGCCACACGCCGATTTCCGTCGGCTCGCCGGCGGCCACGATCCCGCAAGCCAAGGACGGCAAGCTTCGTGCGCTCGCGGTGGGCGGAACGAAGCGTTTGCGGGGACTGCCCGATGTTCCGACCATGCGTGAAGCCGGATACCCGCAAGTGGAGTGCGATGCTTGGGTCGGCGTGCTCGCTCCCGCCAAGACCCCGAAGGAGATCGTGACGCTGCTGCATCAGGAGATGGCCCGCGCCGTCAAGGTGCCGGAAATCGAGAAGCGTCTGGTTTCACTCGGATTTGAGCCGTCGTCAACGAACCCGCAGGAGCTGGCCGCCCTGATCAAGTCGGAAATGCCGCGATGGGCGAACGTCATCCGCACGGCAAACATCAAGTCCAGATGATCGGCCCGGCACTCAATCAGGGTCAAAAGTCATAACCGGCTTGGTCGTCATTGCGAGGAGCGGAGCGACGAAGCAATCCAGCTCTGGGCTGCCTCTCCTGGATTGCTTCGCTTCGCTCGCAATGACGCACCGCGTAGAAGGAAAAATGAAGATATGAGCGCAGTGACCTATGGCGTCGGTCTTTTTCCGATCGAGTCCCTGCCGCGGATGCTGACGTTGACCAAGCTGGCCGAGGAGGTGGGGTTCTCCTGCGCCTATATCGGCGACTCGCAGATGATCTGGCGCGAGCCGTACGTCATACTCGGCGCGGCCGCGATGGTCACGAAGCACATCACACTCGCGACGGGGGTCACCAATCCGATTACCCGCGACCTCGGCGTGCTCGCCGCCAGTTGGATCACGCTTCGTGAGACAGTCGGTGATCGGCTTTTGATCGGCATCGGAGCCGGCGACAGCTCGGTGGAAACGCTGGGCAAGAAGCCTTCCACACTCGCCAATCTGGAGCGCTCGGTCGCTATCGTGCGCGAGTTGATTGCCGGGAATACCGTGAAATCGCCAGAAACCGACTCTGAGGTGCGCATCACATACACGCAGTCGGGGACGCGCATCCCGGTCTATCCGGCCGTCAGCAGCCCGAAGATCCATCGGCTCGCCGGGAAAATCGGTGACGGGGCGATCGTCCTCGTCGGCGTCGATCCGCACTTCCTCAAGGCGTCGCGCCGGGAGCTCGAGGCCGGCGCGGCAGAGGCCGGCACGACGCTTGCGGCCAAGAATTTCCGTATCGTCTGCTGGACGCCGTGCTCGATCCTCGACGATGGGCGCGCGGCGCGCAGCGCCGTGAAGGCGCATGTGGCACGGGTTCTCAAGCGCAAGCTTCCGTTCGAGCTCGACGCGGCGACGATGGACGTGGTCAACAAGATCCGACAGCAGTATGAGTACTACGAGCACATGGTGGTCGGCACGCACCATGGCGAAGTGGTCACGGATGAGCTGGTCGAACGCTTCGCGATCGCCGGCACGCCCAAGGAGGCCCGCGACCAGTTGGAACGCCTAGCTGCCTCGGGCCTCGTCGACGAGATCGCGATCATTCCGCACACCCAGGATCCGCGCGACCGCGATCGCATCATCCGCCTCGTGGGCGAGATGATCCCGGCGTCAAGCCGCCGCCATTGATCGTCGGCTAGACCGCGTCGTCATAGATCGCGACGCTCGCATTCGCTGACCGATGTCCGCTTAGCCCCTACAGGCGGCGGAAAAGCGGGCATGCCGGGAGGTCCGAGTCGGGCCAAAGCTGCCGTTCGTCGTGTCTGCGACGAGGTGAGTATCTTTAACCGTGAAGTGCGTCCGACCGTATGCACAAATTGGCACCTTCACGGTATGCTTATACGAACAAATCGGCAGAGCTTGTTAAGCTGTGAGGCAATTCGGCGCGGTAACTAATAGAGTCTCGAATCATGCGCTACGAACTCACCGATCACGAATGGCGGCCATCAAGCCGATGCTGCCGAACAGGCCGCGCGATGAAAACGTTCAAACGCTGCGTGCCTCGAACTGCCCGGTGTTGCAGCAGCAGAAGAAGGCCCGCTTGGTGGGCGGCGGGGTCTGCCGGCTGCGCTCGCTCACCACGAATTCACCGTCGATCAGCACATGCGAGATGCCTGGCAGATCGCCGTGCGCGATCGCATCGGTCAGGGTCGTTCCGGCCGATCCGGTGATCGGCCCGCAGACTACGATGTCTGCAGGCTTGCCGACGGCAAGCAGGCCGACATCGACGCCGTGCGCCTTCGCGGTATTGCCGGTCGCCACCGCGACGGCCTGCCCCGACGTGAGTCCGCACATCGAGGCGAGGTACAACACGTTGCGCAGCATGCCGCGCGGTATGACGCCGGTTCCACCCGGCGTATCGGTGCCGAGCGTCAAGCGATGCAGCTCATTGCGCGCTTGCAATCGGGTGACGAGGCGGTGCGTCGAGCGATAATTTCCCGATGAACAGACCTCCAGTGCAAACGTGGTGCGGTCGACCACCGCGTCGATGTCTTCGTCGCTCATGGGAATCGGCCCGCCGCTGACATGGGCGGCAACGTCCGGCTGCAGCCATGACAGCACGTTGTAGCCGCACACGACGCTCGCGCCGGAGCGCGACACGCCGCCGGTGTGGACCTTCGCGCGCATGCCGCGGGCGCGGCTCCAGGCGACGTAGTTGCGCGCTTCGGTGGTGTCCGCGCTGAACGGATAGAACAGGAACTTCGTCCATTTCACGCCGGCCGCGGCGAGGCGGTCGAAGTGGGCTTCAGTCATGTTCGGCACGACCAGCGCCGTCCCTGCCTGTAGCTTGACGCCGCTCCAGCGCACGCGGCCGGTCGTCGCCGCGGTCACGACCGCCAGCGATGTCATCAGTTCGGGGGAGAGGTTGTCGTAATCGATGCCGGGAACATGCAATTCACCGGCCGAAATCATCGTGGTCGTGCCGCCATGCAGATAGTTGCCGATCCATCCGATGGCGTCCTGTGCCGGGGTCCATTCGCCGAGCATCGGGTGGACATGGCCGTCCACCAGCCCGGGCATGACGGCGCCGCCGGCCGCGTCCAGCACGGTATCGGCCTGGGCCTGCTCACCGGTGGGATCGAGGGCTGCAATCCGGCCGTCCTCGATCCGAATGCTCTTGACCGGTGCCGTCGGCTGACTGAGGTCGCCCGTGAAGAACTCGCCGATATTCTGAATAACCAACGCCATTGCTTCACCCCGGATGGAAACCGCTATCGAGGACTGTGGCCTCGTGCGCGAGCCTGTTAGGCTGGTGGATGAATGTCAACTTGGACGGCTTTGGAGAGCGACGTGATCTATCGTGATTTGCGGGAGTTCATCGAGCAGGTCGAGGCCTTGCGCGTTCTGCGCCGGGTGAACGGCGCCGATCCGCGGTTCGAGATCGGCGGCATCACCGAGGTTGCCGCCGGTCTCCCGGAATGTCCTGCGTTGTTGTTCGACAACATCAAGGGACACGCCCGAGGCTTCCGCATCTTCACCAATGCGACCACAACGCCGCAGCGTGCGACCCTGGCGCTGGGGCTCGATCCTTCGCTGCGCCCGCTCGATGCCCTCAAGGCATGGATGGACAGGCGGCAACGGCTGACCATGCACAAACCGGTCGCCGTCAGTCATGCCGACTTCATGGAGAACAGCGCGCAAGGTGACGACGTCGATGTCACGCGGTTCCCGGCGCCCTACTGGCACAAGCAGGACGGCGGGCCGTACATCGGCTCGGGGAGCCTCTGCATCATGCGCGACCCGGACGATGGATGGATCAATGCCTCCATCTACCGCGTTCAGGTGCACGACAAGACCTCCGTGACGATCCAGTTCGATCATCAGGGCCGACACGGTGCGATCATCGCCCAGAAATACTGGGATCGCGGCGAGCGGTGTCCGGTCGCGATCGTCAATGGCCCGGACCCGGCGTTGTTCATCGCCGGCTTCGAGTACCTGCCCGCCGGTCAGTCGGAATACGAGTTCGCCGGTGCGATCAAGGATGCGCCGATCGGAGTTGTCGCGGGCCCGCGCACCGGCCTGCCGCTGCCGGCCCACGCCGAGATCATTCTCGAGGGCGAGTTGTTGCCGCCCAGTGAGGCGACTTTGCCGGAAGGGCCGTTCGGCGAGTTCACCGGCTATTACGCAAGCGAGAAACGTCCTTGTCCCGTCATGAAAGTCACGGCCGCTCATTGGCGCAACGATCCGATCCTGCTCGGATCGCCGCCGATGAAGCCGCCGCGCTTCCATTTCGGGCTTCCGTTCCGCGCCGCCAGCATTTGGGGCAATCTGCTAAGCGTCGGCGTCACGGATGTGGTCGGGGTTTGGCAGCACGTCGCCCAACTGATGACGGTGGTCGCATTGAAGCAGCGTTACGCCGGACATGCCAAGCGGGCCGCTCTGATCGCCGCTGCCAATAGCTACATGGGCCGGCTCATCGTCATCGTCGACGATGATGTCGACCCGTCGAACCTCGCCGACGTCATGTGGGCCGTCGCGACGCGGTGCGAACCGGCGGAGCAGATCGATATTGTCCGCGGCGCCTGGAGCTCGGCGCTCGAGCCGCGCATTGCGCCGGAAGACCGCGCACGCGGAAAGACCTCGCACTCGAAAGCGATCATCGAGGCCTGCCGGCCGTTCGCCTGGCTCGACAAGTTCCCGCAAACCTCCGCCCTGTCTGCCGAAGACGCCCGTTCCATCGAGGAAAAATGGGGCAGCACGCTGAAAGATTTGCCGGCGCACGGCTGACGCGTGGCATCTGAGGTCGGAAGCGAAGTAGGTGTAAGCCGCCCGCAATGGCGGCGAACTTGGCGTCCGCCAGAAGCCATTGTTTGAATACCTCGTCACCGAGAGCGCACTGGCAAGCGGTCCGCGTAGAGGAACTCGTTCGTGAACACTTTCCACTTCGGCTCGCTGCGTTCCTGGTGGAATTCAGCGCTTACCTTCAGGCCGTGCCTTGCCGAGAGAAAATTGGATGCCAGTTCCTCTCCCGTGGGGCTTGGCGGAGGGAGAGGAACTGGGATCCAACGTTCTCCGAAATTTGTAGGGCCCGACTCGGAGAACGAGGGGGACTGAGGTCGAACTCGTTGGTTGAAAGGACTTGAGAATTCAGATTTGAGACGGGTTTCGAGATCGCGGGGAAGCGCTCGACGGAAGAGCGTCGATTGGATGGAGCACGTCAGCGACGAGCAGTGCCGGCATTGTGAACCGGCGGTAATCGACGACATCGGGCGAGAAGTCGCCGTCCCCCAAGACTCAGCCTGCGTTCCTCAGGGTCTCGCATTCTACCGCAACAGCGCGCGCAGCCGCCGGGGCGTAATCGGAAGCTCATTTACCGCCCCGGCCATGCCGATCGCATCGTCGATCGCGGCGGCGATCGCGGCGCCGACCGCGTTGATCCCGCCTTCGCCCGCGCCTTTCAGGCCCATAGGGTTGAGCGGACTTGGCGCGTCTTCCGAAATGATGACATCCACCGTTGGAATCTCGCGCAGCGTCGGCATGAGATAGTCGGCAAACGTGACCGACAGCGGCTCGCCGCGATCATCGTAGAGAAACTCCTCAAATAGTGCGCCACCCAGGCCTTGGGCTACGCCACCGGCCAACTGTCCCTCCACTAACATCGGATTGACCGCCTTACCGATGTCGAACGCGACGAGGTAGCGCAGCACTTTCACCGCACCGGTCTCTCGATCCACCCCCACCATGGCGGCGTGCACGCCGTAAGGGTAGTTCATATGGTCGGTGTGGAACCAACCATCGGCCGTCAGGCCGGGAGAACGTTCGCCCAGCGACTTCGACACCGGCGACAGATAGCGGGCCACATCGCCGAGCGCGACCGAAGGACCGGAGCTGGCGCCGGTGCGAACCACTTTGCCATCAAGGATATCGAGCGAATCCAACGGGGCCTGAAGCAACTCGGCCGCGACCTCGATGGCTTTGGCGCGAACCTTCAAGGCCGCAAGGCGCGACGCTTCGCCCGTCATGACGGTCACGCGCGAGGCGAAGGCCCCCATGCCATAAGCGATCTGGTCGGTTTGGCCGTGCACCACCCGGATGCGCCGATAGTCGACCCCTAACGCATCGGCACAAATCTGCGCGATCACGGTCTCGACACCCTGTCCGATCGAGGCCGCGCCGGTGACAACCTCGACGGCGCCCGAAGTATCGATCGTGACCCGCACCCCGTCGAACGGGCCGAGACCGCTTTTTTCGACGAACATGGCCAAGCCGATGCCGACCGCCTCACCGGCGCTGCGCCGCTGTCGCACCTCGGCGCGCAGCTCCTCCCAGTTCATCGCGGCCAGCGTCTTGCCGAGCAGAGCCGGATAGTCGCCGGAATCGAACGTGACACGGGTGCCGAGCGTCTCGATCGGTCGCTCATAGGGCATCTCGGCCGCGGCAATCAGGTTTCGCCGCCGGACCTCGACACCATCGATACCGACTTTGGTGGCAATCGCGTCGAGCAATCGTTCGCGCACGAATGTGCTTTCGAAGCGTCCGGGCGCGCGATAGGTGCCGCCCGGCGTCTTGTTGGTCAGTCTGATGTGACCGACCGCGCGGTAGGCTGGAACGCGATACGGGCCGGGCAGCATGGCGGCGGCAAGATCGGGAACGGTGGCCGCGTGCGTGCGCACGTAGGCGCCTTGGTCGTGAAAGAATTCATCGTCGATGCCGAGGATGCGGCCTTCCGCATCGATGGCCGCCCGGATGCGATGAAGCTGCTGGCGCGAGTGGTTGGCCGCAATCAGGTGCTCGCGGCGGTCCTCGATCCATTTCACCGGCCTGCGGAAACGGAGCGCCGCGGCGCAGACCAGAACATCTTCAGGATAGAGTTCGCCGCGGATGCCGAAGCCACCGCCGACATGGCCTTCGTAGAGCTGCACCCGCGACGACGAAAGCCCGAGCATGCCGGCAATCTGGTCGCGATTCCAATGAGGCACCTTGGCTGCGCCGTAGAGCTCAAGCACCTCGCGGGCGCCGTCGTAGCGTCCGATCGCGCCGCGGGTTTCGATCGGCACCCCGGAATGGCGACCCACGCGCAGCTCGAGCGAAACCGTCGCATGGGCGGCGCGAAAGGCCGCATCGACGTCGCCATATTCCTTGCGGACCACCCCCGCCTCAGTCGAACGACCCGGCTCAAATTCGCTGGGCTCCTGATCCGCCCGCAACAGCGACGGCAATTCTTCCACCTCAAGCGCAATCCCTTCGGCGACATCCTCGGCAAGGTAGGGATCCTCGGCAAATACCGCGGCAACCGGATCGCCCACATAGCGGACGCGGCCGCTGGCCAGGACCCGCTGGCGGTAGCCGTCCAATCCCGCAATCTTGCTCAGGCGAAAATCGATCGGCGGAATGTCAGCCACGTCCGCGGCAGTCCAGACGGCATGCACGCCGGGCGTGGTGCGTGCGGCCGCTGCATCGATCGACAAAAGCTTGGCGTTGGCGTGCGTTGAGCGCACCAGACGCATGTGCAATTGGCCGAAAAAGGAAACATCGGCGGCAAACCGGCCCTGGCCGAGCAGCAGCGGCCGGTCCTCGAGGCGGGTGACCGAACGGCCGACAAACTTGTCTCTGGCGTCTGCCATCTCGACAGCAGCTCCCGGCTGCATGAAGCAGCCTGCGCTTAAGCCCGCATCTCGGCCGCAGCGGCGCGAACCGCCTTGATAATGTTCTGATAGCCGGTGCACCGGCAG
>WHTM01000040.1 GCA_009377755.1 Hyphomicrobiales bacterium | reverse complement strand
TCGGCTCGCAATGACGGCCGGGGCTCGTCATTGCGAGGCGCGTAGCGCCGAAGCAATCCAGACCTTGTGCGGCGGGATATGATTCGAATTTCGAAAACGCTGAACTAGTGCCCTTTGCTTCCGAAGTTCGTGTCGAAGGGTGCTGCAATGTATCACGAACTTCGGAAGCGGGGCACTAGTTTACGCCTGCGTAAACTTGCCTGCGTGCGAGCGCCGGGACCCACATATCCCGGACATGCCAACTGAACGAGGCGCGGGCCTCGTCCACAAGATGGCTCGGAGGATTCATGGGTTCCGGCTCGCGGCCGCTATGCGGCCTTGGCCGGGATGACAACCTCTGGTGCTGATCTGTGCGGCGATTCCGCTAAGACCGCTTCTCGCGCACCCCCACGCGTTCCAACCGCGGCATCACCTCATCGAGGAAATAGGGCAGCTCGTCGAGATAGTTGACGAACGACACGCCGATTCCGCGCAAGCCTGCCTGACTGAGATTGATGAAGATCTGCGCGACGCGATCGGGATCGCCGACGATCGCAAGTCCGCCCATGCCTTGGGCGAATCCATTGCGCTGCCGCTGATGTTCCTCGGCCCCGACGGTCTCGGGCGAGATCTTCTTCTTCGCCAGAATGCGATCGACCGCGTTCCAGTCGGCCTGCTCGAAGATGCAGTGCCGGTAATACTCCTCCGCCTCCCTCTGCGTCGGCTTCAGCGTGATGACGCCGACGCCGTAGACATCGAGCTCGCGGCCGACCTGTTTCGCCTGTGCTTTCGCGTTCTGCACGATCTTCGTGGATTCCTCGACCGAATCCCGCGACACCTGCGTGAAGAAGGCGTCGCAGTTGCGAATGGCAAACGCGTTGCCGGTCGGTGAAGCGCCGGCATTCATGATGATCGGGCGCGATCCGCCATACGGCTTCGGCTTCCCACGCACGGTCTTGAGCTTGATGTACTGGCCGTCGAAGTCGAAGTCCTCGGCATCGGACCAGATCATCTTGATGGCGTCGATCCATTCCTGGCCGTAGTCGTAGCGCGTTTCATGGTCGCGCTGCCTGACGCCGAACATTTCGAACTCGTCCTCGTTCCAGCCGACGACGATGTTCAATCCGAACCGGCCCTCGCCGACGCGATCGGCGGTGACGAACTGCTTGGCGGCGATGATCGGATGGAACAGCGGCGCGTGCACCGTCCCGAACACGGTAATCCGCTTGGTCGATGCCAAGAGGCCGGTAGCCCAGGTGACGGTTTCGAGCGTTGCGCCCTGGTAGTCGGTATCGCCGCCATAGCCCTTCCAACGGCCGATCGGCAGCATGAAATCCAGCCCGGCGTCATCCGCCATCCGCCCCAGGCGGAGATTGTCGTGCCATGAGCCCGACCAGCGCTCCGGCACGAGGGTCACGGCGCGCCCGGACGAGCAGTTCGCCCCGAACAGGCCGATCTTGAGCTTGTTGCCATTATGCAGGGCCATCCGGTCCTGCAGGGTGATCTTCCGCTCCGACACCGTTGATCCCCGCTCCTGCTTCGTTGCCGTTCCCAGCTTTGCTCGCTTGGCCGGACCGCCATAATAATGCAAGACCTTTATCTGCAAGCGATCGAGGTGCTTTTGACGAAGATCATAGTCCCCACGCTGTTCTCCCCCGTGCAGGTCGGCCCCTACATGCTCGCCAACCGCATCGTCATGGCGCCGATGACCCGCAACCGGGCCGGTCCAGGCAATGCGCCGACCGAAATGAACGCCACCTATTACGCGCAACGCGCGAGCGGCGGCCTGATCGTCACCGAGGGGTCGCAGATTTCGCCTCAGGGCCTCGGCTATCCGGGAACTCCCGGCATTCACAGCGAGGAGCAGATTGCCGGATGGAGGCTCGTCACCGACGCGGTGCATGCACGCGGCGGCTGCATCTTTTTGCAGCTCTGGCATGTCGGCCGCATTTCCCATCCAACCTTGCAGCCGGACGGAGCGCTGCCGGTCGCACCCACGGCCATCCGGCCGGACGGCAAGCTGTGGACCGGGGCCGGGATGCTGCCGTTCGAGACGCCGCGGGCGCTGGAGACCGACGAGATTCCGGACCTCGTGGAGTCGTTTCGGATCGCCGCCGCGAATGCCCTCGCCTCCGGCTTCGACGGCGTCGAGATTCATGCCGCGAACGGCTACCTGCTCGATCAGTTCCTGCGCGACAAGACCAACCTGCGCCCCGACCGCTACGGCGGCTCGATCGAGAACCGCGCCCGCCTGGTGATCGAGGTGACCGAGGCGGTTGCGACCGTCTGGGGCGCGGACCGGGTCGGCATCCGCTTCTCGCCGACGCATCCCTTCAACGACATGGGCGACAGCAATCCGGCGGCGACCTTCGGCTACACCGTGTCGCGGCTTGCGCCACTCGGGCTCGCCTACCTGCACATCGTCGAGCCGGCGTCCACCGATCCGATCCTCGCCGGCCCGCGTCCCGATGCCCGTTACTTCCGTCCGCGGTGGCGCGGCCCGCTGATCGCCAATCGCGCCTACGACCGCGAACGCGGCAATGCGCTGCTCGCGGAAGGCGCAGCCGACCTGATCTCCTTCGCGGCGCTCTATCTCGCCAATCCCGACCTGCCGCAGCGGCTGCGCCACGATGGGCCGTTCAATCTGCCCGATCGCAAGACCTTCTACGGCGGCGGCGAGGCGGGCTACACGGATTACCCGGCACTCTAGGCGCTGTTTACAAAGTGGTTGACGCGGTGACTTAAGGCTTTGATTCAAGAATGCCTCTTGGAGGGAGGCAGGATTGAGTCGCGGCGACCTGAGCGAAGCGGAGTGGCGCATTTTCCACCAGCACCGAATCAAACGTCGTCATGGCCGGGCATGACGGCTGAGAGGCTGGTGCAAACTAACTGGAAGATGCGCTCGCCCAACGCCAAGATGCGCATCGACGCGTACGAGCTCTTCCGCTCGGGCCGCGCCAGGGCGCTGATCGACGAGGCGGGTTTCACGACGCTCCTCAAGCGCTCTTCGGTCTCTTCTGAGAGCGGGCGGGGCGCGCGGTCGCTCGCACCGACGTGTTCAGTGCCACGGCGGCGCGAATGAGCGCCTTCAACGCCTTTTCATCAATCTTGTCGCCCTCATGGAAATCGATGGCGCGCCTGGTGTTGCCTTCGAGGCTGGAGTTGAAGAGGCCTGATGGGTCCTCCAACGAGGCGCCCTTGGCGAAGGTCATCTTCACGACGTTCTTGTAAGTCTCGCCGGTGCAGATCAATCCGTCGTGCGACCACACCGGAACCCCTCGCATTGCGTTCGACGGCTTTCTCCATTTCACCTCCTCGACCACGTCGGGGTCCGCCTCTTTGATCAGCTTTCGGACCCGGGCGAGCGTCTCGCCCCGCCAATCCCCCAGCGCCGCGATTCTCGCATCGATCAACTGAGAGGGAGAGTCTCCGCCTTTTCCTTCCTTCGAGCCCGTCTTCGTCTTCTTCATGGTGGAGTCGCTTTCTTCATGGCTTTGTCGCTCGCCCGTCACTTGCGTATCGCTAGTCGGCCCGTAGGGCGGGTCAGCCGAAGGCGTAACCCGCCGCCTTGGTCCTTCGGAGTTGGCGGATCACGCTTCGCTCATCCGCCCGACGTGCTCGCCATTTCGCTGAGACGGTTGAAGGTGCGGGGCGCGCGATCGCTAGCCTTCGACGAGCCGAATGAGATTGCCGCAGGTATCGTCGAAGTCGGCAAACTTCGTCGGCCCCATGGTCTTCGGCTCGTCTCTAAACGCAACGCCTTTGGCCCTCAGGCGCTCGAACTCGGCGGCGATGTCTTCGGTGTAGAGTTGCGCCAACGGAATGCCATCCTTGTAAAGCGCTTGCTGCAGCGCGACTGCCGCCGGATGACCGGTCGGTTCAAGCAGAAGCTCGACACCCTCGACATTGTCGGGCGCGACAAGCGTGAGCCAAGCCGCTTCGCCGACCGGAATGTCATGTTTGATGCTAAACCCGAGCACGTCAGTGTAAAAGCGGCGGGCGCGGTTCTGGTCGTTGACCAGAATGCTCATCAGCTTCACGCGTATCATGGGCGGCTCCTGGTTTGAGCTCGTGGCTGCTGGAGTGGCTAGGCTCCGATCATCCTCAATCTGAGACTTACCGAGTTTGACCCGAGCCAACAACCTCTCGTGCGAACTGCATTGATCTCCCACGGCTAGTCAGCCCTGGCCGCGATGGTTTCGATCTCGACTTCGACACCCGAACGGGGAAACTTCTTGACGACCAGAAGCGTGGCCGGCGGGTTATGATCGCCCATGATTCGCCCGCGTATGCTGAAATAATCGTCCAGGATAGACTTGTCTGCGACGTAGACAGTGAATTTTACAACGTCCTCGAATGTCATGTTGGACGCGGCGAGAATTATGCGGATGCGCTCGAAGATCACCTCAATTTGTTCCAGCGGGTCCTCGGGTACCGTACCGTCCAGGCGCGCACCAACCTGTCCATTGCAGAACAGTATCCTAGCGTTCGGGGGAATTTCCGTGGCGTGCGCAGCATTGTTGGAATGGGCGCAAATTCGATCGTTGAGCGTATAGGCCGTCAACATCGTCGCATTCCTCCTCAGCAGAGTGATTGGGCTCATCGCGGGTCATGGATATCCCGTCTGGGCCAAGCCAGGGCTTCGGACAAGACCAAAGTTCACGAGCTTGGAGGCTCGGCAAGGACTGCCATGGCACGCAATCGCCCTTTCGGAGGTCGATCAATGTCCGAATCTGGCACGACCAGGACCTGCGGGCATGTTCGCTTTTACGCCGCTATTGGGGGGACATGCGGACATCGCACTGACCGCTCACATTCGTTCGCCGGGCAATTGGCTGGCTTGCTTCACCCAAACGGCGAGCTGAGCTTCGTCGAGCTGGTCGTCCTCATGGATGTCGAGGTAGCGCACTTCCTTGTGCTTGGACTCGCCGGGCGGAACAGGATGCAGCGACGTGCCGCGGAAGAAAGCCACTTTGACGTACTTCGTGAAGCAATGAAAGTTGAGGAACCAGCCTTGACCCTCTCCTTGGCCCTCGATGCCATAGAAGGGCGAGTTCCATTTGACTGCCTTGTGCACGCCGGGGACGGTGCGCACGACGAGCGCATCGAGGCGGCGCCCGACGCCGCGTTTCCAGCCCGGCATGGCCGCGATGTAGGCCTGCACGGGGGCGTCGCCGTCGGCCTTCGCGATCTGAGGGTTGCCGCCTGCGAGGAGGGCCGGCTTTGCGACCGTGCGGGACTGCGACTTCGGTGCCGTCTTGCGCGGTTTGGCCGCCTTCGCAGCGACCCGCTTGACGGCGGCCTTCTTTGCGACCTTCGTTGACTTCTTGGACGTCCTTTTGGCAACGACGGAGAGCGTTTCGGTCGCGGGTTTGCTCATTGGTCCATCCTTTTGAGCAGATCTTCGAGGTGGTCGAACCGGCTTTGCCAGAAGCCGGCCATTTGGCTTGTCCAGTCGATCAACGGGGCCAAGGCGCCGAGCTGCGCGCTATAGTGCGTGTGGCGACCTTCGTGGCGGTCGCGCACCAACCCGGCCCGCTTCAGGACCCCAAGATGCTCTTATCCGCAGATGCCTACGCTATGCAACTTTGTAACAAGGCCTCGTGTCGCGCTTCGGAAGTTCGCTCCGGAGCAAGCCGAGCACTCAAGCGAACTTCCGAATCGCGACACGAGGAAGACTGGAGAAATGGCGGCCTTGGGCTGTTGCCCACAACGCGAGCCATGGCCGCGTGGGCCGGTTGGGATGCCGCCTGTACAGCAACGATCGCCGCACGGCATGCCCCGAGATCGAAATCGATTCGACCGCCTGCATCCCGCTCGATACAATTCGTCATCCATAACAAGAACAAGAACGTTCATGCCAGATCATCGCCATGAGGAGGACTCCATGCGAAAGGCACTCACCGGATTCGCCAGCCTTGCCGCGGCTGCGCTCGTCGCTGCTTCGTCGGCGCACGCGCAGGGCACGGTCAAGATTGGCGTAATTCTGCCGCTGTCGGGGCAATTTGCCGACACCGGCATCCAAATGCGCACCGGCATCCAATCCTACATGAAGCAGTACGGCGACACCGTCGCGGGCAAGAAGATCGAGCTGATCATCAAGGATGTAGGGGGCATCAATCCGCCGTTGGCCAAGCGTCTCAGTCAAGAACTGGTCGTGCGCGACAAGGTCGATATCCTGGCCGGCTACGTGCTGACGCCGAATGCATTGGCGGCCGGCGACGTGTCAAAGGAAGCCAACAAGTTCATGGTCGTCATGAATGCGGCCACATCGATCATCACCGAGAAGTCGGACAAGATGATCCGCACCTCGATGACGCTGCCGCAGTCGGGCGATACGTTCGGCACATGGGCCGCCACCAAGGGCGGTATCAAGACCTGCTACACGATGGTGTCGGACTACGGCCCGGGCCATGACGTCGAGCAGTCGTTCATCAAGGCGTTCGCCGCGGCCGGCGGCAAGATCACCGGCTCGGTCCGCTACCCGGTGGCGAATCCGGACTTTGCCGCCTTCGTGCAGCGCGCCAAGGACTTGAATCCCGAGTGCATCTTCGTGTTCGTGCCGGGCGGAACGCAACCGGCGGCGATCGCCAAGGCCTTCGCCGAGCGCGGCATCGACCCGACCAAGACCAAGATTCTCGGCACCGGCGAACTGACCGGCGAACAGTCCCTGCAAGGCATGGGCAAGACGGCGCTCGGCATCCTCACCGCCTGGCACTATGACTACAAGCAGGACACCAAGGAGAACAAAGAGTTCGTCCGGATCCACAACGAGCTTTCCAAGCGCAATCCGGACCTGTTCTCGCTCGGCGGCTATGACGGCATGCACGCCATTTACGAGGCGCTGAAGAAGACCAACGGCAACACCGACGGCACGGCGCTGGTCAACGCCGCCAAGGGGCTGAAGTGGAACAGCCCGCGCGGGCCGATGTCGATTGATCCGGAGACGCGCGACGTGGTCCAGACCATCTACATCCGCAAGGTCGAGATGAGGGATGGCGAGCCGACCAACGTGATCTTCGACAAGGTCGAGAACGTGAAGGACCCCGTGAAGGAGGAGATGAAGAAGAAGTAGCGTCGGCTCTTGGCCGCTTGTGTTCCTTCGCGCTGTCGTCACCGGGCTCGTCCCGGTGACCTTGCTTAGGGACGCACCACGCTCGCCTTAGCGAGATGGCCGGGACAAGCCCGGCCATGACGCCATAAACTAGGCTGAGCCAGATCAGCACCGATCAGGGGAAGGGGGAACGATGGGTCCGTTTGTCGCCGTCATGTTCGACGGCTTCGCATACGGCATGCTGTTGTTCCTCGTCTCCGTAGGGCTGTCGGTGACGCTGGGGATGATGAATTTCGTCAACCTCGCGCACGGTGCCTTTGCGATGCTCGGCGCCTACGTTACCGTGACGCTGATGAACACTTACGGGTGGTCGTTCCTGGCCACCCTTCCGTTTGCGTTTATTGTAGCAGGGCTGGCCAGCGTCGCATTCGAGCAGACACTGTTCCGGCCGCTCTATCGCGCGAGCGATCTCGATCAGGTGCTCCTGACCATCGGGCTGGTGTTCATGGCGGTGGCTGCCGTCGCCTATGTGTTCGGCACTGAATCGCAGCCGATCCATATCCCCGACTACCTGCGCGGTTTCATTACCATCGGCGGCGCCAATTTCGCGGTCTACCGCATCTTCCTCGTCTCGGTCGCTCTGCTCGTCTCGGTCCTGCTGATCGCCGGTCTTGAGTTCACGCGCTTCGGCGCGCAGATTCGAGCGTCCGTCGACAACCAGCGCATGGCGCGCGGCCTCGGCATCAACGTCGACCGCGTCTTCGCCTACACCTTTGCGCTCGGCAGCGGGCTTGCCGGGCTGGGAGGCGCGCTCGCCATCGAGGTGGTCGGCCTCGATCATTCCTTTGCGCTGATCTACCTCATCGTCATGCTGATCATCGTCTCGGTCGGCGGCCTGGGCTCGATCAGCGGGTCGTTCGTCGCCGCGGTCGTCATCGGCGTCAGCGACACCGCGGGGAAGTACTATTTTCCCTATCTCGGCGCATTCCTCATCTATCTCGTGATGATCGCCGTTCTGCTGTGGCGGCCCGCCGGCCTGTTCGGGAAGCGCTGAGCCATGGCGGCGCCACCAGAGACAAACATCCGTCCGCAGCAGTTTCTCGCCGCGCAGGTCCGCTGGCATCCGCTTGAGATCGTGTTCTGGGTCGCCACGCTCGCCCCGTTCTATTTCTTTCCGTCGTACCTGTCGCTCGCCAGCCAGATCGCGATCGCGGCACTGTTTGCGTTGTCGCTCGATCTGATCCTCGGCTACGCCGGCATTGTCTCGCTCGGCCACGCTGCGTTCTTCGGCATGGGCGCCTATACCGCGGGCCTGATCTCGAAATTTGGCTGGGGCGAGCCGCTCACCGGCCTTATCATTGCGGCATTTGCCGCGGGCCTGGTCGGCTACGCGACGAGCTTCATCATCGCCAAATTCCGGCACCTGACCTTGATCATGCTGACGCTCGGCATCGGCCTGCTGCTGTATGAGGCCGCCAACAGTGCAAGCTGGCTCACTGGCGGCGCCGACGGCCTGCAGGGCATCGACATCTGGCCGATCTTCAACACGTTCGACTACGATCTGTGGGGCTATACCGCCTACACCTATTCGCTGGTCGTTCTGTTCCTGGTGTTCGTGGCGACGCGCCGCCTGATCCATTCGCCATTCGGCCTGTCGCTGCGCGGCATTCGCGAGAACGCTGTGCGCATGCCGGCCATCGGCGCGCCGAGCGAGTCGCACATCCGCACCGTCTATACGATCTCCGCGGTGATGGCGGGCCTCGCCGGCGCGCTGATCGCGCAGACGACCTCCACCGTGTCGCTGGAAGCGCTGAGCTTCGAGCGTTCCGCCGACGTCCTGGTGATGGTGGTGCTGGGCGGCGCCGGGCGCCTCTACGGGGGGATTATCGGCTCGATCATCTTCCTGGTGGCGCGCGATCAGTTCTCCGGCATCAACCCGCAATACTGGCTGTTCTGGATCGGGCTGCTGCTGGTCATGGTGGTGATGTTCCTGCCGAACGGCATCCTCGGCGGACTGGCGCGGCTCAAGTGGTTGCAGCGGGGCAAGCCATGAGCGCGCTCGCGCTGTCCACCCGTGGGCTCGACAAGAGCTTTGGGTCGCTGGTCGTCGCCAGGGGCATCGAGATCAATCTACCTGCCGGCGAGCGCTATGCGCTGATCGGGCCGAACGGTGCCGGCAAGACCACGCTGATCAACCTGATGACCGGGATGCTGCGGCCGGATGCCGGCCGGATCATCCTCGGCGACGACGACATTACCGGGCTCAAGCCGCATGAGCGCGTCAAGCGCGGCCTGGTGCGCACGTTCCAGATCAATACGCTGTTCCCGCGGCTCACGGCGCTGGAAGCCGTGACGCTGGCGGTCTGCGAGCGCCGCGGCGAAGGCGCCGACTGGTGGCGCAATCTCCCATCCTATCGCGACGCGATCGAGGAAGCCTACGCCATCCTCGCCTCGCTGCGGCTGGGCGACGACTGCGAGCGGCCGACGCACGAACTCGCCTATGGGCAACAGCGGCTCTTGGAGATCGCGCTCGCGCTGGCCACCAAGCCAAAGGTACTGTTGCTCGACGAACCGGCCGCCGGCGTGCCGCAGGAGGAAAGCGGCGAGCTGTTCGCCGCCATCGCCAACCTGTCGCAGGAGATCAGCGTTCTGTTCATCGAGCACGACATGAACATCGTGTTCCGCTTCGCCAGCCGCATTCTGGTGATGGTCGCGGGCGCCATCCTGGTCGAGGGCACGCCGGCCGAGATCGCCGCCGACCAGCGCGTGCGCGAGGTCTACCTCGGGAGCGCGCATCATGGCTAGTGCCCCGCTTCCGAAGTTCGTGATACATTGCCGCACGTTACGATACGAACTTCGGAAGCGAAGGGGCACTAGCAAGTTTACGATCCTAGTGCCGCTTTCGATTTGAAGTTCCTGGAACGAGATTGCAGCAAGTGGTGCAGGAACTTCAAATCGGCGGCACTAGGCCGCTGCTGACGCTTCGCAATGTCCGTGCCGGCTACGGCGATGCCGTCGTGCTCGATGACATTTCGCTCGAGGTTCCCGACAACGGCAGCGTGGCCGTGCTCGGCCGCAACGGCGTTGGCAAGTCGACGCTGCTCCTGACCATCATGGGCTTCACGCACCTGCGCCGTGGCTCCATCCACTGGCGCGGTCAGGACATTTCGTGCATGCCGGCGCATGAGCGGGCGCGCAGCGGAATCGGCTGGGTGGCGCAAGAGCGCGAGATCTTTGCGTCGTTGACGGTGGTCGAGAACCTCACGGTTGCCGCGCGCAGCGGGCGCTGGGACCTGCCGGCGATCTTCAGGCTGTTTCCCCGCCTGCAAGAACGGCGGCAGAACACCGGCAACCAATTGTCGGGCGGCGAGCAGCAAATGCTGGCGATCGCGCGCGCGCTGATGACCAATCCGGCGCTGTTGCTGCTCGACGAACCGCTCGAAGGGCTGGCGCCGATCATCGTCGAGGAATTGTCGAGGGCAATCGGCCGGATGATGGCCGACGAAGGCACTGCGGTGATCCTGGTCGAGCAGCACGCCAACATCGCGCTGTCGCTCACCACCGACGCGATCCTGCTGGAGCGCGGCAACATCGTGCACCGCGCGAAGGCGCCGGACTTGCTGAAGGATGCCGCGATGCTCGACCGCTATATCGGCATGCGGGTGGAGGCGTAGGCTTACGCCTGTTTGCCTGCGGTGCTCGGCCGGGACGACAGCAGTTTACGCAGCCTGCGTAAACTTGGCTGCGTGCAAGAGCCGGACCCATAACCACAGGTCTATCAGGAGTCCGCCGAGTATGGGTCCCCGCTTTCGCGCGGACGACAGCGTCATGTGTGCGCGTGATGTGCCTCACATCAACCGTAACACCGATGTCTCGTACTGCTTCGTGCCTATGTTGCCGTCGGCGAAGATGCCGTGGTCGGCGACCCACTGCATCATGTCGTTGAACACCTCCTTGGTGTAGGGCTCGAACACGATGCGCTCGCCCGGCCCCCAGCGGCGGGTGTCCATCTGCGCGTGCCAGCGCACCGGGAATTCCTTCTTGTAGTAGTGCGTGTAGAGCTCCAACCGCTGGTCGATGTCGTACTGCGCGCGCTTGAGGGCGCGGGCATACTTGCGCAGATCGTCGAGCTCGGCGTCGCCGTGCACCATCATCGCCATCATGAAGGTCGAGTCGATGATCTTGCGGAAGCCGAGCTGTTCGGCGAAGTAGTACGGCCCGCTGAACAGGTGCACCGCCGGCGCCTTGCGCTCGAGCAACAGCTCCATGCGCTTGAACAGCAGCCCGTCGTTGAACGACAGGTTCATCTCTTCCGGCTTCAGATACTGTTCCAGCGCCTGCACGGTCGAGTAGTGGCTGCCGGATTGGAAGCCGACCGAAATCGGCACGCCGGCAAGCTGCTCGGGCGAGGTGATACCGGAGTCCGGCGCGACGAACACGCCGGCGGTGCTGACCGAATAAAGCTCGCCGAACAGTCGGCCGTGGCCGGACGAGGCGGCGACGCCGACCGTCCAGTGGCAGGCGCAGCTCACGTCCGACGGTCGGCCTGCCTCGATCGACTGGTAGGCGCCGACCTTGTTGGCGGTGTCGTGCTGCTTGCCGTCGGTCGACTGAACCGTCTCGCGGAAGATGTAGTCGAGCCCTTCGTCCTTGAAGTAGCCCTTCTCCTCCGCGACCCACTCGTGCAAGCGGAAGTGCGGTTCGATGATGAATTTCCTGCTCATGGTCTCCTCCTGGTTACATCCGCTTTTCGGTCAGTAAACCTCTCCGCGAGTCATTCCGGGCGAACCGCGCAGCGGTGAGACCCGGAATCCATACTCCGTGTCGGTGGTTATGGATTCCGGGTCCGGCCCTTCGGGCCGTCCCGGAATGACTCGTGGTGAAGTCGCGCTCAATCAGCAGCATCCCTCTTGATCCTGTTGCTTTTCGCCGTGCTCGGCGACGCGCCGGGCGCGGATCATCTTCACGTGGTCGTCCATCAGCGCGCGGGCGCCGGCGGCGTCGCGCATCTCGATCAGCGCGGCGAGCTGCCTGTGCACCTCGAGCACGCGTTGCGAGACGGCGGGCGTCAGCGTGCGGTTTTCGTTCGGCCACGACACGTGTTGGAGCGAGATGAACTGCACCACCAGCACGCGGTTGTGCGAGGCCTCGGCCACCGCGAGGTGGAACTCGCGGCTCGAGCGGGTGTAGGCCGTCGGGTCGCCGATGCAGGCCTCCGCCTCGGCGAGGAGCCGCTTGAGGCGCGTGTGATCGGCGGGCGTGGCGTGCTCGGCGGCAAGCTCGGCGGCGAGCGTCTCGATGGCGCGCTGCGCGTCCATGATCTCGCCGGCGGAAACGCCGGTGAGGTCGAGCTGCACCGCCAGCGCCTCCGCGAACAGCCGCGGATTGCCGCGCGCCACCCGCGCGCCACCGCCCTTGCCCATGCGGATGTCGGCGATGCCGAGCGCCTCCAAGGTACGCAGCGCATCGCGGGCGACGATACGGCTGACACCGTAGCGGGCTGCCAGGTCCTTCTCGGTGCCGAGGAAATCACCGGACTTGAGCCGCTTCTCGAACAGCGCATCGCGAACGTCGGCGACGATCTGCGCCGACAACGACGCCGAGCGCCCGGCGAGGAAATGTCGGCCTGAGATTTGGATTGCAGGCGCTTCGTTCATCGGCACGTTCCGTTCCTTAGCGAGGGACTATAGCAAGGATGGTAAAGATAGTAAAGATATCATCTTATGATTTTTGGTACTTGCATCGAGGCTTGAGGTCAGCAGCCAGCGGCGGGCGGCAAAACAGCATGGTGCGGCAAGGCGCCGCCGCGAGCACTGTCTTACCGTCCCCCTTGTGGGGAGCGTAAGAGTGCTTGTGGCACGTCCTCGCTCCGTCAGCCCACCATTCCCTTTGCGCACGCCTGCGCCACGGCGGGCGGTATTGAAAGCTTCCCCTCGACCGGTCAACATGGCTGCCGGCCGCGCGCTCCGCGACTCACAACAACACCGGCGAGGAAACCCATGGGCAGCGATTTCGAAGATCATTGCTGGAAGGACGTCGTTTCGCCGGACGTGCTGGAAATCTACACCCACTATGCGCGCAAGACCTTCGTTGGGCCGGCGCCGGCGCTGGTAGCGATCGACCTCTATGAGCTCGCCTATCAGGGCGGCGCCAAGCCGCCGGTGGATCTGCACCGCACCTATCCGAGCTCCTGCGGCATCCATGCGCACGAGGCGATCGAGCCGACCAAGCGGCTGTTCGCCGCCGCCCGCGCGGCCGGGCTGCCGATCTTCTATTCGACCTCGGACGTGCGCCCCGACAGCCTGCCGCACAGCATCAATGCGACCAAGCGGCAGGCCGTACCGAAGGACCCGGCCGCGTACGCGATCCGGCCCGAGTTCAAACCGCAGCCGGGCGACGTGGTGATCACCAAGCAGCGCGCCAGCGCCTTCTTCGGCACGCCGCTGATCGCGCACCTGACGCAGCTCGGCGTCCGCACCGTCATCATGTGCGGCGAGAGCACCTCCGGCTGCGTGCGCGCCTCGGCGGTCGACGCCTATTCGCACGGCTTCCACGTGGTGCTCGTGGAAGAATGCTGCTTCGACCGCAGCCCGCTGTCGCACAAGGTCAACTTGTTCGACCTGCACCACAAATATACCGACGTGATGATGATCGACGAGGTGGTGGCGCATCTCGACGGGCTGGCGGTCAGGAAGGCGAGCTGAGCGGTAGGGTGGGTTAGGCGCGAAGCGCCGTAACCCACCGTCGGAAGTCGCCGCGAGTCACATGGTGGGTTACGCGCCTTCGGCGCTAACCCACCCTACGAAGAAGGTAAGGCAATCGCGTCCACATGCAGCCACGCAAGTACGGCCCGTTCCCCTATTCGCCGATTATCCGCCGTCCGAAGCTGTCCTGGCCGGACGGCGCGCATGTGGCGCTGTGGGTCATTCCGAATATCGAGTTCTTCGCACTCGACGAGAAGGTGCCTCCCGCGGCTGGCGGCTCCAGTGCGCCGGTGCCCGACGTCCCGGCCTGGGCGGTGCGCGACTACGGCAACCGGGTCGGCATCTTTCGTTTGATGCAGACGATGAGCCGCTACGGTGTGCGCGGCACGGCCGCGCTCAACAGCGAGGTGTGCGGACAGCATCCGGAGATCATCGAAGAGGGCAACAAGCTCGGCTGGGAGTGGATGGGCCACAACGAGAGCAACACACGCCGCCTCAACGCGCTGCCGCCCGGCGAGGAGCCGCGTGTGATCGAGAACACGTTGGCCACCATCGCGAAGGCGACCGGCAAGCGGCCGGTCGGCTGGCTCGGCTCCGGCTTGCAGGAAACCTGGGAGACAGTCGACCTCCTGGCCGCCAACGGCGTCGAATACGTCGCCGACTGGGTCAACGACGATCAGCCCTACGTGATGACGCTCGACGGCGGCAGAAGCATCCTCTCGGTGCCCTACAGCCACGAGATCAACGACAAACCGGTGTTCGAGAGCCATCACCACACCGCGGACGAATTCCGCGACATGATCTGCCGGCAGTTCGACGTGCTATACCGCGAGGGTGCCGAGTCGGGCCGTGTGATGGCGATCTGCCTGCATCCCTACATCACCGGCGTGCCGCACCGCACCGGCGCGCTCGACGCCGCGCTCGACTACATCTGCCGGCACGACCGGGTCTGGAAGGCGACCGGCGCGGAAATCGCGCGGCACTACCGCAAGCAGCTCAAGGCCTGAGCCGCCACAATCCATCCATCCTTCCGACCATCGACAGCAACCGAAAGCGGGGCTTTATGGCGAACTACAAATTGGTGACTTACGACGCAGGCCACGGCGCGCGCGCCGGCATTGTCGTCAACGACACCGTCCATGACGTGGCCGAGGGAACCGGCAACGCGAAGGATGCGTCCGTCCGCGCCATGCTCACCGACTGGGACAACGCCAAGGGACGCCTCGCTAAGCTCGCCGCAAGTGCCAAGGGCGGGCGGCCGCTCGCCTCAGTGAAGTTGCTCCCGCCGATGCCCGACCCGATCGGCATCTTCTGCGCCGGAGCCAACTACACCGACCACGTCGCGGAAATGGCGAAGGCACACGGCACGCCGATGGAGCCCGACCCGCACACGCTCGGGCTGAAATCCTGGCACTTCCTTAAGACCGCCGGCACACTGGCCGCCGCCGGCGAAACCGTGCACCTGCCGCGCCGATCGAAGAAGGTCGACTGGGAGGTGGAGCTGGTGGCGGTGATCGGCCGCAAGGCCACCAATGTGCCACTCGACAAGGCGCTCGACTACATCGCCGGCTACACGATCGGCAACGACCTCTCCGCGCGCGACGCCGGCGTGCGCCCCGGCATCTCGGTCGGCTCGCCGTTCCGCAACGACTGGGTGGCGCACAAGTGCTTCGACCAATCGTGTCCGCTCGGACCCTGGATCGTCCCGGCCGAGGACCTCAAGGACCCGCAGAACCTGAAGATTCAGCTCTACGTCAATGGCGAGCTGATGCAGGACTCCAATACCAGCGCGATGATCTTCAACATCGCCGAGCAGGTCTCGCACCTGTCAGAGAAGCTGACCCTGCATCCCGGCGACCTGGTACTGACAGGGACGCCCGCCGGCGTCGGCACCCCGCGCAACAAGTTTCTGCAGCCGGGGGACACGGTGCGCTGCCACATCGAGGGCATCGGCGACCTGGAGAACAAGCTGGATTAGCCACCACCCCTCCGTTGTCGTCCCCGCGAAGGCGGGTATGACAGCGGAGAGGGCGCGCGAACAACCGCCGAGAGGCGTTGATTTCAATCATTCAAAGGCGCAAATTCGGGACACGGATCATAACAGGGTGAGCCACGCATGGCCGAGCAGCTCGTCGGGAAGATTTCGGAGTTCAAGGACGGCGACCGCCGCATCGTCTATCAGGGCGAGCGGGAGATCGGCGTATTCCGCCACGAGGGTGAGTTCTACGCCTACAGCAATGTCTGCCTGCACCAGGGCGGGCCGGCCTGCGAAGGCCTGACCATCGCCAAGGTGGAAGAGCGCATCATGCCGGACAAGACGTCGCGCGGCCTCTACTTCTCGGAGACCGAGATGCACTTCGTGTGCCCCTGGCACGGCATGGAATACGACCTGAAGACCGGCGAGTGCATCGCCGATCGGAAGCAGAAGCTTCGGAAATACCAGGTAGTGCAGAAGGGCGACGACATCTACGTCGTGGCCTAGTGCCGCCGATTTAAAGTTCCTGCACCACTTGCGGCAATCTCATTCAGGAACTTGAAATCGAAAGCGGCACTAGACCGATAGACTTGCTAGTGCCCCTTTGCTTCCGAAGTTCGTCTCGGAGGGTGCTGCAATGTATCACGAACTTCGGAAGCGGGGCACTAGCCCCATCCCCGCCCTGCCCCACAAGGGGAGGGAGAAGGACAGAGGAGACACCCATGGACCTTATCGCTGATCGTGGCCGACGCGTTTCGATCGATGAGCTGAACACGACGCAACTGCTCCGGCACGCCACCCAGCAGGCGCACCGGCGCAAGTTCGAAGACATGCTGATCGTCGACGTCGACTCGCATCACTACGAGACCGAGCACTTCGCCGAAATCCTTCCGATGATGGAGAACGACGTATATCGGCAGCTCGCGCTTTCAGCGGGGACCAAGGGCCGCGGCGTGATCATGCCGGGCAGCGTCGGCTACCAGGACATGGGCGGGCGGGTGACGCGCTACCCGATGCGCGGCAGCGAGAAGACCGGGCCCGACAAGCAGCGGGACGTCCAGCTTACCCAGCGTTGGATGGACGCCATGAGCGTCGACTACGCGTGTCTGTTCCCGACCGGCATGCTCAACATCGGCATGCATCCGCAGAAGGAGGTCGAGTCGGACCTCTGCTGGGCCTATAACCGCTGGCTCACCGAGAAGGTCCTGCCGGACGGTAGTGGACGCATCTTTTCGATGCTGTGCCTGCCGTTCTCCGATCCCGACGAATCACTGCGCCAGGTCGAGACGTTCGGCGACCGCAAGGGCGTGACCGGCTTCATGGTCACCACCGTGCGCAACCTGCCGGTGCACGACAACGCCTACATGAAGGTTTATCGCGCCATGGAGGAACGCGGCCTCGCGCTGTCGTTCCATGCCGGCCCGAACTGGGGCGAGCCGATTTTCAAGATGTGCAACCGATTCCTCTCGGTGCACGCGCTCGGCTTCACCTGGTACAACATCGTCCATCTCACCAACTGGGTGATCAACGGCCTCGGCGAGCGCTTCCCAAAGCTGCCGGTGATCTGGATCGAATCCGGGCTCGCGTGGCTGCCATTCCTGATGCAGCGGCTCGACCACGAATACATGCTGCGCACCTCGGAATGTCCGACGCTGAAGAAGAAGCCGAGCGACTACATGCGCGACATGTACTACTCCTCGCAGCCGATGGAGGTGCAAGACATGGGCGCGCTGGAGTGCACGTTCCGGATGATCAATGCGGAGACGCAGCTACTCTACTCCTCCGACTATCCGCACTGGGATTTCGATCTGCCGAGCGTGATCTACGACCTGCCGTTCCTGTCGGAGAAGGGCAAGCACAACATCCTCGGCGGCAACGCGGCGCGGCTGTTCAAGCTGCCCCCGCGCACCGCGAAGCAGAAAGCGAACCTGGAGAAGCACGGGAATCTCGTGGCGGCGTAAGCTGTCTCGCCCGGGTCCCGGATCAGCGATGCAGCACTACGTGCTGCATCGCGTCCGGGACACGCGTGGACAAGCCCGCGCTACGCCGCCGCCGTGACCTCCACCACCGGCTGCTTGAACGCCTGCAGCCGCGGCAGCACCTCCTTGGAGAACAGCGTGAGGCTGTCGACGGTATCCTCGTGCGAAAGGAACCCGGCGTGTCCCATCATCAGTAGGTTCCCCATGCCGCCGCAATATTCGGTGAACTCGACGATCTGCCTGGTGACCTGATCCGGGGTGCCGCAGAACAGCACGCCGGTATCAATCAGGTCCTGTACGCTCGCGGTCCGCATGTCGATGAACCGCCCGTCCTTGGTGCCGGTACGCGGGCGCTGAGTACCTTTCAGCATGCGGACATTGTCCTCGATCGGAAAAAACCCGGGCGGGTTGCGGAACCCCGGTGCGACACGGGCGCTGGTGCTGAGATATTCGGAAACCAGCTTACCGCGCGCGTGCGCCTCGGCCCCGTTGTTGCCGACCGCCACCAGGCCGAGATAGGCGAATCGATCGGCGGCCGGCGCCGGCCGGCCCTTCGACACGTAACCTTCCCGGTAGGCGTCGTACAACGGCCGCGTGTTGTAGCCGGTGCCGAGCGTCGCCATCACGATGCCGCGCTCGCCGAGCACGCGGGCATTGGCAATCGTGCCCGTCGTGCTCCACACCGGCGGGTGCGGCTGCTGATACGGCCGCGGCCACAGGTTGACATGGCGGTAGTGGAAGTGCTCGCCCTCCCAGGTGAACAGCTCGTCGTGCGTCGTCATCGCCTTGATGATGAAGTCGTGCGCCTCCCAGAAGCGGTCCATGACACCGACCGGATTCTGGTTGGACGGCCAGAACTCATAAGGGACTCCCTTAATGAAGCCCATGTCGAGGCGCCCGCGGGAGATGACGTCGACCATCGCCAGTTCCTCGGCGCAGCGGAACGGATCGGGCCGGTGGCCGATCGGATACCCGAGCACCAGCAGCCGAGCGCGCTTGGTCTGCCGCGCCAGGATCGAGAGCCCGACGATGCAGGCGGACGACATGCAAGTCGCGGTCGAATGGTGCTCGTTGATCATGATGTCGAGGCCGAGCTCATCGGCAAGCAGCCACTCGTCGTAGTAGCGGTGGAACAGATCGCCGGCAACCTTCGGATCGGCAACGCCGTTCGGGATGCTGATGCGGATCGAATCGGGGTGGTCGGGCCAGGCCGGAAAATAGGGCTGCTCGGTAAAGTGATAGACGCGCATGGCAGGCTCCGCGTTGTGGGCTATTTCTCGGCGGCAAAGGACAGAACGCTGCAGGCGAACGCG
The DNA here is from genome assembly GCA_009377755.1 of Hyphomicrobiales bacterium. GTDB lineage: Bacteria > Pseudomonadota > Alphaproteobacteria > Rhizobiales > Xanthobacteraceae > WHTM01. The sequence continues at coordinate 23,855 of WHTM01000040.1, read as the reverse complement.
TCCGGCTGCTCCAGGTGCGGGAAGTGCCCGGCCTGATCGACCAATGCAAATCGCGCGCCCGGGATCGCCGCCGCATAGGCGCGTCCATAATCCGGCCTGACGATGCGATCCTGCGCGCCCCACAACAGCAGAGTCGGCACATCGATGCGGTGCAGCCGGCCCTTGAGCTTGGGGTCGTGCATATACGGTTGCCAGGCAAAGCGCGCCGTCGATTCCAGATTGCGCGCGATCGCCACGACTTTCGCATCCGGCAGATTCGGGTCGCGCGTGCCGTTGGCAGGGTCGTGATACGCAAGCGCGATGAAGTCCTTCTCGGGCAGCGCGAAGATATCGGCGATGTCGGAGATCTCGGGATCGTCGCTGACCCTGATGCCGACCGCGTCGGCCAGCACCAGCTTGGCGATCCGCTCCGTCGACTTCACCGCCATCTCCGCGGCGATCCAGCCGCCGAGTGAGACGCCGACGACAATCGTGTCGCGCAGGTCGAGCGCATCGAGCAGGTCGAGATAGAAATAGGCGAGATCGTCGACCGTGGTGAACGACCGCGGCAGCTCCGAACGTCCGAAGCCCGGATGCGACGGGGCCAGTAAGCGCGCGCCGTTGGCGAGGTGATCGAGCACCGGTGCGGCGGGGTCGATGCCGATGCCGGGGTGCAGAAACAATAGCGGCAGTCCTTTGCCGCGATCGATGATCTCTACACGAGTGCCGCGGATTTCCACGAACGTTGCTTCCGCGGTCACTTCCAGCATGCTGAACACTTCCTGCCTCATGTCGCCGGACAAGCCCGGCGACAATAACGTTCGTTAGCTTGCTACCGTGGGACGATATGTGAAATACATTTTGTCACGATGCAACCCGTCCTCAGTTCCCGCAGGAGTCCGCGCCGCCATGGCCTCGATCGATCACCGCCCCGACTTGACTTACGCCACCCATGACGGCGTCAAGCTCGCCGGCGACCTGTACATTCCGGCCGGTGCCGGCCCGTTCCCGGCCCTGGTCGCGGTCCACGGCGGGGGCTGGATCCAGGGTGCGCGGAGCCAGTTCCAGTATTGGGGTCCGTGTCTCGCCGAGCGCGGCATCGCCCTGTTCAGCATCAGCTATCGCTTCGCCACCAAGGACAAGAAGACCTATCCGCAGGCCGTGCAGGATGTCATGGCTGCCGTGCAGTTCGTGCGGGGCGAGGCGGCCGCGTTCAAGATCGACCCGAACCGGATCGGCCTATTCGGCGCCTCGGCAGGCGCCCACCTGTCGTCACTGGCCGCGCTCGCCTCGAATGAGGCGCCGTTCAAGGGCGGCTATCCGCAGGACGCGCATGCCTCGGTGAGCACCGCCGTCAAGGTGCTGGTCGGCGTCTACGGTGTCTACGACCTCTACGACATGTGGCAGCGCTACATGAGCAGCAGTCCGAAGGTGAACAACATCGAGCACTTTCTCGGCGCATCGCCGATGGACGATCGCCGCATCTATTTCGACGCTTCGCCGATCAACTACGCAACCTTCGCCAACAACAAGCTGGCGGTGCATCTGAGCGTCGGCACCGAGGACGACCTGGTCGATCGGCGCACGCAGACGGATGCGTTCCTCGCGGCGCTCAAGCAGGCGAACTTCTTCGTGCGCACCTGCATCGTCCAGGGCGCCGGCCATTACTGGGCGAGCGATCCGATCGACGAGCCCGGCAGCTTTCCGTCGGTGCTGGCGCCGAAGCTGATGCGGTTCCTGGCGGAGAAGCTGTGAGAACTGGCCGTCAAATTCCCAGCACGTCAGCCATCGAGTACAGCCCCGGCCGCTGCCCGCGCGCCCACAGCGCTGCCTTGAGTGCGCCGCGGGCGAAGATCATCCGGTCCTCGGCCTTGTGCACGAGTTCCACGCGCTCCGCCGGCCCGGCGAAGATCACGCTGTGGTCGCCGACGACGGTGCCACCGCGTAGCGCGGCAAAGCCGATGTTGCCGCGCGCCCGCGCGCCGGCGTGGCCTTCGCGCGCAGGGATCGTGTGCTGCTTGAGGTCGACGCCGCGGCCTTCCGCCGCGGCGCGGCCGAACATCAGCGCCGTGCCGGACGGCGCATCGACCTTCTTGTTGTGATGCATTTCGACGATCTCGATGTCGAAATCGTCGTCGAGCTTCTGCGCGACCTGCTTCACCAGCGCCGCCAACAGATTGACGCCGAGGCTCATATTGCCGGACTTGACGATCACGGCGCGCCTGGCGGCCTCCGCGATCCTCGCCTCGTCCTCGCTGGAGAATCCCGTAGTGCCGATGATGTGCACGGCGCCGCGCCCGGCCGCCGACATCGCACAGTCAACCGTCGCGGCCGGCACGGTGAAGTCGATGATGCCGTCGGCATTGGCCAACAGCGCCTTAACATCGGTGCCGACCGTGACTCCGTTGGCGCCGAGCCCGGCGAGCACGCCGGCATCCTGGCCGAGCATCGACGCGCCAGCGGCCTCGACAGCGCCGGCTAATGTCAGCCCGGGCGTCTCGGCAATCGTCTTGACCAGCGTGCGCCCCATGCGCCCGCCGGCGCCGGCCACGATTAGCCGCATGTCGGACATGGGTATCCCCTCCGGTCTATTGAGCCGCCCGCGCGATCTCGGCCACGATCGCATCCGCGGCCGCCTTCGGATCGGCGGCCCGCAGGATCGGCCGGCCGACGACGAGGTAGTCGGCGCCGGCGGCGATCGCTTCGACCGGCGTCATGATCCGCTTCTGGTCGCCCGCCTCGGCTCCGGCCGGGCGGATGCCCGGCGTCACCAGCAGCATGCCGGGGCCGACGATCGCGCGCAGCCGGGCGGCCTCTTCGGGCGAGCAGACAAGACCGTCGACGCCGACGTCGCGCGCCTGCGCGGCGCGCTCGGCGGCAAGGTCGGCGACCGTCATCTCGTAGCCTGCCGCGGCGAGATCGGCGTCGTTGTAGGAGGTGAGCACGGTGACAGCGAGAATTTTCAGCGCGGACGTGCCGCGGGCTTCCACCGCCGCCTTCATGGTCTGCGGATAGGCATGCACGGTGAGGAACTCGGCGCCCATGGCGGCGACGCTGGCAACGCCGTTGGCGACCGTGTTGCCGATATCGTGCAGCTTCATGTCGAGGAAGACCCGCGCACCGGCGCGTACCAGCCGCTCGGCAAGCGGCAGGCCGCCCGCAAAGGCGAGCTGGTAGCCGATCTTGTAGACACCGACCGCGCCGGTCGTGCGCGCGATCATCGCCTCCGCCTCGGCAAGCGTCGGGGTGTCGAGTGCCAGGATCAGCCGGTCGCGCGCGTACGTGGTCATGCTCCCAGCCGCTCCCACGACAGGTCGACGAGCCGGCGCGCGATCGCGCGCAAGAGCTCGGCATTTTGGGGGTCCTTGAGATCGTCCATGTCGTCGAACGCCTGATCGGCGGCCGCCACGGCGATCTGCTCGGGCAGCACCAGCGCGCCGCAGCCGATCTCCAGCACCTGGCGCAAGGCCATCAGCGCGCGGACGCCGCCGAGCGAATCTCTGGTCGCCGACCCGAGCGCAAACACGCGCCCGCGGTAGACGCCGTGTGGGGAATCGCCACGCTCGCGCACGCGCGATACCCAGTCGATCGTATTCTTGACCAGCGGCGGGATCGACGCATTCAGCTCCGGCGTGGTCAGGAACACGCCCTGGTGGCCCGCGATCATCCGCTTGAGCTTGACCGCGTTCGGCGGCGGGCCGCTCACCGCTTCGACGTCCGGATCGTAGAGCGGCATCGGGTAGTCGGTCAGCGAAAGCCGCGTCACCTCGGCGTCGGCCAGCGTCAGCTCCTTGACGGCAAGCGCGGCGAGCCGTGCATCGTCGGCGCCGCTGCCGGCCGAACCTGGGACGACGAGGATTTTCGGAGCAGGCATGATGCCGTGATCTTAATGCGCTTCCCGGGCGCGGCGCAGCATGAAATGGTGCGCCGCAGACCCGGGATCGTCGCGAACTCGGAGTCTGGAACGGTCCCGGATCAGCGGCGCACCGCTGACGCGCTGCACCGCGTCCGGGACACGCCAAGTTCCGTCTACCGGTGCCGGTAAACCCAGACGCGGGCCGGCGGCAGGTTCATCCAGATCAGGTCCGAGGCTTCGGCGTTGACGCCGTTGAAGTCCGTCGGAATCGGCGGCAGGACCGCATAGGTGAACTGGATGAACGGTCCACTCCGCGCCAGCAGCGCGAACGCATCGGTCATCAGCCGCAGCCGCGTGATCATCGGCTTGGTGACCAGGGGCAGGCCCGAGACCACCGCCGCGGCCGGCTCCTCCAGCACATTACCGATCGCGCGGCGCAGGCTGTAGGCATCGCCCTGCACCACCTTGGCGGCCGGAAACTTCGCCCGCAGCAACCGGCAGAACGTCGGGTTGAATTCGACGAGGATCAGCCGCGCCGGATCGAGGCCGTGTTCGATCAGCGCCTCGGTCACCGGACCGGTGCCGGGGCCGAGCTCGATCACGGGCCCCGCCGCCTCAGGATCGACATAGCGCGCCATAGTGCGCGCCAGCATGCGCCCGGACGGCATGACCGCGCCGGTCGCAAGCGGCTTCTCGATCCAGGAACGGATGAACCGAACCTCATCGTCGAACCGTATCGACCTCTTATCAAGGCGTAACGAGGATTGCAGAGACATCGAATGTCACAGTCGCCCACAGGACGGCCCCGTCCGTCCCACTAACGGGTATAAGGGTTGACTTCCGGGGTCAAGCGCCGGTCAGGACGTTCCGGTTCGGCTGCCGAGACTGTCGAAAAAGTCCTTGACACGAGAAAAAAAGCCCACGGCTTCTGGCTGCGTCTCGGTCGATGACAGGCGGTCGAATTCGGCAAGCAATTCCTTCTGCCGCTTGGTCAATTTTTGCGGCGTCTCGACGACCACCTGAACGTACATGTCGCCGGTCTGCTTCGACCGCAAGACCGGCATTCCCTTGCTCTGCAGTCGGAAGCGGCGGCCGGACTGAGTTCCCGCCGGCACCTTGACTCGGGTCATGGCGCCTTCGATCGCCGGCACCTCGAACTCACCTCCGAGCGCCGCCGTCACCATGGAAATCGGCACGCGGCAGTGCAGGTCGGCGCCGTCGCGCTGGAAGAACGGGTGCGCCTCGATCGACAGGAAAATGTAGAGATCCCCCGGCGAGCCGCCACGGACGCCGGCCTCACCTTCACCCGCGAGCCGGATGCGGGTGCCGTCCTCAACGCCCGCGGGGATGTTGACGGACAGGGTCCGCTCGCGCGTGACCCGCCCGGCGCCAGCGCAGGTCGGACACGGATTCTCGATCACCTGGCCGCGGCCGCCGCAAATCGGGCAAGTGCGCTCGAGCGTGAAGAAGCCTTGCGCGTGGCGGATCTTTCCCTGCCCTCCGCAGTGGGCGCAGGTTCTCGGCTTGGTCCCGGCGTGAGCGCCGGTGCCGGAGCAATCCTCGCAGATGACCGGCGTCGGCAACCGAACCTGTGCGGTCTTGCCGAAGTACGCTTCTTCGAGCGTGATCTCCATGTTGAAGCGGAGATCGGCGCCGCGCTCACGCCCAGAGCCGCGGCCGCGCCGCGCGCCCATGCCGAACAGATCGTCGAAGATATCGGAGAAGGCCGACGCAAAGTCAGCGCCGAAGCCCGGCCCGTTGCCCATCCCGTGCTCGAAGGCGGCGTGTCCGAAGCGATCGTAGGCGGCGCGCTTTTGTGGATCCTTGAGCACCTCGTAGGCTTCATTGATTTCCTTGAAGCGGTGCTCGCACCCGGAATCGCCGGGATTGCGGTCCGGATGATGCTGCATGGCGAGCTTGCGGAAAGCCGCCTTGAGATCGACGTCGCCGGCGGTCCGGCTAACGCCCAGGAGTTCGTAGTAGTCGGTCTTGGCCATTCCCACCGTTTCCCCTGACGGTGTCATGGCCGGGCTTGACCCGGCCATCCGTCGACAACATGGCCCCCCGGGTTACCGCCCGGGGGTTACCCTGTGTAGACAGAATTCGGCACGGTGACCCTGCACCAGACGCCTAGGCGGATTTCTGGTTCTTCTTGTCGTCGTCGACTTCCGTGAACTCGGCGTCAACAACGTCCTCCTTCTTGCCGCCGCCGTCGGAGCCGGCGTCATCATCCCCACCCTGGCCGCCTTCCGCCTGCCGATACATCGCTTCGCCGAGTTTCATGGAAGCCTGGGCGAGCGTGTTGGCCTTGGCGTTGATCGCCTCCGCGTCGTCGCTCTTGAGCGCCTCCTTCAGGTCCGCGATGGCGTTCTCGATGGCGGTCCGCTCACCCTCGCCGACCTTCGACCCGTGCTCGGCAAGCGCCTTCTCGGTCGAATGCAGCAGAGCCTCGGCGTGGTTCTTGGCCTCGACCTGGGCTTTGCGCTTCTTGTCCTCCTCGGCATGTGCCTCGGCGTCCTTGACCATCTTCTCGATGTCGGCCTCGCTCAAGCCGCCGGACGCCTGGATGCGAATCTGCTGCTCCTTACCGGTCGCCTTGTCCTTGGCGGAGACGTTGACGATGCCGTTGGCGTCGATATCGAAGGTGACCTCGACCTGAGGCACGCCGCGCGGCGCGGGCGGGATGCCGACGAGATCGAACTGGCCGAGCATCTTGTTGTCGGCCGCCATCTCGCGCTCGCCCTGGAACACACGGATCGTCACCGCGGTCTGATTGTCCTCGGCGGTAGAGAACACCTGACTCTTCTTGGTCGGGATCGTGGTGTTGCGGTCGATGATGCGGGTGAACACGCCGCCCAGCGTCTCAATGCCGAGCGACAGCGGCGTCACGTCGAGCAGCAGCACGTCCTTGACGTCGCCCTGCAGCACGCCCGCCTGGATCGCGGCGCCGATGGCGACCACCTCGTCCGGGTTGACGCCCTTGTGCGGCTCCTTGCCGAAAAACTGCTTCACCACCTCCTGGATCTTCGGCATGCGGGTCATGCCGCCGACCAGGACCACCTCGTTGATCTGACCGGCCGAAAGCCCGGCGTCCTTGAGCGCCTTGCGGCACGGCTCGACGGTCTTCTGGATGAGGTCGTCCACCAGCGCCTCGAACTTGGCGCGGGTGAGCTTCATCGTCATGTGCTTCGGACCGGCCGCGTCGGCCGTGATGAACGGCAGGTTGATCTCGGTCTGCGTGGTCGACGACAGCTCGATCTTGGCCTTCTCGGCGGCTTCCTTGAGCCGTTGCAGCGCCAGTTTGTCGCGGCGCAGGTCGATGCCCTGTTCCTTCTGGAACTCGTCGGCGAGATAGCTGACCAGCCGCATGTCGAAGTCTTCGCCGCCCAGGAACGTGTCACCGTTCGTGGACTTCACTTCGAACACACCGTCGCCGATCTCAAGAATGGAAATGTCGAAGGTGCCGCCGCCCAGGTCGTAGACCGCGATAGTGCCGGCCTTCGTCTTGTCGAGCCCGTAGGCGAGCGCAGCCGCGGTCGGCTCGTTGATGATGCGCAGCACATCGAGGCCGGCGATCTTGCCGGCGTCCTTGGTGGCCTGGCGCTGGGCGTCGTTAAAATAGGCGGGGACGGTGATGACGGCCTGCTCGACCTTCTGCCCGAGATGCGCTTCCGCGGTCTCCTTCATCTTCTGCAAGGTGAAGGCGGAGATCTGCGAGGGCGAATAGGTCTTGCCGTCGGCCTCGACCCAGGCATCGCCGTTCGAGGCCTTGGTGATCTTATAGGGGACGAGCTTCTTGTCCTTCTCGACCATCGGGTCGTCGTAGCGGCGCCCGATCAGGCGCTTTACGGCGAAGATCGTCTTTTCCGGATTGGTGACCGCCTGGCGCTTGGCCGGCTGGCCGACGAGCCGCTCGCCGTCGTCCGTAAAGGCGACAATGGAGGGAGTGGTGCGCATGCCCTCCGCGTTCTCGATGACTTTCGGCGATTTGCCTTCCATCACGGCGACGCAGGAATTGGTCGTCCCCAGGTCGATGCCGATGACCTTGCCCATAGGTTCTTTCCTCTCTGTCCGGCAGATCGGACGGGCCCACTCGGCGCCCGGTGGACATTCGCGGCGTCCGCCGCGATAGCCCTTCCCGACCCCCAAAATTACACACGAATCGCCGCCCCTGCGGCGTCTTGGCTCATATAGGAGGGCGGCTTGTACCCGCAAGGCAGCCCATCACGGAACGGAGAGGATAATCAAGGCAGTTGCCGGAACAGCCTGCAGCCGGGCCGGCCGGAACCCCGCTCCCCCGGGTTCTGGCGACAGGCCCGTCCCTCGGGCAGAAACAACCCCGCCCTCGACGGAATCCGGGCGATCGCCGTCTTGGTCGTCATCGGATTTCACGCGAAGGTTCCGGGGCTCTTGGTCACCGCCGACGATGTGGTCGATGCTTGTGTGGCGCGCCAGCCGAAGGCCTATCCCGTCTATGATGACGGCTACCGCGACCACATCGCGATGATCCGCCTCGACCTGGAATCGACTTTCCCGACCGTTGCATCTCGTCGGCCGCAACGGCATGCATAGTGCAAACGGCATGCATAGTGCAACAAGCCGGACCATGGTGCAACAAGCCGGACCATGCGATGATGACGGCCCGGAACATCCTCGTGGGCGAGCGGCGCGACGACGTATGGAACGTGAACGAGGACGCGGAGCATCACGAGGCCGGCACGGCGGGCGACAGGCAGGCGCTCGTGAACGAGCGCCTGGTGCCCCCCAAGATCGCGTTGGCGGAGACACAAGCAGCTTGATCTCTGCGTGGTCCTCCAGTGACGCCACTTGCTCGACGGTCCTGCCAGACAGGACCTCACCGCTCGCGGGAACGTCAGCGGACCGCGCAGAGAGAAACGGCCTGATCCTCCGACCCGGCTACCTCGATCGCGCGGCGCAAGAGGTGCTGCTCGGCGTCATCCGCGAGATCATTCGCGAAGCGCCGCTCTATACGCCGCGTATGCCGAAAACCGGCAAGCCGATGTCGGTGCGCATGACCAATTGCGGTCCGCTCGGCTGGATGACCGACGAGGCCGGCTACCGCTATCAGCCGACGCATCCCGAGACCGGCCGGCCGTGGCCGCCGATTCCCGACATTCTCATGCGGGCGTGGGCCGATCTCGCCGGCCACCCGCACCCGCCGGAGGCCTGCCTGATCAACTACTACGGTGCAGAGGCCCGCATGGGCCTGCACCAGGATCGCGACGAGCAGGACTTCGGCGCGCCGGTGGTGTCGCTCTCGCTCGGCGACACCGGTCTATTCCGCGTCGGCGGCACCAGGCGCGGCGATCCGACGCGATCGTTCCGGCTCGCCTCCGGAGACGCGGTGATGCTCGCCGGCTCCGCCCGCCTCGCCTTCCACGGCATCGACCGCATCATTGCGGGCACCTCGACGCTGCTGCCGGAAGGCGGCCGGATCAACCTGACGCTGCGGTGTGTGACACGCGTCGCGGACGCTGCGCGGTCCGGTGCAGGCAAGGTCATACCGCTATCGTTTGGTTGATTCTTCTAGGTTCATCCACGCCGCGTCACAGCGTTACGGAACATAACTTCGCGCAGAACATTCATCTCAAGTATCGCCCAATCGTGAGGGCCTTAATGTCAGGTGATGGTCGAAACCCCGATCGTGTTCCGTCGGCAGGCAATGCGCGATCGGACGAAGACATGGAGCGGCTGGCCTCCGACCCGGAGAGCTGGGGCAAGCCGCTCAGCTATTTCGAGTTGCTCACCGACCCGACCGTTCAATCGCGCGTCGCTAGGGTGATCGTCCGGTCAACGCTCAAGTCGCAGCGGCGCGGACGGTAACGAGTTCCCGCTGGGCGTCGCGCAAGCAGCACCGATGCCCCGGCGCGTACGGCCTGCGACCACATCGTCGTCTCCTGCTATCCCCTGAAACAAGCTAAACCGACCAACCATGGTGGCGCGCCGGGAGTGTGACTATCCATTGCCCTTGCAGCTTCGGACATGGAAGGCTAGGCAGCCGCCATGTCCGACTGGTGATCGTTCCGATGCCCCATGACCTGTCTCGACGACGACTGATCCGATGGGTGGCAGCCGCCACGGTTGCCGGCGCGTGTGGCGCGTTTCCCGCGATTGCGGCCGAGGTCCAGTATCCGGTCGGCAGCAGCATTGGCCTGGCGCCCCCGCCGGGACTGCGTCTCGGCGGCACAGCACCGGGATTTCACGATCCCGACAACAAGGTCTCCATACTGATGCTGGAGCTGCCCCGCTCGGCCTACGTGCCCGTCGAGAGCTCAATGACGACCGCCGCCGCCAAGGACCGTGGCATCGTGGTCGACCGGCGCGAGACGCTGTTCACCGAGGCCGGCACCGCGGTGCTCAGCGCCGGTGACGATACTCGCGAGAACATGCGCAGGTGGATGCTGGTTGCGCTGCTGCCGAAATTCACGGCGTTGGTTTCGGTGCAGATTCCCGATGCGGCGCGCGATCTTTATCCCGACGAGGCGATTCGGACAGCGCTGGCATCGCTGACCACCCGTGCCACACCGATCGGCGAGCAGCTCGGTCTGCTGCCGTACCGAGTCGAGGATTTGGCCGGTTTCCGTGTCGTGACGGTGTTGAACCGCAGCACGGTGATTCTCACGGACGGCCCGCGCGACGACTTGCATGCCGTCGAGCAGCCGCATGTGGTCATCGGCATCGCCCCGGGCGGAGCGGGACAGACCAACGACCGGACGCGGCTCGCGCAGGCGGCATTCAACAACCTGCCCGGCTTCGCCGACCGGCGCGTCACCGCGTCCGAGATGATCCGGGTCGAGGGCCATCCCGCCCATGAGATCCGCGCGGACGCTCGAGATGCCATGACCGGCGCACCGGTCATGGTGGTGCAGTGGCTGCGCTTCGGCCAAAACGCTTACATGCACATCGTCGGCGTAACGCTGAAGGACAACTGGGGCCGCGATTTTCCAAGGTTCCGTACGGTGCGCGACGGCATTCGGCCGAAACGGTAGGCAGGGATTGTGCCATCCCGGCCAGTGCAGGCGTAAGTTTGGCTGCGTGCGGCCGCAAGCCGGGACCCATAACCGCAAATCTATCGGGAGTTCTCGGAGTATGGGTTCCCGCCCTTCGCGGAAACGAGCCGTGGAGAGTCCGCGGGCTTACTGCTCCGGCGGCGTCTCGGCGTTGTCGTTCGTCTGCGGCTGGCCCGACGCCTTCGGCCCGCCCTTGGCGACGGCGACCAGCGCGGGGCGGAGCATCCGGTCGGAGATCATGTAGCCCGGCTGCACCACCTGCACGACCTGACCGGACGGGACCGAGACATCGGGAACCTCGTACATCGCCTGGTGCAGGTTCGGGTCGAAGCGCTCGCCGAGCGGCTCGAACCGCTTCACACCGTGCTTCTCCAGCACCTTCAATAGTTCGCGCTCGGTCAGCTCGACGCCGTCGAGCAGCGCCTTGGTGCCGGCATCCGCGGTCTGCCGAAGTTCCGCGTCGAGCGCATTCAGGGCCCGCTCCATGTTGTCGGCAACCGCCAGGATGTCGCGGGCAAACGACGCGATGCCATAGTTCCGGGTATCGGCGACCTCCCGTTCGGTCCGGCGTCGCAAATTCTCCATGTCCGCCAGAGTGCGGAGCAGCTTGTCCTTATAATCGGCGGCCTCGCGCGCGAGCGCCGCTGCCGGATCGGCGTCCGGGGTCGCGATATCGCCGTTGGCTTGCGCCTCGCGCGCTTCCGGCTGCTCGGCCGCGCCGTCCGACGGGCGCGCGGTCGGGTCGGTCATCGTGCTTGTTCCCCTTGTGATTTCGTTCGTGCCGCCCGGGATATCAGGATTCCGCGGAAAAATATCAAGCGCCCGGCGACCCCCGTCGTCCCCGCGAAGCCTGTCCCCGCGCAGGCGGGGAGCGGGGGCCCAGTAACCCGTGGCATCGCGGCAGGAAGCCGCAACACCTCGGATTACTGGATGCCCGCCATTCGCGGGCATGACTCCGGAGAGGCGGCAGCACGACTGCCGCCGTCACCGCCGCAGCATCTGGCTCACCACCTTGGCGGTGTAGTCGACCATCGGGATGACGCGCGCGTAGTTGAGCCGCGTCGGCCCGATCACGCCGATCACCCCGACGATGCTGCCCGATCCGTCGCGGTAGGGCGCGATGATGGTCGACGAGCCGGACAGCGAGAACAGCTTGTTCTCCGAGCCGATGAAGATGCGCACCCCCTCGGCGCGCTCGGCGAGGCCCAGCAGGTCGACGATGGCGCGCTTGGTCTCCAGGTCGTCGAACAGGAGCCGCACGCGCTCCAGGTCGTCGAGCGCGTGCAAGTCATCGAGCAGGTTGGCGTGGCCGCGCACGATCAGACGGCGCTCCTCGCTCTCGCCGCCCGACCAGCTCGCCAGGCCGGCGGCGATGATCTTCTGCGTGAGCTGATCGAGCTCGGCCTGGGCGGCCGCCAGCGCACGTTCAAGCTCGGCCTTGGCCTCGGCGAGCGTCCTGCCGCGGATGCGCGCGTTGAGAAAGTTCGCGGCCTCGGTCAGCGCCGAGGTCGGCAGGCCGACGGGAAGATCGAGCACGCGGTTCTCGACCTGGCCGTCCTCGGCGACCAGCACCACCAGCGCCCGCTCCGGCTCGAGCCGCACGAACTCGATGTGCTTGAGCCGCGTCTCGCTCTTATGGGTGAGCACGATGCCGGCCGAGCGCGTGAGTCCCGACAGAAGCGCCGAGGCTTCCGACAGCACCGCGTCCAACGGCTTCGCCTGCCCGCCGGCCGCCGCCTGCGCCTCGATCGAGCGGCGATCGTCCTCAGATAGGTTGCCGATCTCCATCAGCGCATCGACGAAGAAGCGCAGGCCGAGCTCGGTGGGCAGCCGTCCGGCGGAGGTGTGCGGCGCGTAGACCAGGCCGAGATGCTCGAGGTCCGACATTACGTTGCGCACCGAGGCCGGCGACAGCGTCATCGGGATGATGCGGGAGATGTTGCGCGAGCCGACCGGCTCGCCGGTGGCGAGATAGCTCTCCACGATCTGCCGGAAAATCTCGCGCGAGCGCTCGTTGAGCTGCGCGAGGCTCACCTGCGATGTGCCGATCGGGATATCGTGGGACGCCAACGCCTGAAGCTCCTGCGGACACCGGGGGAGGAATCTGGAGGCTGGCAGGGCGGTTGGCAAGGGCGGGGTGTCGACCGTGTCCCGGGCGCAGCGCAGCCGCAGAACCGGGACCGTCACGCATTCGGAGCATGGAACGGCCCCGGATCAGCGCAGCGTTTCACCTGCCCCGCCTCCGGGGCACGTGACTGAGGCTTGCTATTGATCGGCCGGGACATTCCCCCGCGATCAGACTCGCCTCATGGTGCCGGTGGAGGCGTGTTGATATACCAGCTCTTGTTGTCCCTGCTCACGTTCGCAGCCTGGCACCAAGCGGGGCTGTCGCTGCTGCCGCATCCGATGACCGGATCGGGCGGCTCGTTGCGGACCACGAGCTCATACCGGGTATCATTGGTATCGGTCAGGCTGATCCTGCAGGGATAATCCACCGTGACGATCGGAAAGCTCGGGAAGTGCGGATTGACGTCCTGGTCCGGCGTATTCGTGCAGACACCGTACAGCTTCCATTTGGGTCCACTGTCTTGCGGGGCTCCCAGGTTCACATAGATGATCTTGTTCTTGTTGAAGGGATTCTTGTTGACCAATCCCCGGCTTCCTCCGACCGTGATGATGAGCCCCTTGCCCGGCTCGTTCATGTTGCCGACGGCGTCATCGATCGAGAATGCGTAGGCGCTCATATCGAGGTAATCCTCGCTATGAATCAGCTGCACGAACGGATTGAAGGCTCCATTCTTCTGATACTGCAGGTCGAGATAGTCCGCGACCGTATCCTGATAGTCCGCACCGGGCATGGGCAACGTCAATCGGCCTGTGTCAGCAAGACACATCCGGTAGGCGGTGGAGACGGCGCTAGTGCCGCCCGCGCCGGTTTACGCCAATGTGTTATGCTCGCATCGCACCGGTCAAGAAGGTCGCGGGCGCATTCGACAGCTGACGCAACCGAAACGACGACCTCGCAGCGACACAGGGAGGAATGACGCAATGAAGAGTCTGGTTCGCCTTCTTATCGCGGCAGCCGGCCTGGCGCTCTCGAGCGCCGCGGCCCATGCCCAAGGCTCTGCGACACAAGCCTATCCGAGCAAGCCGATCACCGTCATCGTTCCGTTCGGGCCGGGCAGCGCCACCGATACCGTCGCCCGCGTCGTCGCGCAGCATCTCGGCGCCGCGCTCAAGCAGAGCATCGTGATCGAAAACAAGGCGGGGGCGAACGGTGCCATCGCGGCGGCCTATGTCGCGCGCTCGGCGCCCGACGGCTACACGCTGTTCATGAGCGGGAACTCGCCGCATTCGGCGGCGCCCAGCCTCAACAAATCCATCGCCTACGACCCGGTGAAGGATTTCGCGCCGGTGACCCGGGTCGGCAGTTTCACGCTGATGCTGGTGCTGCATCCGGACGTGCCGGCCAAGACGATCCCTGAGCTGATCGCCCACGCCAAGGCCAACCCGGGCAAACTGTCGTTCGGCAGCGGCAATACTTCAGGGGTGGTCGCCGGCGAAACGCTCAAGGTCTGGGCCAAGATCGACATCGTTCACGTCCCCTACCGGAGCGCGCCGCAGGCGATCCAAGACCTGCTCGCCGGCCGGGTGTCGCTGATGTTCAACGACCTGACGACCGGGCTTCCCCATGTCAAAGCCGACAGGCTCCGCGCACTGGCGGTGACGCGCATCCAGCGCAGCACGCTGATCCCGGAGCTTCCCACGCTGGACGAAGCGGGGCTCAAGGGCTTCGACATGGATTCCTGGGCCGGACTGTTGGCGCCGGCGAACACGCCGCCGGACGTCGTCAACCGGCTCAACACCGAGTTGCGCACGATCATCGAAAACCCGGAGGTGAAGGCCAAGCTGGCTTCGGTCGGCTTCGAGGCGTTCTCCAGCACGCCCGGCGAGTTCGGCGATTTCGTCAAGGTTCAGCTTGCCAAGTGGGGAAAGATGATCAAGGACGCCGGCGTCCAGCCGCAATGACAAGGCATCGTCGAGAGGATGAGTTGAAGCTGAAGGTGCTGCGCCTGCAGATCAAGGCCGGAGTCGCCGCGCTCGAACGCGGCGACTTTATCGAGATCGACGACGCCGACCTCGACAATTATTTCAACGGATTGATCGCCGCGCCGCGCTTTCCGGAAGCTAACTGATTCTCTTGCCTGTGGAGATCATGCGACTGCGACGCTGGTGCGATTCACAAATCCCTTCCTAGCCCTTCCTTCCCAGCGCTCCCGGCAAGTGGGAGCGAGTCCTAGCGTCAGCGGCCTTGCCCCGCTTCCCCGCCCCTCTTACAACCGCCCTCACGGCCGGCGTCGCGCTTCGGCGCGCCGGAGCCGCCCCATTTCGCCCAAGGAGTCCCCGCATGCGGCCGAGCCGCCGAGCCCCCGACGAGCTGCGCGCTGTGTCGCTCGAGCGCAGCGTGGTCAAATACGCGGAAGGCTCCTGCTTCGTGAAATTCGGCGACACCCACGTGCTGGTCACCGCCACGCTGGAGGACCGGCTGCCGCCCTGGCTCAAGGGCCAGGCGCGCGGCTGGATTACCGCCGAATACGGCATGCTGCCGCGCGCCACCCACGAGCGCACAAGGCGCGAGGCTTCGGCCGGCAAGCAGAACGGCCGCACCATCGAGATCCAGCGGCTCGTCGGGCGCTCGCTGCGCTCCGTGGTCGACCTCCCTGCGCTCGGCGAGCGCCAGATCACCGTCGACTGCGACGTGATCCAGGCCGACGGCGGCACCCGCACCGCCGCGATCACCGGCGCCTGGGTGGCGCTGAGCGACTGCCTCGCCTGGATGAAGACGCGCGACATGCTGCGCGGCAGCCCGCTGCGCGACCACGTGGCGGCGATCTCCTGCGGCATCTGCGGCGGCACGCCGGTGCTCGACCTCGACTATGCCGAGGACTCGGAAGCCGAGACCGACGCCAATTTCGTCATGACCGGAGCGGGCAATATCGTGGAGGTGCAGGGCACCGCGGAAAAGACGCCGTTCTCCGAGGAACAGTTGCTGGCGCTGCTGGCGCTCGCCCGCAAGGGAATCGGCAAGCTCGTTGATCTGCAAAAAATGGCGGTGATGTAACGGAATGCCGGGGAGGGATAGTCTGCGAAGCGCGGGTGATGTTACGCTGCATCGGCGAATCGAAGGACGCCTCGTGATCGCGACTCACAACCCCGGCAAGCTCGCCGAGATGCGCGATCTGATCGCGCCCAACGGCATCGACGTGATGTCGGCCGGCGAACTTGGGCTGCCTGAGCCTGCGGAAACCGGCACGAGCTTTCGCGACAACGCGCGCATCAAGGCGACGATCGCCGCGAATGCGGCGCGAGTAGCGGCCTTCGCCGACGATTCCGGGCTGGTCGTCGACGCGCTCGGCGGCGCGCCCGGCATCCATTCGGCGCGCTGGGCCGGGGAGACCAAGGATTTTGCCGCTGCCATGCAGATGATCGAGGACAAATTGCGGGCTAGCGGCAGCACGGACCGGCGCGCGCACTTCGTCTCGGCGCTGTGCGTCGCCTGGCCGGACGGCCACCTGGAGGAGTTCGAGAGCCAGGTCAACGGCTTACTGGTGTGGCCGCCGCGCGGCACGCTCGGCTTCGGCTACGATCCGACGTTCCAGCCGGACGGCCACGCGCGCACCTTCGGCGAAATGCCGAGCGAGGAAAAACACGGCCTGCCGCCGCGTGGAAAAGGGCTGTCGCATCGGGCGCGCGCGTTCGTGATGCTGGCGAAGGCCTGTCTATGAGCACCGATGTCACCGATGGCGGCGCCTTCGGCGTGTACATTCATTGGCCGTTTTGCCTGTCGAAGTGCCCGTACTGCGACTTCAACAGCCACGTGCGCCATGCTGCCATCGACGAGACACGTTACGTGCGCGCCTTCGCGGCCGAGCTCGCCGCCACGGCGGAGCGCGTGCCTGAGCGGACCGTGTCGACGATCTTTTTCGGCGGCGGCACCCCGTCGCTGATGCAGCCCTCAACCGTCGCGGCAATTCTCGATGAAGTCGCGCGACATTGGACGGTGTCGCCCGATGTCGAGATCACGCTGGAAGCCAACCCGACCAGCGTCGAGGCGACACGCTTTCGCGGCTACCGCTTAGCCGGCGTCAACCGCGTGTCGCTCGGCGTGCAGGCGCTCGACGATTCCGCCTTGAAGCAGCTCGGAAGGCTGCATACCGCCCGTGAAGCGCTCGAAGCGGTAGGAATCGCACGGAAAATTTTCGAGCGCTATTCGTTCGATCTCATTTATGCGCGGCCGGGCCACGCCCCGCAGGATTGGGCCGCGGAACTCAAGCGCGCCATTGACGAGGCCGCCGAGCATCTGTCGCTCTACCAGTTGACGATCGAGCCGGAGACGCCGTTCTTCGCGCTGCAAGCGGCCCGCAAGCTGGTCGTGCCGGACGACGACCGCGCCCGCGATCTCTATGATGTCACGCGGGAAATCTGTGCGGCGCGCGGGTTGCCGGCCTACGAGATTTCCAATCATGCCCGCCCCGGCGCCGAGTGCCGGCACAATCTGGTCTATTGGCGCGGGCACGAATATGCCGGCATCGGACCGGGCGCCCACGGGCGGCTCGGCGTCGATGGCCGCCGCTTTGCGACCGCAACCGAGAAGCGGCCCGAGGCTTGGCTCGCGCGCGTCGAAAGCGCCGGCCACGGCCTCGTCACCGATGAGCCGCTGACACGCGAAGAATGCGCCGATGAATTCCTGCTGATGGGATTGCGCCTCGCCGAAGGCATCGACCCGGAGCGCTACGCGACGCTGGCCGGGCGGCCGCTCGATGCCGGGCGAATCGCGACACTGCACGCGGAAGGCGCGGTGGAGACCACCTCGGAGGGTCGTCTGCGCGTGACCCTGTCCGGGTTCCCGGTGCTCGACGCGGTGGTCGCCGACCTCGCGGCATGACGATGTGAGGCACGGGTCACGCGGGCCTCGCCGCCCGCATGCCGGAAGGCGACTCCCCGAAGCGGCGCCGGAACATGCGGTTGAAATGCGACACGTCGCCGAAGCCGGCCGCCAGGGCGATCTCGATGACCTTGAGATGTGAGCACTCCGGATCGGCCAGCATCGCGCGGGCGCGCTCGAGCCGGCGCTCGGTGAGATGCTCGGTGAACGATTTCCCTGTCTCCTCGAGCAGGCGTTGAACGACACGGCGCGACAGCCCGATCCGCCCGGCGACGCTGTCGACATCGAGGCCGGGATCATGGAAACGCCGCGCGATTTCGGCCAGCACCGCACGCTGCCGCGCGGCCTTCAGCCCGCGCTCGGCGATGACCTCGCGCGCGTCGTACGTCGGCCCGATCACCGCGGCGACCAGATCGATGAGATGCAGTCCGATCAGTTCCGCCAATTCGGCCGGCGGCGCCTCGTCGAGCGCAAGCAGCGACGCCAGGTAGCCATCGAGAAGGCGCAGGGCCGGTCCGGGGCGTATCTCGCGGCCCGCGCGATCCTCCGGGTGGGCGACCAGCGTCTTCAGGAGCGCCGGCGGCACCGCAATGTTGTTGGCCTCCCCGTCATCCACCGGTCCGGCCCGGTACAGCCGCGCGTAGTCGAGAAGGACGGCCGAGCCGGATGGCAGCAAGAGGTCGCGGCCTGCCGCGTGCACTCGAGATGGCCGATGCGCCAGAAGCAACTGGAAATCATCCGCGCCATCCGTGAAATGACGCGGATCGCGAATGAATTCGGACGGCGTAGTGACGGTGCCGCCGACGGCGACCGGACCAAGCTTGAGGTACGTTATGTCGATGCGCGGATTGCCGCCGCTGTAATCGACCACGTCCATGTTGAGAACCTGCCGCGCGAACTCCTCGCGAAAGGCGGCCATGCGATCGCGCTCGGGCAGCATCCCGGTCGAGACGCGTAGCGGCTGCGGCGGCAGTGAGGGCACCCCAGCCTCCTTCCGGAATCGGCGAGCCGGCAGCACGGCCACAACCATAGCACGATGGCGCAATCCGCAAAGCCGGCCGGCACAGGAATCCAAGACCGGCGGACGGGCCGGTGTCATGCTGGCCAAGGCGGGCCTCTTGTCTAAGCGTCCTGAAACGATGCCGCGCGCGGCGTCATTTCAAAGGTTTGTGCGTGCGGCCTGCGTCAAGGTTCATGGAGGAACAGATGCTTGGATCGGTCATGAGGCTGCCGAAAATCAGGCTGCCGAGGCTGGTACCGCCTATGCTCTCGGGGATATTCTTTCTCTCACTGTCCGGCGCTCCGTCGCCGGCTCAGGCTCCCGGCGCGCCCGCTCCCCGCGCCGCGCCCGGGCAGGTGGTGGAAGCGATCGCGCCGGCGGCGACGGTCGTCTCGACCGTGCACTATCAGGCGCACCTCGGGCTGACTTGCAGCCTCAGGGCTTGTTCTGGCGAGCTCCCCAGGCTCGGCGCCAGGCGCCGGCTGAATCTCACGCGAATGTCGTGCTATCTGCAGGGCACGACCGGCGCACCGTTTTTCACCGGCTTTGTTGAATTGCGCAGCGCGGACGATTCGTTCGTGCTGGTCCAGTGGCTGCCGGTCGATCATTCCGGCTCGGACGGCTTTTCTGTTTACCATCAGCTCAACCGCGCCGTCGACGTGCAGGTCGGCCCCAGGCAGCACATCGAGGTCCGTTTGTCCCTGGGAAGCGGCACGGCGCTGAGTGCCTCCTGCGCCGCGGCCGGGACGCTGGACACGCTGCAATAGCCTGCCGGCGTTCTCCGTGCGCGGCGCGTCTGACCTTGCGGCGTTCCCCGTGCGCGGCGCAGCACGAAGCGCGAGCGGAGTGATGCGACGCAGACCGCTCAGCCAAATGAACAGCCGGACTCGTAGGTAGACACAGGCGTGTGAAAGCGCCTGTGCCCACGCGACTTCCGCACCTCTCGCCTACTTCTTCTTGGCGATCTCCTCGCCCAGCCTGCGATGGTTGCTCGACGGCGTCGCTCTCGCCGAAATCCTCGAGCTCGAACATCTGGCGGATCTCGATCTCGCTGTCCTCATTGTGGGGGTTGGGGTAGCGCTTCATCCATTCGATCGCCTCTTCCTTCGACCGCACCTAGAAGGTCCAATAGCCGGCGATCAGCTCCTTCGTTTCGGCGAACGGGCCGTCAATCACCGTGCGCTTGCCCCCGGAGAACCTGACGCGCGCGTCTTTCGAGCTCGCCTGCAGGCCGCTCCCATCGAGCATCACCCCGGCCTTCAACGAGGTCCTCGTTGTATTTCGCCATTGCCGCGAGCATTTCCTCCGACGGCATGACGCCCGCTTCCGAGTCCTTGCTTGACTTGACGATCCCCATGAACCGCATGTTCGTTTCTCCTTCTGGCTAGACGGCGGGCCCCCAGGCCGTCCGGTCCAGGTTTGAACCCTCGCTCCGATGACACGTCGAGCGAGGCTCCCCGAGATCGACACGTCGACCAGCTTTTTTTGCAGGCCGGCCTCCGCCGGAACGGACAGTCGTGCCACTTGCGATGCCGGGTACTAGCGCGTGATTCCGAAAAGCGGGAACCGGTTTTTGGAAAGGATCACGTGCAAAACAATAGGTTAGAACGGGATGGCAATTCGATGGCCATGGACTCGTCGTCGACGAGCCGCTGACCGGCGAAGAGCGCGCCGATGAATTCCTGCTGATGGGATTGCGCCTCGCCGAAGGCATCGACCCGGAGCGCTACGCGACGCTGGCCGGGCGGCCGCTCGATGCCGGGCGAATCGCGACACTGCACGCGGAAGGCGCGGTGGAGACCACCCCGGAGGGTCGTCTGCGCGTGACCCTGTCCGGGTTCCCGGTGCTCGACGCGGTGGTCGCCGACCCCGCGGCATGACTGCGCTGAGATGCCGCGCTACATCCCGATGATCGGCGACCGATACAACATCCTCCACGCTATCCTGTGAAAAAGGTAGGGCATCGAAGCGGAGTGGGCTTCAGCGTAGTGGTGACGCTCGCGACCTTGGCGGCTGGGGGGCCAGACGAATGCATAAGTCCCCTGCAATACGGTGGTCGACTGAAGACGTTCCGCAGGCGGAGCGCTTTGACTATTGGCGCGATTCGATATGCGCGGCGTTCGACCCCATGTCGCCAGAGCTGAAGAGAGATCGGCGTGTTTCGTTTCGAGGGGATATTGCGACATGGAAATTCGGAGAAGCCACCCTAATGGAGATCCGGGCGACGTCACATTGCACCGGTCGCTCGCTGCATGATATTGCGCGAGGGAGTCGACACTACGTCTACCTCTACAAGCAACGGGCAAAGGCGTGGTTCAACTTTGATTATCAGGATAGCTTCACGACAGGACCAGGCGCGCTTGTCTTCGGAGATGCCGACCGTCCATTTACGACGGGACCAAACGAGCGGTGCGGGTTCCATCACTGGGTCCTGAAGCTTCCACGCGCCACATTTGAGCCGGTGCTCGCGCGGCCACACGATATCGACACACGCATCGTCTCGGCTCCGACCGGCATTGGCGCCCTTCTGTCCTGCTATTTCGACGCCCTGCTGGTCGAGGCGCCGCGTCTGCCGTTAGGCGATCAAAGGGCTGCCCTGCATGCCCTGACCACCCTGACCGCCGCGGCCTATGGCCGACTGACGACCGACAACGAACCGCATAACGCCGTACGCACAGCGCAGCTCCTGGCGGGCAAGCAGATGATCGAGCGCCACATTGCAAGCCCTGCGCTCACGCCTGCCTTGATCGCACAAAGGCTCGGAATTTCCGTACGCCTTCTTCACAAACTATTCGAGCCGAGCGGCACGACTGTTTCGCGATACATTCTCGGACGTCGTCTGGAATTGGCGCGAGAGCATCTGGAACGACGGCAAGATACAGTGCTTACGATCGCCTTGGATTGCGGATTTGAGAGCCTCGCGACGTTCTACCGAACTTTCCGGCAGGCCTATGGAGTCACGCCCGCGGATTACCGTTCGAGCTTGATTCGATAGATACCGACAGGTCCCCCCAAGCGCGGCACGGATTGAGAAATATTCGTGCGCGGGCTGAGAGGACACCCACCCCTTGTTTCTGGCAGCTTCGCAATCAGCGGCACGATCTTGGTGCTGGAGTAAAGCACGCTGGCAGCATGGGCTGAGAAGCCCGCAAGGGGTCTGTCATGACACGATCGCTGTTCGTTGGAGTGGCGGCTCTGCTCGCGGCGGCCGTGTCCGCCGGCTGGGCGGGAACCGCCGAGGCGCAGAGCTACGGGTTTGCGACCTTCTCCGCCGTGGTCAAGGCGAACGGCGTGACGGCCCGTAGCTCGGGCGTGCAGAAGTCGACGCATTCGGGCACCGGCCTCTACCTCATCGACTTCCTGCGCGAGGTGAACACCTGCTCCATCGTCGGCGGCCCGCGCGGGGTACAAGGAGGCCAAGTGTCGGTGACGGATGTCTCAGGCAACCCGAAGCAAATCAAGGTCAGGACATTCTCGAGAGCCGGGCAGGCCGCCGATCTTAGTTTCGTGGTGCTGGTGAACTGCGCCTCTTGAGCGGGCCGGACGCAGCCCGCCGGTGCCTCGCTTGAGGAGGATTTCATGCGCGCAGGTCTCATGCTCGCTCTGGCCCTCGCCGGCGCGCTCGCCGCGGCGCCCGTGGCCGCGGCCCCTGACCAAACGCTCGGCCCGGCGCTGTTGTCGGCGGTGGTCGATTCGGACGGCAGCCTGGCCCGCGGCGCCGGAGCGGTCTCATCGGCGCGCCTCGGTACCGGCCAGTACGAGGTCATCTTCAACCGGGATGTTCGGGACTGTACCTATGGTGCGACCGTCGGTAGCGCCGCCACCGGCGGTCTTGCGCCAAGCGCCGCTTCGCCGGCTCGCCGCCTTGGGCAGGACAATGGCGTCTTTGTACGGGTTTCCGCCGGCACGACGGGCAATAACATCGATCGCCCGTTTCACCTGACCGCTTTCTGCGTGAGGTAAGAGGAAGTGGCGCCGCGGCGGCGGCTGCTTGCTTAGGGAGCGTCCCATGCATACGACGTTGTTTTTCGTTCTTGCCCTTGCTGGCGCGCTTGTCACGGTGGCGGCGGCGCCCGACAAGGCGCTCGGCATGGCGCTGCTGTCGGCGGTGGTCGATCAGAACGGCAACTTGGACCGCGGCGCCGGGATCGTGTCGTCCGCGCGGGTCTCTATCGGCCAGTACGAGGTCATTTTCAACCAGGACGTCCGGGAGTGTACCTACGTTGCGACGGTCGGCGGCACGACCATAGACACTTACACAAACAAGATGATTGCTTCGCCGGCCCGCCGGGACCAGCAAGACAACGGCGTTTGGGTGAGGGTCTCGGCCGGTAGCGGCCATGTTGATGCGCCGTTCCATCTAACCGTCGTCTGCGGCAGGTGACGGCAGACCTATGGAAACCTCTGCCTCCATGTCGTTCAAGGAGCGGCCCATGCCCGCGAAGTTGTTGTTCACCATCGTCCTGGCCGGCGTGTTCGCGGTTTCGCCAGCGACGGCCCAGACCGATCGTGGGATGGCGGTCCTGTCGGCCGTGGTCGCTGCCGACGGCACGACGGCCCGCGGCGCCGGAGTGTTGTCATCGGCCGGAGAAGGTGCCGGCATCTATCTTGTGACCTTCAACCGGGACATCCGGGACTGTACCTATATGGCGAGCGTCGGGGGCACCGGCTTCGAGAGCTATCTGGACAGTAGGGTTTCGGTGGCCTGGGGCGTAACAACGCCGGAGGAGATTTTTGTGAACACCTATGCCGGCGGCGTCTTTGCAGCCCTGCCGTTCCACCTGATCGTGTTCTGCGCGAGGTGAGCACGCGGCGCGCGGACGTGAATCGATTGGGAGGTGACGCTGCGAATACTAACATTACAGTTGCCTTTTCTTTTTGAGATGTGCGCGTCGCGCTTCGGCTTGGTGGGCGCGCCGCCAGAGCGACCATGCGATGACGTGCGCGTGTCGGATGCGCCGTTGGGCGAGCTTGATGGCGATGCGGCGGATTTCCTGGATGGACCAGCGGATCAGGAAGATTTGGTCCGAAGGCGCAGCATCG
>WHTM01000010.1:5000-144565 GCA_009377755.1 Hyphomicrobiales bacterium | reverse complement strand
GTCATCTTCTTGGCGTCGCCGAGCAGCATCATGGTGTTGTCGCGGTAGAACAGCGGATTGTCGATGCCGGCATAGCCGGAGGCGAGCGAGCGCTTGTTGAACATCACCGTCTTCGCCTTCCACACCTGCAGCACCGGCATGCCGTAGATCGGCGAGGCCGGGTCGTCCTCAGCCGCCGGATTGGTGACGTCGTTGGCACCGATCACGTAGGCGATGTCGCTCTGCGCGAACTCGGAGTTGATGTCATCGAGCTCGAACACCTCGTCGTACGGCACGTTGGCCTCGGCGAGCAGCACGTTCATGTGGCCCGGCATGCGGCCGGCGACCGGATGAATGGCGTATTTCACCTCGACGCCCTCTGCCTTGAGCCGGTCGCCCATTTCTCGAAGAGCATGTTGGGCCTGCGCCACCGCCATGCCGTAGCCGGGCACGATGATGACCTTGGACGCGTTCTTCATCATGAATGCGGCGTCCTCGGCCGAGCCGAGCTTCACCGGCCGCTGCTCGGCGCCGGCGGCCGGACCCGCGACCTCGCCGCCGAAGCCACCGAGGATCACCGAGATGAACGAACGGTTCATCCCCTTGCACATGATGTAGGAGAGGATCGCGCCGGAGGAGCCGACCAGCGCGCCGGTGATGATCAGCGCCGAGTTGCCGAGCGTGAAACCGATGCCGGCCGCCGCCCATCCGGAATAGGAGTTGAGCATCGAGATCACGACCGGCATGTCGGCGCCGCCGATCGGAATGATCATCAGCACGCCGAGCGCGAGCGCCAGGATCGCGATCAGCCAGAAATCCATCTGGCTCTGCGAGACGACCAGACCGTAGATGAAGAACACGAGCGCAAGCGCCAGCACGATATTGATGACGTGCCGGCCGGGTAGCGTGATCGGCGCGCCGCTCATCCGTCCGGAGAGCTTGAGGAAGGCGATGATCGAGCCGGTGAACGTGACGGCACCGATCGCCACGCCGAGCGCCATCTCGACCAGGCTCGCCTTGTGGATGGCACCGGCGCTGCCGATACCGAAGGCGGCAGGCGCATAGAATGCCCCGGCGGCGACCAGCACCGCCGCCATGCCGACCAGCGAGTGGAAAGCGGCGACCAGTTCCGGCATCATCGTCATCGGCACCTGCCGCGCGATATAGGCGCCGATGCTGCCGCCGACCGCGATGCCCAGCACCACCAGCACCCAGGCGCCGAAGCCGGCGGGCGGATGCGCCGCAAGCGTGGTCACGACCGCGATGGTCATGCCCACGATCCCGAACAGGTTGCCGCGCCGGCTTGACTCGGGGCTCGACAGGCCGCGCAAGGCCAGGATGAACAGGATGCCGGCGACCAGATAGAGCACGGCGGCGAGGTTGGGAGTCATGGCGACATCGCCTCAGGTTCGCCGCCGTGTCCCGGGCGCACTGCAGCACGAAGTGCTGCTGTGCAGAACCGGGACCGCCACAGATTGGAACGGTCCCGGATCAGCAGCGCACCGCTGCGCGCTGCACTGCGTCCGGGACACGAGTGGAGAAACATGATCATTTCTTCTTCTTCTGGTACATCGCCAGCATGCGCTGGGTAACCAGGAAGCCGCCGAAGATATTCACAGATGCGAAGATCAAAGCGATGAAGCCGAGCGCGCGCGCCCAGAGCGGGCCGGCGTCGTTACCCACCAGCGGCACGCCGACGGCAAGCAGCGCACCGACCACGATCACCGAGGAAATGGCATTGGTCACCGACATCAGCGGCGTGTGCAGCGCCGGCGTCACCGACCAGACCACATAATAGCCGACGAAGATCGCCAGCGCGAAGATCGTGAGGCGAAACACGAACGGATCGACCATGCCGCCGGACCCGCTATGCACAGCGGCGGCCGCGATATCGGCATAGCCTTGTCCCGCTTCTGCCGCTTGTCGCACCGTGTCGGCGGCGGCCTGCGCCCGGTCCGCCGCCTGCTGCACCGTAAGCGTCGCCATGGATCCGGTCCCTCAAGCTGCGGTCTTCGGCTGAAAATTCGGATGGACGACGGCGCCGTCGCGGGTCAGCGCCGTTGCCTTGACGAGCTCGTCATCCCAATTGACGGCAAGCACCTGCGCCTTCTTGTCGACCAGGGTTTCCAAGAAGGCGTAGAGATTGCGGGCATAGAGGCTCGATGCCGATGCGGCGAGGCGAGTGACATTGCTGGAGCCGACGATCTTGACCCCGTTTGCCGCGGTCGTTTCTCCCGCGATCGCGCCCTCGACATTGCCGCCCCGCTCGACCGCGAGATCGACGATCACCGAGCCGGGCCGCATCGACTCGACCATCGCCTTCGAGATGAGACGCGGCGCCGGGCGCCCGGGGATCAGCGCCGTGGTGATGACGACATCCTGCTTCTTGATGTGCTCGGCAACAAGCGCCGCCTGCTTCGCCTGATACTCCTTCGACATTTCCTTGGCGTAGCCGCCGGCGGTCTCGGCCTGCTTGAACTCATCGTCCTCGACGGCGATGAACTTCGCGCCGAGGCTCTCGACCTGCTCCTTCGCAGCCGGCCGGACATCGGTCGCGGTGACGACGGCGCCAAGCCGGCGCGCGGTGGCGATCGCCTGAAGTCCGGCGACACCGGCGCCCATGACGAAGACCCGTGCCGCCGGCACGGTACCGGCCGCCGTCATCATCATCGGAAAGGCGCGGCCGTATTCGGCGCCGGCATCGATGACGGCGCGATAGCCGGCGAGGTTCGCCTGGCTGGACAGGACGTCCATGACCTGAGCGCGGGTGACGCGGGGCATCAGTTCCATCGCGAAGGCGGAGATGCCCGCCTTGGCCATGGCCTCGAGCGCCGCCTGCTGGCCGAAGGGATCCATGATGGCGATGACCACCGCGCCGCACTTGTAGGCAGGAAGCTCGGTCGCGGACGGGCGGCGAACCTTGAGGACGACATCGGCATCCTTCACCGCGTCACCGGAGACGACGGCTCCGGCCGCCTCGTAGTCAGCATCGAGAATGCCGGACTTGACGCCTGCCCCCGGCTCGACCGCCACCTCGGCACCAAGTGTCTTGATCTTCTTGACCGTCTCGGGCGTTGCGGCGACCCGCGGCTCGGCGGGATCGGCCTCACTTGGTATGGCGACGCGCATTCGTTGACTCTCCCGACCGCTCGTTGGCCGCCGGCCCGCTTTCGTGACTGCCTTGACTACGCGGAACCAGCCAACGCAATGAGCGCCAGCACGAGAGCAACGGCGCTTGCCGCCTTGGTATTGCCCACCAGGTCGAAGATGGCCGCGATGGTCGCGATGACGAAGACGGCAAACGCGATCCACCACGCGCCGTTGACGCCGCCAACGCCAAGCCCGATCACGATATTGATGGCATAAAGTAGGCCGACGTACACAAAATGGACGAAATTGGCGTAGGACGCCTCATGCGCCGGGAGATCGTTCCCTTCCGCCGCCGCGTATTCCAATTCGCCGTGTTCGGCCATTCTCCCCTCCAGAAATCACGCAAATCCGCCGTGTGGGTAGCGCAAATGCGCGTGCGGGGCAACGGCAGCAGTTGTCATTCCGGAGGCGCGAAGCGCCAGTTCGGAATCCATAATCCCGGTCTGTGGTTATGGATTCCGGAACTCGCCGCTATTCGCGGCGATCGGAATGACTACGGAGGAGCACTCTCCAGGCCGACCGCCTTGAGGGCCTGGCTCTGCCGTTTGCCCACCGTATCCACGGAAAAATGCTCGATTGCCTCGTTGAACAGCCGGTAGAAATTGAGCTCGGCGCGCAAATGCAGAAAGACCCCGCCGAGCCCGATCGCGGCGCGGTCCATGAAGACGAATTCGCGCGGCACCGTCACCGGCCCTTTCCGCTTGAGCGCCTGGTGGACGCGAAAGGCCTCGCGGCGTCCGTATTCGCCGGGCGCTACCCCGTCGGCGATGGTGCGGACACGGTCATCCAGCAGCGGCCCATAGATGAACCGCGCCCAAACATTGAGCACGTCGATCAGGTCACGGTTCAGCCTGCGGAAACCCCAGGTTTCGTAGGCGTACACGATCCGATCGTCGTCACCGGTAAGCAGGCCGCGGTAGAGGTCGACGACGCCTCCGACGAACTTCGGCGGGAAGATGCGAATGCAGCCGTAGTCAAGCAGATTGATACCGGCTGGTTGCGCCGCGGAGCGGCCCTTGCCGGCCTCGAAGACGGTGTAGTTTCCGAGGTGCGGATCGCCGTGGATGACGCCAAACCGGCTGAACGGAAACCACCAGGCCAGGAACATCGCGGTGGCGAGGCGATTGCGGATCGCCAGCGGTGCGTCCTTGTGCTCGAGCAGCTTGCGGCCGTCCAGCCAGTCGAGCGTCAGCAGCCGGCCGGTCGACAGCTCGGGCCAGACCCGCGGCACGCGGACCTCATCGATCCCCTCAAGCATGGCGCGGTAGAGCGCGACGTGCTTGGCCTCCCGGCGGTAGTCGAGCTCCTCGCGCAGCCGGGCGCCGATCTCCTCGGCGATCTCGCTCGTGTCGATGGCGCTGTCGAACCGGCGGCGGATCGCGAACAGCCATTCGAGCTGCTGGAGATCGGCTTCCACCGCGGACTGCATGTCCGGGTATTGCAGCTTGCAGGCAAGTTCGGCGCCGTCACGCGAGCGGGCGCGGTGCACCTGACCAAGCGACGCCGCGGCCGCCGGACGATGCTCGAAATCGCCAAACTTCGCCTGCCAGTCGGGCCCGAGCTCCGCGCTCATCCGCCGCTTGACGAAGGCCCATCCCATCGGCGGCGCCTCGCTCTGGAGCTTGGCGAGCTCGACGGCGTACTCCGGCGGGAGCGCATCAGGAATGGTGGCGAGAAGCTGCGCCACCTTCATGATCGGCCCCTTGAGGCCGCCGAGCGCCGCCGTCAACTCCGCCGCATTCTTCGCCCGATCGAGACCCAAGCCGAGAAATCGCGCACCGGCGAACCGCGCCGCGATGCCCCCGACATTGGCGCCGACACGCGCATAGCGGGCCGCGCGCGCGGAGAAGCGGTTCTTCTCGGAATCGGATCGGCGCTCGCTCATCGGCGCTTTCGCAGGGGGTTCATGTCACCAAGATAAGACGCGCCAGTGATATTTCGAGCGGCCCGTCACAGACATGCGGTGGGCTTCTCTCGTGCCCCAACACCTCGGACTCAGCGTCCTCACGGCCGCCTCCGCGATCCATTCGGCGTCCTCTGGGCCCTGAACGCACCTGTGAAGTGAGGCCCTGACTCGATCACGATCGAAAAATAGGTGGCAACGTTGATGTTTGCGCTGGTTCCCGAAGCCATCAAGGCGGGGTTTACCGTGTGTATCTCCGCGGCTCATTCCTTCTGCGAGGTACGAGCGAGGGCTTATGGCGGTCGCGCCTCGATCTCTCCCCCCAACTCGACGTTTCGAGTCTTCTTGTCGTAGACGCAGATCATCATGACGGGCTGATTGCCGCCTTTCGGCCGGCCCTGGAGAAGCGCAAGGCCGAAGGACTGACTGCCGAACGGATCGACCGTAGCCTTCGCTCCGTCGAGATCGGCAGCAGCCGCCTCCAGACAAGTTATTTCGACGGATTTGCGGAACTCGTCCCACGCTTCGTCCGAGGCAGCGTGTGCAGCGGCTATCATGGCCCATACGGCCATTGCCAGAACGCCGAAGCGGGCAGCGCGCATCCTTTGGCCTTTCATGTCTCACCTGCGGCGTCGCGGGATGTTGACAGCCGTTCCAAGGAACAATCCGCTTTTCCTCTCGTAAGCGAGCGCCAGCTTCCAACACACCCCTTAAAGATACGTCACGCCCTGTCCTCGATCGCCTCCAATTCCCCGATGAACCGCTCGATCACCGACAGCCCGCCCTGCCAGAACGCCGGGTCGCGGGCGTCAAGTCCGAACGGCTTGAGCAGTTCGGAGTGGTGCTTGGTGCCGCCGGCCGCAAGCATCGCCAGATAGCGTTCGGCGAAGCCCTCGGATGCCTTCTCGTAGACCGCATAGAGCGAGTTCACGAGGCAGTCGCCAAAGGCATACGCGTAGACATAGAACGGTGAGTGGATGAAATGCGGGATGTAGGTCCAGAAGGTCTCGTACCCAGGCTTGAGCTCGATCGCCGGGCCGAGACTCTCGCGCTGCACGTCCAGCCAGATGTCGCCGATGTGATCGGCGGTCAGCTCGCCGTTTTTGCGCTCGGCATGGATGCGCCGCTCGAATGTGTAGAACGCAATCTGCCGTACCACGGTATTGATCATGTCCTCGACCTTGGCGGCGAGCATCGCCTTGCGCTGCTTCACGTCGGTGGTTGCGGCGAGCAGCCTCTGAACGGTGAGCATCTCGCCAAACACGCTTGCGGTCTCCGCGAGCGTCAGCGGCGTCGGCGCCATCAGCGGCCCGTTCGGCGCGGCAAGCACCTGATGCACCCCGTGCCCAAGCTCATGCGCCAGCGTCATCACATCGCGCGGCTTGCCCTGATAGTTGAGCAGCACGTAAGGATGCGCGGAAGGCACAGTCGGATGCGCGAAGGCACCGGGTGCCTTGCCTGGCCGTACCGGCGCGTCGATCCAGCGATCGGTGAAGAAGCGCTCGGCGATCTCGGCAAGCTTCGGCGAGAACGCGCCATAAGCTGAGAGCACCGTTTCGCGGGCCTCCGGCCAGCCGATGGTGCGCGTCTCCACCTTCGGCAGCGGCGCGTTGCGATCCCAATGCGGCAGCGTCTTGCGGCCGAACCAGCGCGCCTTGAGCGCGTAATAGCGGTGCGATAGGCGTGGATAGGCCCCGCGCACCGCGTCGACCAGCGCGTTGACGACCTCCGGCTCGACGCGGTTCGACAGATGCCGCGCGTCGGCCACGTCGTGGAACCCGCGCCAGCGGTCGGAGATATCCTTGTCCTTGGCGAGCGTGTTGGTGGTCAGCGCGAACAGCCGCAGGTTGGCCTTGAAGGTCTTGGCCAGCGCGTCGGCCGCCGCCTTGCGTTTCTTGGCAGTGGGGTCCTGCAGCAGATTGAGCGTCGGCTCGATCGACAGCGACTGACCATCGACCTCGAACCGCAAGCTCGCTATCGTCTCGTCGAACAGCCGGTTCCAGGCCGAATAGCCGGTCACCGATTTCTCGTGAAACAATTGCTCGACGCGGTCCTCGAGCTGATACGGCTTTTCCTTGCGCACATCCTCGAGCCAGGGGCGATAATGGCCAAGCGCCGGATCCGCCATGGCGCGGTCGAGCACGTCATCGTCGATGCGATTGAGTTCGAGCGTAAAGAACAACAGATGCAGGGACGCGGCGGTGATCCGGTCCTGCACGTCGCCGTAGAACTTGGTGTTCACAGGGTCGGTGGTGTCGGTCGCAAAGACCAGGCCGGCGTAGGATATCAGCCGGCCCATCCGATCCTCGATCATCTCATAGCGCCGCACCGCCTCGGCCAGCCGCTGACCGCCGTCGGTGCTGCTCGCCAGTTCGGTCAGGCGGCCCTTGAAGTCGGCTTCGAACCCCCGGCTGTCGACGTCGGCCCGTTCCAGGTCATGCTGAATCTCAGGCGCATCGAGGCTCCGATAGAGATCGGCGAGATTCCATTCGGGAAGCGCCTCCAGATCGGCGGGCGTTTTCGCCTTGGCGGCGCGCTTGACGGGGCTGCGGGACGAGCGGCTGGGCATTACTGACGAATCCTCAAGGCGCGCGGGGGTCATTTCCACGGGGGCTCGCTGCACATATCGGACGCCCTGCGCGATCGATCAACCGCGCAGCCGCGACGGCCAGAGAACTACATATGTAACAGAGCATTAAGGCAAGTCGTCGACAGTGCCCCGATCTGGCACAGATCGCATATGGAGCCGTCATGGCGGAATCCATCCTTATCGTCGACGACGATCCGGTGACCCGCCGGCTACTGGAGAGCATGGTCAGCCGCTTTGGCTACCGGGCGGTCGTCGTGGATGGCGGCGACGCCGCCATCGCCCTGCTCACCGGCGAGGAGGCGCCCAGGGTTGATGCCGTCGTGCTCGACCTGGTCATGCCCGATCTCGACGGCATGGGCGTGCTCGCGCGCATGCGCGAGAGCGGTGTCACGCTCCCGGTGATCGTGCAGACAGCGCACGGAGGCATCGACAATGTGGTGTCCGCGATGCGCGCGGGTGCAAGCGATTTCGTCGTCAAGCCGGTCGGAGCGGAGCGGCTGCAGGTCTCGCTGCGCAACGCGCTCGCCGTGAAGGCGCTGGAAGGAGAGTTGCAGCGCGTGAAGCGCAGCCACGACGGCACGCTGACCTTCAAGGACATCATCACCCGCAACGAGCGGATGCGCGGCATGCTGCGTGCCGCGGAAAAGGCGGTCGGATCCGCGATCCCTGTTCTGGTCGAAGGCGAATCCGGCGTCGGCAAGGAGCTGATCGCGCGCGCCATTCATGGCAGCGGCGAGCGCCGGGCCAAGCCTTTCGTCGCCGTGAATTGCGGAGCAATCCCCGAGAACCTGGTCGAATCCGTGCTGTTCGGCCATGAGAAAGGCGCGTTCACCGGTGCCACCGAGCGTCACCTCGGAAAATTCGTCGAGGCAACCGGCGGCACGCTGTTCCTCGACGAGGTCGGCGAACTGCCACCCGCTGTGCAGGTCAAACTGTTGCGTGCGCTGCAGGAGGACCAGGTCGAGCCGGTCGGCGCGCGCAGGCCGGTCAAGGTCGACGTGCGCATCATCTCGGCCACCAACCGCGACCTGATCGCCGACGTGAAGACCGGCCGATTCCGCGAGGACCTCTTCTACCGGCTGCATGTGTTTCCGATCGGCGTGCCGCCGCTGCGCGAGCGGCGCGAGGATATCCCCGACCTGATCCGGCACTTTCTCGCCCGCTTCTGCGCCGAGGAAGGCAAGCGCGTCCATCTGGTCACCGCCGAGGCGCTGACGCTGTTGCGCACGTACCGCTGGCCCGGCAACGTCCGCCAGCTCGAGAATGCGATCTTCCGCGCCGTTGTTCTCGCCGACGGCGCCACGCTCGGTGTCGACGAGTTCCCGCAGATCGCGGCCCACGTCCATGCCATGGAAGCATTGCCGCAGGCCACGGACCTCATGACCGCCACGGAGGACCTCGACATCGACCAGCCGTTACGATTCGTCGAAGAGGCACCGCCGCTGAAAGTCGAGGCCAAGCCGACGCAGGCGGGCGAAACACGCGGCGTGCTGCCCATGGTTAATGCGTCGGGAGACATTCGTCCGCTGGCGGAACTGGAAGCGGACGTGATCCGCTTCGCCATTTCGCATTGCCGAGGACGCATGTCGGAAGTCGCTCGCCGGCTCGGGATCGGTCGATCGACGCTGTATCGCAAGCTCGAAGGACTCGGATTCGTCGGAACCGGCGGCGAGCCGGGTCACAACCCCGCGTCCGAGGGTTAACCAATCACGACATCCCGCGAAGCACCCGCTTGTACGGGCCGCGAGGTGCCTTCCGCCACGGCTGCATCCGCGTGGAAAATCCAGGGGGGACAACTTCGCCAAGGAACGCCTGCAGAAAGGATGGGGCAGCCCCGAGGCCTGCTCAAGCTTCGGCGCAGGATTCCGGTCCACCCGGTCTACATGACCACGGATGTCGATGAACGCGGACCGCGGTGTTCAAGGGAGGTATTCCTGACCGGCACCGAACGCGGCGTCGCTACCCCGATACCCGTTCACGCGGCGCAGCCGGGCCATCTTTTGCCACACTCCCGAATTATCCTTATTATCTACGGGGTTGGGGAACTTGGTAAGTACGCATTAACCCTTCCCGACAACACTACGACAGCTCTCTCTCGGACGCCCGGTCCTGCAGAGCTCTTCTAACGTGTGGAAAGTTCGGGATCGCACGTGCTGAGCCGAATCGCGCGCAAGACCCTCCCCTGCGCCTTCGCCCCGCGCGCCGGCCTCCATCTTGGTCTTGCCGCCGCCGTCCTGTTTCTTGGATGCGAATCGCTGCAAAACGCCGCCGCCGACGGCGACACCCGCACGATCACGATGCATCACCTCCACACCAAGGAGAACATCACCGTCACGTTCAAGCGCAACGGCCGGTACGACCAGACCGCGCTGAAGAAACTCAACTGGTTCCTGCGCGACTGGCGCAAGGACAAGGAAACGCGGATGGACCCGCGTCTGATCGACCTGATGTGGGAGG
This sequence comes from Hyphomicrobiales bacterium, assembly GCA_009377755.1. Lineage (GTDB taxonomy): Bacteria > Pseudomonadota > Alphaproteobacteria > Rhizobiales > Xanthobacteraceae > WHTM01. Next base: position 134,486 of record WHTM01000010.1, on the reverse strand, counting down.
TCTACCGCGAGGTCGACGCAACCCGGCCGATCCAGATCATCTGCGGCTATCGCGACGAGAGCACCAACTCGTTGCTGCGCCGGCGCAGCAACGGTGTCGCCCAGAACAGCCTGCACATGAGCGGCAAGGCGATGGACTTCGCCATTCCGGACGTGCCGCTGGAGAAGCTGCGGGTGGCGGGGCTGCGGCTACAGCGCGGCGGCGTCGGCTTCTATCCATCGTCGGGCTCCCCGTTCGTGCACATGGACATCGGTGGCGTGCGCCACTGGCCGCGGATGACGCGCGGCCAGCTTGCGCGCGTCTTCCCGAATGGCCGCACCGTGCATGTTCCCACTGACGGCCAGCCGCTTGCCGGTTACGCGCTGGCGCTCACCGATATCGAGCGCCGCGGCGCCAGCCCGTCAAGCACGTCGGTCGCCGCCGTGCGTGACACGGGCATCTCCACAGGGACCAGCACCCCGCGGCGGCGCAGCCTGCTCGCCAGCATCTTCGGGCTGACCGAGGAGGCCGAGGAGGCGGCCGACACGGCCGCAACTCCGGCGCCAGTGCGCGTCGCGGTAGCGGCCCCGGCAACCCAGGCACCCCGAGTTCCGTTGCCGAAGGGGCGGCCCGCCAGTGCCCCCGTCGTTGTCGCCGTGGCGGTGGTGGCACCTGGGCCTGCCGCGGACGCGCCGAAGACAGCGGTTGCTTCGCCGCAGCCGCAAACGAAGACGATGGTCGTCGCCTCCGCACCGCTGTCGCCGAATGAGATCATCCGTGCCCGAGGCTACTGGGTCGGCGTGCCCGACATGAATCCACCCGGTCCCGCCGATCCCACCGTGACCGGCAGCATTCCGCGTGACTGGCTACCGCCGACGGCCAAGACGGCCAGCGACCAGAGGCTCGCCTATGCGGCCCAGCCGGAGCACCACGCTGCCTCCGGCGGTGCGTCGCGGCGCACCGTGGTGATGCGGTCCGCCGCGACAGCAACCTCGATCGCCGTGAAGGCCGGCGGCAACGTCGCGAAACCGCCGGTGCAGACGTTCGATCCGTGGCTCAACGCGGTCACGATCACGCCCAGCGTATGGACCTACCTGTCGTCCACGCAATATGGCGAACGCGATTTCCGCAGCCTTCAGCCGTTGCTCGACAAGCCGGCTGCGACGGTGGTGATGGCGTTCTCCGACGACCCGCATCGCGGCCTCAGCGCCGAGCGTTTCAGTGGTCATGCCGTCGTCTTCGTGGGCACGATAACGTTCGCGGCACAAGCCGACGGTCTGACCAGGACGGCCTCGCTGCGTTGACGGCAGCCCGTCGGCCGGCCTTTTGGAATCTTGCATCGCATCCATGGACCTGCGACCGTCGCGCGCGGCGCACCACGGCAGTGCGCGCGCCGGCACATCATGCGCGAGATCGGATGCACCATGTCCCCTGACATCGACCCGGAGTCCGGATTTCGTCTGCCTCTCCCAAAGCGCGAGGACTTGGACGAGGTCGGCAAGAAATATTACGACCGCGCCGTCAAGCCGGGCGGTCATTCGATCGTGGGCCTGCGCGGCCCGGCCGGCATCCGGCTCTACAGCCCCAAGAGCCTCGCACACTCGCAGGGCCTCAACCAGTATCTCCGGTTCGAGGCGGGGTTCACGCCGGCGATCCGGGAAATCGCGATCCTCGCCACCGCGCGCGAAATGGACAGCCAGTTCGAGTGGACCGCGCACGAACCCGAAGCCTTGAAGGAGGGCGTGGCGCCCGCGGTCATCGACATCATCAAGCATCGCAAGAGCACCGACGGTCTCGGTGAGACCGAAACCGTGGTGATCGAGCTTGGGCGGCAGATTTTCCGCGACTGCAAGGTGGCGCCGGACCTGTTCGCCCGGGCGAAGGCGCTGTTCGGTCCGAACCAGCTTGTCGACCTGGTGCTGCTGATGGGAACCTATGCCGGCACGGCGGCGCTGCTCACCGCATTCGACATGCAGCTGCCGCCGGGGCAGAAGCCGCTGCTGCCGGTGCCGTAACCTTCATTGTGTCCCGGGCGCAGCGCAGCGTGAAAACGGTGCGCTGCAGACCCGGGACCCCGGTTGTTTTGGGTCGACCGAACCGGAACCCCGCATCTGCGGTGCATCATATGATGTATCGGAAGCTCCGGAGGGCGCTTTCAATTCCGAGGCTCATAGCTCATTCCGCCCGCCCATGCAGCTCCATCGTGTAGACAAATTTCGGCATATGCCAGTTGAACCGAATCGCGAGAAGCCGCAGCGCTCCAAGGGGAAGCGTGTTGCTAGCGGTCAAGGGTTGCAGGCCCAAACTTGAGCCGCGCAGTCGAACCGTCATTGAAACGCACGTGGCCGACGCCACTGTCCCTTCTCTCATTGCGTGTAATAGTAATCACGCCTGTGCGGCCATGAAATCACCGACTTCGCGTTCTGTGGATAATGTGGGACGGAGTGCCGGCTACGCCTCATCCCGCAGCCCCGCCTGACACACCAGCGGATAGGTCACGTCGCGGAACTCGCGCATGCCCGCCTCGTAGCGCGGAAAGGCGACCAGCACGCCGTCGAGGCCGGCATCGGACAGGGTCTGCAGGCGGTCGACGATCTGCTCCTTGGTGCCGACCAGCGGTACGCCGCCCCAGCCCTGGATGAAGGCTTCCTGCATCGCCTTGATGCGCTCACGCGGGACGTTGCGCTGATTGACGTCGGCGGCGAACACTTCCATCATGTTCTGCGCCGCGGCCCAATCGCCCTTCTGCCGCACGTAATAATCGTAGAAGTCGCGCGCGTCTTGCTCGGTCTCGCCCTGCACGATGTTGACCGACGTCCAGACGCGCACCTCGCGCCCGTAGTCGCGCGCGAGCGCGTGATAGGCCTGCACATGCGCGCGGACTTCCTCGATCGTTCCCGTGCGGATCACCGTGAAGATGAGGTCGCAATACTTCACCGCGAAGTGCCGGCCTCGCTCCGACGCGCCGGCGTTCATGATCGCCGGGTAGGGCGCCTGGATCGGCTTCGGCTGCAGGTAGCCCTTGGCGATCTTGTAATACGTGCCCTCGTGATCGAACTCCTCGTCCTCGGTCCACAGCCGCCTGACGATTGACAGCCATTCCTCGGCGCAGGCGTAGCGCTCCTCGTGGCCGAGCATGCGCCGCGCGAACATGTCGGTCTCCGGCTGGTTCCAGCCGGTGACGATGTTGAGGATGTAGCGGCCGTTGGTGATGTGGTCGATCACCGCCGACTGTTTGGCGGCGATGATCGGGTGGCTCGCCCAGATGTGCGAGGTGGAGACCACGCCCGGCGTCGTCGTCAGCGCACCGATGCCCGCCGCCCAGGTGTAGCACTCGAACCCCGGCCCCTGCGGATTGGTGGCGCCGCCGAAGCCGCGCCAGCGCGCGACCGGAACGATCGCCTCGAACGCCATCTCCTCGGCCAGCTTGGCGAGCGCGACCGTGTTGGGCCAGGTGATTTCAAGCCGGCCGTCGAGGTCGGACATCACGCAGCCCGAGTCGAGGTTGGTCTGGAACGTGCCGAGCTTCAGCTTGCGGGTGCCGAAGGCGGGATTGGATTGGCGACGGTCGATGCGCATCGTTTTTCTAGCTGGACATTTTCTGCCGTCATCCCGGCCGAGCGACGCGAGAGTCGGGATTCATCCATCCGATCATTCGCTACCCCGTCATCGCTGCCTTGATCGAGGCCGCGGTCGCGCCGGGTGCGCGGGCGGCCGTGATGATGCGCTCCTCCTGCGCGGAAAGCTTCGCCAGCGCAGGCTTCATGGCGTCGATGGTGTCGAGCGGCACAACGACGGCGCCGTGGCGGTCGGCGTGGATCAGGTCGCCGCTCTCGACCTCCATCCCGTGGACCGTCACTTTGCCGCCGAAATCGACCACGTGCACGAACGCGTGCGAGGGCGCGATCGAACCGGCGAGCATCTGGAAACCGGCTGCGATCATCGGGATGTCGCGGATCGACCCGTTGGTGATGGTGCCGAGGCAGCCGAGCGCCTTGTGGATGTTCGACTGCACTTCGCCCCAGAACGCGCCGAAGCCGACGAACTCGCCATCGAGGTCCTCGATCACGGCGATGCCCGGCTGCGGCGCGGCGGCGACGTAGTCGAGATAGTCGAGGCGCTTCTGCATGTAGCTGCCGTCGCCGAGCGGAACGCGGTCCTTGGCCCGCATGGTTACCGTCTTGGCGAAGCCGACCATTGGCCGCAGATCGGGGAACGGGCAGTGCAGGTGCTTCACCGTGTAGCCGAAGCCGCGCCGCTGCGGCGCGACCACCTCCAGCAGATTGCACACGGTGGGGGTATCGATGGATTGCAGGAATTCGGTTTGGCTTTGCGTCAGCACGCGTTTCCCCCGGCATGATCGAGTTTGAGCGGCCGCACACTACGAAATTGACCGCTGCGGCGCTACCGGCGTTCCGGGCGTCCACACGGTCCAGACGACGGTCGCCATCACCACCAGCATCGTCAGGACCAGCGCAACGCAGGCCGGCCAGCTGCCGGCAATCCAGGCGACGCCGCCGAGCGCCGCGCCGACGCTGCCGCCGACATAGAACGCGCTGACGTAGAGCCCGACCGCGGAGGAGGCGCCGCGCTCGGCGCTGATCGCCACATAGCCGGTGGAGATGGCCTGCGTCGGCAGCCCGGCGCCGGCGCAGATCGCCAGTCCGACAACGACCGCCGTCAGCGGCGCGGCGAGCGTCAGTAGGATGCCGCCCATCCAGCTAACGATGATGCCGATCATGCAGGCGCGGCGGCCGAACCGCCAAATCGCCCGCCCGACGGCCGGCGACAGCACCGTCCCGACCAGATAGACGAGGAAGATCGCGCCCAGCGCGCTGGCCGACAGTCCATACGGCGGCGCCGCCAGGTGGAAGCTCACGTAGGTGAACGTCAGGATGAAATTGAACAGGGTGCCGAAGCCGACCGCGTAGGTGGCGACCAGTTGCGGATTGCGGAAATGCCGCAGCATCTGCCGCGCCGATGCCAGGAACCCATCCGAGCGCACGAATTTCTGCTCGCGAGGGAGCATCAGCGCCACCGCAACGGCACTCACCAGCGTGACGGCGGCTAGCACCAGGAACGCGCTGCGCCAGCCAACGAGATCGGCGAGGACGCCGGTGACGAAGCGCGCGCTCAGGCCCCCGAGGCTCGCGCCCGCGGTGTAGATGCCGGCGGCGGCCGCCGCTTCCCGGCGCGGCCATTCCTCCCCGACATAGGCGATGGTGACGGCGAAGATCGGCGGCAGCGCCAGGCCCTGGACGAACTTCCAGAAGATCAGCGCCTCGAGCGACGGCGCCAGCGCCTGCATGATCGTCGGCAGCACGGCGATCGCCATGGCGATGACGATCACCCGCTTGCGGCCGAGCACGTCGGCGACGGTGCCGGTGAACGGCGCGATCAGCGCGACCGACAGCGTCCCGGCCGTCATGATGGCGCTGATCTCGGCGGCGCCGGCGCGAAACTCCTGGCCGAGCAACGGCAGGATCGCCTGCGGCGAATAGAGATTGAGGAAGCTGCAGAAGCCGGTGAGGCCGACCGCCCAGTGCCGCGCGGCCTTCATCGTCGTCCCCGCGCAAGCGGGGACCCATACTCCGTGTCCCCGCGGTCGGTGGTTATGGGTTCCCGCTTGCGCGGGAACGACACAGAGGGGAACCGTGTGTCATCCATCCGGAATCCGTGTCGCCGGCAGCGACGAGAGTGCTCTGCGCAGCGTCTCCTCTGGCGTGCAATTGGCGTCGACGGCTGTCCAGTCCATGGCGTCAAGCGGGTATTCTTCCTGCTGCGTGACCACCGCGGCATCGGCATCGGAAGCGTCGCCTCTGCGGCCGCCGACGCGTTGCAGACGGACCGCGAGGTCGGCGGTGAGAAACAATCCGTGCAACGGCACCCGCGCGCGTCGGGCGATATCGGCAAGCGCGCGGCGCTCCTCCGGCATGGCAAACACCGCATCGACCACCGCGGAATGGCCTGCTGCGATGACTGTGCGCGCCTTGCCTTCGAGCGCGGCATAAATCCTCGCCGATACCTCGGGCGTGTAGGCGTCTTTCGGCAGCCGCTCGGTCTCGCCGACGCCGAACAAGCGCTTGCGCTCGACGTCGGAACGTAGCAGCACGGCGCCCGGCACCGGCGGAACCCGCGGTGCCAGCATGCGCGCCAGCAGCGATTTTCCGGTGCCGGACAGGCCGCCGACGGCGATCAGCTTCGGCGTAGACGGCATGATGAGCTGCAGGGCCAAGTGGAAGTACTTGCGCGCGGCCGCGGCGATGGCATCCCGATCGTGCTTCGGGTCTTGCCGCAGGCGCGCGGCGGTGACCTTCGCGCGAATCGCGGCGCGCATCGAGAGGAGGAAGGGCAGGGCGGCAAGGCCGTCGAGATCGGCGTCCCGGTCGGTCTCGACGAGATAGCGGTTGAATACGACGTTGGCCGCATGCGTCAGGTTTCGCGCGAACAAATCCATCAACAGGAAGGCGAGATCGTAGAGCACGTCCCCTGACGCGATGACGGGATCGAACTCGATCGCGTCGAACAGCACCGGCTTGCCGTCGAGGACGACGATGTTGCCGAGATGTAGATCGCCATGGCAGCGGCGGATCAATCCGCGGTCGCCGCGCGCCTCCAGCAGCGGGCGGATGCGGGCGAACGCCGCGCGGCTCGCCTGCGTCAGCGTCGCGGCGTCGTCCGGCGGAAACAGATCGGGCGCTGCGCCGAATACCGAGGCATGCTCGTCGACGTAATCGCCGATCGCCGTAATCCAGGGCTCGGCCTCCGCAACCTGCGTCTGCGCATGTGCGGCCGCCACCGCACGGCCGAGCGCGTCCGCCAGCGCGGCGTCTATCTCGCCCCGTTCGGCCAGGTGATCGAGCGTGCGGTTCTCGTCGAACCGGGCCATCTCCACGGCCCACTCGACCGGCTCCCCGGCACCGCCGATGGCGAACGATCCGTCGGACTCTCGTGTGACCGGAATAACCCTCCGATAGATTTGCGGTGCGAACGGCCGGTTGACTGCGAGCTCGGCCTCGCAAGCGGCCCTGCGCAGTTCCAAAGTCAAATAATCGAGGAACGGAAACCGGACGGCGCGCTTGATCTTGAGGGCCCGTTCGGGGAACAGGAAAACCGAGGCCGCATGGGTGTCAATCCGCCGCGGAGGTGGCTCGCCCGGCGTACGCGGTCGGCCAAGAAATTCCAGGACGGATTGTTGAGGCTGTTCCATGGCAACCATCTTTACCGGTCATGCCGCGATTGCCTGATCTAAATCAACGCATTGCCTGATATGATGGCTACGGTGTCGGCAAGCTGACAGGCTGCATCGTGACGTCAAGCGAAGGACTGCCATGACCCAACTTCCCCATGAGCTCAAGCGCATCCGGCTCAACCTCGCCCGCTCCAAGGAGTTCCCGACCGGTTCGGAGCGTCACGGCTACGAATTCGTGGCCCCGCTTGATGCCGGCGGCCACATCGATGTCGATCTGTGGCGCGAGTACCGCGACCGCTGCGGCGTCCGGCGGTTCTGGCAGGGGGAGGACGACCAGATCGGCCGCCTCGTGCATAGGCCGGGCGGGCCGGAGCAAGCGCGCTGGGTGTTCGACTACGACGAGACTGCGGAGGAAGACGACGAGGCCGGCTATCGGTTCGGTGCGCATGCCTTCGCGCCCGGCGAATACGTCTCGATCCGCGACGAGGACGGCGAGATGCATACGTTCCGGGTCGTCACGGTGCAGCCGGCGACGTGATCTCTGCAATGCACCCGACCTCTCGGCTTGTCATCCCGACCAAGCAACGCGTAGCGTTGCACGAGCCGGGGCCCATGCATCCCAGTGTTGGTCAGTGTGCGGTGGCAACGCCACGCTCGATGTGCTGAGGCAGGGGTACATGGGTCCCGGCTCTCGTGCTTCGCACTCGGCCGGGATGGCACCTGAGAGAGTGCCGGTGTGGAGATGAAGCAGGAGCCAGCATGCGCGCGAACACGAACGCCCGGACCGGCGGCGAAATCCTGGTCGACCAGTTGCTGGTGCACGGCGTGCGTCACGCCTTCTGCGTCCCCGGCGAGAGCTACCTCGCCGCGCTTGACGCTTTTCACGATCGCCCGGTCACGCTCACGGTGTGCCGGCAGGAGGGCGGCGCGGCGATGATGGCGGAAGCCGTCGGGAAGGTGACGGGCCGCCCCGGAATCTGCTTCGTCACGCGCGGGCCCGGCGCCACCAATGCCTCCGCCGGCATCCATATCGCAAAGCAGGATTCGACCCCGCTGATCATGTTCGTCGGCCAGGTCGGGTTGCACATGCGCGAGCGCGAGGCGTTCCAGGAGCTCGACTTCCGCGCCGTGTTCGGATCGATGGCGAAGTGGGTCACCGAGATCGATCAGCCGGAGCGCATTCCTGAACTGGTCTCGCGCGCCTTCTACACGGCGACCAACGGGCGGCCCGGGCCGGTGGTCGTCGCGTTGCCCGAGGACATGCTGACCGAACGGGTCGCGGTCGACGACGCACCGCCGTTCATGCCGGTCGAGTCCTGGCCTGGCCAGAACGACATGGCGCAGTTGCAGAAGCTGCTCTGGGCGGCGGAGCGGCCGATCATGCTGCTCGGCGGCAGCCGCTGGTCGGAAGCGGCCTGCGCGTCGGTGATGCGATTTGCCGAACGCTTCGCGCTGCCGGTAGCGACGACCTTCCGCCGTGCGCATCTCTTCGACGCGCTGCATCCCTGCTACGCCGGAGACCTCGGGATCGGGCCGAATCCGAAATTGCTCGCGCGCATCAAAGCGGCGGACGTCGTCGTTCTGGTCGGCGGCCGCCTCGGCGAATTGCCGTCCCAGAGCTATACGCTGTTCGAAATCCCGGGGCCGCGTCAGACCTTCGTGCACGTCCACCCCGGTCCTGAAGAGCTCGGCCGCGTCTACCGCCCGCACCTCGCCATCCAGGCAGCGCCGACCGGCTTTGCCGCCGCGCTCGAGGGCCTGCAGCCGCCGTCCGACATTCGCTGGCGCAACGACGCCGCAACCGCGCATATAGAGTGGCGCGCCTGGACCGACCAGGCGACACCGCAACCGGGCTCGGTCAATCTCGGTGAGATTCTGGTCTGGCTGCGCGAGAACCTTCCGGCGGATGCCTACCTCTGCAACGGTGCCGGAAATTTCGCGGCCTGGATTCATCGCTTCTACCGATTCCGGAAATTCGGCACGCAGGTCGCGCCGACATCCGGCTCGATGGGCTATGGCCTGCCGGCGGCGGTGGCGATGAAGCGCCTGCATCCCGACCGCATCGTCGTCTGCGTCGCGGGCGACGGCGACCTCCTGATGAACGGGCAGGAGTTCGCGACCGCGGTCCAGTACGACCTTCCCATCATCACCGTCCTGTTCGACAACGGCATGTACGGCACCATCCGCATGCACCAGGAGCGCGAATACCCCGAGCGCGTGGTCGCCACGACGCTGCGGAATCCCGACTTCACCGCCTACGCGCAGGCGTTCGGCGGTTTCGGCGTCACGGTCGAGAAGACCGCCGACTTCCCGGCCGCGTTCAAGGCGGCGCAAGCCTCCGGCAAGCCGGCGTTGGTGCATCTGAAGGTCGATCCGCAGGGGATCACGCCGACGACCACGATCGACGCGATCCGGGAGAAGGCGCTCAAGCACGAGTGAGTCGCGACGGGGCCAGTCGCCATGCGTTCTGTTCTTACCTCCCCCTTGCGGGGGAGGGAGCAGGCCCGAGCAAGCGGCGAGGTCTACCTAGTTGATCTTGATGTTGGCGTCGCGCATCACCTTGGGCCAGGTCTCGGCGTCGCTCTTGAGCAGTGCGGCAAAGGCCTCGGGCGTGCTGGCGACGGCGGTGAAGCCGATCGCGTCGAGCCGTTGCTTCACCTCCGGCGAAGCCATCGCCTTGGCAATCTCGCGCTGGAGCAGATCGATGACGGCCTTCGGCGTTCCCGTGGATACCACGGCGCCGATGATCAGCTCCGATTCCTGATTGGGAATTCCGGATTCCGCCAACGTCGGGACATCGGGGAACGCGGGCGACCGCTTCTGACTCGATACGGCGAGCGCGCGGAGCTTGCCGGCCTTCACGTGCGGCGCCGCAGGCGGCAGGCCGATGATGGCGATCGGTGTGTGCCCGGCGATGGCCGAGGTCATCATCGGCGCGGCGCCGGAGAACGGGACTCGGACGATGTTGAGTCCGAGCCCGAGCTGGAACAGGCGCACGCTCGAGAGCTGCCCGAAGCCGAGCCCCATGGAAGCGTAGTTGTGCTTGGCCGGGTCGGTCTTGATCAGTGCGACGAGCTCCTTGATGTCCTTCACGGGTACCGATGGATGCACCACGACGACCTGCGGGGTCGAGGCAATGATCGATACCGGCGCAAAGCTCTTCATCGGGTCGTACGGAAGATCCTTGGTGGTGGCCGGGGCGACGGACAGGTCGTTGGTGGTGACCAGGATGGTGTGGCCATCGCCGGGCGCCTTGGCCGCTGCGGCGGTTCCGACGACGCCACTCGCGCCGGACACGTTCTCGACATAGAACTGCTGGCCCAAGGACGTGGACAAGTGGTTCGCAACGAGCCGTGCGATGAGATCGGTCGGGCCGCCGGCCGGATACGGCACGATCACGCGAACGGACTTGGTCGGATACTTGACCGTCGTCGCGCTTTGCCCGGTCTGCGCAAGAGCCGGGACCGCGAACACAAGCGCGGAGGCCACGACGACGAGTCTGACGATTGCCGCCATTGCTGTTTCCTCCCATTCATTTGTGGCGAGTGTCGCGATTCGGAAGTTTGCTTGAATTTGCAACCCGTTCCGGAGCAAATTTCCGAATCATAGCGACATTAGCAACCTTATGAATCTAGAACAGATTTCGGTCATGTTGATCCGTAGGTGGGGCATGCGCATTCCCGGGCTTTACCATCCGCATCTGCTGCGCGGGCGCGTGGGCGAATCGCTCGCAACAGCAGCGCGAGTGGATGCTCCTCAGCAAGCGATTTCGCCCACCCTTGGACGCCGTGTGTTGCGTTCAATCTCATCGGAACACGCTTTAGTATACCGGGCCAGGAGCGCGGCGCTCGTGCTTTTCGGATGTTCCCGCCATGCGCCGCAGGCCGGGCTGTGCCGCGATCATCGTGAGCGTTCCGCTTGCGGAGATCGCGCAGCGCTCGCATCACGTGCCGCGGGGGAATTCAGAGCGAACATGCTGCGGGCTGATGTCCGAGCGAGGACGGCAATCACGGCGGCGCTTGCACTGGCGTGAATCGTCGTTCACGCTTTGCCCGATCGCATCCTGATTCGCATGGCTTATCGACGCACTGAACGCGTGATCCGCCGGCTCGCTGCGCGCCGCGAGGACATCCTTGCCGCGGCCAGGGATGCAGTGGCGGAAGGCGGCATGGCGGCCGTCCAGATCGTCCCGGTCGCCGAGCGGGCCGGAATCGCCGCCGGTACCGTCTATCGTTACTTTCCATCCAAGACCGAGCTGGTGAACGAACTTGTTGAGCAGGCCTGCGCCCGCGAGGTGGAGACCATGCGGCGCGCGGCGGAAGCGGCGCCGGGACCGCTTTCGGCCATTGCCGCCGCCGTCGCCGCGCTCGGGCAGCGCGCGCTGCAGAATCGTAAGCTCGCCTGGGCGCTGATCGGCGAGCCGGCCGATACCGAAACCGGCGCGGTGCGGCATGCCTGTCGGGCGGCGCTCGCCGGCGAGTTTGGCCGGCTCATCCGCACGGCCGCAGCCGCCGGGCTGCTGCCTGCCGAGCAGAGTCCGGCCGTAACGGCACCGGCGCTCGTTGGCGCGATGATCGAAGGGCTGATCGGTCCGCTGGCGCCCGAGATCGAATCCAACCCTGCCCGCCAGCGCGAGGCGGTGCAGTCACTGACGCTGCTGGTGCTGCGGGCGCTCGGCGTTGCCGATGCGCGGGCGCGCGGGCTCGTGGTGCAGATCGCACTGCCGGCGGTGACCGAGGGTGCCGCATGAGCCCCGTAAGCCCCGTATGGATGGTGCTTGCGGCCGGTCTCGTGGCGAGCGCCGTGCCGGCGGCCGCGGACGAAGCCGTGACGGTCGGCGGCGCGCTGGCTCTGCTCAACAAGCCGTCCGCTCCCCGAGTCGCGGTCGTCCTCATTTCCGGCGGCGACGGGGTCCTTGGCGTCGCCCTGATGGCACGTTTGCCAGCCTACAGGGCAACCAGCTCGTGCGCACCCGCAAGGCCTACGTGCGCCGCGGCATCGCGACCCTGACCATCGACCGCGGCGTCGATGCCGCCGCCGTCGTCCGGTTCATGCGGGGCCTCTCGCGCATCGTCGTCGTGGCGGGGACCAGCCGAGGGTCGCTACGGGTCCCTGGCGCGCTTTCCGCAAAGCCGGACGGAGTCGTTCTGACGGCGGGTTTTCTCGACGACGTACGTTCCACGCTCGGGAGCCCGGCGGCATTGCCGCGTACGCTGATCGTGCACCATCGGCGCGACGGTTGCCGATATACGCCGCCCGATGCCGTCGAGCCGTTCAAGGCCTGGGGTGGTGCCAAGGTCCGGGTCGTGTGGATGGATGGCGGGACCAGCGTCGGCAATCCGTGCCGCGCCCGCGCCTATCACGGATTCAATGGCCTCGACGGCAACGTCGTTTCGGTGATCGCCCGGTTCGCGGCCGCGGCGCGCTGAACGGGCCTCGACTGGTATGAGAACAGGCCGATCTATCAGTGCGACAGCAGGGTCGGCACCGTCATCGCCTGCAATATTCCGCGGGTGGCACCGCCGAGGATGAACTCGCGCAGCCGCGAATGGCCGTAGCCCCCCATCACCATGAAATCGGCAGCGCTGTCCGCCGCATGCGAGAGGATGGCGTCGGCCACGTCCACGTCTCCGCGCGGAATCCGGTTGACCGTCACCTTGAGCCCGTGCCGGGCCAGATGCTGCCCCATGTCGGCGCCGGGGATTTCGTCCTGCTTGCCGCGTTCGCCGGCGATGATGACGACCTCGACCGCTTTGGCGCGGACGAGCAACGGCATCGCGTCGGCGATCGCCCGGGCCGCGGGCCGTCCCCCGTCCCAGCAGAGCATGACGCGATCGAGCGTCAGCCCGTCCTTCTGGATGTATGGTACGGCGAGAACCGGGCGTCCGGACTCGAACAGTGCCGTCTCAAGGACCAGGTCCTGCATCACCGGGCCGTCCGGTTGCGGCTGTCCAACAATCGCCAGGTCGAAGCGTCGGGCGAGATGGGCGAAGCGATCGGCCGCGCCGGCGGCACTGGCGCTCAGTTCGTGCTTTTCGAACGAGAGGCCGGCGCGCTTGGCGGCAGCATCGAACCGGGTCGCCGCGGTTCGGGCGCCCTTCTCGCTTTCCACCCGCTGCGACTCGATCAGATCGGCGGAAATGCCGCCGCCCATCACCGTTGCCGGGATCACCGGATCGTAAATGAAGGCCACACCCGCCAGATGCGCCTCGAAGGCGGCTGCAACCGAGACCGAATAGTCCACGGTGGGATCGCGCGCATCGCTGGGCGTCAGATTGACAACGATATCCTTGATCATGGCTCGACTCCTGTGCGGCGCTCTTCCGCTACTGTTTGACAAATAACACTTGCGGTGCGCCGCTGCGTGGCCAAGCCTCTCCGTTGTCGTCCCGGCCGGTGCAAACGCGGAGAGCCGAGACTCACGTATCCCGGTATCCCGGTGTTCGCAACAAAAAAGGGGCGCAGTGATACATGGTCCCGGATCGCGCCTTCAGCGCGTCCGGGATGAACATCTCTGGCGAAGCTATTCCTCCGCCGTCTTCAACGCGATCCTGTCGATGAGTTCGCCGCGCAACGCCTCGGCCTCGGCGATGGCGGCCTCCGTCTGCTTCCAAGTGCTGGCGTTCGACCCGAACAGGACGATGCCGCCGAGCCCGGCCGAGATCGCACCGACGATGTTGAATGGCGCGAACGGGATCGCCCGCGTGAGCATCAGAACGATCCATACGGTCCCGGCGGCGAGGATCAATCGCGCCATCAGCGAAATCGTCCGGCACCGTTCGAGGGATTCGGCCAGCGCCTCGATCCGGGCTTCCAGCCGCGCGATCTCATCGCGGACTTTGCTTTGGTCTGCCAGGCGTTGATCGACCGCGTCAAGCATATCCCGAGGACTCTCGATAGGTCTGTGGCTATGGGTCCCGGCTCTCGCTCGCAGCCAAGTTCACGCAGGCTGCGTAAACTTGCCTGCTATACTCGGCCGGGACGACAACAACCAATAACCCGCGATGAGCGACACAGCAAAAAGCCTCGTCATCGTCGGCCAGGGCGCCGCGGGCCTCAGCGCCGCGCTGTACGCCGCCGAGGCGGCGCGCGAGCGCGGCGAGCGCGTGCGTATTACGCTGCTGGAGAAGGCGGGCGAGGAGGAGGCCGGCGGCAACACGCGCTGGAGCCCGTCCTACATGCGCATGGCGGCGCCCGACCGGGTCGAGCCGACCTTCGTCGACGACATGCTGGCGGCCACCGGCGGGCGCGGCGACCGCGCCTATTTCGCGCGGCTCGCGGCGGAAGCGCCGGCGACCGCGGCCTGGATCGCCGGGCACGGAGTGGAATTCCATCGGCCGGTCTACTACCTCGCCAAGGGCCCGCCGCGCATCCAGCCGGTCGGCGGCGGCCCGGCGATCGTGCGCGCGCTCGTCCATGCCGCGAGGAGCGCCGGCGTCGAGCTTCACTATGAATGCTCGGCGCGACGGCTGGTGCGCGGCAATCGCGGAGACATTCGCGGCATCCACGTCGTGCAAGGAAGCGGCGCGCCGGAAACCATGCACGCCGATGCGGTGATCCTTGCGGCGGGCGGCTTCCAGGGCGACGGCGTGATGATGCGCGAGCACTTCGGCGCGGGCGCCGAGAGCATGCCGCTGATCTCGCCCGGCACGCGCTTCAACACCGGCGACGGCATCCGCATGGCGGTGGAGATAGGCGCGGCGATGTCGGGCGAGTGGAGCGGCATGCATTCCGAGCCGATCGATCCGCGAGCTAAGAATTCCGCGCCTGTGGTGCTGGTCTATCCCTACGGGATCGTGGTCGACAGGAACGGACGCCGCATTTTCGACGAGGGCGGCGGCCTGGTGCACGAGACCTGGGAGAAATTTTCCCGCGACATCCACTTCGCCACGCCGGGCCGCGAGGTCTATGCGATCCTCGACAGCCGCCTGTTCGCGATCCAGAGCTATCAGCGCGCGATCCGCTCGGAGGTGCCGCCGGCGCAGGCCGATACGCTCGATGATTTGGCGAAGCAGATCGGCGTCGATGCGGCCAATCTCACGGCGACGGTCGCCGCCTACAACGCGGCGGCGACAGGCGACCCGGCGCGCTTCGATGCTACGGTCTGCGACGGGCTGGCGGCGGCGCGCACGCTGCACCCGCCGAAGTCCAACTGGGCGCGGGCGATCACCGAACCGCCGTTCGTCGCCTATCCGCTGATCGGCGCCGTCGCCTATACCTTCGGCGGCATCGCCACCAACGAGCGGGCCGAGGTGCTCGGAAGCAGCGGCGACGCGCCGATCCCCGGCCTTTATGCGGCCGGCGAGATCACCGGGCATTTCTACGGCACGGCCCCGAACGCGGTATCGGTGCTGCGCGCGTTCGTATTCGGGCGAATCGCCGGTCGCGAGGCGGTTTCGTATTTCGGCCGCTAGCGTGGTAGATGATCGCTGCGCTGCTTCACGACGGTTGCCCAAGGACGAGATCATGTCGGTTGCCGCCTACGACATCCCATCATCCAGCCCGGCTGTGGAGGATTCGGCCATCCGCCACGACTGGACCCGCGACGAGGTGCTGGTGCTGTTCGCGCTGCCGTTTCTGGAATTGATGTTCCGGGCGCAAATGGTCCACCGCGCGCACTTCGATCCGCAGCAGGTGCAGGTCTCGACGCTATTGTCGATCAAGACCGGCGGCTGTCCCGAAGATTGCGCGTATTGTCCGCAAAGCGTGCACTACGACACCGGCGTCAAGGCCGAAAAGCTGATGCGGCTTGACGCCGTGCTGGCCGAGGCGCGCGCCGCCAAGGCCGCCGGCGCCAGCCGCTTCTGCATGGGCGCCGCCTGGCGTTCGCCGAAGGACCGCGATCTCGAGCAGGTCTGCGCCATGATCGAAGGCGTCAAGCAGCTCGGTGTGGAGACCTGCGTCACGCTCGGCATGTTGACGGGGCCGCAGGCGCGGCGGCTGAAGGAGGCCGGGCTCGACTATTACAACCACAACCTCGACACCTCGCCGGAGTATTACGAGCGCATCATCACCACCCGCACCTACCAAGACCGCCTCGACACCCTCGGCGCCGTGCGCGATGCGGGCATCCATGTCTGCTGCGGCGGCATCGTCGGCATGGGGGAAAGCGCGGATGACCGCGCGGGCATGATCGCCACGTTGGCGAGCCTGCCGGTGCACCCGGAGAGCGTGCCGATCAACATGCTGGTGCAGGTCGAGGGCACGCCGCTCGCGACCGGTACCGCGCTCGACGGAATCGACTTCGTGCGCACCATCGCCGCGGCGCGCATCACCATGCCGGCGTCGATGGTACGGCTCTCCGCGGGCCGCGAGGACATGAGCGACGAGACCCAGGCGCTGTGCTTCCTCGCCGGCGCCAACTCGATCTTCTACGGGCCCAAGCTCCTGACCACGCCCAACCCGGATCGCGACCGCGATGCGCAATTGTTTGCGCGGCTCGGGCTGACGGCGATGGAGTGACGCGGTTATCTAGCGCACTATCCGTTCGTTCCCGCGCAAGCGGGAATCCAGGGGGCCACGCGGCAAGCTTCTCCATTCTGTTGCCTGGGTCCCCGCTTTCGCGGGGACGAACGGAAAGACCGAAAAATTCGGGCTAACTTTCCGCCGAATTCGGATTGCCGTATTGCAGCACCTGCACCCGTTCCAGCGTCACGAGTCCGCTGGACATCATGCCGTCGAGCACCGGCAGGAAGGCGTCGATCTTCTCCTGCGTATCGACGATCTCGATCACGATCGGGAGATCCTGCGATAGCCGTAGGATCTTGGTCGTGTGCAGGTGGCTCGAGTGCCCGAAGCCCATCGGCCCGCGCAGCATGGTGGCGCCGGCGAGGCCCATCTCGCGCGCCTTTAGGACGATCGCCTCATAGAGAGGCTGCCGGTCGTGCTTGTCGTCCTCGCCGAGGAAGATGCGGAGCAGCACGGCATCGCGAGGAAGCTGCATCGCTCAAATCCACTTCATCGTGTTCAGGCTCAGCGCAAGAATGTGTCCCGCCCAAACGGCAACGAGACACAGCACCACAGATAGCGTGATATTGGCCCCGGCATAGAGCCATTCACCGTTGTTGATGAGACTGAGCGTCTGCAGGCTGAACGAGGAGAACGTCGTGTAGCCGCCGAGGAGGCCGAGCATGACAGATTGTCGGGCCGTTGTGCCAATGAAAACACGGCCATCGGGGCCGGTCAACGTTGCGAAGAAGCCGATAGCGAACGACCCCAATACGTTGACGATCAACGTGCCCCAAGGAAACGTCTCCCCAAACGCTCTCGCCACCAAGCCTGAGCTCCAATACCTTGCAACTCCGCCGAGCGCGCTGCCGACGGCAATCCAGACATAGCCTCCCATCGATCGCTTCCAACTGTTTCCGAATGCCCGACAGCCTCATTTCACCACCAGAACCGGGCACGGTGCGAGCTGGATCAGCCGGTCAGCCCGGCTGCCGATCATCCGCTCGTACAGCGCCGAATGGCCGGTCGCGCCGATGACAAGCAAATCGATTTTCAGCTCGGCTGCAAGCTGAATGATTGTGCGGACCGGGTGTCCGGCAAGCACATGGGTGCGCGGCGCGATACCGCGCTCTCCGGCCATAGCGTTGGCCCGCTGAATGACGGTGTGAAAGCGGCGTGCCGCCGTCCCTTTCGCCTCCCGAACCTCCTCGATGGCGTTGGGCATGTATGGAATCTCCTCGACGCAAACCATGTGCAGTTCCGCACCGTTTTGCCGGGCAAGGTCCAGGGCGAATGACAGGGCCTTGAAGGCGTGATCTGAGCCGTCGTTGGCGTGCAGAATCGTCTTGAACATCGGCTCCTCACTCTGTCCGCGGGGCGCCTGACGCATCGGGCAGCGCCGCTGGTTTGTCTGCAACGGATTCATCGGACTTCGGCAGCAAATGACGCGGGAGATAGAATGCGTTGGCGATGACGGTCGGAATCACCGCACTGGCAATGACAGCCGCCACCAGTGCCGAATATTGGCTTTGATCGATAATCCCACGCGACAAACCGAACAGCGAGGAAATGGTGCCGAACGTGAGCCCGGTCGACATCAGCAGCGTCGTGTACATCGCCTCTTTGTTCGGCGCCTTGTAGAGCTTGGTAACGGGATAGACGCCGATGATCTTGGTGAAGACCTTGATCACCAGCATGAAGAGGAAGGCGGCCGGGGCGGCGATCAGGTCGGGGATGGACACGAACGAGCCCGCGCGGATGAAATAGAACGGCGTGAGCAAGCCGAACGTCAACGTCCGCAAGCGGCGGATTAGCGCATGATCTTTGCCGACCGTGCCGGCCAGCACCATGCCGATGAGATAGGCCGGAAGCACCGCTTCACTGTCGGCCCAGGTGGCGAGCGCCCCCATGCCCAGGAGGCAGAGCAGCAGAAACTTGGTCTCCAGCTCGGAGGGCCGGTTTCCATAGCGCCGGAAGAAGCGCGGCGTCAGCCACGGGAGCACCGCGAACACGACGACACCGGCCGCGAGGAAGATGACGGTCTTGATCGTGAACGGGGCGAAGATCAGACCGAGTGCGATCACCGTGCCGAGATCGGTCACGAAGCAAGCGGCGAGAACGGTCTTGCCGTAGTCGGTTGTGTTGAAGCCGAACTCGATCATCACCGCATAGACGACCGCCACCGACGTCGTCGACATCGCGACGCCGGCGAGCCAGCTCGGCATCACCTCCCAGCCGAGAAGGTAATGCGCGCCTGCTGCACAGCCGAAAAAGGGAAAGAAGAAGCTGGCAAGCCCGACTGTGGCTGCTTCCTTCCATTTGCGCCGGAAGACTTCCGGATCGAGCTCCGCTCCGGCCAGAAACGTCAGAACGATTGCGCCGATTCCGGAGAGAAATTTGATCCACGATTCGTCTGTGCCGAGAAGCGCCGAGCCGATCGCGGCACCAATGATGAGCTGAGCGACCGTTCCGACGACGATTTCCGATAACGCGGTCGAGATGCGGAACCAGATCGACAACAAGGACGCAATCAGTGCAAGGCCCAACCACAGCGACGCCAAAGCCCATACGCCGGTCATGGCCGCACCTCACGCATCAATGGAGGACGGTTGGCTGCGGCGGGCGCCCCGCAGCGGGCAATAAAAAAACCGCCTTGCATCGGCATCGACAGACTCCCACCGGCATGTTGCACGGTAGGAGTCATTAGCCTGCGAGGCGGTTTCGGGGGACTCCATCCCCATCACGGAGGATGCTAGCCGGAGCCGCGCGGCGGGTCAACAGCGGCAACGCGCAAACGGCAAGAGCGCACGAACTGCAATTTCACCAGCGAGATGCAGGACAGAGGTCGTGCACATCTCCCATGCGATGATCCGGCTTGTCTGCCGGGCGCCGCGATGCTCTGGATGAGCGACGCGCCTGTGCGCCCCAACAACTGATTCCATCCCATTGCGATGCCTCCACGCCGCCGGATCAGCACGTTCGACTGGTCGACCGGCGTGATCGCTGTTGCCGCCTTGGCGGCTGGCGTCGCGGTCTACCTGCGCGAGGGGCAGGATCGGTTCCTGGCGATCCTCGTCGGCGACGTCGGCCTGATGGCCTACATGATGCCGAAAGTCTTGGCGGGCTGCGTGATCGGTGCCTTGGTGACACTGCTGCTCCCCCGTGAGGTCGTGACGCGCTGGATCGGCGCCGAGTCCGGGTTCCTCGGCTTCGTCATCGCCTTCCTCGCCGCCGTAATCCTGCCGGGCAATCCGCTGACCATCTTCCCGGTCGCTGGCGCCTTGCTGGTCGTCGGCGCCGATATCGGAGCGGTTGTCGTCTTCATCACCACCTGGGCGCTGATCGGCTATCAGCGAGCGCTGGTCTGGGAACTGCCGTTCTTCGGGCCGGACTTCATGATCTGGCGCATCATCGTCTCGCTGCCGTTGCCGTTCATCGCCGGCCTTCTCGCCCGGATGGCGATTCGGGCGCGCGGCAAAGGCGGCGGTCCATGATCAGCCTCGCGGTCGACTTGCTGCTCTGGACCTTCGTCGCCGCGCTGGCCGCGGCGGCGGCGGTGCGCAGCCGGACCCTGATGTGGGAGGGCCTGCGCGATGGCGTGCTCGACTTCCTGCGCCTGATCCCGCGCCTGGTCTTCGGCGTGATCGGAGCCGGTTTCCTGGCGGAGGTCATGCCGCAGGACGTCATCGTCTCGTGGCTCGGCCCGGATTCCGGAATCCTCGGACTGACCATCGCGACCATCATCGGCGCCGTGACGCCGGGCGGGCCGGTCGTCGGCTTCGCGATCGGCGCGACCGCGCTCAAGAGCGGTGCCGGCGCTCCGCAGGTCATCGCCTTCGTTACCGCCTGGTCGCTCTATGCGTTGCAGCGCGTGCTGATGTGGGAGCTTCCGGTGATGGAACAGAATGCGGTGTGGCTGCGCATGGCCGCATCACTGCCGCTGCCGTTCCTGGCGGCGGCCATCGCCATGCTGGCGGGCAAGCCGTGAGGCGGCGCGATCAGTCGAACCGGATCGCGTTTGCGTAGTACCACTGATCGAGGTTTTCGCGCACCAGCGGCTCGAACACGGCATTGATCCTCGCAATGTTGACGGGCAGGTCCGCCTTGCGATTCCCGGTGCGCACCAAGTCCATCGGCGGCAGGAAGCATACATCGAGTTGCGCACCGCCATTTTTCCGCAGGCAATAGGCCGGTACGACCACGGCGTCTGCGAGAGCCGCCAGCCGTGCCACAAACGCGATATTTCCCTCCAGCGGAAGCGGACGTCCGAACGCCGGCCAGGTGACGAAGCCGTCGACGATTTCATCGATCGAGAGGAAGATACCGTCCATCTCGCGCAAAGTTCGGTAGGCTGCGCGTGCGCCGGCGCTGCCTTGGGGGACAAGCGCACCGCCGTAGCGTTTGCGGAAGTCGAGGACGATGCTGTGCTCGAAGCGGTTTTCCGGCACCTCATAGATGGCAGCACCTTTGAAGCCGAGCCCGATCAGGGCGCGCCCGAGGGCTTCCCAGTTCGCAAGATGCACTGACAGCACGATGAGCGGCTTGCCCGCCGCGCGTACCGCTCTCGGGTGCTCGACACCCTCGACCTTGATCCGCCCTTGCTCCCATAGCTTGTCGAGAACGGAGCACTCGGCCAGCGTGCGGCCAATTTGCCGCCACAGCCTTTTCAGGGCGGCGTCGACGACCTCGGGATCGGAGTCCTGCGGACGCAGTTTCAGCCAGGCCTCGCGGGCTAGCTCGTTCTTCTCCGGCATGCGTCGTTGCCCGAGCGCTCCCATCAGCGAGCCGAGGTAAGAGCAGGCATCGACTGGGAGACGGCGAAGCGAATAATGGAGACTCACATTGAGGACGCCTATGACCGGGTCGTGAAGCCAATACCGCCGCGCGGCCTGTCGTCGCTCCGCGGTTCCCGCCATCAGCCAACGCGGCGGTGGCGCATTGTTCGCGTCGGCCATGGTCAAATCCAAAGGTCGGAATCGCTCTCCCGCTACGGTACGGATTGCGGTGCCGCCGCGTCCAGCCTCGACCGACCAACCGGGGAGAGGTCCTCAGGACTTTTCAAAAGCGAGAATGCCGTAGCACAGCAGCCGAAGCCGGCTTATCCACCGCAGCATCCTGGTCTCGATGACGACCTGCTTGCCGAAGCGAGCGACGAGCGGCTTGAGGGATTCGAGAAAGTCGAATGTCGGAAGCGTGTTTGCATTGATGTCGCGCTCAATCACGAGCCGAAAGCCCACCTCATTGGCGAGGCGGCGGTAGCGCTCAAGGCTGTAGCGTACGTCAAAGTCTCCGAAGTGGAACGAAGGGACCTTGAGCCACAGCGCCGGCTGCATCCAATGCTGCGGGAGGTAGTCGGAGAGCGAGAGCCTGCCGCCGGGCTTAAGCACCCGGTGTGCTTCGCCAAAGAACTGCGCCCGGTCTGGGAAATGGAAGATGGCCTCGACCGCGACCACCGTGTCGCAGCTCGCATCGGGAAGCGGCAAGCTTGAAGCGGTCCCGGCGACAAAGGTGACGAGGTTGTCGCCGCGCGGCGTCACCCTTGCCTTGGCGCGTGCGATCTGTCGCTGGTCGATGTTGAGCCCGACAAATCGCATGTGCTGGAAGCGCTCATTGAGGCTGGCGATGGTCCCGCCGAACCCGCAGCCGACATCCAATACCAGTTGACCGTTGGTAATGTTTGCACCGGCGCAAACCTCTATGCACAGGCGCTCTGCCGCCATGGCGTAGTCCGCCGCGTCCCCTGTTGCGCTGCGTGGATCGGGCCAGAAGCCCCAATGAACGTGACGTCCGAACGCAGCTTCGACGCTGCTGTCGCCCTTCTCGAGCAGGGACAGGAGGACATCGAAGTATGGGAGCCGAGGCCCCCATTCGGGTTTCGGCAGCTGTGGAACGACCGTCGCGCTGGTGTGGTCCGTCCGATTCGCGCGCGGTTTGTCGACTTTCACAGTCATTACGCATCCTGTACGGGCCACGATACCGCGGGCCGTGGAAACAGAGAGGATCAACAGCAGGAATGGATCGTTGTCAAAGGTCCAATCCGGCCGCGGTCCGGAAATCGTTGCGCCGCTGCGTGTCCACGCGATTAGTGCATGG
Organism: Hyphomicrobiales bacterium; assembly: GCA_009377755.1. Lineage (GTDB taxonomy): Bacteria > Pseudomonadota > Alphaproteobacteria > Rhizobiales > Xanthobacteraceae > WHTM01. Next base: position 111,775 of record WHTM01000010.1, on the reverse strand, counting down.
GCATCGAGGCGCGCGGCATGATGGCGCCGCGATGCCGGATTTTCTGCGCCGCCAGCCGGTGTCCGGCCGCGGCCGCCGCCGCGGGGGCATCGCCGGACAGGCGCGCTGCGAGATAGGCGGCGTTGAAGCTGTCGCCGGCCGCGGTGGTGTCGAGCGGCTCGACCACCTCCGTCACCGGGACGAACTCACGGCTGCCGGCGCTCGCGACCAGGGCGCTGTGCGGCCCGTTCTTCACCGCGATCTCGCCGATGCCGAACGCCTGCAGCCGCTCCACCGTCGCCTCCGGGCTCGGGTCGCCCCACAGCACCGCCTCGTCGTCATAGGTCGGGAGTGCGATGTCGACGCGCTTGAGCGTCTCGATAAAGACGGTGCGGGTACGGCCGAAATCGCCCCTCCAGCCCTTTGGCCGGAAATTGCCGTCGAAGACGATCGTCACGCCGTTCTTGCGGGCCAGTTCGAGGATGGCGATAAAACGGCCCAGGCCGTTGTTGGAGTAGAGCGACAGGGTGATGCCGGAGAAATAGATCATCCGCGCCGCCATGAGCCCTTCGGCGATCTGCCCCCAGACCGGCAGTTCGAACAGGTCGCGCGCCGGCGCGGCATCGCGCCAATAGCTGAAGCTGCGCTCTCCGGCCTCGGTCTCGATGAGATAGAGGCCGGGCAGGCGGCCGGGCACCCGCAGCATGAGGTCGGTGCCGATGCCTTCCGCGGTGGCAAGCGCAAGCACGCGGTCCGAGTACCGGTCGTCACCAAGGGCGGTCGCATAGGCGACTCCGATGCCGGCCCGCGCCAGATAGATCGTGGTATTGAATGTGTCGCCGCCGCAGGACAGGTCGAAGCGGCCGTCGCTCCCGCGCGCCAGTTCGATCATGACATCGCCGACGGCGACAATGCGGTTCTTGGCTTCGGCCATGCGTTTTCCACCCTTTGGACCGGCTGCCGCAGTCCGGAGAATGACCGCACGGCGAGACCTTGGCAATCGCGCTGCCGGGTGGACAAGCGCTGGACGTTATAATATAACAAATCCGCCCAGCCTGGGGAAAAGCAGAGATTCGTCAGCGATATGGCGCCCGCGCACGACCATCACCATCATCGCGGCAGCGCCCATCCGCCGGCGCCGGTGCTGCCGTCGCTGCTTCGGAGTTCGCTTGCACAGCGGCTCGCCATCGCCGGTGGCCTTGCCGCGCTGCTGTGGCTCTGCGCCTTTTGGGCGATCGGGTGAATGACGATGCGTGCTCAACTTCAGTTCCGCGACCTGACGCTCGGCTATGATCGGCACCCGGCGGTGCATCATCTTAGCGGTTCGGTCGAGAGCGGCGCGCTGGTCGCCGTGGTCGGGCCGAATGGGGCCGGCAAGTCGACGCTGTTCAAAGGCATCGTCGGGGTCCTGAAGCCGCTCGCCGGCCGCATCGAGCGCGGCGGCGTCGATCCGCACGACATCGCCTATCTGCCGCAGGTGGCGGAGATCGACCGCACATTTCCGATCAGCGTCTACGACATGGTGTCGATGGGCCTTTGGCATCGCAAGGGACTGTTTGGCAGGGTCGGCCGCGCCGACCGCGATACCGTCGAGGCAGCGATCGCGACGGTCGGCCTGACCGGGTTCGAGGAACGGACGATCGGGACGCTCTCCGGCGGCCAGATGCAGCGCATGCTGTTCGCCCGCCTGCTGCTGCAGGATGCGCGCGTGATCGTGCTCGATGAACCGTTCAATGCCATCGACGCCAAGACCTGCGCCGACCTGCTGGAACTGGTGCGGCACTGGCACCGCGAGCAACGCACCGTGCTCGCGGCGCTGCACGACATCGAACTGGTGCGAGCAAATTTCCCAGACTCGCTGCTGCTGGCGCGCGCGCCGGTGGCCTGGGGCCGGACGCCGGAGGTGCTGACGGCGGAGAACCTCACCAAGGCGCGGCACATGTGCGAGGCATTCGACGAGCACGCCGAGGCCTGCGCCGCCGAGGCCGCGTAGCTTTTTCTTCCCTCTCCCCTTGAGGGAGAGGGTGGCGAGGATTGAGCAGAGCGAAATCCGAGCCGGGTGAGGGGTATTGTTTTGCTCGCACCCCTCACCCGGTTCCTCGCTTCGCTCGAAACCACCTTCTCCTCAAGGGGAGAGGGTCACGGAGTCCGCGGCAACGACTGTGCAAATGATCTACGACACCTTCATCGCTCCGTTCGCGGAGTTCGAGTTCATGCGCCGGGCGCTGGTCGGCACCTTCGCGATCGCATTCGGAGCGGCGCCGGTCGGCATTTTCCTGATGCTGCGCCGCATGAGCCTGATTGGCGATGCCATGGCGCATGCCATTCTTCCGGGCGCCGCGATCGGCTACCTGCTCTCAGGGCTCAGCGTGTTCGCCATGGCGGGCGGCGGCCTCATCGCCGGTCTCGTCATCGCTATCGGGGCGGCGCTGATCGCGCGCCATACCGAGGTGAAAGAAGATGCTTCGCTGGCGGGCTTCCTGCTGATCTCGCTCGCCATCGGGGTCACCATCGTGTCGCTCGGCGGCAACAACGTCGACCTGCTGCGTTTCTTGTTCGGATCGGTGCTGGCGCTCGACGACCAGACGCTGCTGCTGATCGTGTCCATCACCACGGTATCGCTGCTGGCGCTGGCGCTGATCTGGCGGCCGCTGGTGCTGGAATGCGTCGACCCGGGATTTCTGCGCTCGGTGAGCCGGGCGGGCGGTCCCGCGCACATTGCCTTCCTGGCCCTCGTGGTGATGAATCTCGTCGGCGGCTTCCACGCGCTCGGCACTTTGCTCGCGGTCGGTATCATGATCGTGCCGGCGGTCACCGCGCGCTTCTGGGCGCGCGACATCACCATGATGATCGCCGTCGCGGTCGGCACTGCGGCGGTCGCCGGCTATGCCGGTCTGCTGCTCTCCTACCATGCCGGACTTCCGTCGGGGCCGGCCGTGATTCTTGTAGCTGGCGTGCTTTACGCCGTGTCGGTCTTGGTCGGGCCCGTCGGCGGGCTGCTGTGGCAGGCCTTCCCGGGACGCCATCTTGAAGCCTGATGGGATGATGGAGATTTCGATGTCGATCCTGCGTACCGCCGTCATAGGGCTCTTCGCGGCCATGATGCTGACGTCCTCTCCCGGTATCGCGCAAGAACGGATCAAGGTCATCGCCACCTTCTCGATCCTTGCCGATCTGGTGAAGAACGTCGGCGGCGATCGGGTTGACGTTGCACCAATCGTGGCGGCTGGCAGCGATGCGCACGTCTACGCGCCAACGCCGGCGGATGCCCGCAAGGTCGCCGAGGCGCGGCTGGTCTTTATCAATGGGCTCGGCTTCGAAGGATGGCTCGACCGGCTGGTCAAGGCCTCAGGCAGCAAGGCCGCGGTCGTGCTGGCAACCAAAGGAATCAAGGTGCGCAAGACGGGTGGCGGCCATGATCACGGTCACAAGAATGATCACGGCCACAACGTCGATCCGCACGCCTGGCAGTCGGTAGGGAACGTGAAAGTCTACGTCGCCAATATCCGCGATGCGCTCGCCGCCGCCGATCCCGCCGGCGCTGCATCCTATCAGGCCGATGCCGCCGCCTACCAGGCCAAGCTCGATGCGCTGGAAGCCGAGGTGCGCGGCGCGGTGGCGAAGATCCCGGCGGCGCGGCGCAAGATCATCACCAATCACGACGCGTTCGGCTATTTCGAGGCCGCCTACGGCGTCAAGTTCATCGCGCCGCAGGGCGTCGCGACCGACGCCGAGCCGTCGGCGCGCGAGGTCGCCCGCATCATCACCCAGATCAAGCGGCAGAAAATTCCGGCGGTCTTTCTCGAAAACGTCAGCGACCCGCGGCTGATGCAGCGGATCGCGAAGGAGACTGGCGCCAAGATCGGCGGCACACTCTATTCCGATGCCCTGACCGAGACCAATGGGCCGGTGCCCACGTACATCGATCTGATCCGGCACAATCTCACGACTTTGGTCGGCGCGCTGACGAGTTGAGGCACAACCGGCCGGCGTTTCGTCGCAGCGGCACGTTGCGGCGGGCCGATTGTGACCGTCATGAAGTCGCGGCCGGACTCGCGACAAGCCGCCTCGCTTGTCACGCCAATTGATCTCCGATTAAATCCGCCAACAACGCTTTGCGACCGCGGCGAAACGATCGCGGGCCTTGCTTTGTCGAGAGTCGAAAGGGAGGACACAATCATGCTGTCAGTTCGGATCCTTGCCGCGGCCGCCGCTTTGGCGCTGCTCGCTGGCGCTGCGTCGGCGCAAACGGTCGGCATTGCGACCGGCCCGCAGGCAACGCCGACCAACGCCACCGGCTCGGCGATCGCCAAGGTCGTGAACGAAGCGAGCGGCCTGCAAACCCGCGCGGTCCCGCATACCTCGGTCGATGTCGCCATGCCGGCGCTCAATCGCGCCCAATCCGATTTCGGCATCGCCAGCATCGACCTTGCGGACACTGCGTTCCGCGGCGTCGAGCAGTTCGACGGGCGCAAGCTCGGAAACATCCGGGTCGTCGCCCGGCTGTTCCCGCTCAACGTCGGCATCGTCGTGCGTAAGGATTCTTCGATCCGCACCGGTGCCGGTCTCAAGGGCAAGCGTTATCCGTCCGAGTTCACGGCGCAGAAGGGCGTCGTCAAGGTGTCGGCGGCGTTGCTCGCCAATGCCGGCCTCACCTACAAGGATGTTGTCGGCGTTCCGGTGCCGAACACCAGCCGTGGCAACGAAGACTTCATCCAGGGCAAGTCCGACAGCGCCATGCTGGCGCTCGGGGCGGCGCGTCTGAAGCAGACCGACGCGCAGGTCGGCGGCATCCGCATCCTGCCGATCGACACGTCGCCGGCGGGAATGGAGCGGATGAAGAAGATCATGCCGCATGCCTATGCCTACCAGCTCAAGGCGGGCGCGCTTTCCGGTGCTGACGCCGAGACGCCGATCATGGCCTACGATCTGCTGCTGGTTGCGGCGGCGCAGACCAAGGACGACATCGTCTACCAGGCCGTGAAGGCCATGCACCAGGGCAAGAGCAAGCTGGTCGCCGTCACGCCAGTGTTCCGTGACTTCGAGGCCGCCAAGATGCACACCCACTACCAGGGCCTGCAGTATCATCCGGGCGCGGTCAAGTACTACCAGGAAGCGGGCGTCGCGCTGAGCAACTAGACGCCGTCGCCCCCAGGGGGTCTGAGTCGCCGCATGTCAGAGAAGGACAACGAGCAGTCGCTCGAGATCGGCGATGGACCGGTCTCGAGTGCCCCAGGCGGGGTCCGCACGGCAATCGTCGTGGGCGCCTTTCTGCTCACCGTCGTCGGCGTCGTCCGCTCGCTCGACCTCGACCGTTCGGTCGGCCTGCTGCTGTACACCGAGCAGTATCTGTTCGGCATGCTCGGGGCCGCCTTCTTCCTCGTGTTCATGCATCTCGGCATCGACCGCAAGCCGCGCACCGCCCCGGTGCCGTGGTACGATTGGGTCTGTGCCGTCGCCGGAGCGGCAAGCTGCGGCTGGCTCGCGATCCGCTACCCGAAGATCGCCGACATCGTGGTGGACGAGCCGCCCGAGGCGTTGATCACCGGCACGATCATTCTCCTGCTCACCGCCGAGGGCTTGCGGCGCACAGCCGGGCCGATCCTGCTTGGCGTCCTGGTGTTCTTCATCGCTTTCGGGGTTCTCGGCCAGTTCGTACCCGGTCAGCTGCAGGGCCGCCCGATCGCGTTCGGCCAGCTCATCACCTACCTCACCTTCGATACCAATTCGCTGGTCGGCGCGCCGATGAAGATCGTGACGACGATCGTCATCGCCTTTCTGTTGTTCGGCGCGCTGCTGTTCCGCTCCGGTGGGTCGGCGTTCTTCACCGAATTCGCGTCGGCGGTCATGGGCAGCACGCGCGGCGGCTCGGCCAAGATCGCGGTGGTCGCATCGAGCCTGTTCGGCACCATTTCCGGCAGCGCCGTCTCCAACGTGCTGTCGACCGGGGTCGTGACCATCCCGCTGATGCGCAAGGCCGGCTACAAGCCGCACTCGGCGGCGGCGATCGAAGCCGTGGCCTCGACCGGCGGCCAATTGATGCCGCCGGTGATGGGCGCGGTCGCCTTCATCATGGCCGAGTATCTCAACGTGCCATATACGGACGTGGTGATCGCCGCGATCGTTCCGTCGTTGCTGTATTACGTTGCGCTGTTCATCCAGGCGGACCTTGAGGCGGCGCGCGAAGGCATCGCGCCGGTGCCCAAGGAAATGATCCCGCCGATCGGCCCGGTGGTGAAAAGCGGCTGGGTCTTCGTCGCGCCGTTCTTCCTCCTCATCTACGGCATGTTCTGGCTGAACCTTCTGCCGGAGGAAGCCGCGCTCTATTCGGCGGGGTTGCTGATGTTGGTCGGAGTGGCGTTCGGCTACCGGGGCAAGCGGATGGGCTGGCGCGACGTGTTCGATTCGGTCGCCCGGACCGGCATCCTGGTGCTCGATCTGGTGATGATCGGCGCCGCCGTCGGGCTGATCATCGGCATCCTCAATCAGTCCGGGCTCGGCTTCGCATTGACGCTGATGCTGGTCAACATGGGCAGCGGCAACCTGATGTTGCTGCTGTTGCTGGCGGGCGCCGTCTGCTTCGTGCTCGGCATGGGGCTGCCGACGCTGGCGGTCTACATCCTGGTCGCCACGCTGATCGCGCCGGCAATGGTCGAGGCGGGAATCCAACCGATGGCGGCGCACATGTTCGTGCTCTACCTCGGCATGCTGTCGTTCATCACCCCGCCGGTGTGCATTGCAGCGTTCGCCGCCGCCAACCTCGCGCGCGCCGATCCGATGCGTACCGGCTTCGCCGCCACGCGCTTCGGCTGGGCGGCCTTCTTCGTACCGTTCCTGTTCGTGTTCGAGCCGAGCCTGCTATTGCAAGGGACGGCGGCGGAACTCCTGCACGACGTCGGAACTGCCATTGCCGGCGTCTGGATCGGCTCCATGGGATTCGCCGGCTACTCGCTGCGGCGGATCGGCTGGATCGAGCGGGGCGCCTATGTCGTGGCCGGCGTCCTGCTGCTGATTCCCGCCAGCCTGCTGCCGGGCGACAAAGTGACCACATACATGGGCATTGCGCTTGCGGCCGTGCTGCTCGGGCGCGACTACCTGGCGGTGCGCCGCCAGCGCCGCCAGCGCCGCCAGGCCGCGCCCATTCCGCCGGCCCCGCAGGCGGCGGAATGAGGCATTCGCCAGCGGCACTACCATGCCGGACGCAGGATACCTATAATAGACGTCGATTTCCGCGTCATGGCCGGGCTTGTCCCGGCCATCCACGTCTTAGCGTGGGATGCGTTGAAGACGTGGATGCCCGGCACAAGGCCGGGCATGACGCTCGCCTGGAGTATCCGAATGTCCGCCAAAATTCCCGTCACCGTGCTGACCGGCTATCTCGGCGCCGGCAAGACCACGCTGCTCAACCGCATCCTGTCGGAACCGCACGGACAGAAGTTCGCCGTCATCGTCAACGAGTTCGGCGAGATCGGCATCGATAACGACCTCGTCGTCGGCGCCGACGAGGAAGTGTTCGAGATGAACAACGGCTGCATCTGCTGCACCGTGCGCGGCGATCTCGTGCGCATCATCGATGGGCTGACGCGCCGCAAGGGTAAGTTCGATGCCATCATCGTCGAGACCACCGGGCTCGCCGATCCGGCACCGGTGGCGCAGACCTTCTTCGTCGACGAGAACGTCGGCAGCAAGACCAAGCTCGACGCCGTCGTTACGGTCGCCGATGCCAAGTGGCTGATCGACCGGCTGAGCGACGCGCCGGAGGCCAAGAACCAGGTGGCGTTTGCCGACGTGATCCTGCTCAACAAAACCGATCTCGTGCCGCCGGAACAGCTTGCCGAAATCGAGGCGCGCATCCGCGCCATCAATCCCTATGCCAGGATTCACAAGACGCAGCGCTGCCAGATTCCGTTGCCCGAGGTGCTCGGCCGCAACGCCTTCGATCTCGACCGCATCCTGGTCATCGAGCCGCAGTTCCTGGAGAGCGACGACGGCCACGATCACCACGACCATGACCATCACCACCACGATCATGACGAGCACCACGAGCATCACAGCCATCACGGCCTGAAGCACTATCACGATGAGGACATGCAGTCGGTGTCGCTGAAGACGAAAAAGCCGCTCGACCCTGACAAGTTCTTCCCTTGGGTGCAGGGCCTGGTTGCGACAGAGGGGCCGAGCATCCTGCGCTCCAAGGGCATCCTGGCGTTCAAGGACGACCCCGACCGGTTCGTGTTCCAGGGCGTGCACATGATCCTTGACGGCGACCACCAGGGGCCGTGGACAGAGGACGAGCCGCGCGAGAGCCGCATCGTGTTCATCGGCCGCAACCTGCCGGAGGAGAAGATCCGCTTCGGGTTCGAGGCCTGCGAAGCGAAGTGATCGGGGTTGGTGTCCCGTGGGGGAGTGAAGCAGCGGTGACGGTTCCCGCCGATCAGTTGGCTGCGCTCGTGACGCGGATTTTCGTGGCCGCGGGTGTGCCGCAACAGGCGGCGCGCACCGTTGCCGAAGGCTTGGTCGACGCCGATCTCGAAGGGCTGGCATCACATGGCGTGATGCTCACCGACATGTATCTGGACCGCATCCGCAAGGGTTCGGTGTCGACAAAGGAAGCCGCCACGATCGTATCCGATCGCGAGGCGGCCGTGGTGCTCGATGCCGGCCATGCGCTCGGGCAATTGACCGGCCATCAAGCCATGGCGCTCGCGATCGAGCGTGCCCGCTGCTTCGGCGCCGGCATCGTCGCCGTGCGCCATGCCTTCCATTTCGGCACGGCGCGCCGCTACGCGCTGCAGGCCGCGGAGGAGGACTGCGTCGGCATCGTTGCGTGCAACACCCGACCGCTGATGCCGGCGCCGGGCGGTGCCGAGCGTGTGACCGGCAACAACCCGCTGGCGATCGCGGTGCCGACGGCCGGGCCGATCCCGATCGTGCTCGACATGGCGACCAGCGAGGCCGCCATGGGCAAGATCCGCATGGCCGAGAAGGCCGGCGCGCCGATCCCCGCGTCCTGGGCGGTGAAGCCCGACGGCAGTCCGACCACCGATCCGGCCGAGGCGATCGCCGGCATGCTACTGCCGACGGCCGGGCCGAAGGGCTTCGGTCTCGCCTTCCTGATCGACCTGATGTGCGGACTGCTCTCCGGCGGCGCCAGCGGCAGCGCCGTGCAGCCGCTCTACGGCGATTTCTCGGTGCCGTACGACTGCTCGCACCTGTTCATCGCCTTCGACGTCGCCCACTTCGGCGATCCGGCCGCGTTCCGGGCGGCGTCGGCGTCGGCGGCCGAGCGCATTCGTACCGGCCGCCGCGCGTCCGGCGTGTTGCAACTGTTCGCGCCCGGCGAGCCGGAATGGCGCAAGCGCGAACAGGCGCCGGGACGGGTGCAGCTTGCGCCCGCGGTCGCCGACATGCTGATCCGGCTGGCCCGCGAAATGCGGGTGACGGCGGCGCCGCTCGCTGACAACGAACAAACCACGTAGGACGATCACGATGGCAAAGCAGGAAATAACGACCAACGCCCTTCGCAAGCCGATCGGCAACTTTTCGCAGGCCACGGTTGTGGAGGCGAAGGGTCGCCTCGTCTTCATTTCGGGCATGACGGCGCGCCGTCCGGACGGCTCCATCGCCGGCGTGGGCGACATCGGCGAACAGACGCGGCAGGTCTGCGAAAATATCAGGGCGGCCGTGGAAACCGCCGGCGGTACGCTCGATCACGTGTGCCGGGTCGACGTCTATGTGCGCAACATGGAGCACTTCGAGGCGATCCACGCGGTGCGCCGGCAATACTTCAAGCCGCCGCTGCCGGCCTCGACCATGGTCGAGGTCACCAAGATGGTGTCGCCGGACTACCTGATCGAGATCAACGCCATCGCGGTCATTCCCGAATGAGCGTGCACGAAATCTCCGCGAGCGGGACAAACAAGCGAGGTTCCCATGCTTCCCCAAGGTGCCCCGAGCCTGGACGAAATTCTGATCCAGTCCGAGTCGTTGCCCTGGCGCGCCAAATCCCTCAACGGCATCCACGAGAAGATGCTGTGGCGGAATGAGGAGACCGGCGCCTCGATTGCGCTGATCAAGTTCGACAAGGGTGCCGGGATTCCGGAGCCGCACCTGCACGCGGCCAATCAGTTCATGTTTTGCCTCAAGGGGCGCTACGAATACATCCCCACCAGGGTGGTGCTGACCGCGGGCTGCTTCTACTGCAATCCCAAGGGCAATGTGCATGGCCCCGCGGTGGCGCACGAGGAGACCATTGTGGTCGAGATCTACGACGGCCCGCACTATCCGGTAAAGCCGTCCTGGTATACCGACGAACAGGATGCCCGTTAGCCGGCTATGAGCGACGCCCGCGTGAATACGGTTTCGGTCGTGGACCGGGTGCGGCCGGTGGCGGCCGGCGCGCCGGTCGTCGCGGTGCATTTCGTCGGATCGAAAATTGCCTTCGTGCTCGGTGAGGAAGAGCTGTTGCTGGTCGCCGAAGACGGCGTCGAACAGCGTGTGCCGGCCCATGCCGGCGCCATCCTGGCATCGGCGGCGGACGGCCACCGCATCGTCACCGGCGGCGACGACGGCAAGGTCGTTGCGGCCACGACGCGAGGCGAGACCGCGGTCATCGCCACCGGCGCCAAGCACCGCTGGATCGATCACGTCGCGCTCGGTCCGGATGGCGCCGTCGCTTGGTCAGCCGGCAAGACGGCGTTCGTGCGGACGGTCAAGGGGGATGCCCGCTCGGTGGAGATGCCATCGACGCCCGGCGCGCTCGCGTTCGCACCGAAAGGGCTGCGGCTGGCGATCGCGCACTACAATGGCGTCAGCCTATGGTTCCCCAACGCCAAGGCAGCGCCTGAGCGGCTCGAATGGAAGGGCTCGCATCTCGGCATCACGCTTAGCCCTGACGGCCGCTTCCTGGTGACCGCCATGCAGGAACCGATGCTGCACGGCTGGCGGCTTGCCGATGCCCACCACATGCGCATGAGCGGCTACTCGGCGCGCGTGCGTTCGCTTGCCTGGACCGCCGACGGCAAATGGCTGGCGAGCTCCGGCTCCGAGCAGCTCATCCTCTGGCCGTTCCAGTCGAAGGACGGCCCGATGGGCAAGCAGCCGCGCATGCTGGCGCCGTCGCAGGCGCAGGTGAATGTCGTCGCCTGTCATCCGAAGCAGGCGATCGCCGCGATCGGCTACGCCGATGGTATGGTGTTGCTGGTACGGCTCGACGACGGCGCGGAGATCCTGGTCAAGCGTCCGGGTTCATCGCCGATCTCGGCGCTGGGCTGGGAAACAAGCGGCGCGCGGCTCGGTTTCGGAACCGAGGACGGCGAGGCGGGCGTTCTGGTGTTGTAAGCGAGCCGGCTGGGCGGTCCAATCTTCCCAACGCAGCCCATCGACGCGCGAGAACTCGCGCACGTTGGCGGTGACCAGCAGCAGGTTATGGCGAAGCGCTTGCGCACCGATCAACACGTGATAGGGACCGATCGGCGTATCCAACCGCTCCAACGCAGCGCGGATGGTGCCGGCAATCACGGCATCCTCATGGTCGAACGTCAGGATCGCAACGGACGCCAGGAACAGCTCGGTTCGTGCCGTATTTCGCGCAACCTGCGCGCTCTTGGCGATCCCATATCGCAGTTCGAAGACACTGATGATGGACACTGATGCCGAGTCTCCCCGAGCCGTCACGCGGTTCAATCGGTCGCGCAATGCCGCGGAATGTCCGTTGATCGCGGCGATGCAGGCGTTAGTGTCCGGCGCCGCAAGCTCACGAACCTGCGCAAAATCGTCGGCGATGTTCACCCCACCAGCACGTTCCGAAACTGCCATGGATCGCTGGCGTCGATGTCCTCGGGGAACAGGCCGGGGCGATCGGTGAGCGGCGTCCAGTCGGTGTAGGTGCCGATCACCGGGCCGAGGTAGGGCCTCTGCACCTCGAGGCAGCGGCGGAAATCCATCTCGTCCGCCTCGACGATCCCGGCCTTCGAATTCTCCAGCGCCCACACCATGCCGGCGAGCACCGCCGACGTCACCTGCAAGCCGGTCGCGTTCTGGTAGGGCGCGATTTCGCGCGTCTCGTCGATCGAGAGCTGCGAGCCGTACCAATAGGCGTTCTTCTTGTGGCCGTAGAGCAGCACTCCGAGTTCGTCGATGCCGTCGACGATATCGTGCTCGTCGAGAATGTAGAAGTCGTCCTGCTGTTTGCCCGCCTGGCCGAACACCTCGTGCAGCGACAGCACCGCATCGTTGCAGGGGTGATAGGCGTAGTGGCAGGTCGGCCGGTAGACGACATTGCCGCCATTACGCGCAGTGAAGTAGTCGGCGATCGAGATCGACTCGTTGTGGGTGACCAGGAAGCCGTATTGCGCCTTCGGCGTTGGTGTCCACGAGCGCACGCGGGTATTGGCGCCGGGTTGCAGCAGGTAGATCGCAGCCCCGCAGCCGGCCGCATGAGTACGGGCGTTGCTCGGCATCCAGGTCTCATGCGTTCCCCAGCCGAGCTCGGCCGGCTGCATCCCCTCCGACAAGAAACCTTCGACCGACCAGGTGTTGACGAACACCTCCATCGGCTTCGGAGCTTTCGCACGCTGGGTGTCCCGCTCGGCGATGTGGATGCCCTTGACGCCGGCCTGCATAGCGAGCCGGGCCCATTCGTCGCGCGTCTTCGGCTCGGCAAATGTGAGGCCGAGGTCGGCGGCGACATTGAGCAGCGCCTGCTTGACGAACCACGACACCATGCCGGGATTGGCGCCGCAGCAGGATACTGCGGTGGTGCTGCCGGCTGGCCGGGCACGCTTGGCCGCCAGCGTTGTTTCACGCAGGGTGTAGTTCGAGCGGGCCTCGGGGCCGAGGCTGGAATCGAAATAGAACCCGGCCCACGGCTCGTTGACCGTGTCGATGTAGAGGGCGCCGATCTCGTTGCACAACTGCATGATGTCGAGCGAGGAGGTGTCGACCGAAAGGTTGACGCAAAAGCCCTGGCCATCGCCCTCGGTCAGCAACGGGGTCAGCAGTTGCCGGTAGTTGTCCTTGGTGACAGCCTGGTGGACGAAGCGGATGCCGCGCTCGTCGAGCAGCTTGCGGTCCTTGTCTTCGGGATCGATCACCACGAAGCGCGCCTTGTCGTAGGTGAAATGCCGCTCGATCAGCGGCAGCGTGCCTTTGCCGATCGAACCGAAACCGATCATGACGATGGGCCCGTCGATGCGGGCGTGCACAGGCCAATGGGTCATCGAGATAGCTCCGGACGGCTGGGAGAGCGGGCTTGGAGGTACCGGCGCCGCACAATAGAGGTCCGTGCGGCGCCGCGTGAAGTGCGCCTGTGGATTATGCGGCGCGCCGCCGCGGCTCGGCGATCGCCGGCCCTGGCGCTACCGCGCCGGTTCCGCTGACGAGCCCGTGTGCGCCGTCGAGCGCCCCGGAGTTGAGCTCGCAGCCGAGCAGGCGCTGGTGTTCGTACGGGCCCGGCAGCCACAGCGCGCCGGTCTTCTCGGCCGAGAAGCCGAAGCGCCCATAGTAGGGCGCATCGCCGACCAGCAGCACGGCGCCATGGCTGAGCCGCCGCGCCTCGCTGAGCGCGCGGCGCATCAACGCCGCGCCGATACCTCGTCCGCGATGCGATGCGGCGACCGCGAGCGGCCCGAGCAGCAGGGCCGGTTGCCTGCATCCGGGCGCGACGTGCCAAAGGCGCACAGTGCCGACCATGCGGCCGCTGTCGGCCGCCGTGAACGACAATCCGTCCGCCGGCAGGCGGCCCTCGCGCAGCCGCTCGGCCGTCTTGGCCGCACGCCCGGCACCGAAGGTGTCGTCGAGCAGCGCTTCGCGGGCCGCGATGTCGGCGGTCTTCTCGTGACGAATGGAGACCAAAGTCATCCCTTCCCCGCCCGATATCGAGCGTTGTCAGTCCAACTGGGTTGACGGGAAGGGAGCCGGCTCAGGCCGGCTCCCGCTGCTTTCAGATGTGGTAGGCCTTCAGCGGCTCGAAGCCGTTGAACGCCACCGAGGAGTAGGTCGCCGTGTAGGCGCCCGTGCCCTCGATCAGCACCTTGTCGCCGATCTCCAGACTGACGGGCAGCATGCACGGCACCTTTTCGTACATGACGTCGGCGGAGTCGCAGGTCGGCCCGGCCAGCACGCACGGAGCAACGGCGTCGCCGTCGCGCGGGGTGCGGATCGGGTAGCGGATCGACTCGTCCATCGTCTCGGCAAGGCCGCCGAACTTGCCGATGTCGAGATAGACCCAGCGCGCCGTGTCCTGCTCGCTCTTCTTCGAGACCAACACCACCTCAGCCTCGATCACGCCGGCGTTGCCGACCATGCCGCGGCCCGGCTCGATGATCGTGTCCGGGATACGGTTGCCGAAATGCTTGCGCAGCGCGCGGAAGATCGACCGGCCGTAGGACTTCACCGTCGGCACGTCCTTGAGGTACTTGGTCGGGAAGCCGCCGCCGAGATTGACCATCGACAGGCTGATTCCGCGTTCGGCGCAGCCGCGGAAGATCGCGGCCGCCGACTTCAGCGCCTCGTCCCAGGCTTGCGTGCGGCGCTGCTGCGAGCCAACGTGGAACGACACGCCGACCGGTTCCAGGCCGAGCCGGTGTGCGTGCTCAAGCACGTCGACGGCCATCACCGGATCGCAGCCGAACTTGCGCGACAACGGCCACTCGGCGCCGGCGCAGTCGAATAGGAAGCGGCAGAACACCTTGGCGCCGGGAGCGGCGCGGGCGATCTTCTCGATCTCGGCCTGGCAGTCGACCGCGAACAGCCGCACGCCCAACGCATGGGCGCGTGCGATGTCGCGCTCCTTCTTGATCGTGTTGCCGAAGGAGATGCGGTCCGCCGTCGCGCCGGCGGTAAGCACCATCTCGATCTCGGTGACCGAGGCGGTGTCGAAGCAGGAACCAAGGGATGCCAGCAGCGCCAACAGCTCCGGCGCCGGGTTCGCCTTGACGGCGTAGAATACCCGGCTGTCCGGCAGCGCGTTGGCGAAGCCGTGATAGTTCTCGCGCACGACGTCGAGATCGACGACGAGGCAAGGACCATCGTCCCTCCCATCCTCGCGGCGGTTGCGGAGAAAGTCGCGGATGCGCTCGGTCATGGCGCTCTCCTCACCCAGGCTCAACGGGCGCGCCCTGCGCCCTGGTTGAAAGTTCAGACGGGAGCGCTACGCGCGTTACCGTCCGGCGTCAGCGGGTGAGGATCGGCGCATCGCAGTGCGGTGGAGACACTGACCGACGCGGCGGGTTCTTCACCCGAGATGCTGCCTTGGTTTGGAGCGGGAGATCCCGATCCGCACGGCCGGCAAGGATGGACAAGCCTCTTCGGTGCTGACCTTTGGAGGGCCAACGAGACCAAAAAAGCCCGCTCCGTCGTTGCTTTAAGCCGCGTCCCCCGCGGAGAACGGGGTGCGCCGGTTTCGCCTCCGGCTGCCGGTCTTGGTGGTGAGGATGCTAGTTCGCATCCGCAGGCGGCTGTCCGGCCTCTTGTCCGGATGCCCACCGACCGACACACGGCCACAGGCACGTGCGAAATTGGGCGAACGCGAAATATGCGAATTTGTTCTGAGTTGCAAGAGCTTTGCGGCGCTGGAGGGCAATTATCGTAAAATTTTTTGTAGCGAGCCGCCGCGCAGCGCGAGTACTAACGGAAGCTTACCGGCGGAGCCGCGCTGAAGCCGACCGCTACTCCGCCGCCAGCTCCATCTGCCCGGTCGGTGCGCCGGACGCCTCTCACTCGGCGCTGTCGCGGGCCGAGTGGCCGCGACGGCTGCATCAACCCATTGATTGCTGATCTCTCCACCGAGCGGGCGGCAGCCCGAACTCACGCTTGAACGCCCGGCTGAATGCCTCCTCG
Organism: Hyphomicrobiales bacterium; assembly: GCA_009377755.1. GTDB lineage: Bacteria > Pseudomonadota > Alphaproteobacteria > Rhizobiales > Xanthobacteraceae > WHTM01. Next base: position 95,956 of record WHTM01000010.1, on the reverse strand, counting down.
GATTCGTAGCCGACCAAATGCGCCAGCTGGGCGATCGTCTTGCGCGTCTCCCGCAGGTGCAGCTTGGCGGTTTGAAGCCGCCAGACGGTGAGATATCGGATGGGCGGAATGCCGACGAACGCCGTGAAGCGATCCATGAAAGCGCTGCGCGACAGTGCAACCTCGCTGGCGAGGGTCTCGGCCGACCAGGGTGCGTTGATATTCTGATGGATCAGCGCCAAGGCGCGCCCGACATGCGGGTCTTTCAACCCCTTCAGCCAGCCGGCGTTCTCGTCGGCAAGCGTCGATGAGTATTGGCGGACGGCCTCGACCAACAGCGTTTCCGACAGTCGCGACATGACGCTCGATGATGCCAGTCTGCCTTCCGCGAGCTCGCCGGCAGCAAACCGGACCGAGGCCTCGACCCACTCGCGCGACATGCCCTGGCGGACATCGAGCGTCAGCTCCCGTGGCAAGGCCGCTATCAGGGGATTGTAGCCTTCCTCGCTGGCGAGAAAGCCGCACACGAGATGTGTCGTCTCGCCGCCGCCGCCGTGGAAAATCCGGGCGAGGCCGCCCTCCGCGGACGGCTGAATGAGGGTGCCGGCGGCCACCGGCTTGAGCCCGGGCGCACTGGCCAGCATGTGACCATCGTTGCGCGGAAGCAGGACGATCTCGCCGGCGCGAACCTCGATTGAAGGCTGGCCCTCGATGGAGAGGAGCAGCCTGCCGTCAATGACGAAGTGATAGGCAACCAGTTGAGCCGGCGTTGCCAGGAATTGCCGGCAATCCTCGGCGGTGATCTTGGCGGTCACGCACCATGACGCCGTAAAGCGGGCGTCAAGAAAGACGCCGCCTGTCAGGCGAACCGCGCGAAGCACGTCCGAAAGCGGGTCCATCGGTGCCGCCCCCCGCGGATTTGGACGATCAGTCAGGCAATCCCGTCGCGCAGTCATTCGCGCGCGACCCGGCGCACGATACACAGCCCCGCGAAATATCCTGCAGCAAGAAGAGGAGGCCGGCATGGCCACGAATGTCAAGCAGATGATGGAAGCGGCCAACGCCGCGAGAAAGAGACGAGTTGCCGTCAGCTTGCTAGCTGCCGCCACATTTCCCGCTTTTGCCGCCGCAGCAGACCATTATCACACAGCGGTGCAGCCCGCCGCGCTGAAATGGACGGCTCCGGCCGCCTACGCGAAGGGCGCTCAGTTTGCGGTGGTCAAGGGCGATCCAACCAAAGAAGGCATGTACGTTGTTCGATTGAAGGTCCCCGCCGGCTTCAAGATCGCCGCACACACGCACCCCAACGACGAGAACGTGACCGTTCTTTCAGGAACCTTCGGCATCGGCGCCGGGGACAAGCTCGACGCGCAGAAAGGGGAGCTGGTCAAAGCTGGCGGCTATTCGTACGTCGCCAAAGGCATGACGCACTACGCGTGGTTCCCTGAGGATACCGTGATCCAGCTTCACGGGACGGGACCGCAAGACATCACCTATGTGAACCCGGCCGACGATCCGCGCAAGAAGTAGGAATCAAGGTTACGGCGCACGTGTGCCGTCACACCCGGCTGTCGACCCCGCGCGTGCAGACGACAACATACCAGCACCAACCTCTCGAATGGAGCCATCCCATGCGCCCAATGCTTCCCCTCATGCTCGCGTTCTCGATCCTGCCGCTGCACGTGGCCGCGGCCGAGCTTCCCGACGCGATTGCCGCTCCCGGCGAAATCCTGGTCGCGACCGCCCAGGCGGTCGGCGCGCAGGTCTACGAATGCAGGTTCGACACCGCCGGCAATCTCATCTGGCACTTCCGCGAGCCGATCGCGACGCTGTTCATCGACGGCAAGACCGTCGGCCGGCATTACGCGGGCCCGAACTGGGAGATGACCGACGGCAGCGCCGTGAGCGGCAAGGTTGCGGGCTATGCCTCCGCCGCGAACCCGCGTGACATCCCGCTGCTCAAGCTCGACGTGGCGTTGCAGCGCGGCGCGGGCCAGCTCGCCGGCGTCACGACGATCCAAAGAATCAACACCAGGGGCGGCGTCTCCGACGAGACGTGCGAGTCGTTCGGCGCTTTCCTGAGCGTGCCCTACACGGCCGACTACGCGTTCTACCGCAGGCGCGACTGACGCCGGCGACCGCTCATCCCTGGAATGAAAATCCCAAGCACAACCCAAGAGCCGGAGAATACGACAATGCAAGCAGCAACTGACAAGCTGGTGATCCTCGTCACCAAGGGCATCGACTCGGAACTGTCCTCCGTCGCGTTCATCATCGCCAATGGCGGGCTGACGGCCGGCCTGAAGGTCTCGATCTTCCTGACGAGCACCGCGATCGACCTGGTCCGCCGGGGCGGCCAACGCCTGACCCAGGTGGCGCCGCTGGAGCCGCTTGCCGCCTTGATCGAGGACTTCCAGAAGCGCGGCGGCGTCATCTGGGCGTGCCCGCCCTGCGTCCAGTCGCGCGGCTATCAGCAGTCCGATCTGCTCGAAGGCGTCGCCATCGTCGGCGCCAGCGCCATGCATGCCGAAATCAAGCAAGGCGCGGCGACCCTTTCCTTTTGATCCACGCGCATTGCGCGGCAACGGCGTCAGCTTGCGGGCTGGCGAGCGTTTACTTGGAGGTCGATATGAGAATCAGTGCATCGCTTCTTGCCGCTGCGGTTCTGGCAATGGGAGCGGCGATGCCGTCCGTTGCCGCCGCCGCGGAGGCCGTCGCGCCGCAGGCCGTCGGCTGCAAGCTGATCCGCAACGCTGCGCAGTTGCAGGCGATCCAGAACAATCTCGCCGGCAGCTATTGCCTGGCGAACGACATCGACGCGGGTTCGATTGCCAATTTCGTGCCGATCGGCGACGGCAACAATCCCTTCACCGGAAAGCTTTTCGGCAACGGCTGGGTGATCCGCAATCTGACGATCGAATCCGACGCGGGGTACACCGGCCTGTTCGGCGCCGTCGACCACGCCCTCATCCAGGACGTCGGACTGGTGAACGCCAACATCACGGGCACGGCCAGCACCTCAAAGGTCGGCGGTCTCGTCGGCCGCGTTTTGGCAATCAACGGAACAAGCGAGATCCGGCGGGTCCATGTGTCCGGACGGGTCGCCGCCACGGCCATGGCGGGCGGCATCGTCGGTCAAGCGACGAGCCTCGCGCTCGCCGACTCCTGGAGCTCTGCCGGCGTGAGCTCCGCTGGCTCTTCTTATGCGGGCGGGGCGATCGGCCAGGCGGTCGGGGGCACGGGGCGGTGACCACAGGTGACGGCGCAAAAGCGGGCGGTCTGATCGGGCACCTGGAGGGCGGCACGGTCGCGGAAGTCTACGCCGTCGGGCGCGTGGCTGGTGGGGCGGGCGCCACGCTCGGCGGCCTGGTCGGGTTGACCCTCGGGACGGCCGTCAGCAACGCCTATTGGGACGTTAACACCTCGGCGCAAGCGGTGAGCGCCGCCGGCACCGGATACACCACGACGCAGATGCGCAGCGCACCGCCGATCGGCTTCGGCAACGCCTGGGCGATCACCGCGAAGCGCAGCTACCCGTTCCTCAACGAGGCGGATATCGACCTCGCCGCGCCGCTGGCGACGCTGGTCGCGAAGAAGAGAGTCTACACCTTCCTGCCGATCGACCAGCGCGACACGTCGCAGTACGCCGGGGCCTCGACCGGCGCCAATGTCGCCTCGCTCGCCGCCGTCTACACCATGATCGCCCGCGCCATCGGCATCACCAAGAATGTTGCCGCGCTCAAGGACGTGAAGATCGACAAGTACTTCTGGGACGACGCCACTAAGACCACGACGTGGCAAGGGCCGGTGACCACGCGCGCGACGCTCGGCACGTTCGCGGCGATTGCCGCCGACGCGGCGCTGAACGACAGCAACGTCATCGGCGAGATGAAGGGCGGCAAGCTGGTGATGCTGCGTGGGACCTATACCAGGGGCAATGGCGCCAATGCCAAGCATTGGCTCTTGGGCACGCTGTTCACGGCGCAAGGCGGCATGGTTGGTGCCGTGATCGCCAACGATCCGTGGAGCGGCGAGCAGGTGATGATCGATCCGCTGACCAAGAAGGTCGTGTCGCCCGCGGACTTCGCGCTCGCGAATTTCAGGATCAATGGCTATCGGCCGGTCACCTTGAACTGAGCGGCGCCGCCGCAGCCCCCCGATCTGGTTCCACGCCGACTACCACGCTCGCCTCCACGCGTGGCCGCTATTGAGCCGAAATCGAAACAACAGGAGCACAGATCATGCCGATCCGCATGCCGAAAAATACCAGGTTGGCGACCGAGAAGCCGGTGGTGAAGAATCCGCTGGCGGTAAACTACCGGCCACCGAAATCGATCCCCTACCGCGTCACCGACAACGACACGAAGGGGGGCTGGAAAGAGGTTGCGCTCAGGAACAACGTCGATGTCCAGAAACTGATCTGGTTCAATTTTCGGACAAACAATTCCGACGAAGTGAACTGGTATCTGCGCCGAAACACTGGGTGTAACTTGGCCACCGACAATCGCTTGAATTGGATGTTCAGTTCGAGCGCGGATCCCGGAATCATCTATTTACCGATCGACAAGATCGACATGGACCCACACGTCATCGAGAGCAGGGGAACCATTTTTTCGCCTTTCGCACAGGAGTTCCAAGGACCTCACAATCCGGTCGACATCCTGAACAAAGCCTTTGACGCAATGCAGCTCATCGAAATTGGCCTGGCCATCGTGGGCTCAGGTCTGCCGTTAGGGCCGTTCGCCCTCATGGTGCTCATGACAGCGCAGCAGTTTGTTCTCGTGGGCGCACCGCACGAGGCGGCGCTCAATGAGTTGCGGAAGAAGCAGATATTGGAGGGCTTGACTCGCGGTATCGTGCTGGCCGCGGACGGGCGGTCGCCGAAGTGGATCCAGGACCATGGCTTCGTGATGCCGCACCCGCTCAACAACGTCAAATACCCCCAGTACGGCAAGCAGTTGCAAGGCATCTACAACACGAGCCTGGTGGCGGGCATTGCTCACGGCCAACAGTTCAACACCGTCGGCAGTAAGGCGCTGTTCATGGGCCTGCGGGCGAAAATGACCGACTATGCCAGGTCCGAATATTCCGGAAACCCTGACAACTGGAGCGATCGGAAGTGGGAGGAGTATTACCGCCTGTGCGCGGCAATCCTTCAGCCCACGATTAAGCTCAAGTAGAGTGAAATTGATGTCATCGGGTCGACACGCCCTAGGCGCCGAAATTGGCGCCTAGGTCGAAGACACTGATCTGGGTCGGGAGAGCGGGACAACCGCGCTACTCAGTCGGCGCTCACTCGCGCGTCGTGAACGGCTCGACGAGCCGCGCATTGCGGACGAATACGTACATGATGTAGACGCCGATGGCGACGAGGATCGCCTCGAAGATGCGCTGGCCGATCTCGTCGAAGCCGAACAGCGTCGCCAGCGCCCAGCCGCCGGCATACGCGATGCCGAACACCTCGGCGCCGATCAGGACGGCGGCACTGAATACCGTGATCACGCTCGGCCAATTGATCCGGCGGCCAGCGGGCGCGGTAGGCTTGTTCATCGGAATCCCTTAACGAGAGCGCGTTGCGGGCGCGAATGTCTGCGAATCAGGGCGCCCGATCAAGGGCAAAGCTTGCTGTCATTGCGAGGACCGCGAGGGCGAAGCCGAAGCGGGACGAAGCAATCCAGGGGACATCGGACGGAGCAAAGCTGGATTGCTTCACCCTCCGCTGCGCTGCGGGCTCGCAATGACGGCGCTTTCGGCGCAGTAGCATCATAACAATTCCCCTATATAAGGCGCTGGTTTCACCGCGCGAGCGAAAATCCCATGGACCTGCATACCGCCGGGCACCGCCGCGCCGTTGTCGCCGCGCCCCATCGTGCCGCCGTCGCCGCCGGACGCGACGTGCTGGTCGAGGGCGGCAACGCGCTCGAAGCCATGGTGGCGATGGCGGCGGCGATCGCCGCCGTCTATCCGCACATGAACCACATTGGCGGTGACGGATTCTGGCTGCTACGCGAGCCGTCCGGACGGGTGCGGACGCTGATGGCGGCGGGTCCGGCCGGTAGCCGGGCGACGCCGCAGCTCTACCGCGAGCACGGCTACGACGTGATTCCGCCGCGCGGCCCGCTCGCCGCGCTGACGGTGCCGGGTGCGGTCGGTGGTTGGATGCTGGCGCTGGAGGCAGCGAAGGCGCATGGCGGAAAGCTGCCGCTAACGACGCTGCTGGCCCCGGCGATCCGGCACGCCCACGACGGCATCGCGGTGACGCGCAGCCAGGCGCGCCTGACCGCCGAGAAGCTTGGCGAGCTGAACGGCGTGCCCGGCTTCGCCGAGGTGTTCCTTCCCGACGGCAAGCCGCCGGAAGCCGGCAACATGCAGCGGCAGAGCGCGCTCGCGGCCACGCTCGATCACCTTGCCCACACAGGCCTCGACGACTTCTACCGCGGCGACGTCGGGCGCGAGATTGCCGCCGACCTCGAGCGCATCGGCAGCCCAGTGACGCGGCCCGATCTGCAACGCTACCAGGCCAAGGTCGCCGAGCCCCTGTCGCTGCGGCTCGATGCCGGCACGCTCTACAACACGCCGCCGCCGACGCAGGGGCTCGCCTCGCTGATCATCCTCGGGCTCGTCGAGCGGCTGCGGATCGCCGAGGCTGAAGGCTTCGACCACGTGCACGGCATCGTCGAGGCGACCAAGCGTGCGTTCCGTATCCGCGACCGCGTCGTCACCGATCCGGCGCGCATCAAGGCTCCGGCCGACCGTTTCCTCGACAGCGCGTTCCTTGACCCTGAGGTCGCGCGCATCGACCGCCGCAAGGCGGCGCCCTGGCCGGCACCGGCGGGCGAAGGCGACACCGTCTGGATGGGTGCGGCCGACGCCTCCGGCCTCGTCGTTTCCTACATCCAGTCGCTCTACTGGGAGTTCGGCTCCGGCTGCGTGCTCCCCCGCACCGGCGTGCTGATGCAGAACCGCGGCGCGAGTTTCTCGCTCGAACGCGGCGCCGTGAACCCACTGCAGCCCGGACGGCTGCCGTTCCACACGCTCAATCCGGCGCTTGCCGTGCTGCGCGATGGCCGCATCGTCGCCTACGGGACCATGGGCGGCGACGGCCAGCCGCAGACGCAGGCGGCGCTGTTCACCCGCTACGTCCAGTTCCGCCAACCGCTCGACGAAGCGCTCGACCGGCCGCGCTGGCTGCTCGGCCGCACCTGGGGCTCGGCACAGACGGCGCTGCGGCTGGAAAGCCGTTTCGACGGTAACCTTCTCGACCGCCTGCTGTCGGCGGGCCATGAGATCGACGTGCTGCCGGAGGCTTACTCCGACACCATGGGCCATGCTGGAGCGGTGGTGCTGCATCCGGACGGTGGCCTGGAAGGCGCCCACGACCCGCGCGCGGATGGCGGAGCGGATGGCTTGTGAAGCACCAGCGCGTCGCAGCCTCTATTCCGCCCCACTCCGTGGTATGCTCCTGCCGAATCCGCTGCTGCTGGATACGCCCATGCGCAACCGCCTGCTTGTCCTGATCGCCGCCGCGGCCGGCTCGTGCCTTATGGCCACTGCCGCCGTCGCCCATCCCCATGTCTGGGTGATGATGCAGAGCGAGCTCGCCTACGCGCCCGACGGCTCCGTCACCGGTGTGCGGCATGCCTGGACGTTCGACGACATGTTCTCCACTTTCGCGACCCAAGGCTTGCCGCAGAAAACCAAGGGCGTGTTCACCCGCGAGGAACTGGCGCCGCTCGCCGAGGTCAACATGACCTCGCTGAAGGAGTTCGAGTATTTCAACTACGGCAAGGCGGATGGGAAGAAAGCTTCGTTCGCCGCGCCGAAAGACTATTGGCTCGACTACAAGGACAACACGCTGATCCTGCATTTCACGCTGCCGCTGCAGGCGCCGGTGAAGGCAAAGTCGTTCAGCGTGGAGGTCTATGATCCGAGCTACTACGTCGACTTTGCATTCACCCAGAAGGACCCGGTGGCGCTCGCCGGCGCGCCGACCGCCTGCAAGCTCATGGTCGCAAAGCCGCAGGAGATGACGGTGGCGCAGGGTCAGCGGCTGGGTGAGGCGTTCTTCAACAATCTCAACTCTTCCGAAAACTGGGGTGCCCAGTTCGCCAACCGGGTGACGGTTACCTGCCCGTGAGGGGACGGGAGCGGGACTATCGCATCCTCGCGGTCGCAGCGGGCACGGCGCTCGCAGGCGTGTTGCTGCTTGCCGGGCTTCACGATGTTCTCGCACAGGGGAACCCGTTCGGCGTCGGCCGTCCGCCAGCGGCGCCGGCCGGTCCCGGCGGCTTCACGGGCTGGCTGCTGGCACAGCAGGCGCAGTTCTACCGCGGCCTGTCGGGCGCGATCCGTGCCGCTAAAGCCGACGGCACCGCTGTTTGGGGCCTTTTCGGCCTGTCCTTCGCCTATGGGGTGTTCCATGCCGCCGGGCCGGGGCATGGCAAGGCGGTGATCTCGTCCTATCTGGTCGCCAACGAGGAGACTTGGCGACGCGGTGTCGTGCTCTCGTTCGCCTCGGCGCTGCTGCAGGCGTTGACCGCCATTGTCCTGGTCGGCATCGCGGCGGTGCTGCTCAATGCGTCCGCCAAGACCATGGGCGATGCGGTGCGGTGGATCGAGATCGTCAGCTACGCCCTCATCGTGCTGGTCGGCGCCCGGCTGGTGTGGGTCAAGGGCCGCGCGTTTCTCGCGGCGCTGCGCGCGCCCCCAGAGGCGGCGGTTGATCATACGCATCAGCACCACCATGCGCACGACCATGGTCACGTCCAGCACCATCACCACGACCACGACCATGATGACCATCACGGGCACGCGCACGGGCCGGAGCCGAACGAACTCGCCGGCCGCGGCGGCTGGCAGCGTGGACTGTCGGCGATCGTCGCCGTGGGCTTGCGGCCGTGCTCGGGCGCAATCCTGGTCCTGGTGTTTGCACTGGCACAGGGGCTGTTCTGGGCCGGCGTCGGCGCCACGCTGGTTATGGGACTGGGCACAGCGATCACCGTTGCCGCGATCGCGACCCTTGCGGTCGGCGCCCGCGGTCTCGCCGCGCGTCTTGCGGCGCACCGGGGTGGATCCGGCGTGCTGATCATGCGCGGCCTGGAAGTGGTGGCCTCGGCGCTTGTGATCGCATTCGGCCTGCTGCTGCTCACCGGCTACATGGCAAGCGAGCGGATGTTCGGGTTCTAGCAACCGGGACCCCGCATCTGCGGTGCACCGCACGCAGCCAAGCTTGCGCAGGCTGCGTATACTTGCCTGCGCGTGCGCTGCACCGCGTGCGGGGAACGCATTTGTCACCTAATCGCGAAAGTCTTCCGGCCGGAGTTCGATTGGCGTGCCGTGCGGCGTGCGGTCGGCGGCGTGATCCCAGGCGTCATGATAGCGCGCAAGCGTCGCCCGTTCGGCGAGGCCCTTTTCGGCGACCAGCCGTTCCAGTGCATTGAGCCAGTGGTGGTAGTAGGTCTCGCCGGTATCGGGATCGCCGGCGGTCTGCGCGCGCTTGATCTCGTCGCCCAGCGTTGTCGCCCATTCCGGCCAGGTGAACACACCGCGCTCGTGCAGGGCGAGCGCCATGGCAAAGGCCTGCGCCTCCCACGGCTCCTTGAACACCGGCCCTTCGGCATCGCGCGGGATGCTCGGCACCGCCTCGGTGGCGCGGCGCGCTGCGGCGGGATCGATCGCTCCCATCTCTCCTCCGTTTCCCGGGCGCAGCGCAACACAAGCGAAGCGAAGTGGTGCGCTGCAGACCCGGGATCGTTTCGGAATGGTCCGGGATCAGCAGTGCAGCATTGCATGCTGCACTGCGTCCGGGACACGAGTGGCTAGGCCCGTTCCAGATACGGCTCGAAGGCGTCGACCGAAATCCTGACCGTCGGGTCGGCGTCCGGCCCCCATAGATCGCGGCTGTCGAACCGCACCGTGTAAAGCCACTGCGGATCTTCATTCTCCATGCCGAGCGCCACCGTGTCGGGAAACACGTGGCACCCGTGCAGCAGCACGATCTCGCCGACGTGTCCGCGCACATAACGCGGCAGCCGCGTGTGGGTCTTCGGATGGATGTTCTTCGCCCGCACACGGTCGCCGATCTTGAACAGGGCGGGCCGGTTGGTATCGCGCGCGAACGAGCCGCGCTTGAAGCCGTTGGCGATCACCTCCGACGTCAGTTTGCGCTTCAGCGGCTTGCCGGGGCGCAGCGCGTGGCCGGCGGCGAGCTCGTCGGCGCCGGCAAGGCCGCGCTCGACCACGTTCATCTCCATCGCCAGCGCCCAGCGCTTGTAATAGGAGATGCTGAGATAGACGGATGGCGGCAAACGCTCCTGCGCAAACCGCGACATGTCCGTGTTCCACGCGCCGGCGTAGCCCATGGCGCGCTGCATTGCGAGCACACGCCCTTCCCAGGGTGCGTGGAACGCCGGCTCGTTCGGCTCCTTCTCGACCTTGCCGAAGCCGTCCATTCCGCCCATGTCGTGCACGCTGTCCATCAGGATGCCTTCCCCGGCTGGCTGGCGAGGCCGGTGCCGATCATCGAGTCGCGGTTGACCAGTTCGGCGAGCTTCTCCTCGCTCCAGCCTTCGGTGCCGCCAGGCCGCATCGGCAGAACGAGGTAGCGCGTCTCCGCGGTGGAATCCCAGACGCGGACTTCGGTGTCCTTCGGCAGCGTCACGCCGAAATCGGCCAGCACGCCGCGCGGGTCCTTCACCGTGCGCGAGCGGTACGGCGCCGATTTGTACCAGACCGGCGGCAGCCCGAGCATTTCCCACGGATAGCAGGAGCACAGCGTGCACACGACGATGTTGTGCACCTCCCGCGTATTCTCGACGGCGGTGAGATGATCGCCGACGCGGCTCTCGTGGCCGAGCGCCCGCACCGCTTCGGTCGCGTCCTGAAGGAGCCGGTGCTTGAACGCTGGATCGGTCCAGGCCTTGGCCACGATGCGGGCGCCGTTGTGCGGGCCGATCTTGGTCTCGTAGGCCTCGATGATCTGATCGAGGGCGGCGGGATCGAGATATCCCTTTTCGGCCAGGACCGTCTCCAGCGCGCGTACGCGCAGCTGCATCGCGGAGAGCTCCGAGCCGTGGTCATGGTCGTGATGATGGTCGTGGTCGTGGGTGCTCATGGGGCCATTTTAGCTGCCGAGCGAATGACTCTCAACGTCATTCCGGGGCGCCGGCGAAGCCGGCGAGCCCGGAATCCATAACCACCGGACTCGCCGAATTCGCGCGAACCGTGCAACATCGAGAGGTTAGGGGTTATGGATTCCGGACAGCCTCGCTTCGCTCGGCTTCCGGAATGACAAGCGGATATGTCGTCGTCAAACCAGCTTGATCAGATCGCCGACCGCATCGACCGCCTCACCGGCGCTGTCGGACGGGCGGTGGCGTGGCTCGCGCTCACCCTCGTGCTGGTCCAGTTCGCTGTGGTGATCCTGCGCTACGTACTCGGCATCGGCTCGATCTGGCTGCAGGAAACGGTCCTGTACGGGCATGCGGTCCTTTTCATGCTGGCGGCGGCCTGGACGCTCCGCGACGATGGGCACGTGCGTATCGATATCCTCTACGGCGACGCGACAACGCGTACCAAGGCGCTTGTCGATCTCTTCGGTGCGCTTTTGCTCCTCTTGCCGTTCATGGCGGTGCTCGCCTGGTACGCCTGGCCGTACGTCACGCGGTCCTGGGCGATCCACGAGCGTTCGCGGGAGGTGAGCGGGCTGCCGTTCGTCTATCTGCTCAAGAGCCTGATCCCGCTGTTCGCGCTGTTGATGGCGCTGCAGGGTATCGCGCAGGCGATCCGCGCGGCGACGACGCTCATTGACCGCAAGGCACCGCGCCAATGACCGGTGCCGAGGTCCTGGCGGTACTCATGGTGGCCGCCGTCTGCGGGCTGCTGATGGCCGGTTATCCGGTGGCGCTGACGCTCGGCGGCGTGTCGCTTGCCTTCGCAGTCATCGGGCATCTCGCCGGGACCATGAGCATGGCGCTCATTGGCGCGCTGCCGCAGCGCATCTTCGGCGTGATGACCAACGAGGTGCTGCTGGCGATCCCGCTGTTCGTCTTCATGGGCGTCATGCTGGAACGCTCGCGCATCGCCGAGGATCTGCTGGAGACCATGGGGCGGCTGTTCGGCACGGTGCGCGGGGGCTTAGGCGTTTCCGTCGTGATCGTCGGCACCTTGCTCGCCGCGGCAAAGGGCGTGGTCGGCGCCACCACCGTGACGCTCGGTCTGATCATGCTTCCGACGATGCTGCGCCATGGCTACGATCACCGGCTCGCCGCCGGTACCGTGGCGGCGACCGCGACGCTGGCGCAGGTCTTTCCGCCGGCGATCGTGCTGGTGCTGCTCGGCGACCAGCTTTCCCATTCCTACCAGGCGGCACAACTCGCCGAGGGCAATTTCGCGTCCGACTCCGTCTCGGTCGCCGACCTGTTCGCCGGGGCAGTCATTCCCGGCTTCGCCCTGGTGGCACTCTACCTTGTCTACATTGTCGCGACCGCGACGCTGCGCCCGGCACGCGCGCCGGCAATTCCGCCCGACCCGGACGCGCCACGCGGCATCGCCATGGCACGTCGCCTCGGCGAGGTGCTGGTGGCGCCCGTGGCGCTGATTCTCGCGGTGCTTGGGTCGATCCTCGGCGGTCTCGCGACGCCGACGGAAGCGGCCGCGGTCGGCGCGTTCGGCGCCATTCTGCTGGCGGCGCGGCGCATCGATCCCCGGCAGACCTGGCCGATCGACACCGCGATCGTCGCGCTGCTCGCGATTCCGCCGCTGCGGCACGGCGGGCCGGCCGCCGTGCTGCCGCTGATCGCGGTCGCCGTGTTTGGCGCGGGGGTGGCGCTGCTGCGGGTGCATCGCGACGGAACGCTCACGCAAGTGACCGCGAAGACGGCGCAGTTCACCAGCATGATCTTTCTGATCCTGATCGGCGCCACGATGTTCAGCCTTGTCTTTCGCGGACTCGGCGGGGACGACCTGGTGCATCGCGGCCTGAGCAATCTTCCCGGCGGTACCGCCGGCGCGATTCTTGTCGTGATGCTGGCGATGTTCCTGCTTGGCTTCATCATGGATGCGTTCGAGATCATCTTCGTGGTGGTGCCGATCGTCGCGCCGGTGCTCCTACGCATGCCGGGCGTCGATCCGGTCTGGCTCGGCGTGCTGATGGCGGTGAACCTGCAGACCTCGTACATGACGCCGCCGTTCGGTCCGACGCTGTTCTTCCTGCGCGGCGTCGCGCCGTCGGAAATCACCACGCGGCACCTCTATGCCGGCGTCGTACCGTTCGTGGCGATCCAGCTTGTTGCGCTGGTGATCCTGTGGTTCGTGCCGGGGCTTGCGACGGCACTGCCGCATGCGCTTTATAGATGACGCGTCATGGCCGGCCTTGTCCCGGCCATCCACGTCTTTCACTTGCACAAAGGACGTGGATGCCCGGCACAAGGCCGAGCATGACACCGAGTGTGGGACTATGACATGAGCATGAAAGCCGCCGACATATTCGACCTCACCGGCCGCGTCGCGCTGGTCACCGGTGCGTCGAGCGGGCTTGGGGCGCGCTTCGCCGAAGTACTGGCGGCGAACGGCGCGGCCGTCGCTCTCGTCGCCAGGCGTGCCGAGCGGCTTGACGCTGTGAAGCAACGCATTGAGGCGAACGGTGGCCGCGCCGTTGCCACCGTGGCGGATGTGCTCGATCGCGACGCGATGCTGCGCGCCTTCGACCAGGCGGAAGCCGCGCTCGGCACGGTGACGATCCTCGTCAACAATGCCGGCGTTGCCCATTCCGGCCGGGCGGTCGAACTCCCCGAAATGGAGTGGCGCCGCGTGGTCGGCACCAACCTCGATGCGGTGTTCTTCTGGGCGCAGGAGGCGGCGCGCCGTATGCTCGCGGCCGGCAAGGGCGGCGCCATCGTCAACATCGCCTCGGTGCTGGGCTTCGGCGTGGCGAAGGGCGTGGTCGCCTACGCGACCGCAAAAGCCGGGGTGATCCAGATGACCAAGGCGCTGGGGCTGGAGCTCGGGTTCCGGGGCGTCCGCGTTAACGCCATCGCGCCCGGCTGGTTCGTGACCGATTTGAACCGCGCGTTCCTCACCAGCCCGCAGGGGGCGGCGATGACCAAGGACATCCCGGCCGGCCGCTTCGGCCAGGACGGCGATCTCGACGGCGCGCTGCTGCTGCTGGTGTCGGATGCCGGCGCCTACATGGCCGGCACGACCGTGGTGGTCGACGGCGGGCAGATGGTGGCGCTGCGGGCATAGGGGTAAGAATACGGCATGGACTTCACCCTCCCGCCCGAGATTGAGGATATCCGCGTCCGCACGCGCGTGTTCATCGCCGAGCATGTGCTGCCGCTGGAAGCCGACCCGGCCAACTTCGACCCGCACGAGAACATCCGCCTCGATGTCCTGGCGCCCGCGCAGGCTAAGGCCAAGGCCGCCGGCCTATGGGCGCCGCAGACGCCGAAGGACTACGGCGGCATGGGCCTGCCGGTGGTCGGCTGGGCGGCCATGTACGAGGAGGCGAACCGCTCGATCTTCGGGCCGGTTGCGCTCAACTGCGCGGCGCCCGACGACGGCAACATGAACCTGCTCGCCCAGGTCGGCACGCCTGAGCAGAAGGACAAATGGCTGCGCCCGATCGTCGACGGCAAGGTGCGCTCTTCGTTCGTGATGACTGAGCCGGCGCCGGGGGGCGGCTCCGATCCGGGCATGATCCGTACCCGCGCCGAGCCGCGCAACGACCGCTACATCGTCAGTGGCCGCAAGTGGTTCATCACCGGCGCCGGCGAGGCCTCGCATTTCATCCTGATCGCGCGCACGTCGGACGAACCGCGCCGCGGGCTCACCGCGTTCATGTTCCACAAGGACCAGCCCGGCTGGCGCATCGTGCGGCGCATTCCGATCATGGGGCCGGAAGAGCACGGCGGGCACTGCGAGCTCGAGTTCGACGGCCTGGAAATTCCAGCGGAGAACGTGCTGATGCAGGTCGGAGACGGTTTGCGCGCGACGCAGATCAGGCTCGGGCCCGCGCGGCTAACCCATTGCATGCGCTGGCTCGGGCTTGCCAAGCGCTGCATGGAGATCGCGCAGGAGTACGTCGAACGGCGCGAAGGCTTCGGCATCAAGCTTGCCGACCGCGAAAGCGTGCAGATCAAGCTCGGCGAGGTGGCAAAGGAAATTTCGATCGGCCGGCTCCTGGTGATGCACGCCGCCTGGCTGCTCGACGCCGGCTCGCGCGCGCGCAAGGAGGTGTCGATGGCCAAGGTGCAGGTCGCCGACACGCTGCATCTTGCCTCCGACGTCGCGATCCAGCTCAACGGTGCGCGCGGCTACTCCAAGGACACGGTGCTGGAATGGATCTACCGCTATGCGCGGCAGGCGCGGCTTGTTGACGGCGCCTCGGAGGTGCACGCCATGGTGCTGGCGCGCTTGATGCGCGAGGAGGGGCCGGAATTTTGGCGGTGGGGTGTGGAGTGACTATTCGGCAGCCCCATGGTGCGGCTCGTCCTGCTTGTGAGCCAGAACCATCGCCAGCACCAGCACCAGCAATGGTGCGCCAAGCAACGCATCCAGTTCAAACCAGGTCATTCCGCAGCCTCCCGAGAATGTATCTCGATCACAGCTGTTTCCCCTCATCCTGAGGAGCCCGCCGAAGGCGGGCGTCTCGAAGGATGAGGCCCGCGGCGCGCCAGCGCTTGTAACGCAGCGAAGTCGCCGCGGATCAATGCTTCTTTCTTGGCGCGCGACCAGCCCTTGATCTGACGTTCGGCAGCGATGGCATCGAGGATGCGGTCGAACCATTCAGAATAAACCAGTGTCACTGGACGTCTGGTTGCGGT
Organism: Hyphomicrobiales bacterium; assembly: GCA_009377755.1. Taxonomy (GTDB): domain Bacteria; phylum Pseudomonadota; class Alphaproteobacteria; order Rhizobiales; family Xanthobacteraceae; genus WHTM01. The sequence goes on along the minus strand of WHTM01000010.1, from coordinate 80,153 downwards.
GAAGCCGCCGTAATGCCCGGCGTTATGCTCGGCCACGCGCACCTCAAGCCCGTTCCTCGCGGTGCCGGTATAGTAGGCGCCGTCCGCGCAACGCACGATGTAGGCATAGGCGCCGTCGCTCATCGCTTGCGGCCATCCTTCGAGATGCGCTCCTTCGGAGCGCTCCTCAGGATGAGGACTGAACTGGTGGTGCGCAACAAAATTAGCGGCGTGAGCTCCCTAGAACTCCCTCAGCAGTTCCCGCGCCAGCACCATCCGCATCACCTCCACCGGCCCTTCGGTGATGATGAAGCTGCGCGCGTCGCGCCACATCTTTGAGATCGGCATCTCCAGCGCGAGCCCCATGGCGCCGTGAATCTGCATGCAGCGGTCGGCGACGCGGAAGCCGAGCTCGGTGCCGGCGATTTTGGTCATGTAGCTGTCATGGCGCGCGGTGGTACCGGCGTCGGTCATGGCCGCCGTGCGATAGACGAGCAGTTGCGTCATCGTGTGCTCGGTCACGCTGTCGGCAAGCATGAATTGGACCGCCTGGCGGTCGGCGAGCGGCGCGCCGAACGTGACACGCTCCTTCGCGTATTTACCCATCAGCGAGATGCAGCGCTGCGCCACGCCGAGCCCGCGGCACGCCTGATACAGACGCCCGGCGGTGATCCAGGTCTGCGCCTTGCTCATGCCGTCGCCCTCGCTGCCGATCAGGTTTTCCACCGGTACCTTCGCGTCGTCGAACGCGATCTCGTAGGTGAGGTCGCCCATCATGGTCTTGGTCTCGCGTACGACCTTGATGCCGGGCGTGTCCATGTCGACCAGGAACATGCTCAAGCCGCCGCGGCTGCCCTTGGCGCGGTCGGTGGCGGCGACGAGCTGAAGAAAATCCGCGGTCTTGGCGGCGGTGATCCAGCGCTTATAGCCGTTGATGACGTAGTGGTCGCCTTGACGCACCGCGGTGGTGCGCATCGCGCCGGGATCGGCGCCGGCATCGGGTTCCGATTGTGCAAAGGCGGTCTTCTTCTCACCGCGCAGCACCGGGAACAGGTATTTCTCCTTCTGCGCATCGTCGAGCATGAACAGGATGCCGCGGATTTCCGGGCCGAACACGGCCGGCCCGCGCGGCGGCATCGCGATGGTGCGCGCAATCTCCTGCCATACCACGACCATGCCCAGCATGCTCAAGCCCTGGCCGCCGTATTCCTCGGGTACTTCCAGCAGCCATAGGCCGCGGTCCTTGGCCTTCTGCTCCAGCGCCGCGCGAATGTCCGGCCGCATCACTGGGCCGTCCATCGCCTGCATCTCGATCGGGATCAGCTCGCGGTCGACGAAATCCCGCACGGTCTTCTGAAGGAGGCGCAGCTCTTCGGGCAGTTCAAAGTCCATTCAATGGCCTCGGCGTCTTCCGGTGGTCGCTGGACGGAATGTGAAGGGGCCGGGCCAGGCCGGCGGGCATTCAGGCTCAGTTCATTTAACGCGGCGCTAGAGTGCTGCACCAGTGCGGGCATATCACAGACCATCCTGTATTGAGCGCCGTGCCCGTGCCTTGATTTGGCCACCCTCGCGGCATCCGCTGGCGAGCATTTATTGGAGAAAACCGCATGTCTCAGAGATTTGGTGCCGCTCTGGCGGCTGCAGCCGCGATTGGATTGGGAGGGGTCTTGGCGGTTACAAGCCCGGGCGCGGTCGTTCCCGCGTCGGCCGGCGCCGTGGCGAGCCCGGTGACGGATATCTCGGCGCAACGTAAAGAACGTGGTGGAGCTCGTCCCGCGGCGCGTCCTGCCCGGCCGGCGGCGCGTCCTGCGGCCCGTCCCGCACGCCCGGCGGCGCGTCGTCCTGCGGCCCGTCCGGGCGTCCGTCCAGGTATCGTCCGCCCCGGCGTCGTTCGTCCAGGCATCGTCCGCCCCGGCGTGCGTCCAGGGGTCGTCCGCCCCGGCGTGCGTCCAAGCGGAGTGCGTGTCGGCGGGCGCAGAGGCGGCCCGTGGCGGATTGGCGGCCGGCGCGTCGTGGTGGTCCGCGGCCCGCGGGCCGTGTTCTGGAGAGGCCGGCGTTGGGGGCTGGTTCCGATCGTCGCGCTCGGCGCGCTGACGGTCGGTGCGATCGGCTATTCGGCCTATGGCTACGTGCCGGTCGAGCAGCCGCTGTGCGGCGGGACCACCGAGGACGGATGCCTGTTGCGCTGGACCGACGTGCCGGCGCAGGATGATCCGAACATCCTGGTCCCGCAGTGCGTGTCCTATTGCCCGCAGTAACGCCGCGGCGGAGACCGTAGCAACAGCGCCGGTGATACCCGGCCCCGGGTTACCGGGGCCGGGCTTTGATTTGCAACTTGCCACCTGCGGTGTCAGCCTTGTGACGCTGTGACCATCCCGAATCCCGCGGTCGCTGCCTATATCTAGGCCTCGCGACAGGGTTGAATTCGGCTTCCTGGCGTCGCAGAGGGCAGGCATGGCACTACGACCCGTCACGCTCGACGACAAATACGACCTGACGCAAAGTCGGATCTTCGTCACCGGCTACCAGGCGCTGATCCGCCTCTGCCTGATGCAGAAGGAGCGCGACCGGCGCGCCGGACTCAATACCGCGGGCTTCATCACCGGTTACCGCGGCTCGCCGCTCGGCGGGCTGGACCAGCAGTTCATGCGTGTGGGCTCAAGGCTCGCTGCGTCCGACATCCTGTTCCAGGCGGGCATCAACGAGGAATTGGCCGCCACCGCGATCTGGGGTTCGCAGCAGGCGGAATTGCGCGGCGAGGGCAAGTTCGATGGGGTATTCGCCATCTGGTACGGCAAAGGTCCCGGCGTCGACCGCACCGGCGACGTGTTCCGCCACGCCAATTTCGCGGGCTCGTCGAAGCATGGCGGCGTGCTGGCGCTGATGGGTGACGACCACACCGCGGAATCCTCCACCACCGCGCACCAGTCGGAATTCGCCTTCCTCGACAAGATGATCCCGATCCTCTCGCCTGCCGGCGTGCAGGAGTTCCTCGATTACGGCCTGTACGGCTGGGCGATGTCGCGCTTCACCGGCACCTGGACGGCGCTCAAGTGCATGCACGAGACGGTGGAGTCGACCGCCGTCGTCGACGGCAGCCTCGACCGCGTGCAGATCGTCACGCCGGCGGATTTCGTCATGCCGGATGGCGGCCTCAACATCCGCCTGCGCGATACCGTACTCGGCATGGAGGCGCGCCTCTACGACTACAAGCGCGACGCCATGCTCGCCTTCATCAAGGCGAACCGGCTCAACCGCCTGATCACCTCGGGCGGGCGCAATCCCAAGATCGGCATCATCACGCTCGGCAAGAGCTATCTCGACGTGCGCCAGGCGCTCGACGAGCTCAGTCTCGACGAGGTCAAGTGCAACGACTTCGGCATCCGCATCTACAAGTGCGGCTGCGCCTGGCCGCTCAGCCGCGAGGAACTGGCTGCGTTCGCACGCGGACTAGACCGCATCATCGTGGTGGAGGAGAAGCGCTCGCTGGTCGAGGTGCAGGTGCGCGAGGAGCTGTACGGCACCGCCAACCAGCCGATCTGCATCGGCAAGAAGGACGAGGAAGGGCGCTGGCTGTTCCCGGTCAAGGGTGCGCTCGATCCCAATGACGTCGCCATCTGCATCGGCGAGCGGCTTTTGCTCTACGGCCACAACGAGGCGATCGCCGCGCATGTGGCGCGCTTGAAAGAGGCGCAGCGCGTGCTCGCTGAGACCGGCGACGTGGCGCAGCGCACGCCGTACTTCTGCTCCGGCTGTCCGCACAATTCATCGACCGTCGTGCCGGAAGGCATGCGCGCCTATGCCGGCATCGGCTGCCACTACATGGTGCAGTGGATGGATCGCAGCACGCTGGGCTTCACCCAGATGGGCGGCGAGGGCGCCAATTGGGTCGGCGAGGCGCCGTTCTCCAAGCGCAGCCACGTGTTCCAGAACATCGGCGACGGCACCTACAACCACTCCGGCTATTTGGCGATCCGCGCCGCGATTGCGTCCGGCGTCAACATCACCTTCAAGCTCCTGTTCAACGACGCCGTGGCAATGACCGGCGGGCAGGCCAACGACGGCGGGCTCACCGTCCCGCAGATCGCGCGGCAGGTCGCGGCGGAAGGCGCCAAGCACGTCGTCGTGGTCACCGACGAGCCGTGGAAATATGCCAAGAACGAGGATTGGCCCCGCGGGCTCACCATCCACCACCGCGACGATCTGATGCAGGTACAGCAGGAGCTGGCCGAGATCCCCGGCACCACCGTGCTGATCTACGACCAGACCTGCGCCGCCGAGAAACGCCGGCGCCGCAAGCGAGGACAGTTTCCCGACCCCGACAAGCGCGTGATGATCAACGAGCTGGTGTGCGAAGGCTGCGGCGACTGCGGCGTCAAGTCGAACTGCGTCTCGATCCAGCCGCTCGATACCGAATGGGGCCGCAAGCGCACAATCGATCAGGCGAGCTGTAACAAGGATTATTCCTGTGTGCGCGGATTCTGCCCGTCGTTCGTGACGGTTCATGGAGCGCAGTTGAAGAAAGCCGCGCCTGAGACGCGCGATCCCGTTCGTCCCCGCGCAAGCGGGGACCCAGCATCAAGGACAGAGTTGCAACTGTCTGGATCCGCGCTTGTGCGCGGGCGAACGGCGGAGGATTTGCCCGATCCGATCCTGCCGCGCATAGAACATCCCTATGGCATCATCGTCACCGGCGTCGGCGGAACCGGCATCGTCACCATCGGCGCGATCCTCGGCATGGCGGCGCATCTCGAAGGCAAGGGCATCGGCATCATCGACATGGCCGGCCTCGCGCAGAAGGGGGGGGCTGTCTACAGCTACGTCCGCATCGCCAACGACCCGGCCGACATTCATGCGATCCGCGTGGCAGCGGGCGGCGCCAGCCTGGTGCTCGGCGGCGACATCGTCGTCACCGGCACCAAGAAGGTGCTTGCTGCGGTGAAGCACGGCGGCACCCAGGTGGTGGTCAATACCAGCGAATTCCTGCCCGGCGACTTCACCCGCAATGCCGATTTCTCGCTCCCGACCGAGCGGCTCAAGCGCGCCATCACGTCCGCGGCAAGCCGCGAAAACACCCGTTTCATCGACGCCACACGGCTTGCGACCGCGCTCATCGGCAATGCCATCGGCACCAACATGTTTATGCTCGGCTATGCCTATCAGTCCGGCGCCGTGCCGGTCTCGGCCGCCGCGATCGAGCAGGCGCTGGAACTCAACGGCGTCTCCGTTGCCATGAACGTTGCCGCCTTCCGCTGGGGCCGCCGCGCGGCGATCGACGCGGATGCGGTCGAGGCGCTGGTCAAGCCGGCGCCGGAGCGCACCGACGACGCACGGCGGCTGTCGCAGTCGTTCGACGAGACGGTGGCGCGGCGGGTCGAATTCCTCACCGCCTATCAGAACGCCGCCTATGCGGGGCACTACCGCACCTGGATCGACCGCGCGGTCGCCGCCGAGGCCGCGAAGGCGCCGGGTGCCTGCGGGCTGGCGGAGGCGGTCGCGCGCAATCTGTTCAAGCTGATGGCCTACAAGGACGAATACGAGGTGGCGCGACTATTTGCGGGAGAAGCATTTCTCACGCAAGTAAAGAACGAGTTCGACGGTGAGAAGCTGCGATTCGAGTTCCATCTGGCGCCGCCCTTGTTCACCCGCAAGGACCGGATCACCGGCGAGCCGCGCAAGATGACCTTCGGTCCGTGGATGCTGCCAGTGTTCCGGCTGTTGGCGAAGTTCAAGTTTCTGCGCGGCACCGCGTTCGATCCATTCGGCCGTACCGAAGAACGCTGCACCGAGCGGGCGCTGATCGCCGACTACGAGGCGATGCTGGACGAGGTGCTGGCGAGCTTGACACCGGCCAATCATCCGGTCGCCGTCGGGCTCGCCGCCATTCCGGAGAAAATCCGCGGCTTCGGCCATGTGAAGACGCGCCATCTTGCCGCTGCCAAGGCCGACGAGGCGGCGCTGCTGGAGCAATTGCGCGCTGGGGCCGCACCGGCGCTCAAGGCGGCGGAATGAAGCGCCCATGTTCCGGACGCGCTGCGGCGTGGAACGCTGCCGCGCAGAGCCGGGACACGCTTCCGCGACATCGCCTTTCGTAGGCTTGACCGCCCTTCGGGCGTCCTTTCAAATCAATCGAAAAGCCAAAGGCCTAGGGGACGTCGTCGTGCAGGCTGATTCACCGGCCAAAGGGGAACACGGGGCCGCGCCGGTAACCGACCCCGGCGCAACGGCCGATACGTTTCCCAAGCTTCTCATCCACAATGCCCGCACGCGGGCCGATCGTCCGGCTATCCGGCACAAGGATCTCGGCATCTGGCGCACCTGGACCTGGGCGGAGATCTTTGAGAACGTTCGTGAATTTTCGGTCGGCCTGGAGACGCTCGGGCTCGCGCGCGGCGACAAGCTGGCGGTCATCGGCTCCAACCGGCCGCGGCTCTATTGGGCAATGTGCGCGGCGCAGGGGCTCGGCGCCGTGCCGGTGCCGATCTATGCGGACGCGGTGGCCGAGGAAATGGCCTACGTCCTCGAGCATGCGGAAGTGACGGTCGCGGTGGTCGAGGACCAGGAACAGGTCGACAAGATCCTGTCGATATCGGGGCGGCTGACCGGCCTCACATTCATCGTCTACGACGAAACGCGCGGACTGCGCGACTACGATCACGCGCGTTTGAAGTCGATCGACGGCGTCCAGGAACGGGGCCGCGACACGCTTGCCCGAGATGCCGCGGCGGCGTCGCGCTGGGACGCATCGGTGGCGGCGGGCAAGGGCGGCGATCTCGCCGTCATCCTCTACACGTCGGGTACGACCGGGCGGTCAAAGGGCGTGATGCTGAGCTATGACAACGTCATCATCTCGGCGCGCAACGGCAATCTGTTCGACCGCCTCGACGCGGACGAAGAGATCATCGCCTACCTGCCGCTCGCCTGGGTCGGCGACCACATCTTCTCCTACGCGCAGTCCTACGTTGCCGGCTTCTGCGTCAATTGCCCGGAGGCGCCGGAGACCGTGGCCGAGGATCGCCGCGAGATCGGCACCACCTACGCCTTTGCGCCGCCTCGCATCTACGAAAACCTGCTGACGCTGACCATGGTGCGCATGGAGGATGCCGGCGCTGTGAAGCGGCGGATGTTCCATTTCTTCATCAACCACGCGCGCAAGTGGGGCGAGAAGATTCTCAACAAGGAGCCGGTGCCGCTGTGGGCGCGGCTCGTGTACCGGCTCGGCGATATCCTGGTGTATGGGCCGCTGAAGAACCGCTTCGGGCTCACGCGCATCCGCGTCGGCTACACGGCGGGCGAGGCGATCGGTCCGGAGATTTTCCGCTTCTACCGCGCGCTCGGCATCAACCTGAAGCAGCTCTACGGACAGACCGAGGCGTCCGTCTACATCACCGCGCAGCCGGACGGGGAAATTTACGCGGACACAGTCGGCAAACCGAACATCGGCGTCGACGTGAAGATCGACGACACCGGCGAGGTCCTGTTCAAGTCGCCGGGCGTGTTCGCTGGTTACTACAAGGACCCGGAGAAGACCGCCGAGGCCAAGACGCCGGACGGCTGGGTGCGCACCGGCGACGCCGGCTTCTTCGATCCGAAGACCGGGCACTTGAAGATCATCGACCGCGCCAAGGACGTCGGCAAGCTAAACGACGGCACGCTGTTCGCGCCGAAATACATCGAGAACAAGCTCAAGTTCTACCCCAACATCCGCGAGGCTGTCGCGTTCGGTGACCACTGCGACTGCGTCACGGTGATGCTTAACATCGACCTGGCCGCGGTCGGCAGCTGGGCGGAGCGCAACACCGTCGCCTACGGCTCGTATCAGGAGCTCGCCGGGCACCCGCTGGTCTACGACATGATTGCGAAGCACGTCATTGAGGTGAACCGGTCGCTCGCCGAGGAGCGGGTGATGGCCGGTGCGCAGATCCGGCGATTCCTCATTCTGCACAAGGAGCTCGACGCCGATGACGGCGAGCTGACCCGGACGCAGAAGGTACGCCGCAGCTTTATCGCCGAACGCTATGAGCCGCTGGTTCGCGCGCTCTACGACGACTCGACGCAGGCCGACATTGCCACCGAGGTGACGTTCGAGGATGGGCGAAAAGGCGTGATCGCCGCGACGGTGACGATTCGCGACGTGGTGCCGGCGCCGGTCGCGCCGGTGTTGGGGAAGGCCGCATGAGAGCCAAGCCGGAGCCTCTCCTTCTTACCTCCCCCTTCCAGGGGGAGGTATTCTCCCCGTGGGGAGAGGCTTCATGAGAGCCCCCGCCGCGGGCGACCAGGCCGCACGCGAGATACTGCTCTCGATGGAGAACGTGTCGCTGTCGTTCGGTGGCGTCAACGCGATCAGCGATGTGTCGTTCGATATCCGCAAAGGCGAGATATGCGCGATCATCGGCCCGAACGGCGCCGGTAAAACCTCGATGCTCAACGTCATCAACGGATTCTATACGCCGCGCCAGGGACGCATCACGTTCAAGGGCGTCGCGCGCGCTAAGATGCGCCCCTATGAGGCGGCGGAACGCGGCATCGCGCGCACGTTTCAAAATGTGGCGCTGTTCCGCGGCATGAGCGCGCTCGACAACATCATGGCCGGGCGCACGCTGAAGATGAAACGCGGCCTGCTCTGGCAGATGCTGCGCTACGGCCCGGCGATGGCCGAGGAGGTCGAGCATCGCCGCGTGGCCGAGGAGATCATCGACTTTTTGCATATCAAGGACATCCGCAAGGTACAGGTCGGCCGGTTGCCCTATGGGTTGCAGAAGCGGGTTGAGCTCGGCCGCGCGCTCGCCATGGAGCCGGAGCTGCTGCTGCTCGACGAGCCGATGGCAGGGATGAATCTCGAAGAGAAGGAGGACATGTCGCGCTTCGTCCTCGACGTCAATCAGCACTTCGGCACCACCATCGCGCTGATCGAGCACGACATGGGGGTGGTGATGGACCTGTCCGACCGCGTGGTGGTACTCGACCACGGCGTCAAGATCGCCGACGGCACGCCGGACGAGGTCAAGAGCGATCGGAACGTGATCGACGCCTATCTCGGCGTGGCGCATTGACCCATGGACCTCCTCTATAAAATCTTCCTCGAACCCTTCGTGCAGATGGGAACGGCGCCGGACCTGCTGGTGCAGACGCTCTGGGAGGGGATGGTCGGCGGCATGCTGTATGCGCTGATCGCGCTCGGCTTCGTGCTGATCTTCAAGGCCTCCGGCGTGTTCAACTTCGCACAAGGCATCATGGTGGTGTTCGCGGCGCTCACGCTGATCGGTCTGCACGCGCAGGGTATCCCGGCCTTTGTCGCGCTCGCCTTGACCATCGCGGTGATGTTTGCGCTCGCCTGGAGCGTGGAACGGATCGTGCTCCGCCCGTTGGTCAATCAGCCGGACATCATCCTGTTCATGGCGACCTTCGGCATCACCTATTTCCTGATCGGCTTCGGCGAGCTGGTTTTCGGTGGCGATCCGAAGACGATGATCACCGAGGAGCTATTCCTGCCGAAGGGCTCATGGGACATCAAGATGCTCGGCGGCTTCGTCAGCCTGCAGAAGATCGATGTCGCGGCGGCGATCATCGCTTCGATCATGGTCGCGGTGTTATCGGTGTTTTTTTCCAAGACCCGGATCGGCCGGGCGCTGCGGGCGGTGGCCGACAGCCACAAGGCGGCGCTCTCGGTCGGCATCTCGCTGGAGCAGATCTGGGTGATCGTGTGGTTCGCCGCCGGCCTCGTTGCGCTGGTCACCGGCATTATGTGGGGCGCCCGATCGAACGTGTCGTTCGCGCTGGAGATCATTGCGCTCAAGGCATTGCCGGTGCTGATCCTCGGCGGCTTCACCTCGATTCCGGGTGCCATCGTCGGCGGGTTGATCATCGGGGTCGGCGAAAAGCTCGGCGAATTCTACTGGGGTCCGCTGGTCGGCGGCGGCACTGACTCGTGGTTCGCGTTCGTGATCGCGCTGATCTTTCTGATGTTCCGTCCGCAGGGATTGTTCGGCGAGAAGATCATCGAGCGGGTGTGAAGGAAGCCGTATGCTCTATCGCGAGGCCGGACAGTACAAGACGAGCTACCAAGCCGATCAGGCGGTCTTTCCGCTGTTGCAGGATCGCGTTGGCCTGCTGGTGATTCTGTTTGTGGCGTACGTCGTCATTCCGCTGACCGGCAACGACTTCCTGATCAATGCGGTGATGACGCCGTTCCTGATCTTCTCGCTCGCCGCGATCGGACTCAATCTGCTCACCGGCTACACCGGATTGCTGTCGCTCGGGTCCGGCGCCTTCATGGGGGTCGGCGCCTACGCCTGCTACAAGCTAACCACGTACTTTCCCGATGTGAACATCATCATCTGGATCGTAGCCTCTGGATTCGTCGCCGCGCTGGTCGGCGCCATCTTCGGGCTGCCGTCGCTGCGCATCAAAGGCTTCTATCTGGCGATCGCGACGCTCGCGGCGCAGTTTTTCCTCGAATGGAGCTTTACCCGTGTCGCCTGGCTCTACAACCACAATGTTTCCGGCGCCATCGAGGTGCCGCAGCGCACGCTGTTCGGCGTCCCCATCACAGGACCGAACGCGACCGCCGAAACGCGATATCTAATCGTTCTGACCATCGTCGTGGGAATGACTTGGGTCGCCTCCAATATCGTGCACGGCCGGATCGGCCGCATGTGGATGGCGGTGCGCGACATGGACATCGCCGCCGAGCTGATGGGTATCCGGCTGTTGCCGACCAAGCTGCTGGCATTCGCCGTGTCCTCGTTCTACTGCGGCGTCGCCGGCGCCATGATGGTGTTCCTCTGGTACGGCGGCGCCGAGTCGACCGTGTTCAGCATCAACCAGAGCTTCACCATCCTGTTCATGATCATCATCGGCGGGCTTGGGAGCCTGCTCGGCGCCTATCTTGGCGCGGCACTGATCTTCGTCCTGCCGATCGTCCTGCGGTTCGTGCCGCCGAAACTCGGCATTCCGGTGCATGCCGCGACCGTCGAGCACATCACGTTCATGATCGTGGGCGCGCTGATCATCTTCTTCCTGATCGTCGAGCCGCACGGCTTGGCGCGGCTGTGGCAGATCGGAAAGCAGAAATTGAGGGTGTGGCCGTTTCCGTACTGATGAGGCAGACTACACCCCAATTCCCGCCGCTGGGTAGACTCCGGGTCGGCGAAACTCAGTCCGGACACGACGTGCAGAGGTTTCCAGCGACCAGCGCTGGCACGAACCAAGGGAGGATCGCGATGAATGTTAGACACCTGGTTTTCGGCGTGGCCTGCGGGGCCATGCTGGGTGTGACGCCCCTGGCCACCACCGCGGTGGCGCAGGACAGCATCTACGTTCCGCTGCTGACCTACCGCACCGGCCCGTTTGCCAACTCCGGCATTCCGATCGCCAACGGCATGCACGATTACCTCGCGATGTTGAACGAGCGCGATGGCGGCATCGGCGGCGTCAAGCTCAACATCGAGGAGTGCGAAACCGGCTACGACACCAAGAAGGGCGTCGAGTGCTACGAATCGATCAAGGGCAAGAACCCGACGGTCATCAATCCGTACTCGACCGGCATCACGCTGCAGCTGATCCCGAAAGCGGCGGTCGACAAAATCCCGATTCTGTCCATGGCCTACGGCCTGTCCGCCTCGGCCATCGGCGAGAAGTTCCCGTGGATCTTCAATCCGCCGGCGACCTATTGGGACGGCCTGTCGATGATCTTCCGCTACATCGGCGGCAAGGAAGGCGGCCTCGACAGGCTCAGGGGCAAGACCGTCGGCTTCATCTTCCTGGAGAGCGGCTACGGCCGCGAGCCGATCCCGCTGCTCGAGCAGTTCGCCAAGGACTACGGCTTCAACGTGAAGCTCTACTCGGTCGCCGGCAAGGAGATGCAGGACCAGTCGGCGCAATGGCTGGCGGTGCGGCGTGATCGTCCGGCGTGGATGATCATGTGGGGCTGGGGCGCCATGAACCCGACCGCGGTCAAGCGCGCCGCCGAAACCAACTATCCGATGGACAAATTCATCGGCATTTGGTGGTCCGGCAGCGAGGATGACGCACGTCCCGCTGGACCGGGCGGCAAGGGCTATCTCACCCTCAATCTGCATGGTGTCGGCGCCAACTATCCGGCGATCCATGACATCGTGAAGCACGTCGTCGGGAAGGGTAAGAGCCAGGTCGACAAGAGCAAGGTCGGGGAGAATCTGTACAACCGCGGCGTCTACAATTCGGTGCTGTCCGCCGAGGCGATCCGCAATGCGCAGAAGATCACCGGCAAGAAGGTCGTGAATGGCGCCGACGTCCGGCGCGGGCTGGAGACGCTGAACATCAGCGAGGCACGCTGGAAGGAGCTTGGCCTGCCGGAGTTTGCTGCGCCGATCACCGCGGTGTCGTGCGCGGACCACAACGGCCACCACGCCGCCTACATGCAGCAATGGGACGGCACCAAGTGGGTCAAGGTCTCGGATTGGATCGTGCCCATGAAAGACAAGGTGAGGCCGTTGCTAGAAGCGGCCGCGACCGACTATGTGACCAAGAACACCGGTTGGCCGAAGCGCAGCGAAGCCTGCGACAAGCAGTCGTGACGAACAGCCCCCTCTCCCCCTTGAGGGAGAGGGGGCGCGCGGCAGCGCGGGGTGAGGGGTCAACTTTGCAATGCGAGCTTTGCGCGCGAACCCCTCACCCGCCTCGCTCACTTCGTTCGCTCGGCACCCTCTCCCTCAAGGGGAGAGGGTGGCCCGCGGAGAGGTCTCGTGACCACAACCACTGCTCAACTTGCGGATGCCATAGACCCTGCCGCGTCCGCCGACCTCATCCTCGCGGTGAACAACATCGAGGTGATCTACGATCACGTCATCCTGGTGCTCAAGGGCGTGTCGCTCGATGTGCCGCGCGGCGGCATCGTCGCGCTGCTGGGTGCCAACGGCGCCGGCAAGACCACGACGCTGAAGGCGATCTCCAATCTGCTGCATGCGGAGCGGGGCGAAGTCACCAAGGGCTCGATCCTGTTCGAGGGCGAGGAAGTGCAGGCGCGCTCGCCGAACGAGCTGGTCCGCCGCGGCTGCATCCAGGTTATGGAGGGCCGCCATTGCTTCGGCCACCTGACCATCGAGGAGAACCTGCTGACCGGCGCCTATACCAGGCGCGACGGCAGCGCCGCGATCCGCCGCGATCTCGATCGGGTCTACGCCTATTTCCCGCGGATCGCCGAGCGCAAGGACGCCATGGCCGGCTATACCTCCGGCGGCGAGCAGCAGATGTGCGCCATCGGCCGCGCGCTGATGTCGCGGCCGAAGATGATCCTGCTCGATGAGCCGTCGATGGGGTTGGCGCCGCAGATTGTCGAGGAGATCTTCGAGATCGTGAAGGACCTCAACGACAAGGAAGGCGTCTCGTTCCTGCTCGCCGAGCAGAACACCAACATGGCGCTCAAGTTTGCCCAGTACGGCTACATCCTCGAGAACGGCCGGGTGGTGATGGACGGGGAGGCCGCATCGCTGCGCGAGAACGAGGACGTGAAGGAATTCTATCTCGGCATCGCCGAAGGCAAGCGCAAATCTTTTCGCGAGGGCAAGCACTACAAGCGAAGGAAGAGATGGCTGGCGTAGCAGTCCGTGTCCCGGACGCGGTGCAGCACGAAGTGATGCACCGCTGATCCGGGACCGTTCCAAATGCCGAGCGTGGAACGATCCCGGGTCGGCAGCGCATCACTCCGTGCTGCGCTGCGCCCGGGAAACGTGGATGCATCAATGCAAGACCACTACGACGCCCGCGAAACATGCACCCCCGCCGAGCGCGAGCTCGATCTGTTCGCGCGCCTGCCGGAGCAGGTCGCACGTGCCATGACGGCGCCGGGCTGGGCCAAGCAGCTTGCCGGCCTCGATCCGGTCGAGGTGGTCAATCGCAAGGCGCTGGCGCTGCTACCGTTGCTGCGCAAGTCCGAGCTTCCCGCGCTGCAGAAGGAGAACCCGCCGTTCGGTGCCCTCAACGTCACGCCGCCGGGCAAGGCCAAACGGCTGATGATGTCGCCGGGACCGATCTTCGAGCCCGAGGGCTTCGGCCCCGATCCGGGCGGCGCGGCGCGGGCGCTGTTTGCCGCCGGCTTCCGGGCCGGCGACGTCGTGCACAACTCATTCTCCTATCACCTCACCCCCGGCGCCTTCATCCTCGAAGCGGGCGTGCATGCGCTCGGCTGCTCCGCCATTCCAGGCGGTGTCGGCAATAGCGAGCAGCAGGTGGCGGCGATCGCGCAGCTCAAGCCTGCCGGCTATGTGGGCACACCGGATTTCCTGAAAATCCTGCTCGATACCGCGACGAACTCCGGCGCGGATGTCTCGTCGATCAAGCGCGGCCTGGTGTCCGGCGCAGCGCTGCCGCTATCATTGCGTGAGGAACTCGGCACCCGCGGCGTCGCGGTGCTGCAATGCTACGCGGTCGCCGAGGCGGGCGTCATCGCATACGAGAGCGATTCCCGCGAGGGCATGATCGTCAACGAGGATATCATCGTCGAGATCGTGCGGCCGGGTACCGGCGATCCCGTCCCGGACGGTGAGGTCGGCGAGGTTGTCGTCACGACCTTCAATCCCGACTATCCGATGATCCGCCTCGCCACCGGCGATCTGTCGGCGGTGCTGTCGGGCGCCTCGCCGTGCGGGCGCACCAATACGCGCATCAGGGGCTGGATGGGGCGCGCCGATCAGACCACCAAGGTCAAGGGCATGTTCGTGCATCCTGGCCAAGTTGCCGAAGTGGCGAGGCGGCATCCTGAGCTTTTGCGCGCGCGGCTAGTCGTGACGCGGGAGAGCGAGCAGGATGCGATGACGCTCATGGTGGAATGCGCGACGCCGGTCGCGGGTCTTGCCGATGCGGTTGCCGCGACGCTCCAGGCGGTCGTCAAGGTGCGCGGCGCGGTGCGGGTGGTCGCGCCCGGAACCCTGCCGAACGACGGCAAGGTGATTGCCGACGAACGGCCGGTGTAGCCTAATGCCGTGCAGCGAGTGGTGCACGGCTGATCCGGGATCCCGGTTCCTTCCAATGCAAACCGGGGTCCCGGATCAGCCAGCGCACCGATTCTCGCTCCAGGCCGGGGCCGGGAACAGCCAAACGGCAAGGCAAATTTGCTGCTACAGAAAGACGATGGAAAGCATTCATGGGTTTCCATGGCCGTTGCGGCGTGTTGGCAGCGTGACTTATCATCACGGCCATGCAATTGCCATGGTGTGTAACTTGCTTGGTTTGACCTGGGCGCACAGCGGCCAAATATAGAGTTGGTCGGCCCCGTCTCAGGCGGCACGAAGGGGCAGGGGACGGGCCGGCGCTGGTGCGATCTTGGAATGGATACGGTGACGAACGAGCCAAAGTCCGAGGGCGACGCGACCGGCGATCTGACGCTGGATGGGCATCTCGATGCCGCCATCCGCGAGCTTGACCGGCTTCGCCGGCCCGAGGCATGGGCTGCCATGCCGGAGGCCGGTGCGTCCCGCGATGCCGAGAAAGCCCCGCCTGCCGAGGTGGAGGCAGCGGCGGCCGTGGTAGGTTCGGCCGCGGCCAAGGCCGAGCGCAAGAGCCGGTTTGGTTCGCGCCGGGACCCGGAGCCTTCCAGTCAGGCGAGCCAGCCCAAGTTCGAAGCATCCCAGACTGAAGCGCCCAAGACGGAAGCGCCCAAGACGGAAGCGCCCGAAATTCAGGTGCCCAATACCGAGGGGCCCGAGATTGAGGCGCCGAAGAGCGAGGTGCCGGGGCAGGCCGAAACCCAGTCCTCCGAAGCCAAGCCCGATCCCTTCGTGGCGATGACGGTGGCGATCGAGCCGAAGCCCAAGGGCGGACGCAAGGGCTGGTTCGGTTCGCGCGGTGCGCCGGAACCGGAACCCGATGCCCCTCCGTCGAGGATGGTCGATCTCGAACCGGTGCGCGAAGCGTTGCAGGCCGCGGCCGTGAAACGCACGGAGGCATCGGCCGCCGACGTTGCAATGCCGGCTGCCGCTGCCGGGATCTCCGGCGAAGCGCCTGCGGCGCCGCCTGCTGACGCTGCACGGGTTGGCGTGCTGCTCGTCAATCTCGGCACGCCCGACGCGCCCAAGGCCAAGGCGGTGCGCCGCTATCTGCGCCAGTTCCTGTCGGACAAGCGGGTGATCGAAAAGGACACGTTCGCCTGGCAATTGGTGTTCAAGGGCATCATTCTGCCGTTCCGTCCGCGCAGCAAGGCGCGCGCCTACAAGTCGATCTGGAATCAGGAGAAGAACGAGTCGCCGCTGAAGACCATCACCCGTTCGCAGGCCGAGAAGCTCGCCGATACCTTGACCCAAACCGGCAGCGACGCGGTCGTCGACTGGGCGATGCGCTACGGCAATCCGTCGATCGAACACCGCCTAAAGGCACTGATCGCGCAAGGCTGCGAGCGCGTTCTGCTGGTGCCGCTCTATCCGCAATATTCCAGCGCCACCACGGCGACGGTTTGCGACGAGGCATTCCGGGTGCTGAGCCGTATCCGCAATCAGCCGTCGCTGCGCGTCGCACCGCCCTATTATGCCGATCCGATCTACATCGAGGCGCTGGCGTGCTCGATCAGGGCCGCACTTGCCGATCTGTCATTCGAGCCGGAGGTCATTTTCGCCTCCTATCACGGCATGCCGGTCGAATACGTGCAGAAGGGCGACCCCTATTATCGGCAATGCACGCGGACCACCGAGCTGTTGCGCGATCGGCTCGGCATGAAGGAATCGAACTTCATGATGACATTCCAGTCGCGCTTCGGCCGCGCCCAGTGGTTGCAGCCTTACACCGACCAGACGCTGCGCAAGCTCGCCAAGGACGGCGTCAAGAACGTCGCAGTGGTGACGCCCGGCTTTTCCGCCGACTGCCTGGAGACGTTGGAGGAAATCGCGATCGAGAACGCGCACATCTTCAAGAAGAAGGGCGGCAAGAATTTCGCCTTCATCCCCTGCCTCAACGACAGCGAGCACGGCATGCGGGTGATCCGCGAGGTTGCGTCGCGCGAGCTGAAGGGGTGGGCGTGATCGTCTGACCCATCCGTTGTCATCATCCGCGAAAAGCGACGATCCGGTAGTCACTATCCTTGCGGAGACTGTTCTCGATGCGGGGGTACTGGATGCCCGCCTCCGCGGGTATGACGCCTCCGTTGAATCTCGCCTGACCGTCCCGCGACCCACACACCGGCTGTCCACGGCCGCCGAGCCGTGCAAGTCTGTGGCACGCCGTCGTCCTGGCGGTCGGCTCGCGTGCGGGTATGGAGGGGGTGATGGATCTCGGTTTGAACATCTTCGTCGTCGTCATTGTCGTTCTGGGCATCCTGCTGATCTTCGCGGGGGTCAAGACGGTGCCGCAGGGCTACACCTGGACGGTCGAGCGCTTCGGCCGCTACACGAGGACGCTGAGGCCGGGGCTCAATCTGATCATTCCGTTCTTCGACCGCGTCGGCCGCAAGATGAACATCATGGAGCAGGTGATCGATATTCCGCAGCAGGAAGTCATCACCAAGGACAATGCCTCCGTCAGCGTCGATGGCGTCGCGTTCTATCAGGTCTTCGATGCCGCCAAGGCGAGCTACGAGGTCTCCAATCTGCACCAGGCCATCACCGTGCTGACCATGACCAACATCCGTTCGGTCGTCGGCGCGATGGACCTCGACCATATCCTGTCGCACCGCGACGACATCAATGAGCGGCTCCTGCGTGTCGTCGATGCCGCGGTTTCGCCCTGGGGCGTGAAGGTCAACCGGATCGAGATCAAGGACATCAACCCGCCGGCCGACTTGGTGCAGGCGATGGGCCGCCAGATGAAGGCGGAGCGCGACAAGCGCGCCGAAATCCTCACGGCCGAAGGCCAGCGCCAATCGGAAATCCTACGCGCCGAGGGCGCCAAGCAGTCGCAGATTCTCGAGGCGGAGGGCCGACGCGAGGCGGCCTTTCGTGATGCCGAAGGCCGCGAGCGGCTCGCCGAAGCGGAGGCCAAGGCAACCACGATGGTGAGCGAGGCGGTGGCGCGCGGGGATATTGCGGCGCTCAACTACTTCATCGCCGAGAAGTACCTCAAGGCCTTCGGCCAGATCGCCGAGTCGCCGAACCAGAAGATCATCATGCTGCCGATCGAGGCGACCAACGTGCTCGCCTCGCTCGGCGGCATCGGCGAGATTGCGCGGGCGACCTTCGGGCCGGACGGTGCGGCGCCGCCGCCGGCGCGGCGGCCGACCGGACCGGCAACCGCGCCGGGCGCGTCAGGCTGACCGGGAGGGCGGGGATGGAAGTGCTGCTGTCGCTCGGCTCCTGGAACTGGTTCATCCTCGGCGCCGTGCTGCTTGTCCTCGAGCTGCTGGTGCCAGGCACGTTCCTGCTCTGGCTGGGTTTGGCGGCACTCGCCGTCGGCATCATCTCGCGGTTCATCGTCTGGTCCTGGCAGCTGCAGCTTGTCGCCTTCGCGGTCTTTGCCGTCGCATTGATTCCGGCTTGGCGATATTTCGCGCGTCGCGCCGATGCGCCAAGCGACCACCCGATGCTGAACCGCCGCACCGACGCCTACGTCGGCCGCATCTTCACGCTGGAAAAGCCGATCGTGGACGGCAGCGGCGTCGTCCGCATCGACGATACGGTGTGGCGGGTGGTCGGCCCGGACTGCCCCGCCGGCAGCCGCGTGCGGGTGACGCAGGCGGACGGCGCCGACCTGCGGGTGGAGGTGGTGTAGGGCTGTGGGGCAGGGCGCAATAGCGCAAGCGCTCCGCCTCCCCGATATGCACGGAAGCCCCGCCTTGCCGTAGGGAAAATAATCCTTGACGACCGCTTTGCGCGTGGCTGATTTCACGCGCGACACGCCGCTCCCGACAAATCAACGTCCCGTTAACCATCCTTGTTTTACCTCTGTTAACCAAAGGGCCGCCGAGCCAGCACCATCGGCCGGTTGCTGCCGTGCGCGCGGGCGCGGCGCCAGCGGCGGTCGTCGGCTGTCCACGCCATGATCGCGAGGCCGCCGCAGACGACATGAGTGAGCGCGCCAGAGTCCACAACAAGAGCTTGCCACGCCGCTTCGTGGGGTGCCGCAGGATCGCGGTGGCGGCCGCAATTCTGGCCGGTGCCGCGGCTGCGGAAGGGGTCGGGGCGCAGTTGCCGGTGTCTGAGCTCTACAATCCCGCTCTGAGTACCGATGCCGGCAACCCACCATCCTTCAGCCGCAGTGGCAGCAATCGTGCCAATACGCCGAACCGCTTTCGGCGGATACTAACCGATGGAAACCCGCCGGCTTCGGGCGCCGGCCAGAGCGGTTTCGTCTCCGGAGCGCCGCCGGCCGGGCAAAATGGCCTGACGTCCACACCCATTCTTGGTGCCGCGTCTGCAGAGCTTGATTCCGAGTCGGCCGAGCCGCTTGGCTCATCGCTCCCGGCAGAGGCCGCGGCCGACGACTTCGACGCGCCGCCGCCGCGGCTTCGGCGCCGGCGTGCCGAGAGCGAGGACCCGTACGAACCCTTGGGACTTCGAGTCGGTTCATTCACGGTGAAGCCGGCGGTCGAATTGTCAGGCGGGTATGATTCCAATCCGGAACGCACGACCAAGGCGCGCGGCGGCAATTTGCTGATCGTCGCGCCGGAATTGCAGCTTCGCTCCGATTGGTCGCGGCACGAGTTGCGTGCCGATGTGCGCGGCCAGTACCGGACCTATCCGGGGTTCGATGTAATGCCGTCGCCCGATCAGCCGTTCGTCGACTCGAAGGTCGCCGGCCGCATCGACGTCACGCGGCGGACCCGGATCGATCTCGAGGGCCGCTTCCTGCTCTCGACGGAAGACCCGAACAGCCCCGATCTGCCTGCCGGCCTCGCCCGGCTCCCGGTCATCACGACTTCGGGCGTCACCGCCGGCGTGGCGCATCGCTTCAATCGGTTGGAGCTGGGCGTCAGCGGCAGCTATGACCGCACGGTCTACGACAGCTCGAGCCTGACCAACGGCGCGACCGTGAGCAACGACGACCGCAACTACAACCGGTATGGTGTCAAGCTGCGCGGCAGCTACGAAGTGTTTCCCGGCGTCACGCCGTTCGTCGAGGTCGGTACCGACCGCCGCATTTACGACCTTCCGGTGGATACCTTGGGCTTCCGCCGCGACTCGACCGGCAACGAGGTACGCGTTGGGACTACCTTCGAGCTCACGCGGCAGCTCACCGGCACCGCCTCGGTCGGCTATGCCATGCGCCGCTACCAGGATCCGGCGCTGAACGATTTGCGCGGTCTGATCGCCGACGGCTCGCTGGTGTGGTCGGCGACCCCGCTCACCAAGGTCACCTTCACCGCGCGGTCCCAGGTCGTGGAAACGACCCTGACCGGCGTCTCCGGCATCTTGCGGCGCGACCTCGGCGCGCAGGTCGACCATTCCTTCCGGCGCTGGCTGATCGGTACGGTGAAACTCGAATATGGGCTGGACGACTACGTGGGGTCGAGCCGCGAAGACCAGCGCTACGCGGCGTCGGCGATCCTGACCTACAAGATGTCGCGCAACGTGCAGCTCAAAGGCGAGGTGCGGCGGCAATGGCTGACGTCGAATGCCGCCGGCGCCGACTACACCGCCAACATCTTTCTCCTCGGCCTGCGATTGCAGTAGTAGTTGTCTATGCCTCCCCCCTAAAAGGGAGGGAGCGGAGAGCGCATCGCTTGGTCGCGCTCAGCGCTTTGCTAGCAGCGTGTTGATCTCGTCCAGCAGCGCCGGCGCGATATCGTCGCGGTCCAGCGCATAGGCGATGTTGGCGGCGAGGAAGCCGATCTTGGAGCCGCAGTCGTAAGCGCGGCCGTCGAACTTGAGGCCGTAGAACGGCTGCGACTTCGACAGCTGGATCATGGCGTCGGTAAGCTGGATCTCGCCGCCGGCGCCGGTCTCCTGCTTCTCCAGCACGTCGAAGATGTCCGGCTGCAGGATGTAGCGGCCGGTGATGGTGAGGTTCGACGGCGCCGCTTCGCGGGCAGGCTTCTCCACCATGCCGGTGATCGAAAACGCCTTCCCCTTCGGTTTGCCGACGCCGACGACGCCGTACATATGAATGCGCGACAGCGGTGTTTCTTCAACGGCGATGATGTTGGCGCGGCCGTCGAGGTTGCGCGTGGCCGCGATCATCTGCGCGAGGCAGCCGGGATTGTGCTTGACCAGCACGTCCGGCAGCAGCAGCGCGAACGGCTCGTTGCCGACCAACTCGCGTGCGCACCAGACCGCATGTCCCAGCCCCAGCGGCAACTGCTGGCGGGTGAAGCTGGTCGTGCCGGGACCCGGCAGGTCCTGCGACAGGCTGCGAAGATCGCCGCGCTTGCCGCGCTCCTTGAGCGTGACCTCAAGTTCGAACTGCCGGTCGAAGTGGTCCTCGATCACCGCCTTGTTGCGGCCGGTGACGAAGATGAAATGCTCGATGCCGGCCCCGCGCGCCTCGTCGACCACGTGCTGAATCAGCGGCCGGTCGACCACCGGCAGCATTTCCTTCGGGAGCGCCTTGGTGGCGGGAAGAAAGCGGGTGCCGAGGCCCGCCACTGGAAAGACGGCTTTGCGGATCGTTTTCATCATCGGATGATCGAAAATCCTTGAGTGTGGGGCGTGGTCGCGCGACGCGGTCCGGCGGAGGGGTGCAACAAGCTTAACGTGCTTCACCGGCGGCGGGAATCGCCGGGTTCGGCGAGACCGCTGACGGCATGCGGTCACGACGCGGATTTTACGCTTCCCCTTAGCGCCGCCATAACCCTCACGACGACCTTTCCATAGGCGCCATTGGTAAGTGTTGCGTTGATGTGAGGCAGCAATGAGCCGGCATCCGACCCAGACCCGCCGGGCCACCGTCGGGTCCGCGTTGCTGACCGGCTTTCTGGCCGCCGGTAGCGCGCGACCACGGTTAACCCCGGCCCGTGGAGGTAACCACCCGGTGACCTTCAAGTTGACATTTTTCTTGGCCTATTAGCCGATGGCAGGCGGAACGGTCCGGCCCGTCGGGCTGCGGCAATCATGGCACGAGCCTGTTCGATGGCGGCTGAAGAACACTATCCGCGGCGATTGCTTACTGTCACTGCGCTCGCCATTGCCGGGCTCATGACGGTGGCCGGCGTCCTGTTCGCCGTTGTGCCGCCTGCAGCCGCGCAATTCTTCGAGCGGCGCCAACGCCAGGCGCCGTCGCAGGAGTCGTTCAATCCGTTCGGGTTTCTCCGGCCGCTGTTCCAGCGTGACCCACGCGAGCAGTGGGAGCGGCGCGAGCCGCGCCGGCTGCGTGAACGCCCCTTGCGGCCGCGCGAATCGCGGGCCGCGCCGGCCGACCAGACGAAACCGCCGCCGGCGCAGAAAAACGACACGACGCCGACCAAGCATGTTGCCGTCATGGGCGCGTCACTGTCGGACTGGCTCGCCTACGGGCTTGAGGACATCTATTCGGATCGGCCGGAAATCGGGATCGTCCGCAAGAACCATCTGCTGACCGGACTGGTGCGTTTCGACACGAAAAACGACGTCACCTGGCCGCGCGTCGCGCGCGATTTCCTCAAGGATCAGAATCCGGACGTCATCGTCGTTCTGCTCGGCCTCGAGGACCGCGTGACGCTCCGTGAACGCGCAAGCGCGCGCGATGCGCAGCAGCCGGGCGAGTCCGGGCAGCCGTCGAACGCCGAACCGGAGCAACGGCGGCAGGGCGCGCAATCGTTCGAGTTCCGCACCGAGCAGTGGGCCGAAGCCTACGCCAAGCGCGTCGACGAAATGATCGCTGTGCTCAAGAGCAAAGGTGTGCCGGTGATCTGGGTCGGCCTGCCGGCGATCCGCGGCACGCGCTCGACCGGCGATATGATCTACCTTAACGACGTATTCCGCGCCCGCGCCGAGCGGGCCGGCATCATCTATGTCGATGTCTGGGATGGGTTTGTCGACGAGTCGGGCCGCTTCACGACGTTCGGTCCCGACGTCGAAGGCCAGGTGCGCCGGCTGCGCACGTCCGAGGGCGTCTTTTTCACCGAGGCCGGTGCACGCAAGCTCGCTCACTATGTGGAGCGCGAGATCAAGCACGTGATGGGAACGCGCCTGCAGCCGATGGCGCTTCCGACGGATGAATCGGGCCAGCCGGCGGCGCCGCGTCCGGGTCAGCCCGCGGCGCGGCCGGAGGCCGGGCCGGTCGTATCGTTGACCAACGCCGGCGGAGCGAACGAGCTGCTCGGCGGCACCACGCGGACGGGCGCCGCCGACCCGCTAGCGGTGCGCGTCCTGGTCCACGGCGCCGCTGTCTCTCCGCAGAGCGGCCGCGCCGACAATTTCTTCCTGACGCCGGAAGCGGCGGAAGCGGCCAAGGCGGCGGCGGCCGCATCGGGCGTGGATGCGGCGCGCGCAGCCGAATCCGCCGCGCCACCGGCGGCAGTATCCGCAGCGGCCCCGGCCGTTGAGCCGACCTTTGCCGAGGAGCCCAAGGCGGGCGGGCAAGATGAGACTGATCGACCCGCGAAAAAGCCCGTCGCCAGCGTCGATCTTGCCCCGGCGGCGGCACCGCGAGGTGCCACGCCGTCAAGGCCGGCGGCGCGAGCAGCCGATCGTCGCACGCGGCGGCCGAGCCGGTCGACCGCGCAAAAACTGCGGCCCACGACACCGCGCACTGGCCAGGCCGCCGAACGCCGTGCGCCGAGCCGGCCGGTCTTCGATCCGCTCGGGCTGTTCCGGTAACCTACAGGGCCGTAGTGCCGTAGCCCGGATTGAGCAAAGCGAAATCCGGAGCTGCCTCTCGTGCAGACAAGCGCGATCCCGCATGTCGCTGTGCTCCATGCGGGGCTACGGCCTTCTCCCCCATCACCGCGGCAGCGTCGTCGATCCCATCAGGAATTCGTCGATGGCGCGTGCGCATTGCCGGCCTTCGCGGATCGCCCAGACGACCAGCGACTGGCCTCGCCGCATGTCGCCGGCGGAAAATACCTTGTCGCGCGAGGCGCGGTAGTCGTCGGTCGTGGCGCGCACGTTGCCGCGCGAGTCGAGCGCGAGGCCGAGGGCCTTGATCATGCCCTCGTGCACCGGATGCACGAAGCCCATCGCCAGCAGCACCAGGTCAGCCGGCAGCTCGAACTCGCTGCCCGGCACCGGCTGCATCCTTGCGTCGACTTGCACGCAGTGCAGCTTGCTCACCCGCCCGTGCTCGCCGGTAAACTTCTGCGTCAGCACGGCGAACTCGCGCTTCGCGCCCTCCTCGTGGCTCGACGAGGTGCGCAGCTTCATCGGCCAGTCCGGCCAGACCAGCAGCTTGTTCTCCTTGAGGGGCGGCGCCGGCATGATCTCGAAATTGGTCACCGACCGCGCGCCCTGGCGGATCGAGGTGCCGATGCAGTCGGAGCCGGTGTCGCCGCCGCCGATGACGACGACGTGCTTGTCCTTGGCGAGGATCGGCCTGACGTCGCCGACCGGTTCGCCGCTGACGCGCCGGTTCTGCTGCGGCAGGAAATCCATGGCGAAGTGAATGCCGTCGAGCTCGCCGCCCGGAATCGGCAGGTCGCGCGGCTGCTCTGCGCCGCCGGTCAGCGCGATGGCGTCATAGCTTTCGAGGAGTTCCTCGACGCCCACATTGACTCCGACGTGCGACCCGCAATGGAACGTCACGCCTTCGGCGCACATCTGTTCGACGCGCAGGTCGACGATGTGCTTCTCCATCTTGAAGTCGGGGATCCCGTAGCGCAGCAGTCCGCCGGCCTTGGCGTGCTTCTCGTAGACATGCACGTTATGGCCGGCGCGCGCGAGTTGTTGGGCGCAGGCGAGTCCCGCTGGGCCCGAGCCGACGATCGCCACGGTCGTGCCGGTCTTGACCGCCGGGAGCTCGGGCTTGATCCAGCCCTGCTCGAACGCCTTGTCGGCGATGGCACATTCGATGGTCTTGATGGTGACCGGATTGTCGTCGAGGTTGAGCGTGCAGGACGCTTCGCACGGCGCCGGGCAGATCCGGCCGGTCACCTCGGGGAAATTGTTGGTGGAGTGCAGGTTGCGCGCTGCCTCTTCCCAGTTGCCGCGATAGATCAGGTCGTTCCAGTCGGGGATCTGGTTGTTCACCGGGCAGCCGGTGGGGGCGCCGGTGATCGTATTGGTGCCGTGGCAATACGGGACGCCGCAATCCATGCAGCGCGCGGCCTGGTCGCGCAGCTCGGTCTCCGGCAGCGGCAACACGAACTCGCGCCAGTGGCGCACGCGCTCCTCAACCGGCTGGTAGCGCCGGTCGTGTCGATCGATTTCCAGAAATCCCGTGACTTTACCCATTATCGCATTTTTCTGAATTGCCCTAGTGTGGTTTGGCTCAGAAGTTCTCGCTATTTCTGCGGCGAGTCCGCACGAGAATTTCTGAACCAAACCACACCAGATTCATAGACTTGATGGTGTCCTTCGAATCCGAAGGTCGCCAAAGAGAGTGCCGCAATGTTGAGCGAACTTCGGATTTGGGACACCAACTGCAGGGGGGAGGAAGCGCCGGCATCCTACTCCGCGGCCTGCATCGTCTGCGCCTTCTCCAGCTCGGCGAGCGCACGGCGATACTCGACCGGCATGACCTTGCGGAATTTCGGCAAGTAGGCCTTCCAGTCAGCGAGGATCGCCTGGGCGCGCGCCGAACCGGTGTAGCGCGCATGGTCGGTGATCAGCTGATGCAGGCGCTGCGCATCGAAGCGCGTCATTTCCGCCAGCACGTCGACGCGGCCGGACGTCTCGAGATCGCCGGCATGGCCGTAGATGAGCGCGTTGAGCTCCTCCTCCTCGGGGACCGGCTCGAGCTCGATCATCGCCATGTTACAGCGGGTCTCGAACGTGCCGTCCTCGTCGAGCACATAGGCGATCCCGCCCGACATGCCGGCGGCGAAATTGCGGCCGGTGTAGCCGAGCACGACGACGACCCCGCCGGTCATGTATTCGCAGCAATGGTCGCCGGCGCCCTCGACCACGGCGATCGCCCCGGAATTGCGCACGGCGAAACGCTCCCCGGCGACACCGCGGAAAAAGCACTCGCCAGCGATGGCGCCGTATAGCACGGTGTTGCCGACGACGATCGAATCCTCCGGCACGATGCCTGAGTCGGCCGGCGGCCGGATGATGAGGCGCCCACCGGACAGGCCCTTGCCGACGTAGTCGTTGGCGTCGCCGTCGAGTTCGAAGGTGACGCCCTTGGCGAGCCACGCGCCGAAGCTCTGCCCGGCGGTGCCGGTGAGCTGCACCCGGATGGTGCCGTCTGGCAGGCCGGCATGCCCGTGGATCTTGGCGATGGTGCCGGACAGCATGGCGCCGGCGGTGCGGTCGGTGTTGCGGATCGTGGTCTCGATGCGCACCGGCGCAAGGCGATCGATCGCCGGCTGTGCCTCGGCGATCAGCCTGCGGTCGAGGATGTCGTGGATCTTGTGGTCCTGCGGCTCGCACCGGAAGATGTTGACGCCCTTCGGCGCCGCCGGCTTGGTGAACAGACGGGAGAAGTCGAGCCCATTCGCCTTCCAGTGCGCGACCATCGCGCGCTGATCGAGCATCTGCATCTGCCCGATCATCTCGTCGAAGCGGCGATAGCCGAGCGCGGCCATGATCTCGCGCACCTCTTCGGCGACAAAGAAGAAGTAGTTGATGACATGCTCGGGCTGCCCCTTGAACCGCTTGCGCAGCACCGGGTCCTGCGTCGCCACGCCGACCGGACAGGTGTTGAGGTGGCACTTGCGCATCATGATGCAGCCCGCCGCGATCAGCGGCGCGGTCGAGAAGCCAAACTCGTCGGCGCCAAGCATCGCGCCGATGACGACGTCTCGGCCGGTGCGGATGCCGCCGTCGACCTGCACCGAAATGCGCCCGCGTAGCCGGTTGGCGACCAGTGTCTGATGGGTCTCGGCAAGTCCGATTTCCCATGGGCTTCCGGCATGCTTGATCGAGGTCAGCGGGCTGGCGCCGGTGCCGCCCTCATAACCGGCGATGGTGACATGATCGGCGCGTGCCTTGGAGACGCCGGCGGCAACCGTGCCAACGCCAACCTCGGAGACGAGCTTCACCGAGACCAGGCCCTCGGGGTTGACGTTCTTGAGGTCGTAGATGAGCTGCGCCAGGTCCTCGATCGAGTAGATGTCGTGGTGCGGGGGCGGTGAGATCAGCCCGACACCCGGCGTCGAATAGCGCACTTTGGCGATGGTCTTGTCGACCTTGCGTCCGGGCAACTGCCCGCCTTCGCCGGGCTTGGCGCCCTGCGCCATCTTGATCTGCATCATGTCGGCGTTGACGAGGTACTCCGTGGTCACGCCGAAGCGGCCGGACGCGACCTGCTTGATCGCCGAGCGCATGGAATCGCCGTTCGGCAGCGGCTTGAACCGGTCCACCTCCTCACCGCCCTCGCCGGTGTTCGACTTGCCGCCAAGCCGGTTCATGGCGATCGCCAGCGTGGTATGCGCCTCGCGCGAGATCGAGCCGAACGACATGGCGCCGGTCGAGAAGCGCTGCACGATGCTCGCGGCCGGCTCGACCAACTCGATCGGCACCGGCAGGCGGCCGTCCTCTTCCGCGCCGCGGACGCGGAACAGGCCGCGGATCGTGACCAGTTTCTCTGACTGCTCGTTGAGCAGTTTGGCGAACGCGCGATAGCTGTCGTACGAATTGCCGCGCACGGCGTGCTGCAGCGTCGACACGGTGGTCGCGTTCCAGACGTGGTCCTCGCCGCGGACTCGGAACTGATATTCGCCGCCAACGTCTAGGGCATTGCGGTAGACCGGCGAGTCGCCGAACGCGTCGTCGTGCCGCTGCATCGCCTCCTCGGCGATCTCGGCGAGGCCGACACCCTCGATGCGGGTATGCGTGCCGGTGAAGTAGGTGGCGACGAAATCCGCCTTCAGCCCGACCGCATCGAAGATCTGCGCGCCGCAATACGACTGATAGGTCGAGATGCCCATCTTGGACATCACCTTGAGGATGCCCTTGTCGATCGACTTGATGTAGCGCTTGACGACTTCCTTGTCGTCGACCCTGTCCGGCAGATCGTCCTTCATCGCCTTGAGCGTCTCGAAGGCGAGGTAGGGGTTGATCGCCTCGGCGCCGTAGCCGGCGAGGCAGCAGAAATGGTGTACCTCGCGCGGTTCGCCGGATTCGACCACGAGGCCGACCGACGTGCGCAGGCCTTGGCGGATCAGGTGGTGATGCACCGCCGCGCAGGCGAGCAGCGACGGGATCGGCACCCGGTCGGCGCTGGCGCGCCGGTCGGACAGGATGATGATGTTGTAGCCGCTACGCACCGCGGCCTCGGCTTCGGCGCACAGGTGCTCGAGCGCGGGCTCCATCCCGGCGGCACAGTGCTCCGCGGCGAACGTGATGTCGAGCGTCTGCGACTTGAAATGATCGCCGAGGTCGGAGATCGAACGGATCTTCTCCAGGTCCTCGTTGGTGAGGATCGGCTGGCGCACCTCCAGGCGCTTGGTGTTCGACATGCCTTCCAGGTCGAACAGATTCGGCCGCGGCCCGATGATCGACACCAGGCTCATGACCAGCTCCTCGCGGATCGGATCGATCGGCGGGTTGGTCACCTGCGCGAAGTTCTGCTTGAAGTAGGTGAACAGAAGCTTCGGCTTGTCGGACAACGCCGAGATCGGCGTGTCGTTGCCCATCGAGCCAACCGCCTCTTCGCCGGTCGTCGCCATCGGCGCCATCAGGATGCGCAGATCTTCTTGCGTGTAGCCGAAGGTTTGCTGGCGATCGAGCAACGACAGGTTCGACTGCGCCGCGTGTCCGGACGCCGCGGGCAGGTCTTCCAGCACGAGCTGGGTGCGCGCCAGCCACTCCTGATAGGGATGGCTGCGGGCGAGCGTCGCCTTCAATTCCTCGTCGGGAATGAGGCGGCCTTCGTCGAGATCGACCAGCAGCATCTTGCCGGGCTGCAGCCGCCACTTCTTGACGATATCGGCCTCTGGCACCGGCAGCACGCCCATTTCCGACGCCATGACGATGCGGTTGTCGCGGGTGAGGAAATAGCGCGCCGGCCGCAAGCCGTTGCGGTCGAGCGTGGCGCCGATCTGACGGCCGTTGGTGAAGGCGATCGCCGCCGGGCCGTCCCACGGCTCCATCAGCGCTGCATTGTATTCGTAGAAGGCGCGCCGTTCCTCGTCCATGAGGGGATTGCCCGCCCAGGCTTCGGGAATCATCATCATCATCGCGTGCGCGAGCGGATAGCCGCCCTGCACCAGGAACTCGAGCGCATTGTCGAAACAGGCCGTGTCCGACTGGCCCTCGTAGGAGATCGGCCAGAGCCGTTCGATGTCGTCGCCGAGCAGCGGAGACGATACCGACGCTTGCCGCGCAGCCATCCAGTTGACGTTGCCGCGCAGCGTGTTGATCTCGCCGTTGTGCGCGATCATCCGGTACGGATGCGCTAGTGACCAGGTCGGGAAGGTGTTGGTGGAGAAGCGCTGATGGATCAGCGCCAGCGCGCTTTCGAAATCCGGATCGCTCAGGTCGGGATAGTACGTCGGTAGCTGATCGGCCAGAAACATGCCCTTGTAGACGATCGTCCGGCAGGAGATCGACACCGGGTAATAGCCGGACAGCCGGCGCTCGCGCCGCCGATAGATCTGGTTGGAGATGACCTTGCGCAGAATATAAAGCCGCCGCTCGAACTCGTCCTCGGTGAGCTTCTCGCGGCCCTGGCCGACGAACACCTGCAGATGTACCGGCTCGGTCGGCTTCACCGATTCGCCGAGCGTGGAATTGTCGGTCGGTACCGCGCGCCAGCCGAGCAGCCTCAGCCCCTCGCGCGTGATCGTGTCGGCATAGATGCCGCGGATCACGTCTCGCCAGGCATCGTCGCGCGGCATGAACAGCGCGCCGACCGCGTACTGACCGGGCTTCGGAAGCTTGAAGCCGAGCTCTGCGGTCTTCTTGACGAAGAAGATGTGCGGGATCTGCACCAGGATGCCGGCGCCGTCGCCGGCGCGCGGATCGGCCCCGACGGCGCCGCGATGTTCGAGGTTCTGAAGGATCGTCAGGGCGTCCCTGACGATCTGCTGCGACTTGCGCCCCTTGATATCGGCAATGAAGCCAACGCCGCACGAATCCTTGTCGAGCGTGGGATCGTACATGCCCTGCACAGGCGGAAGGCCCGGATCGCCGGAATCGGCAAATGACGCCGCGGCACGTCTGGCCGTGCGCAGAGCGCGATCCCGATCACGCGCAAGCGAAGCGTTACGCTTGGTGCTCTCGCTGCCGTTGCTGCCTGCGCTCATGGCCGTCCTCTCACCGCCGGCTTCGTCCGGAGCCGGCGTACCAGCCACGCCCCCGGCCCGAAGCACCGAGGACCAGACCGATCCATTCGCCTGAAGGCAGCTCAATTCGGGCGTCATCATCAAACGCCACGCGCGGCTGCTCATATTAGGCGTTCGGCGATGCACGGGCATCGTCGGCCGCCGCTTGGCGCCGGCACGCGTCGCTTGGCGCCCGGCGCACGACTGGACCTGCTTAAATGGGACAGTATTGCTGTCCTAAGCGGACCTTGCCAAACTTTCACCGGCAATACAAGGCCGCCCGTTACCGGACAACGCCCGTGCCCGTTGGAGGTTCGGGCGGCCGCCTGCACTTATTCTAAAGGACCATGCCTCGCCGAAGCGCGCAATGGTTTTGCAGTGCGTTTGATCGCAGCGCCCGATGACATCGGCACGTCTCCGACGCAAAGAGCGCCCCGGTATGACCGGGACGCTGCAGTGCCGAACGATAACCGCTGGGGTCGTCAGGCGGCGAGCTTCGACTCGGCCTTGCCTTCGACCGCGTCACCGGTCGCGATGGCAATCTGCCGCGGCTTCTTGGCCTCGGGGATCTCACGCACGAGGTCGACGTGCAGGAGCCCGTTCTCCAAGGATGCGCCCTTTACCTGGACATAGTCGGCAAGCTGGAACGTGCGCTCGAAGGCGCGGGCTGCGATGCCCTGGTGGAGCACCTCGCCTTTCCGTTCGTCCTGGCTCTGCGACTTCTCACCGCGGATCGTCAGCGTGTTCTCCTTCACCTCGATGTTCAGCTCGTTCTCGCTGAACCCGGCGACGGCGACCGTGACGCGGTACTCATTTTCGCCGGCTCGATGTTGTAGGGCGGATAGCCCGGAGCGGAGCCTCCTTCGTAGCCCGCGAACTGGTCGAGCATTGAGAACAGGCGGTCGAAACCGACAGTGGAACGGTAGAGGGGGGCAAGATCGAATGTACGCATGGCATATCCTCCATTGAGCGACATGCGGACGGTCCGCCGAATGGCCGGACACCTCCGGCGCAGCCAGATTTGGCCTGCGCAAACCTGAGGTAGGGAGCGCATTTGGTGCCTTCAAGGGGTTGCGGCATGTCGGAGCGGCCCTCGTCGTGTAGGGGCGACTCTCGTGGCCGCCCCGTTGCGGGCTGGCACATAGCCCGCGAAGACGGGCGTGACGCCCTGAAGGCTCGCCCCTGCGAGGCCGTCGGTGCGCCGCTGCATTGAGCAGTCGAGCGGGCTGCTATAAGCACGGGCCGTCCGCCGCCGATCCGAGCCCCATATGAAGCTGGTTTCCATTCCCGCGAACCCGGTGCCCGAGGACGTGGTCACGGGAATGCTGAAGACGCCGGACGGGCGCGCGTTGCGCTTCGCGAGGTTTGCCCCACCGCGGGGGCGCCGCGGCACCGTCTGCCTGTTCCAGGGGCGGACCGAGTTCATCGAGAAATACTACGAGACGGTGCGCGACCTGCGCGGCCGCGGCTTTGCCGTCGCCACCCTGGACTGGCGCGGACAGGGCCTGTCGAATCGCGTCCTGTCCGATCCGCGCCGGGGACACGTCACGAATTTCGCGGAGTTCGACATCGACCTCGAAACGTTCATGCGCGAGGTGGTGCTGCCGGACTGCCCACCGCCGCTGTTCGCGCTCGCCCATTCCATGGGCGGCGCCATCCTGATCCGTTCGGCATACCAGGGCCATCGCTGGTTCGACCGCGTCGTGCTCTCCGCGCCGATGATCGCATTGGCTGGAATCCGGCTGGTCGGCCCGAAAAAATTCGGCGCCAGGCTGCTGCGCTTGGTCGGGCTCGGCGCCTCATACATCGCGGGAGGCGACGGAACGGTCGAGCAGAGCCAGCCCTTCCTTGCAAATCCGCTCACCTCCGATCCGGTCCGCTACGCGCGAAATCAGGCGGTGATCGAGGCCGAGCCGGCGCTCGGGCTCGGTTCGCCGACGGTGGCTTGGGCGAATGCGGCGTTCAATGCGATGGACGGTTTTGCCGAGCCCGGATACTCGGCACAGATCCGCCAGCCGATGCTGATCATCGCCGCCGGCGCCGACACCATCGTTTCGACGCCGGCGACCGAGGAATTCGCGATCCGGCTGCGCGCCGGCTCGCATCTCGTCTTACCGGGGGCCAAGCACGAAGTGCTGATGGAGCGGGACCGGCTGCGCGGGCAGTTCTGGGCCGCGTTCGATGCCTTCGTGCCGGGTACGCCAATGTATTGAGAGGGCTGGTCACTAGGCAGGGCGCCGAGGGTGGCTGGCGGGCCAGAAAAATGGCGATATGGTGGCATGGGGGAAAGGGAATCCAATGCCGCTCAAGAAACAGATTCTGGATTCGGCTGTGTTTATCAGAACGCCGTTCTGGCCGTTTTCGCTGCGGCTAAACGATTTCGATGCCGCGATGCAGGACGTGTACGATTTCTTCTACGACGTGAACAAGCTCCTGCTCGGTAAAAGGGCTGCATCGCATGGACGACATGCTGCGGCCGGCGATGTCCGGAATGTTGTCTGACATGCTGACCGCCGCGATGGCCAAGCATTCGCGGGTGCTTATCGAGAACAGGCACTTCAACGGACATCCCGATCTCATCGTCCAAGGGCGCTATGCCAACAATTCCGTCGCTTCCGGCACTGACGGGGTCGAAATTAAGAGCACCCGAAAGAAAGGTGGTGCCGTCGATACCCATGGTGGTCGCGATCAGTGGATGAGCGTTTTCGTCTACACGACCGACCACAAGACGGAGCCGGCGCAGGACCGCGAGCCGATGAAATTCACTGAGGTCTATCTCGGCGAGGTCAAGATTTCCGATTTCAGGAACAACCCCCCGCAGCGCCCTCGGCACCAAGACGTCGACGCTCGGTGCCGCCGGCATCAAGCGGCTGCGGTCAAATTGGGTCTACCTCGCGAAGTGATCCGAGCTTGGCGATCGCCTTGGTGGCGATCCTCACGTACTTTGCATCGCTTTCGATGCCGATCGATGCATAGCCAACGGCGTTGGCTGCCGCGAGCGTCGATCCAGAGCCGGCGAACGGGTCGAGGACCGTCCCCTCGCCCAGCGGCAACGCCGCGCGAACGACCTGCCGCAGAAAGGCCTGCGGCTTGAGCGACGGATGCGCCGCGATTTCCCGCTCGTTCTTGGGCGCCGGCCGGGACGGGATCACGTCGCCGAACGGCCGCTCGGTCGACGGACGCCTAAAGCCGCCAGTCTTGTGCCGACGCAGGTTGTCCTGCACCCGGCCCTCGACCGGCCTCCGGAGCACGACCCACGGCTCGAACATCGAGCGCGGCATTACGCTCACATCTGAGAATTCCTTGTGCGCGTTTTTCGGCCGGTCACCGCCACGCATCGTCATGACGAGTCGAACGATGCCGCCTCGCAATTCGAGGCCGCCCTCCGACATCGCGGACCCGACAATGTGCATCAGCAAGGGATTCGATGCGACGACAACGTTGCCGCCGGGGACCAGCACGCGGTTAAGCAGGACGCCGAGCTTCTTGAAGAATGCGTAAAGCTCGATACGATCGTCGTCGTCGAGTACGGTGAAGCGCGGCAACGGCGCGCGCCGATGGCCGTCGAAAGACGGCGGGATACGCCAGACGCCGCCCTTGCCGTTTCGTAGCTTCTGCTGCTCCGTCTCAGTGTATTCCACCAAGCCATAGGGCGGGTCCGTCACGCAGGCATGGATCGATGAGGGCGGCTCCGACGCCAGCCAGTCGAAGCAGTCAGCATGGTAGAGCTTGGCGTTGCCGACGGCCGCGATCGGATCGAAGTCGAGCTTGTGGCTGTTTGCGTGTCCGACGTCGTGGCCATTGGCCTTCAACCGGTACCGACCCCGGCCCGTCCGTTCGAATGCTTTTCCGACATTGAGATTGAGATAACTCCGCACAGACGAAGGTGACGTTGCGCCCATCTGCGCCGCAACTGCGCGGGAGATTTCATCGAGAGAGGCCTCGCCGCCAATCGTGTGGAGGTAGCCGCAAATGGAATCCCTGATGCTACCGGGTGCTTTGGCCACGCGAATCATCCCCCAGCCAAATGAAACAAAACATGAACATTAAAGACGTCCTGACGTCAATACGTTTTGTCGAATGATCAACACGTCTGCGAGTGGCCCTGCCGAACGGACCCTGACCAACCGCTTCCCACCAATCCTGGTTATGAGGACACGGTCTGGCCCCTCAACAGTTTCAGCGCTTCCGCATGCACGCGCTTGTCGCCGGCGGCGACGATGCGGCCGCCATGCTGCGGCGCGCCGTTCTCCCAGGTGGTCATGATGCCGCCGGCACCGATGACGATCGGTATCAGCGCCATTACGTCGTGCGCCTTCAGTTCGGTTTCGATGACGAGATCGACGTGGCCCGCCGCCACCATGCAATAGGCGTAGCAGTCGCCGCCGTAGCGCGAGAGCCTCGCTAACTCCTCGACCCGCTCGAACGCGCTGCGGTCGGCAGCGTTCATCAGCCGCGGGCTGGTGGTGAACAGCACCGCGTCCTGAAGCCCGGCGCAGGGGCGCACCCGCAGGTCGCGATCGCCGGTCGGGCCGCGATACCAGGCTGCAGCGCCGTCGCCGGTGAAGCGCTCGCGGGCGAACGGCTGGTGCATCATGCCGAACACCGGTTCGCCCAGCCGCGCCAATCCGATCAACGTTCCCCAGGCAGGCATCCCGGAGATGAACGATTTGGTGCCGTCGATCGGGTCGAGCACCCAGACATATTCGGCATCGGTGTGTTCGCTGCCGTATTCCTCGCCGATGATGCCGTGGTCGGGGAACATCTCATGGATCAGCGCCCGCATCGCGGCCTCGGCGGCGCGGTCGGCTTCGGTGACCGGGTCGAAGCCGCGCTTGCCCGGCTTGTCTTCGATCGCCAGGGCCGTGCGGAAGAACGGCAGGATCGTCTCGCCGGATACCGTGGCGAGCCTTTCGATGAACGCCGCGAAGTCGACCGCCGTCATGCCGCCGCCCTTTCCTTGCGCTTCCAACGACCTACCGAGCGTCGCATGCCCGGTAACCGGCAATCGGGCTTGCGCGCGATGTCAGGCTCATGTCTCCTCGGCAAGCCGACCTGCCGGGACGAGCACATGAGTCTTGAGGATCGCACGCGACCGTGGGGGTCGCCTGCAGCGACCGCGGCCGTCATGCTCGTCGGCACCCTGATCGCCATCTACATGGTGACCCAGTTCCTGCGCAACTCCGTTGCGGTGATTGCGCCGGATCTTGCGCGCACGATCGGTCTGAGTGCGGGCGATCTGGGATTTCTGTCGAGCAGTTACTTCTTCGCCTTTGCCCTGGCGCAGCTGCCGCTCGGCATCGCGCTTGACCGCTATGGGCCGCGCCGCGTGCTTCTGGTCTGCGCCGGGATCATGATTCTCGGGTGCTTGGCCTTTGCGGTTGCGACCAGCGCGGCGGGGCTGGTCGGCGCCCGCATTTTGATGGGGCTGGGATCGTCGAGCGCGTTCATGGCGGCGCTCGCCATCTACGCGCAGCGGTTTGCGCCCGACCGGTTCGCGACGCTCACCGGCCTACAGTATGGACTCGGCAGCATCGGCTCGCTGTTCGCGACGGCGCCGCTCGCCTTTGCCGCCGCCACCATCGGATGGCGCGGTAGCTTCGTGACCGTTGCCGGATTGACGCTGCTTGCCGGCGTGCTCGTCGCCGTCGTCGTGAAGGACGGTGCCGCGGGCCGCGGCACAGCCCCGCAAGAGACGATCGGCGAGGCCGTTGCCGGCATCCGCACGGTGCTGCGGACCCTCTCGTTCGGCCGCCTGTTCCTCATGCACCTCGCGGCCTACTCGAGCTTTGCGCTGTTCGTGGGCCTCTGGGGCGGGCCCTACCTCAGTCACATCTACGGTTACGGCCTGACCGAACGCGGCGAGCTCCTGCTGATCCCGGCGCTGGCGCAGATTGTCGGCGCCTTTCTCTGGGGACCGACCGACCGGCTGTTCGGCCGCTACAAGACGCCGGTTCTGCTCGGGGCCGGCCTGACCGTGCTGTTACTGGCGGTCCTGGCGGTTGCCGGCGCGCCGCCGCTGCCGCTGCTGATCGGCTGGATGGTGCTGTTCGGCGTCCTGGCGTTCACCCCGCCGCTGATCGCGCACGGGAAATCGCTGTTCCCGCCGCACCTGGTCGGCCGCTGCCTGACCCTGTTCAACATGGCTACGATGGGCGGCGTGTTCCTGACCCAAGCCGTGAGCGGCGTTGTCATTGACTTCTTCCCGGTCGAGGACGGCCGCTATCCGCTCGTCGCCTATCGCTGCGTGTTTTTGTTGCAGGCGG
Source organism: Hyphomicrobiales bacterium (assembly GCA_009377755.1). Classification (GTDB taxonomy): domain Bacteria; phylum Pseudomonadota; class Alphaproteobacteria; order Rhizobiales; family Xanthobacteraceae; genus WHTM01. The sequence goes on along the minus strand of WHTM01000010.1, from coordinate 43,727 downwards.
CATTCCTGCTGATCGCGATGGCGGGCTACCTGAGTTCCCGCGAGCCGCACCGGAACTGAGGTGGATGCAGCCATGCAATATTGCATGAGTAGGGGCGATTCGCTCCTTGCGTTATCATCAGAGGGACTTATATCGACTTCGCGGCGGTGATGAACTTTCTCGCTGCCGTATGCCCTCCTTGGGCGTTTCCTCCCCAGACTCAGGCCGCCTGCCCCCCAGGCGGTCTTTTTTTTGCCTTCTGGCTTCAGTCTCAGCAAGCCGGCGGAAATTACCGTAGGCCGGGGATTGGGGCTGCCCTCCGACGCCGCTCGCAAATGGAAAGCCACCCATGCAAATTGGCATGTGTAGATTCGATTTATCCCTTGATTTTTGTGCGTCGCAATGTATCTTTTGCAGTGCGGTAGCGCTTGCGCTACTGCTGCCCTCCTTGGGCGTTTCCTCCCTAGACTTGGGCCGCTTGCCCCCGCGAGCGGCCCTTTTTTCTTGCCTGGTCGGAAGATCGCCCGGGCCGCGAGTACTACTCCGCTGCTGCGGCGCGATAGGGCCGCAGCTCTTCCAGCGGGATGGCGGCAAGACGGTCGGCCATCGTTTCGAGATCGGAGGCCACGCGGGCGAACGCGGTGCTCGGCACGTAGCGCTTCTCGTCCATATACAGCGATCGGTTCAATTCGACCTGGATGGCGTGCAGTCCGACGACGGGATTGCCGTAGTGCTCGGTGATGAAACCGCCCGCATAGGGCTTGTTGCGGTTCACGGCGTAGCCGAGCGAGCGGAGCGTGGCGTCGATCACATCGCTGACGATCGCCGCGCAACTGGTCCCGTAGCGGTCGCCCAGAATGACGTCGGCGCGCGGCCGTTCATCCTTGACGCTGGCGGTCGACGGCATCGAATGGCAGTCGATCAAGACCGCGGCCCCGAAATCACGGTGCACCCGGGTGAACAGCCGCCGCAAGGCGCGGTGATAAGGCTTGTAGAGCGTTTCGATCCGGCGCAGCGCGTCATCCACCGACACGCGCCCGTCGTAGATTTCCTGCGCATCGCCGACCACCCGCGCCACGGTTCCGAGGCCGCCGGCGACTCGCATCGAGCGGGTATTGGCGAACGACGGCAGCCGCCCATCGAACATGCGCGGGTCGAGCTCATAGGGCTCGCGGTTGACGTCCACATAGCAACGCGGAAAATGAGCGCGCATCACTGGATGGCCGCGCGGCACCACGCCGGCAATCAATTCGTCGACGAAAAAATCCTCCGATCGCCGCAACGCCGTCAAGTCGAGCCGCGACACGCTCAGGAAGCTGCGCGGATAGACGCGGCCGCTGTGCGGAGAGTTGAAGATGACCGCGCTCGATCCCTCGGCCGGCTCGAGAATCTCGAAGGGGGGATCGAGTTCGTCAGCAACGTCACGCATGGCCGGAATGCAAGTCCAAGGTTGGGTGCAGGACCGCACCGCAGGCCCTCAAGGCTGCGTAGCCCCTCGCCTCGGCCTTGTCCAGGTATGAAAAGGTAGCACGGACACGCAGGTTCACTCGAAATTTACTCGCCATCGGGTTTATGATGTTTGACGCGGCCGGCGCTTCCGGGTGGGGGATGCGGCCGCATGACGCGAGTCCGTGGGGCGTGCGAGTGCCGATGGCCAAAATCCTGCTTGCCGAAGACGACACCGACATGCGCCGCTTCCTGGTCAAGGCGCTGCAGAACGCCGGCTTCGACGTCAGTTCCTATGACAACGGCCTCTCCGCCTATCAGCGCCTGCGCGAGGAACCGTTCGAGCTCCTGCTCACCGATATCGTGATGCCGGAGATGGACGGGATCGAGCTGGCGCGTCGCGCATCCGAGCTTGATCCCGACATCAAGATCATGTTCATCACCGGCTTCGCGGCGGTGGCGCTGAACGCCGATTCCAATGCCCCCAAGCACGCCAAAGTGCTGTCGAAGCCGATCCACCTGCGCGAACTGGTGAACGAAGTGCAGAAGATGCTGGCGGCGGCGTGAGCGCCGTCAACGCCTGACAGGGTCTCCGTTTTTGAGTTCCCTGTGCGCCACGCGCACACGTTAGCTTGCGAACAGCGGAAATCCTCCGACCAAAAACTTGAGCATTCCGGAATCCGGTCAGGCGCCGGCTTCCCGTGTTCGGTGGCGCCGCCACGCAACTTGACTCTCGCTCCCATCCCGGCAAGCGTTGCCAAGCCATTGGTATGATCTTTGCGTCGGGACCCGCAATGACCGAGCTTGCCATCGCGTTCGACCGGGTCCGCCTGCATCTGGGTGGCGTTCCCATCTATGACGCGTTGAGCTTTGACGTGCGGGCCGGTGAGTTCGTTTGCCTTCTCGGCCCTTCCGGCTGCGGAAAATCGACGGCGTTGCGCGTCATCGGTGATCTGTTGCCGGTACAGGACGGGGAGGTTCTCGTCGAGGGACGCAACCCATCGGCCGCATGGGACCGGCTCGCCTTCGTGTTCCAGTCGCCGCGCCTGCTGCCATGGAAGGACGCGCTCGACAATGCCGCCTTCGGTCTTGAAATGCGCATTTCGGACATGTCTCCGACGGAACGACGCACGCGGGCAAAATGGCAGCTCGAACGCATGGGATTGGGGTCGGACATCCACAAGATGCCGATCATGCTGTCCGGCGGAGAGCGTCAACGTGTCGCGATTGCCCGCGCGCTGGCGCTCGACCCCGACATCATCCTTATGGACGAACCGTTTTCGGCGCTGGACCCGAACACGCGGCAGCGCCTGCGCCAGCAGCTCGTCGACCTCTGGCAGGAGACCGGACGGACGATCCTGTTTGTGACACACGATGTGGATGAGGCACTCTATCTTGCCGACCGGGTCATTGTGCTTTCGCCGAAGCCGGCTCGGGTCGTTCGCGTCATACCGCTGAGCGCCGCACGGCCGCGGGATATCGAGGCCGACGAGAATCTACGGCAAGCGCGGCGCGACATGCTGCAGCTGTTCGACACGACCGCAACACAATTGCAGGAGGACGTTCAATGAAGACTTGGCTGCTCTGCGGCGTCATGGCCGCTTCCTTGGCCGCTTCCGTGCTCACATCGGCGCCGGGGAGCGCCCAGACCACTGTGAAATTCGGCTATCTGGCGGATCCGTCGCACGAGGCCGTCATGTGGGCTCTGAAGAACGGTAAGGCGAAATCCGACAAGATCCGCGTCGAAGCAACGCCGCTCAACATCTCGGCGCTGATCCAAGCGACGGCGGCGCGCAGCTATGACGTCATTCAGACGGCGGCGGTCGCCATCCCGCGGGCGCGCGAACGCGGATTGGACTTGCGCATTGTCGGCACCGGACTTCGCTATCACGCGTCCGGAGAGGGCGCTGCGATCTGGGTCAAGAAGGGTAGCCCGATCAAGAGCGTGGCCGATCTCAAAGGCAAGAAGCTCGGCGTCTATTCTCTCGGATCGGCAGGGATCACCCTGATCCGCATCGCGCTGGCGGACGTGCATGGCCTCAATGTCGCAGTCCGCGGCGGTGATATCGAGTTTGTCGAGATGCCGGCGCCGGCGCTGCCGGCGGCGCTCGCCTCCGGCCGGATCGATGCGGCGACCTTGATCCACGCGCAAGCCTTCAAGGCCATGCAGACCGACGACTTCGTGGTGGTCACCCAAACGGCGGGCGACCTGACCAAGAAGTTCGGCGTCCGGATGGTGTCCGCCGTGCTCGCCGGATACGGGGACAGGCTCGACGCCGATTCCGACGCTTACAAGGAATTCCTGCGCGTCCTGCATGCGTCCGTGGAATACGCAGCGAAGAATCCCGGGGAGGTGTTTCCGGCCGTGGCGAAGGCGACAGACACCGACCCCGAATTCTTTAAGGCTTGGTTCACGCGGTTCTCCCAATTCCCCGCCTTGCTCAGCAAGAACGACATCAAGGCGATCGAGCTGCTTTGGAAGAGAGCCATCGAGCTCGGCATCCTCAAGAAGGCGCCACCGGTCATGGAGACAGTCTGGAAGCCGGCGATTCAAGATTAGTGCTCGCTTTCGCGAATCCGTGTTTCGGGACACATCCTTCGAGACGCGAGCGCCGCCTCGGCGGCGCACGCTTCTCAGGATGAGGTCGTTCGATAAAGTCAACCTCATGCTGAGGAGCCGTTTCTCGCGAAGCGAGGAACGGCGTCTCGAAGCATGAGCCGCTCGCGAATTGCACTTCAACGAATGCGGGTACTAGCTAGTGGATAGCGCGCGCTCAATCGATCGGGCTCCTCCAGCCGTCCTGACGCGGTCCGGAGGGCCCACGCGACGGACGTGGGCCCTCCACGGATTCACCGCCGCGGTTCTAGCGCTGTGGTGGGTTTATTCGTTGTTCGTGCCCGCGTATCAGCTTCCCGGCCCGGTCGCAGTGGCGCGCCGGATGGTTGCGTTCGTGTCCGATCCGCTGCTCGCGTTGCAGCTCGGCTTTTCGCTGGCGCACGTCGGGACCGCCATTACGTTCGCGTTCATGGTCGGCGTGGCGCTGGCGTTCTCCGCACATTTTCTCCCGGCCTCGCGGCTCCTGATCGATTCCCGCGCCACTCCGTTCCTGAACGCCTTTTCCGGAATCGGCTGGTTGTTCCTCGGAATCCTCTGGTTCGGGATCGACAGCACGACGGTCATTTTTGCCGTCACTATGATCCTCATTCCGTTCGCGACGATCAATCTGCGCACCGGCCTGATCGAGCTCGATTCCGAGCTTGTCGAGCTGGGGCGCAGTCTGACGCGCGCGCGCTGGCGCCGGCTCGCCAAGCTGCTGGTGCCGATGCTGGTGCCTTACATGTTCGCGACATTGCGCATCAGCTTCGGCGTGGCGTGGAAGGTAACGCTCACCGCCGAGCTGTTCGGCGGCAATGCGGGGGTCGGATATCTGCTCAACGTCGCGCGTCAGGAATTCGACACTGAGACGATCTTCGCGGTGATCCTGTACATCCTGCTGTTTGTCGCCTGCATGGAAGTGTTCGTGTTCCGCCCGTTGCAGCGCCGGCTCGACCGGAGGTACGGCATTGACTGATGCGGCGCGCGCACGGATCGTTCGCCACGGCTTCGCCGAGGGGGCCGTGCTACTGGCCGTGGTCGGCTGGTGGCTGACGGCGCGGGACCTGCCGTCGTTCGTCCTTCCCGGCCCGGCCGAGGTCGTGGCGGCGGTCGCGCGCTTCGGTATCGATCCGGCGCTGCTCTACCACCTGGGCGTCAGCTTCGCGCGTGTCGGCACCGCGGTCGCCATCGCCATGACCATGGCGGTCGGACTAGGGCTGCTTGCACGGTCGTTCGCGATCGTGTCGGCGCTGCTCGAACAGCGTGTCCTGGTCATTCTCAACAGCTTTCCCTCCGTCGGCTGGGCCATCCTGGGCGTGGTGTGGTTTGACGTTTCCAATCTGACCGTGATCTTCATCGAGGTCGCGATCGTTCTCCCGTTCTGTCTTACGAATGCGCTGGAAGGCTTTCGCAATATCGATGCCGAACTGGAGGAAATGGGGGCGAGCCTCAGCCGCAGCCGATGGCGTCGGTTCACGCGCGTGACCTTGCCCCTCGTCATGCCGTTCCTCGCCGCCGGCCTGCGCATCGCGTTCGGCATCTGCTGGAAGATCGCGCTGGTGGCCGAACTGTTCGGCGCCCAGTCCGGGCTTGGCTATCTGATGCTGCAGGCGCAATCGAACGCGAATGCGGCGATGGTCTTCGCCTGCTGCTTCGTCATCGTAATCGTTGTGTTCGCCGTCGACCGGCTGGCGCTCGCCCCGTTGGCGCGCGCCTATTCGAAAAACCAGGGAGTGTCATCGTGACTCAATGGAAAGCCGATCGCATCGGCCCGGCGCCTCGCATCGCCGTCGACCATATGGGCGCCGGCCAGTTGCTCGTCTTCCTGCACGGCATCGGCGGCAACAAACGCAACTGGCACGACAACCTGCCGGCGTTTGCCAGCCACTGGCATTCCGTCGCCTGGGACGCGCGCGGCTACGGCGAAAGCGATGACTATGAGGGGCCGCTCACGTTCTCGGACTTCTCGCACGACCTTATCCGCGTGCTCGATCACTTCGGAGCCGGACAGGCGCACATCGTCGGATTGTCCATGGGCGGACGCATCGCGCTCGATTTTGCCGCGCTTTATCCCGAGCGCCTGCTCACGTTGACATTGTGCGACACGCACCGCGGGTTTTCGCATTTTTCCGAGGAGAAGCGGCGCGAATTCATCCGCCTGCGCAAGGAGCCGCTGGTGAGCGGTGGCGAGCCCCAGGACATCGCCGTTCCGGTGGCAAAGACGCTTGCGGGCCCGAACGCCTCCAAGGAATCCTTCGATGCCCTGGTCGACAGCATGTCGCGCCTGCACAAGGAATCCTACATCAAAACCATCGAGGCGTCCGCGATGGCCGGGAACCACGGCGAGCTCGCCGACATCGGCGTGCCGACCCACGTGATCGTCGGCGCGGAGGATCGCCTGACGACCCCGGACACGTGCCGGGAATTGGCGGGGATGATCCCGGGCGCGCGCTTCACCGTCATCGCCGATGCCGGCCATCTCGTGAACATCGAGAAGCCGGCCGAATTCAATGCGGCCGCGATTGCGTTCATTCGTTCGGCGCGCAAGTGAAGCGAATGACCGCGACAAGTGCTTGAGCAAGGCTCGCGTCATGCTACATGGTGCGGGATCAGAGCCAGAACTGTGAAGATACTGCGCCTCAGGGGTGCGGTGCAGGTACGGAGTCCGGACATGGCAGATATCGTCCTCGGCGTCGGAACGTCGCACAGCCCGCTATTGAACAGCCCACCGGAAGACTATCCCAAGCACGCCGAGATCGACGCCAGCGGCCGCCGGCTGCTCGACCGCAACGGGCGCCCCAGTACCTACGGCGAGCTGCTGGCGCAGGCCGACCCCGCGATCAAGGACCAGATCAAGCCCGAGGTGCTCGCGGAGCGCGCGGCGCGTTGCACCGCAAATGTCGAGCGCGTCGCCAAAACCATCGCCGACGCCAGGCTCGACGCCCTGATCATCATCGGCGACGACCAGAACGAGCAGTACTCCGACGACAATATGCCTGCGATCCTGATCTATACCGGCGAGACGATCGAAAACAATCCGCTGCGCATGGACGAGGATGCGCCGGACTGGTGGCGCAAGGCGCGCTCGCAGTATCATGTCGACGGCGACACTCGCGCCTATCCGGTCGACGCGGCGCTTGCGCTGCATCTGACCAATTCGCTGATGGATCATGGCTTCGACATCAGCCATGCCAAGCGGCTTGGCAAGGGGCACGGCGAGGGCCACGCCTTCGGCTTCGTGCATCAGCGGCTGATGCACGACGATGCAGTGATCCCGATCGTGCCGGTGGCGCTCAACACGTATTTTCCGCCGAACCAGCCGCGCCCGCGCCGCTGCTATCAACTCGGCCAGGCAATCCGCGACGCGGTGCGCACGGCGCCCGGCAATGCCCGTGTCGGCATCCTCGGCTCGGGGGGCCTGAGCCACTTCGCCGTCGACGAGGACCTCGACCAACTCATCCTCGACGCCTGCCGCCGCGGCGACGGCGAGGCGCTGTCCTCGATCCCGATGGCCAAGCTCAATTCCGGTTCCTCGGAGATCCGCAACTGGATCACGGTCGCCGGCGCGTCGGCGCACTTGAAGACCGACTGGCAGGAGTACATCCCGTGCTACCGCTCGGCGGCCGGCACCGGCTGCGGCATGGGGTTCGCGGTGTGGATGTGATGGCGCAAGCTTGGCGGCGTTCCCCGCACGCGCTGCAGCGCGCAACGCTGCTGCGCAGATGCGGGGTCCCGGTATCGAAACCCGCCAAGCAACCGGGGTCCCGGGTCTGCATAGCAGCACTTCGCAAGTCGGATGTTTCCGACTTGCGACACTCTAAGAGGTGCCGGAAGTCGGGTATACCCGACTTCCGGTGTGCTGCAATGCGCCCGGGACACGGGTTATAGATCTGCCTCCGCTTGCCTCCTGTATCCGGAGCCGATAAGACGTGGCGTTCCAATGGCATCAGGGCGCGTAGCTCAGCGGTAGAGCACTTGGTCGACATCCAAGGGGTCACAGGTTCGATCCCTGTCGCGCCCACCATCATCCTCGAGCAGAAATTCTCGGCGTCATGCCCGCGCTTCTCGCGGGCATCCACGTCTTGAAGTCCTGGTGGCGTCAAGAAAAGCGTGGATGGCCGGGACAAGCCCGGCCACGACACCACGTCGGATCAACCGCCCGCGAGCCACCGCTTCGCCTCCGCCCGTAGCGCCGCCTCCTCGGCGCTGCCGGCGAGCGGCAGGCCGGTCGGAATGGTGCGGTCCTTCTTGGTCTGGCGGAAGCGCATGAAGGCGAAGCCGTTCTCCGGCCCGGACATTTCGACCTGATCGTAGAACGAGGCCGGCACCGAGCCCGGAATCACCGGGTCGAGCCGGTCCTTCTCGTAGATGCAATTGGCGCGCAATATGCGCCAGACGCCGGCGCGCCTCTCCATCAGGTGGAAGAAGCGCGCGTTGCTGGCGAAGTCGAACAGGTGGCCGTCGATGAACTCGCGCACCGTGATCACGGTGTCGGCTTCCAGAATTGCGCGACTCCCAATCACGTCCGCGCGCATGTTGCCGAGCAGATGCTTGCTGCGCTCTTCCGGGCGTCGCTCCTTGCCCATCGCCATCGAGCGCTCGACAAAGCCGGAGGCCGGCCCGGAATACCACGACACCGTGATCGTGCCGTCAGCGTGGAAGCAGTCGCGCAAGCTCTCCCAGTCGCCTTGGTCGCGGCTGTACGCCCACACCTGCAACACCCGGCACGCCGCACGCTCTTCCGCCATGCGGTGTGCCAGCTCGCCGTCCATCATCGTTCCTTCGGCGGCCACTGACCGATCTCCTTGTAGAACTTGATCGCGCCGGGATGGTATTCGAGCCCGTCGTACTTGATCGCCATTTCCTTCGGGTTGAACCGCCGCAACCCGGCGAAGGTTGCCGTCAGCTCCTTCGTATGGTCGTGCATCGCCTTGGCGACCTTGTAGACGACGTCGTCCGGCACTTCGGCATAGGTCTGCATCGTGAAGTCGTACACCACCAAGGGCATCTCCTGCCTGATCTCCGGGAAGTTGGGCGCAGGTTTCACCACCATCATGTACGACGTCGGCAGGATCGCCTGGGCGCGGGCGATCGCCACCGGATCGGGGTCCATCGGCAGTGCCCGCAACGGCCCCACGGCGGCCGCGACTTCCTTGAGCTTGCCGGCGCCGAGCCCGAAGGTGAAGGAGTCGACCTTGCCGGCGACGAAGTCGTCGGCGGATTTGACGACGTTCGGGGTCAGCACAACCGTCACATCGTCGTAGGTCAGCCCGGCATTCGCCAGTTGCATCGTGTAGGACAGCAGCAGCGATTTCTGCGCGGCGAACCCGCCCGGGATGCGCTTGCCCTTGAGGTCCTTCAGATTCTTGATCGGGGAATCGAGCCGCACATACAACGGGGACAGGTTCGGAAAGATGCGCGCCACCACGCGGATGTTCTTCTGCGGCCCGCGGCCCTGGTACTCCCCGGTGCCCGAGGTGAAGAACACCACATCGAAGCTGTTCGAGAATCCGAACTCGCTGATCTTGGCGGCGATCGGCAGCAGCGAGCTTCCGCCCTGTGGCTGAACCACCATCCGCACGCCCGCGAACTCGGTGGCGATCTTGGCCACGGCCGAACCCAGCGAGTGCGTGAGGGAGCCCGGCTGCGTTGTCGCGGCGGTGATGGTCTGCGCATGCGCGCCACCGCCGTCGAACGCGACCGCGGCCAAGGTTGTGCATAAGACCGCCCGTAGTCGTAAGCGATGCATTCGAACGTTCTCCCTGCTGTCGTGCCCGGCGACGGACTGTTTCCGCCGTCCGCTTCTGTTTGCTATTGAACATCGCATCCGCACTTTGGGCAACCACAACCGCAATGCGGTGCAGGTGGGGTGTGACGCATGGCGGAGAAACGAGCATGACGGGCAAGGGACGCGACGGGGCGGAACCATGAACGTGATGGTCATCGGTGGCGGCGTCAGCGGGCTGACCATGGCGCTCAGCCTGCATCAGGCCGGCATCCCGGTCCGCGTCTATGAGGCATCGCGCAATGTGCTGCCGCTCGGTGTGGGCATCAACCTGCAGCCGAACGCCGTGCGAGAGCTCGACGAGATCGGCCTTGGAGCGCGGCTCGCCGCGGTGGGGAATTCCACGCGGGCGCTGTGCTTCTTCAACAAGTTCGGCCAGCTGATCTGGCGCGAGCCGCGCGGACTCGCCGCCGCCTATCGCTGGCCGCAGGTTTCGATCCATCGCGGCCGGCTGCAAGTGCTGTTGTTCGAGGCCGCGCGCGAACGGCTCGGCGACGAGAACATCCGCATCGGCTGCCGGCTCACCGGGTTCGCGCAGCGCGGCGACGCGGTGACCGCGACCTTCACCGATCCCGAAGGCCGCGGCCTCGGTTCGGAGTCCGCCGACATTCTTGTTGGCGCCGACGGCATCCACGGCACTGTCCGGCGGCAATTCTATCCGGACGAGGGCCCTCCGCGCTTCGGCAACCAGATCCTCTGGCGCGCCGCGACGGACGCCGCGCCGTTTCTCGGCGGAGACGCCATGGCGATCGCCGGCCACTTCCATCAGCGGCTCATCGTCTACCCGATCGCACCCTCGGCGATCGATCCCGGCAAGCTGCTGACCAACTGGATCTGGCAGATGACGGTGGCGGGCGATCTCTCGGAGCGCGAGGATTGGAACCGCAAGGTCGGCAAGGAGAAATTCTGGGAGTATGTCAAGAGCTGGCACTTCGACTGGCTCGATGTGCCGCGGCTGATCGACGGCACCGAGGAGATCTTCGAGTTCCCACTAGTTGACCGCGATCCGGTGGACCGCTGGAGCTTCGGACGGGTGACGCTGATCGGCGATGCCGCGCATCCGATGCAGCCGACCGGATCGCAGGCCGGCTCCCAGGCGATCATCGACGCGCGCATGCTGACCCAGGCGCTGATGACGATCGCTGATCCGGTCGAGGCGCTGGCGCACTATGACGCGGTGCGCCGGCCGGTGATGAACGATATCATCCTGCGCAACCGCCAGTTCGGCCCCGAGGCGGCGATGCAGATCGTCGAGGAGCGCGCGCCGGAAGGGTTCGCGCGCATCGAGGACGTGATCTCAGCCGACGAGATGCGGCACATTTCCCAGTCGTTCCAGGCGACCGCGGGCCTGGATGCGCAGACGGTCAACAAGCGGCCATCGTATGTGGTGGCCAAGCCATAGCCGCGTTTCTCGGGCGCAGCGCAGCATGGAACGGTGCGCTGCAGAACCGGGATCTCGGTTGCCCACCAAGCAAAGAGACCGGGTCCCGGATCAGCGGTGCAGCATTTCATGCCGCACCGCGTCCGGGACACGCAGTCGGTGTCTACGCCGCCGGCTTCAGCGCCTGCCAGATGCGCTCCGCCGTCGCCGGCATCTCGACCTTGGCCGCAGCCTCGGCGCCGAGCGCATTGGCGATGGCGTTCATCACCGCCGGCGGTGCGGCGGTGGCGCCGGCTTCGCCGGTCCCCTTGGCGCCCGCCGGATTGGTCTTGCACGGCACTTCCAGATGCTCGAGCACCATCGGCGGCAAGTGCTCCGCCCGCGGCATGGCGTAGTCCATGAACGAGCCGGACAGGAGCTGGCCGCTTTGCGGGTCGAACACGACCGCTTCGGTCAGCGCCTGGCCGACGCCCTGGGCGACGCCGCCGTGCACCTGGCCGTCGACGATGGTGCGATTGAGCAGGCGGCCGCAATCGTCGACGACGGTGTAGCGTACGAGCGAGACGGCACCCGTCTGCGGATCGACCTCCACCTCGGCGATATGGCAGCCGTTCGGAAACGATGGCGGCGCCTTGACGCCGCCTTTGGTGTCCATGTTCTCCTGGATGACGCCTTGCCGCACCAGTTCCTTGGCGCGTTCGGCGACGTCGAACAGAGAGATGTTTCGGCTGCCGATGTGAAAGGCGCCGGAGCGGTACTCTACCTCCGCCTCTTGTCCCTGCAAAAGGATCGCCGCCACCTTCTTGCCCTTGGCGATCACCGCATCGGCGGTGTTGATGACGGCGCTGCCGGTGAGCATCGCCGAGCGCGAGGCGACGGCGCCGAAGCCCGGAACATCGCGGTCGGAGTCGCCGTGAGTGATGTTCACCTGGTCGGCCGGAATGCCGAGCCGGTCGGCCGCCACCTGCCCGAACACGGTGCGGTGGCCTTGGCCCTGCGCGGTCGGGCCGATGCTGACGTCGACGCGGTTGCCACCCGGGAAGCTGTAGCGCGATCCCTCGTCGGGGATGGCGCCGGCGATCTCCAGATAGCAGCCGATACCGATGCCGCGCAGCTTGCCGGCCTTTTTCGACTCACGCTTGCGGGCGGTGAAGCCTTTGTAGTCGGCCGTCTCGACGGCGCGATCGAACACGGCCTTGAAGTCGCCGCTGTCGTAGGTGTTGCCGAAGACCGTTTTGTAGGGGATGCGGTTGGCGGAGATCAGGTTGCGCCGGCGCAACGATGCCGGGTCGATCCCGCTGACCTTCGCCGCCTCATCGATCAGCCGCTCCAGCAGGTAGCTCGCCTCCGGCCGGCCGGCGCCGCGGTAGGGGCCGATCGGCACCGAGTTGGTGTAGTACGCGCGCGAGCGAATGGTGGCGCGCGGAATGTCGTAAAGTGTCGGCAGGCAGCCGGAAATGTGCACCGTCACGCAGTAGAGCGCGACGCCGGTGAGGTAGGCGCCCATGTTGCCGAGGACGTCCGCACGCAGAGCGAGGAACTTGCCCTTGTCGTCGAGTGCAAGCTCGACGGTATAGAGCGAGTCGCGCGCCTGGTTGTCCATCATGAAGGCTTCGCCGCGGGTCGAGACCCAATGCACCGGACGCTTGAGCTCGCGCGCCGCATGCAGGATCGCCACGTACTCCGGATATCCGGCCGCCTTCATGCCGAAGCCGCCGCCGACGTCCTCCGACAGCACGCGGAGTTGCTCAGGCTTGATGCCCATCGCTTCGGCGACCTGCATGCGGATGCCGGCGACACCCTGGGTGCCGGTGTGGAGGGTGAAGCGGTCCGTTGCCGGATCGTAGCCGGCGGTGGCCGCGCGCGGCTCCATGGTCGCCGCCGCGATCCGCTGGTTGACGAGGCTGACCTTCGCCACATGCGCGGCCGAAGCGAAGATGCGGTCGATCTCGGCCTGCTTGGCGCCGTCAGGATCGCCTGGTGCGGTCCAGTCGTAGGCGAGGTTGCCGGGGACATCCGGCCAGATCTGCGGCGCGCCCGGCGCCATCGCCTGCTCGATGTCGTTGACCGCCCTGAGCGGGTTGTAATCGACGGCAATCAGGTCGGCGGCGTCCTGCGCCGCGGCGAGCGTCTGGCCGATCACCACCGCCACCAGTTCGCCGACATGGCGCACGCGGTCTTCCGCCAGCGCAGGGCGGTGCGGGCTTTTGGGCGGCGCGCCGCCGGGGACCGGGTGCGCGTGGCTGACGGAATGATAGTGCGCTGCCGCGAGGTCGGCCCCGGTATAAACCGCGAGCACGCCGGGCGCGTTGCGGGCCGCGGCCGTATCGATGCCGCGGATGTCCGCGAAGGCATGCGGCGAGCGCACGAAGACGGCGAAGGTCGTATCGGCCGGCCGGACGTCGTCGCTGTAATGGCCAAGACCCCGCACCAGCGCTTCGTCCTCGATGCGCCCGGTCCAGGGCCTTGCGGCGGCCGCGGAGGCAAGTGAAGTCGATTCCTGCATAAAGGGCTCCGGAGCAAATGAGCGGATTTGAAACCAGCCGGCGCGGATCGTATGGTGCGGGCGCCCGGCAGGCAAGGATCGCCGGGCGGCCAAATGATCCGAACGCGGGCGTTAGCCCGCGGTCCTTCCAGCCGAGCGGCGGCAGCATGAGCACCTATGCGCTGAACAAGCTTTTGCGCGACGTGAACCGCGATCCCGGCACCCGCGAGCGCTTTTTCAAGGATGCCGCCGCCGTGGCGGCCGGCTATGATCTCACCGGGGAGGAGCGCCGCGCCGTGCTTGACCGCGACGTGACCGCTCTCTACCGGTTCGGCGTGCACGGGCTGATCCTACGGCCGTTCACGATCCTGCATCAGATGCCCGAACCGGATTATCTCGAAGCGATCAGAAGGTAGCCGCCATGGCCATCGTCTTTGCCTGTGCCAGCAGTCATGCACCGGGAATCCGCGCCTGGACCGAGCGGGCGCCGCGGGGGCAGGTCGACAATCTGTTCGGCGGCTATGCTGCGGTGCGGCAAGGTATGGAAGCTGCCCGGCCGGACATGGTCCTGCTGCTGACCTCGGAGCATTGGGCGAATTTCTTCGAGCATGTCGGCGCCTTCTGCGTCGGCCGCGGCGAGAGCTTCGAGGGTCCGATCGAGCCATGGCTGCGCGTCGAGAACGCCCAGGTCAAAGGCAACCCGGCGTTCGCCACGCTTCTGCTTGAACATTGCTATAGCAGCGGGTTCGAGTTGAGCTTCACCCACGAGATGAAGTTTGATCACGGCTCGATGGTGCCGCTCAGCTTCCTCACGCCGCAGATGAACGTGAGCGTGGTGCCGATCATGTTCAACGCGCTGTCGACGCCGCGGCCGACCTCGGCGCGCTGCCTCGCGCTCGGCCGCGCGCTGCGTTCGTTCCTCGATTCCGCGCCGGAGCGGATCGCGGTGGTCGCCACCGGCGGGCTGTCGCACGATCCGGGCGAGCGCAACCACGGCTTCATCGATACCGATTTCGATGCGCGCTTCATCGCCGACATGACCTCGGCCGATCCCGACCGGCTCTCGCGCTACTCCGATGCCGACCTGCTCAAGGCCGGCGCCGGCACGCTCGAACTGCTCGCCTGGATCTGCCTCGCCGGCATCATGGGCGAACAGAAGGCGCGCCTCGTCGCCTACGAGGCGGTGGTGCCCTGGGCGACTGGCATGGGCATCGTCAGCTACGACCGCGCGGCCTGATCCACGCGCCGTTTCCACTCCACCAGCATTGAGAGCAATCATGGGACGCAGCGTCCGCTTCCAATCCGACGGCCTGAGCCTTGCCGGAATCATCGAAGCACCGGAGGGTCTGAAAGCCGGCGAACGCCGTCCGGCCTTTCTTGTGCTGCACGGCTTCGGCTCCAACAAGTCGTCGAACAACGTCAAGCTGCCGATGCAGATGCTCAACGCCCTCGGCTATGTGACCATGGGCTTCGACATGCGCGGCTGCGGCGAGAGCGAAGGCGAGCGTGCGCGGCTGATCTGTCTGGAGCAGGTAAGCGATACCAAGAATGCGGTCACCTTCATGCGCGAGCAGCCGGATGTGGTCGCGGACAAGATCGGGCTGATCGGCTCGAGCTTCGGCGCCGCGGTCGCGGTCTACACCGGCGGCGTCGACGAGCGTGTCGGCGCGGTGATCTCGTCCGGCGGATGGGGCGACGGCGAGCGCAAGTTCCGCGGCCAGCATACCACGCCGGAAGCGTGGAAGAAATTCACCGACATGCTGGTCGATGGCAAGCGCCACCGCGAGAAGACCGGCAAGTCCCTGATGGTGCCGCGCTACGACATCGTGCCGATCCCGGAGCACCTGCGCGGTCATCTTGCGGCGAATTCGATCCACGAGTTCCCGGCCGAGACGGCGCAGAGCATGTTCGACTTCCGCGCCGACGACGTGGTCGGGCAGATGGCGCCGCGGCCGCTCTTGCTGCTGCATTCATCGGTGGATTCGGTGACGCCGACCGAGCAGTCGGTCGAGCTGTTCAGCCGCGCCGGCCAGCCGTGCGACCTGCACTTGTTCGCCGAGACTGACCACTTCATGTTCGCCGAGGAGAATCACCGCGTGCATACGGTGGTGACCGAGTGGCTGGCGAAGTTCTTCCCGGCGCGGTAGCGCGTTACGGCGAGACTTCCTCGAGCACGCGGCCCTTGGTTTCGATGGCGAACAGGAACGTGACGACGGCCGCGATCACGGCGACGATCGCGAATGCCAGGAATACCGACTGCAGGCCGGTGCCGATCATGAAACCGACCACCGACGGGCCGATGATCGAGGCGAGCCGCAGCCAGGCGGTGGCGGTGCCCACCGCCATCGCCCGGGAACGGGTGGGGTAGAGTTCGGGCGTATAGAGATAGACGCCGAGATTGATGGTGCTGACGAAGAAGTAAGCGAGGCTGACATAGATCAGCACGCTCTCCGCCTCGCCGGCGCCGTCCAGCCACAGTCCGAACAGCGCCACGGCGGCGCCGGCGAACGCCACCGTGAACCATGGCCGGCGGCCGAAGCGGTCGATGGTGAGCGCGCAGATCGCCGCGCCGCAAAAGCCGACCACCTGAGTGATCAGGCCGTATTGCAGCGACACGGCCAGCGGCAGCTTGAACACTGTGCGATAAAGCGTCGGCAGCCAGATGGCGAGCCCGTAATTGATCAGATAGGCGGTGAACCAGATCAGCCAGACGACGAGTGTCCGCCGCAGATACGTCGGGCCGAACAGGTCCGCCCAAGATGGTGCGCGGCTCTGCGTGGCAACGACGAGCTGCGGCGGCGGCAGCTTCTGCCCCGTCGATTTTTCGGTTTCGCGCTCGATCAGCGAGAGGGCGGCCTCGGCTTCGGCATCTCGCCCGTTGACGGAAAGCCAGCGCGGCGACTCGGGCAGCAGGCGCTGCAGAACGACGGCAAGCAACGCGGGAAGGGCGCCGACGATGAACATCGACTGCCATCCAAACCGCGGCACCAGCCAGGCGCCGACAAAGCCTGCGCTCACCAGGCCGACCGGAAACACCAGTTCGTACAGCAGCACAAACCGGCCGCGGTTGCGGGCGCGTGACAGCTCGCTGATGTAGACGGCGGCGACCGGCACCTCGCCGCCGAGGCCGAATCCCTGGATGGTGCGGAAGACGAGCAGGGACTCGTAGCTCCAGGCGAAGGCGCACACGAGGCTCATCACCCCGAAGGTCCCGATCGACCAGACCATGGCAGTCATGCGCCCGTAGCGTTCCGCAACCCAGCCGAAGAACAGGGCACCGAGCAATTGTCCGACAAAGCCGGCGGAAATCAGGAAGCCGATCTGCGGCCCCGACAGCTTCCACAGCGGCACCAACACCGGCAGCACGAACGCAATGGCCAGCGCGTCGAAAGCATCGAAGAAGGTGGCGACGCCGATGATGATCCGGGTCCTCACATGCCACCACGAGGTCGGCATGCGTTCGATGCGCGCGACGACGTGGTCGGCAAAGTGCGGATTGGTCGAAGTCGGCGTAGGTCCGGTCGTGGTCATGGCGTCCCTCGATCTATTTTCAGGCAGCCTGGTCCTCGCCGGTTTGGAAATCTGCCTCAAGACGGGGAGTCAGTCCGGGAGCGCCGGAGGCGAGAGCTCGGAATCCATAATCCGTATCGGTGGCTATGGATTCCGGATTCGCCGTTTCGCGGCGCCCCGGAATGGCTCATGGAGAGTCAGGTAGATTCCAGCCGCAGCAGCCGTGCCGCATTGTTGTAGGCAATGTCCTCGCGCGTCTTCTCGTCGAGCGGCACCGTGTCCATGAACTCCGCCGCCTCGTCGATCTGCTCGAACGGATAGTCGGCGGAGAACATCACGCGGTCGGCGCCGAGCGCGGCGATGGTGCAGTTCAGCGGCTCGGCCGAGAACATGCCCGAGAGCGTCACCATGATGTTCTCGCGGATATACTCCGACGGCGGCTTGGCAAGGTTGACGCCGTAGAGTTTGGCGCGGCTGTCGAAGCGCCAGAGCAGGAACGGCAGCGTCTCGCCGAGATGGCCGAGCGCCAGCGTCACCTTCGGGTAGCGGTCGAACAGCCCGCCGAACACCAGGCGAAGCGCGTGCGACCCGGTCTCGAAACCCCATTCCCAGGTCGCGCGCCGCAGCCCCTTGTGGCCGTCCAGAACCGGCGCCGGAACGACCGGATCGGCCGGGTGGATGTAGACCACCGCACCCAGGTCCTGCACCCGTTCCCAGAACGGGGCCAGCGACGGATGGTCAAGGTACTGCCCGTTGGTGTGGCCGTTGATCATCGCGCCGGGAAATCCGAGGTCGCGCACGCAGCGTTTCAGTTCATCCGCTGCCGCCTTGGCATCCTGCATGGCAAGGTGGGCGAAGCCGGAATAGCGATCCGGCCGCCTCTGCACTTCGCGGGCCAGCAGATCGTTGCCGACGCGGGCCAGGCGGACCGCCGTCGCGGGATCGTGCTCGGCCTGCACCCCGGGCCCCGCCAGCGACAGGACCGCGTGCTCGATGCCGGCCCGGTCCATGGCTTCGAGGCGCTGGTCGCCGAAGTCCGAGAGCCGTGCCACCACCCGGCCGTAGATCGCCGGATCGACGTCGCCGACCGTCGTCTTCCAATAGTGCTCGAATTCCGGGCACATGAAATGTTCTTCGAGTGCTATTTTCTTGACCATCCCCGGCTGTCCCCCGATCGGCTAGTGTTCCGAATCCCGAAGTTCGCTTCACCTCGCCACGCCCTCTTAGCGAACTTCGGATACGAAAGGACATTAATTCACGCGCGCTTCGATTGCGCCACGCACGGACTGCTTGAGGTCGTGCAGCGTGAAGGGCTTGGTCAGCACGTCGTGGATCAGCGCATCGAGGCCGTGTGCCCGCTCGCGCTGATCGGCGAAGCCGGTCATCAACAAGATGACGATCTCGGGATGATCGCGTGCGGTCGCGAGCGCCAGCGCGATACCGTCCATGACCGGCATCTTGATGTCGGTGAGCAGCAGATCGAACCGGCCCCCCGTCCGTGTCAGCTCGTCGAGCGCTTCGGCGCCGTCAGCGCTGAGCGTGACTTCATAGCCTTCCTGCTTGAGCGCACGCGCTACGAGTGCGCCTACCGCTTCGTCGTCTTCGGCGATCAGAATGCGTGCCATGGGTGCCTCAACGTAGACCAGTGGCAAGATCGGGACGGGTGAAGAAACGGATGTTGATGGACCGGCCCTGCTCCGATGGCGAAGCCAGGCGCGTGCGGAACGCTAGCGTCTCGCCGGGGGCAAGCTCGGTGCGCGTCGGCAGCGCGGTCCATGCGTAGATTTCCTGGCCGTTGACGGTGCCGATGGCGAAGCGCAGCCGAGGAAGGTCGACGACCGTTTTCGCGGTCGCGACGATCGTGCCCCCGACAACGAGCATCGTGGCCCCGTCCTGCTCTTCCCAGGTCGTCTTGATGTCCTTGAACGCGAGATCGCGCAGATTGACGGGCAGTCCGATGGACGCGAAGAGCGAGGCGGTTTGCGGCAGGATGCGCACGACTTCGGCGCGGCCGACGATCAGGCCCGCGTCGATCACCGCGAGTGCGATGATGGCTGCCGCAAGCCACGGCATGCGACCTTTCGAGCGCAGCGGACGCTTTGGTGGTCGCAGTGGCGTGACCCATCGCGCCGCAACCGTTTCGATATCGAGCGGCGGTGCCGCTTCTGCGGCCTGTGCCTCCGGTGCGGATGGTGCGTTCGGCGAGGGGATGTCGGACGGTGGAGCGGCGTCGGCCGCCGCGGCCGGGCCGGCCGTCGAATCAACGCGCGCGGCCTGATGGACCCCCTGCGGGATCAGAGGCGCCGCCGGCTTGAACAGATCCGCGAACCAGACCGTCCCGCAGCGGACACAGTGAACTTGACGTCCGGTCGAGCCCAGTGCAGCCGGGGCGACATCATAAGCAGTTCGGCACTGTGGACAAACTATCTTCATCGCGAATCGGCATCGGACGGGCCCAATTCGATGATACCGACGGTCCGTTAATAGAATGGAAACCATGAAACGCGGTGGGCCTTGGCCCGGCCGGCGACGCGACGCGCGCACAGCCATGGTAATCCTGTCATGGGCGAATCAGCGCGGGGACCGCGGCGACCGTTTCGCGGCCGTTCAAGTGTCCACTGGGGACCGTTCGGAGCGGAGTTTGGTCCGATTCGAGAACGTAGGATTGCGATATGGGCTCGGTCCGGAGGTGCTGCGCGACCTCTCGTTCCGGATCGAGCCGCATTCGTTCCAGTTCCTGACCGGCCCGTCGGGCGCCGGCAAGACGACACTGCTGCGCCTGCTGTTCCTGACGCTGAAGCCGACACGCGGCCTGATCACCTTGTTCGGGCATGACGTTTCCGCCCTCAGCCAGGACTCGGTTGCCACCTTACGGCGCCGAATAGGCATCGTTTTTCAGGATTTCCGGCTGCTTGATCACATGACCACCTACGAGAATGTCGCGCTGCCGTTCCGCGTGATCGGGCGCCCGGAAGCGAGCTACCGCGACGAGGTGGTCGAGCTGTTGAACTGGGTCGGGCTGGGCGAGCGGATGTGGGCGCTGCCGCCGGTCCTGTCCGGCGGCGAGAAGCAGCGGGCCGCGATCGCCCGCGCGGTCATCGCCCGGCCGCAGCTGCTGCTGGCCGACGAGCCGACCGGTAACGTCGATCCGACGCTAGCGCAGCGTCTGCTGCGGCTGTTCGTCGAGCTCAACAAGTCGGGGACCTCGGTGGTGATTGCCACACACGACATTGCCCTGATGGACCAATATGATGCGAGGCGCCTCGTGCTGCACGACGGTCGCCTGCACGTGTACGATTGAACGCCGATGTCGGACGCCCGCACCACCGATCCCACGACCTCGTCGCGGCCTGCGCGCACGCTTCCGCGCACCGAAACGCCGATCGTGCCGCGGAATTCGATCGCCGGGAAGGCGCTCATCGTCGTCATCGCCATCATGACGTTTCTCGCATCGCTGACCACGGGGGCGGTGGTGCTGGTCCGTGCCGCCGCCAGCGAGTGGCAGGCGGATGTGACGCGCGAGGTCACGGTGCAGGTCCGGCCGGTCGATGGCCGTGACCTCGAAGCGGACGTCAACGCCTCGGTCGACATCGTCCGGGGGACCGAGGGCGTCGCTGAGGTCCAGCCCTACTCAAAGGCTGAATCCGCGCGCCTGCTCGAACCGTGGCTGGGCGGCGGGCTGGTGCTCGACGACTTGCCGGTGCCGCGATTGATCGTGGTCCGCATTGCTGCCGGCGCGAAGCCGGACCTGGAGCGGTTGCGCCGGTCGTTGCGCGAGGTCGTGCCGAGCGCGACCCTCGACGACCACCGCGGCTGGGTCGACCGGATGCGGACCATGGCGGGGACGGCCGTGTCCGGCGGCGTGCTGATCCTGCTGCTGATGGTCGTGGCGACCGTGCTGTCGGTTGTCTTCGCCACGCGCGGCGCGATGGCGGCCAATCGCCCGATCATTGAGGTGCTGCATTTCATCGGCGCCCGCAACAGCTTCATCGCCGGCCGCTTCCAGCGGCACTTTCTGATCCTGGGATTGCAGGGCGGCATCATCGGTGGCGGTGCCGCCATCCTGGTATTCCTGGTGGCACAGGGACTGAGTTCATGGTTCACGGGCACGGCCGCCGAGGATCAACTCAGTGCGCTGTTCGGGCGGTTTTCCCTCGGACTGCTCGGGTATGCGGCGCTTGCCGGCCTTATCGTGATGATTGCCCTGATCACGGCCGCGACATCGCGCTTTACCGTCAATCGTACCTTGGACACCGTTGAATAGCGGCGCGCGACCATGCGGATGCCGAAATTCGGACTATGATGCCACAGGTGGCTCGGCAATGACGCAGGCACCAATGACAGCAGGTGAAGACGGTTCGGAGCCGCGCGCGGCGCGGCCGGTGGGCTTTATCAGCGGCCTGGTAAGCCGGATCGGGCGAACCGTTCTCGGCCTTTGCATCGTGCTGGCGGTCGCCGTCGCGGTCGGATTCGCCTGGTTTCTCGGCAGCGTCCCGATAGCTGAGCCGCCGATATCCGAGCGGGCCGACGGCATCGTCGCGCTTACCGGCGGTGCGTCCCGCGTGAGCGACGCGGTCGAGCTGTTGGCCGCGGGGCATGGCAAACGCCTGCTGATCACCGGTGTGCACCCATCGGCTAGTCCGAGAGAAATCGCCCGGCATGTGCCCGAGTTCGAGCGCATCTTCAATTGCTGCGTCGACCTCGACCGCTCGGCCATCAACACGCTCGGCAATGCCACGGAGGCACGCCGCTGGGCCCGAAGCCGCAGCTTCCGTTCGCTGATCGTGGTCACCTCCGCCTACCACATGCCGCGCGCGATGGCGGAGCTTGGCCATCAGCTTCCGGAGGTGCGGCTGATTCCGTTTCCAGTGGTGACCGAGAAGATGCGCGGTGGGCAATGGTGGTCGAACCCGGCGACGGCGCGGCTGTTGATTTCCGAGTATGCAAAGTATGTCCTTGCCTTGGTACGCATGCGGGTCGGCCAGGATGCGCGGGCCCTGGCGGCGAGCCGGATTTCCGCTACTGTGCCGCACTTCGCCCCGGCCGCCAGTGCGGCGCACCGATAAGAGATGCGCACGTGTTGATCGTCAGGTCCGTCGTCTACAACATCCTGTTCTATCTCAACCTCTTCGTCCATTTGATCGCGGCCATTCCGACGTTCTGGATGCCGTACCGGTGCATCATCGAAGTGGCGAAGTCGTGGGGCCGGACCAGCACATGGCTGTTGCGGGTGATCTGCGGCACCCGTGTCGAAATTCGCGGGATCGACAAGATCCCGTGGGGCCCGCTGCTGATTGCGTCCAAGCACCAGTCGACGTGGGAAACGTTCGGCATCATCTCGCTGTTCGTCGATCCGGCGTTCATCCTCAAGCGTGAGCTTTTGTGGCTTCCGCTCTTCGGCTGGTATGCCTGGAAAGGCCAGATGATTCCGGTGAACCGGGGCGCGCGGGCGCAGGCGCTTGCCACCATCGCCAGGGAGGCGCGTGTCCAACTCGCCCGCGGGCGACAGATCATCATCTTTCCGGAGGGGACGCGCCGCCCAGCCGGTGCGAAGCCGAGCTACAGGTTCGGCGTCGTGCATCTCTATGCCGAGATCGGCGTTTCCTGTTTGCCGATCGCGCTGAATTCAGGCCTGTACTGGCCGCGCCGCTCGCTGCTGCGCTATCCCGGGACCATCCGCGTCGAGATTCTCGATCCGATCCCGCCGGGCCTCGACAAGGAGGCGTTCGCGCAACGCCTGCGCGACACCATCGAGGAAGCCACGGCACGCCTGGTTGCCGAGGGCGAGCGCGAGCTGGCGGCCCTAGGCTACGATGTCACGGCGCGGCGCCGTGGCTCTCGCCCCCCTTCAGCCGCTCCGCCAGAAGATGAAGTGCGCTCTCCCGATAGCCGAGCGCCTCGAGTGCCTTGACGGTTTCGATGACATAGTCGCGGTTCGGCCCGCCCCTGCCGTGGCCCTGGCGGACGAGATGCAGCTGGCGGTCGAGGCTCATCCGGCCGGCATATTGCGGATGCCGGCGGTCGGCGACGTAACAGAGGGCACGCACGCGGTTCTTCGGATCGCCGGCGAGCCATACGGGTCGCCAGGTTTCGCGGTAGACCATGGTCACCTGCTCACGCGTGCGTAGATAGGCGATGGTGTCGTCCCGTTTGGCCGCCGCGACCCGATAGGCAATGCCGCGGCAAGCCCCGCCGACGTCCAATCCGAGCACAAGACCCGGCCGTTCCAGCGTGCCGCGATGGACCCACGAATAGATGCACAGCGCCCGATGTGCGCCGATCAGCAGACCTTCCACGCGTTCCAGGTAGTCGAAGTCCGGACGCCACATCAGCGAGCCATAGCCGAAGACCCACATGTCTTCGGGTGCATTCTCGAACGGCAAGTCCATGGCAGGGTGCAGGCGGCGCGGGTTCAGGGCGACGCGCTTTATCAGGCGGCACCGAATGACGCAACCGATGGACAGGCCGGTTGTGGCAGATCATCCTTGCTGATGCCGCATTCGGTCGGGATACCGCCTCCGGAGCTTGCCGATGCCCTCTTCTTCCACGCCGCGCCGCCGCCGCTGGTTGGTGGCCGTGCCGCTGATTGCCGTCCTCGTTCTCGCCGCGGCCTGGAGCGGATTCTGGCTCTATGCGGTCTGGCGCAGCGAGGAGATGCTGACGGCGTGGCGCGTGCGCGAAGCACAGGCTGGACGAACCTACAGCTGCGGCCGGCAGACGATGGGCGGCTTTCCGTTCCGCTTCGAGCTCTCCTGCAACGACGCATCCGCGGAGTTTGCCAGCAACAACCCGAGGGTCGCTTTCAAGGCCGCAAACCTGCACGTCGTGGCGCAGGTCTACGATCCCAGCCTGATGATCGCCGAGCTGGGCGCGCCGTTGACCATTGCGATTTCCGGCGAGGCGCCGGTGCGGGCCAGCTGGACGCTGCTGCAGATCAGCCTACGCGGCCGGCCTCCGGCGCCGGAGCGGGTTTCGATGGTGATGGACGGCGCCTCCGTCGAGCCTGCGGCGGGCGGCGCTGCCGAAACGGTACTCGGCGCCAAGCGGATCGAATTACATGGGCGGGTCGCATCAGGAACGGTCGCCAGCCGTCCGGTGATCGACCTTGCCGCGACGCTGACGGAACTGACTGCGCCGACGCTGCATCCAATGACGCGAAAGCCGCTCGATATCACCGCGACCGGGGTGCTGCGTGGTCTCGACAATCTTCGGCCAATGCCGATTCCGGCACGGCTCAGACAGCTGCAGGCGGCCGGGGGCAGGCTCGAAGTCAAGCAGGCGCGGGTAAGGCAGGGGGACATGATCGCGGTTGCCGCGGGCTCTCTCGGCCTGACATCCAGCGGCCGGCTTGATGGTGAGCTCAACGTCACCATCGCCGGGCTGGATCGTGTCCTGCCGCTGTTGGGCATCGATCAGCTCGTGCCGCAGAACAACAATCTCGCCCCGGCGCTTGGCGCGCTCGACCGGCTGGTGCCGGGCCTTGGCCGAGCCGCCCGCGGGCAAGCCGGCGCCGGTCTTGCCATGGGACTTTCGCTGATCGGCAAACCCGCCGAACTCGACGGCCGCAAGGCGCTGACGTTGCCGCTGCGATTTGTCGGCGGCGCCATCTATCTCGGCCCGTTGCGCGTCGGAGAGATTGCGCCGCTGTTCTAAGGACGCGCGCAGCAAGGACGTCATGCCGCTGATTTCGAGACATTCCTCGCAGGTGGCGGCGACCTTGCACGGGAGGTAGTACACGACCACTCGCGGAGGATCCATGGCCAAGCAGGATCGTCGACGACCCGACGTGCATCAAATCAAAGTTATGGAGTTTACAATGGGCTTACTCTATGCTGCACGCTGCACAGGCGTCGTAGCGATTTTCCCGATTGCAGGACGTTCAGCGCCGTCTCGCTGACGGCATGGAGGCGCTTTGATTATCGATTTCTTGAGACTCCGAGGACAATTGTCCGCCGGAACCCTAGTGTCGCTTGATTCGGAAGTTCGCTTGGGTGCTCGGCTTGCTCCGGAGCGAACTTCCGAATCAAAGCGACACTAGAATCAATGCGTTGCTTTCGAATCCGAAGTTCGCTTAGAGGGTGCTGCAAGATCAAGCGAACTTCGGATTCGGGACACTAGACTCATCGTTTTCTAGTTGTCCTTTCGAAGATCAAGCGAACTTCGGATTCGGGACACTAGGGCAGGATCACCGGGTACGCTTTGAGCGGCGATGGGTAGCACGTCAGGATATCGAAGCGGCCGCCGGCTGGCCGATGCCGGATCGGGACGGCTGAGGCATGTCGACATCATCGACGATCTGCGTGACGCAGAGCCGTTCTGGCGGTCGCTCCTAGCGGACGGCGCTGTGTCGACGCCGTACCAAAGCTTCGACTTTCTTGCGGCATGGCATCGCGAGGTCGGATCGCGGCGCGGGGTAACGCCGTTCGTCGTTGTCGGCTTCGATTCGTCCGACCGCCCTGTGTTCCTCCTTCCCTTCGGGATGCGCCGAATGGGGCCGCTTCGGCAGGTATGCTTTCTCGGCGGTAAACACGCGAACTTCAATTTTGGCTTATGGGACCCTACGGTAACCGCGTCCATGTGTGCCGCGGATATGCAATTTGTTCTGCATCGCATCACCGCGTTGCCGCACCGTCCCGATCTGTTGGCGCTCTACAGCCAGCCGCGGGCATGGCAGGGCCTGGACAATCCGCTCCTGAAATTGCCGCACCGGCAGGCGGCCAGCAACGGCGCCTGCCTCGTCGTCGATGCGCCGGGCCAGGAGGTGATCGAGCGCGGGGTGAGCGCGGCGACGCGCGGGCGCCTGCGCACCAAGAAACGCAAGCTGCAGAAGCTGCCTGACTACCGTTACTTCCAGGCGACCCAGCCTGCCGAAGTCGACCGCCTGCTGGATCGGTTCATCGCACTCAAGACGGCGCACATGGCGGCGCAGGGCTTGCCCAACGTATTCGCGGAAGAAGGGGTCGAGGCGTTCCTGCGGTCCGCCTGTCACCAAAACCTCGCCGATGGATGCCCGGCCATCGAGCTACATGGCCTGGAGGGTGACGGGGAACTCCTGGCGCTGCTCGGTGTGCTGACGGATGATCGGTGCATGTCGGTGATGGTCAACACCTATACGAGCAGCGAGCATTCAAGACACAGCCCGGGGCTGATCCTGATTCTGCAGATGATCCAGGTATGCGCCGATCGCGGGTTTGCGAGCTTCGACCTCGGAGCCGGGGACGCCCAGTACAAGACGTGGTTCTGCAAGCAGCCCGTCACATTGTTTGACAGTTTCGTGCCGTTGACGCCGCTCGGTCGCCTGTTGGCCATCGGCTTGGATACGGCCAACATCCTGAAACGCGAGATCAAGAACACGCCGGCACTCTGGAATGCCTTTCAAAGCCTGCGCAGGACGTTCGGCAATTCAATCCAGGTTCCGGGGCATCACTCCTGATCAGATGCATAGGGCCGCGGTAGCGGCGGTTTCGGCGCTTCGGGATGCGGACGGCCGAAATTGGCGGCGGCGCCGTTGCTCTGAAGCGGTACGATGCTGCGCCGGATAGCACGGCGTTGCGTGAAGATGTCGAACAACGTGTCGCCGTCGCCGCGGCGGATCGCGCGCGTCACCGTCGACAGGTCCTCAGTGAAGGTGCCGAGCATTTCCAGCACCGCATCCTTGTTGGCGAGGAAGATGTCGCGCCACATCGTCGGGTCGGACGCGGCGATGCGGGTGAAGTCGCGGAAGCCTCCGGCGGAGAACTTCAGCACCTCCGAGCGCGTCACCTCGCGCAGGTCGTAGGCGGTGCCGACGATCGTGTAGGCGATCAGGTGCGGCAAATGACTGGTGACCGCCAGCACCAGGTCGTGGTGGTCCGGCGACATCGTCTCGACCTGCGCGCCAAGCGTCTGCCACAGCGTCGTGAGCCGCTCGACGGCTCCCGCGTCGGTCCCGGCCGGCGGCGTGAGGATGCAGATGCAGTCGATGAACAGTTCCGCGAAGCCCGCGTCGGGGCCGGAATGCTCGGTGCCGGCGACTGGATGTGAAGGAACAAAATGCACGTTGGCGGGAAGGTGGGGCGCCATGTCGCGCACCACGGAACCCTTCACCGAGCCGACGTCGGAGACGATGGCGCCGGTGGCGAGATGTGGGCCGATCTCCTTCGCCACCGCCCCACAGGCGCCCACCGGAATGCAGGCGATGACCAGATCAGCGCCGTCGACGGCGGCGACGTTGGTTTCCACCACCTGATCGGCGAGCCCGAGCTCGGCGACGCGGCGGCGCGTTTCCGGCGAGCGGGCGGTCGCGACGATCGAACGGACCGCGTTCTGCGCCCGTGCTGCGCGCGCGATCGAGGACCCGATCAGGCCGACCCCGATCAGCGCCATGCGCTCGAAGATGGGCTGCTGCAGCCTCACGTGGGCCGTCCCATGAATTCGGCCAGCGTTGCCACCACCAGGCGATTTGCTTCCTCGGTCCCGACAGTGAGCCGCAGCGCGTTCGGCAGCTTGTAGGCCGTGACACGCCGCAGGATCAGGCCGCGCGAGGTCAACAGTGCATCGGCGTCGGCCGCGGTCCGGCCTTTCGCGTCCGGGAAATGGATCAGCACGAAATTGGCGGCGCTCGGCGTCACCTTGAGACCGAGCTTGCCGATCTCCTCCGTGAGCCACGGCAGCCACCGATCGTTATGCGCGCGCGAGCGCTCCACATGCGCGGTATCCTCGATCGCGGCGATGCCGGCGGCGATCGCCGGCGCGTTGACGTTGAACGGCCCGCGGATGCGGTTGATGGCGTCGACGACATGCGATGGCCCATACAGCCAGCCGAGCCGCAGCGCCGCGAGGCCGTAAATCTTCGAGAAGGTCCGGCACATGACGACGTTGTCGCTGGTCGCCACCAGCTCGATGCCCGCCTCATAGTCGTTGCGCCTCACATACTCGGCGTAGGCCGCATCGAGCACAAGCAGGACGTGTGGCGGCAGCGCACGGTGCAGGCGCTTGACCTCGTCGAACGGCACATAGGTGCCGGTCGGGTTGTTGGGATTGGCGAGGAATACGAGCTTGGTCTTCGCCGTCAGGCGGGCGAGGATGGCGTCAACATCGGCGGTATAGTCCGTCTCCGGCGCCACCACCGGCGTCGCCCCGGTGCCGAGCGTGGCGATGGGATAGACCAGGAAGCCGTGGGTGGTGTGGATCGCCTCGTCGCCGTCGGCAAGATAGGCGCGCGCCAACAGGTTCAGCAGATCATCGGAGCCGCCGCCACAGACGATCCGGTCCGGATCGAGCCCGAAGGCACGTCCGATCGCGTCGCGCAGATCCGTCGCGGCGCCGTCGGGATAATCCTCGAGATGCGCGCCGACGGCGCGATAGGCCTCGATCGCCTTCGGGCTCGGCCCGAGCGGCGTCTCGTTGGAGGATAGCTTGAACACCCGCGCGACGCCCGGCGCACTGCTCTTGCCGGGCACATACGCGTCAATGGCGAGAACGCCGCGACGCGGTTGCGGGCGAGGGGGGGCAGACATTGCAAACTCCGATCGGTCGTCCCCGCGAAGGCGCGGACCCATAACCCGTGTCATCTCGATGTGGCACTCGTCTGTGCAACATCCGACAGACGGTGGCTATGGGTCCCCGCCTCGCGGGGACACGACGCCTTGTCTTGTTGCGATGTTCAGCGCCCCACCGGCGTCGGCGGAGCCCCGTTCGCGGCGACGGTATAGCGGGTCGCGTGGCCGCCGACGAGGGCCGACGAGCGGACCGAGGCACCACATTTCACCAGCGTGCTGGTGATCTGCTCCAGTTTGCGGCCCGCCGGCAGCGATATCAGGAGTGCCGCCCCGTCGAAGGCCCGGTCCGGCACCGCCAGGATCTCCGCCAGTGCGGAGACCTCGCGCGCGGCCACGGCGCTCCACCCCGAGACCCGGGTGCTCCACATCGCGACCTCGGTCACCATGGCGCCCGCCGCCACGCGCGAGATGGCGAACACCGGCATGGCGGCCGGATGGTCGGAGCGTTCCACGAACGGCAGCCGTGCGATCACCTTCGGCGCGCTCTCGAATTCGAGGGCCGTCCACCACGGGCCGGCGCCGGCGATCGGCACCGCCGGCACCAGACCGAGATCGCCCTTCGATTCCGACACCGCCTCGACCACGCTGGCGGCCCCGATATGCGGCACGAACGGAACCGTGAAGCCGAAGTGGAAGCGGGCGGAATCGCGCATCGCCGCGTCGCCGGCCGAGAGGTCGGCATGCACCGAGAACGGCGCCTGCACGTACGTGAAGGTGGCGATGATCACCCGCCAGATGCTCTCGGCCGTATCGAGCGGAAGGATGCCGCGATGCCGCTCGACCAGGCGGCGCATCATTTCGGCCTCGCGTGCCGGGCGGAACGCGGAGCCGGATTCCTGCGTGTGCTTGACGCTGATCAGGCGGTCGATGATCTCGCCCCGCTGCATCAGCAGGCCGTGCATGGATTCGTCGATGCGGTCGATCTCCTTGCGGAGGTCGGCCAGCGAGGGGGTGTTGCTGGGGTCCGGCATGGTGGCAAACTCTGATCCGTCATGGCAGGGCTTGTCCCGGCCATCCACGTCTTCAAACATGATAGCGCGCAAAGACGTGGATGCCCGGCACAAGGCCGGGCATGACGGCGAATGATAGTTTGGGGCAGGGCTAAAGCAAAGAAAACGTTGATGGACCCCCCGCGGGGGCCTATCTAAGCCACCGCCCGGGCCTCTCCGGGGCGTAGCGTTGGGGTTCTAGGGTCGATGGCCGAGGCCGGGTTGAGCATCAGCGATGAGCCACGGGGCTCCGTCCGTGAGGCGGACAACCCGCGCCAGTCGCTTCTCGCGCGTTTTGGGCCCGATCAGCCGCTGCCGCTCGATTGTGGCGTCGATCTCTCGCCCTTTCAGATCGCCTACAAGATCTACGGAACGCTCAACCCCGCGCGCTCCAACGCGGTGCTTCTGTGCCATGCCCTGACCGGCGATCAGCACGTCGCGAGCGAGCATCCCGTCACCGGCAAGCTTGGTTGGTGGGAAACCATGGTCGGTCCAGGCAAGCCGATCGATACCAACCGCTATTTCATCATCTGTCCGAACGTGGTCGGTGCCTGCATGGGCAGTTCGGGGCCTTCGTCCACCAACGCGAAGACCGGCAAGCCCTGGGGACTGGATTTTCCCGTCATCACCATCCGCGACATGGTGCGGGCGCAGGCGATGCTGCTCGATCATCTCGGCATTGGCTCGCTGTTTGCGGTCGCCGGCGGCTCGATGGGTGGGATGCAAGTGCTGCAATGGGCGGCGAGCTATCCGGACCGGGTGTTCGCGGTCCTGCCGATCGCCGCGGCGACGCGCCATTCGGCGCAGAACATCGCCTTCCACGAGGTCGGGCGGCAGGCCGTCATGGCCGATCCCGAATGGCGCGGCGGACGCTACCTGCTTGAAGGCACCAATCCGCGCCGCGGTCTTGCGGTGGCGCGCATGGGCGCGCACATCACCTACCTGTCGGATGCGGCTTTGCACCGCAAGTTCGGGCGCCGCTTCCAGGACCGCAGCAATCCCACGTTCTCGTTCGACGCCGACTTCGAAGTGGAATCGTATCTGCGTCATCAGGGCATTTCCTTCGTCGAGCGGTTCGACGCCAATTCCTATCTCTATCTCACCCGCGCGATGGACTATTTCGACCTTGCCGCCGACTACGACGGCGTGCTGGCGAATGCCTTCAAAGGCACGACGGCTCGCTTCTGCGTGATCTCCTTCACCAGCGACTGGCTGTTCCCGACATCGGACTCCCGCGCCATCGTGCATGCGCTCAATGCCTCGAGCGCGCGCGTCTCGTTCGCTGAAATCGTCACCGACAAGGGCCATGACGCCTTTCTGCTCGACGAGCCGGAACTGCTTGCGATCGTGCGCGGCTTCCTCGGTTCTGCCGGCAAGGCCCGCGGCCTCGACGAGGCGCGGTAATGCTGACACGGACCGACCAGACGATGGCGCAGACGGCGCGCACGCCGGGCGGCGCGCGCGTCGACCTCCTGGTGATGGCGGAGATGATCGGGCACGGTGCCAAGGTGCTCGACGTCGGCTGCGGCGACGGCGAGCTGCTCAAGCTTCTGGAGCGCAAGGGCGTCGACGGCCGCGGCATCGAGCTGTCGCGCGATGGCGTCAACGAATGCGTCGCCAAAGGGTTGGCGGTGATCCAGGGCGACGCCGACACCGATCTGAGCGACTATCCGGACGACGCTTTCGACTACGTGATCCTGTCGCAGACGCTGCAGGCGACGCGCCATCCGCGCCAGGTCCTCGAGCACATGCTGCGCATCGGCCGCCAGGCGGTGGTGTCGTTCCCGAACTTCGGTCACTGGCGCATCCGGCTAGAGTTGACGTTCGGCGGCCGCATGCCGCGGACCGACAACCTGCCGGAGACCTGGTACGACACGCCCAACATCCACTTCTGCACCATCAAGGACTTCCACCAGCTCACCTCGGTGATCGGCGCCCGCATCGAGCGCGCCGTGGCGCTCAATGCCTGGGGCACGCCGCTGCGGCTGAACGCGCCGTGGTGGTTCTGGAACCTGTTCGGCGAACAAGCGGTGTTCCTGCTCAGCCGGCGCGGCTAACACCGATCCGGGCGAGGTCGGCCTCGGACTTTTGTCGAGTTAGGGATTGCTTCCGACCCGGAGGCGTCGTTGCGGGGCACATCCGGGCGGCGCATCCGGGCGGCGCTTGGGCCGTTCTGAGCCACGGACATTGCCGCCCCAAGCAAAACTTTTGCGCAAGAAATCAAAGGCATTTTAACGGCAATGATATAGCTAAGTCGAGATGGTCGACGAGCGTCACGCTGGCGAGCGGCTCCGGCGAAAGCCCCTTCACCGGAGAGCGATAGATGGCCTGGAGCGACGGCGGCACAGCGGGCATCGGTCCCCTCTCAAGGCTTGTTAACCGCCTGCGTCCACACTTGCCAGCGGTGCGAAATTCCGGTGACGCCACTACCACCCGTGGGAGCCGCCCCCACATTCAGTTGTGGCGGATGCCTTAGGGGTCTGCCGGCCCGTTGACGTGCGTCAGTGCGGCCTTTGTGGACCCAATGACGATGTTCCAACCGCGCCAGACGGGTGGGTGGACCAGGCCGAGGGAATGACATGAATTTCGAGAAGTACACCGACCGCGCCCGCGGTTTCGTTCAATCTGCCCAATCGTTCGCGCTCCGCGAGGGACACCAGCAATTTGCCCCCGAGCACATCCTCAAGGTGCTCCTCGACGACCCGGAAGGGTTGGCCGCGGGGCTGATCGACCGTTCCGGCGGGCGCTCGCGCGAAGTGCTTGCCGCCACCGAGGCGGCGCTCGGCAAGATGCCGAAGGTGTCCGGCGGAGGAGGCCAGCTCTATCTCGCGCCGGCAACCGCCAAGGTGTTCGACTCCGCCGAGAAGGTCGCCGAGAAGGCCGGTGACAGCTATGTGACGGTCGAGCGCCTGCTACTGGCGCTGGCCCTGGAGAAGGATAGCGAGGCCGGCAAAATTCTGGCCAAGGCCGGCGTCAATCCGCAGAGCCTCAATGCCGCGATCGAGGCGTTGCGCAAGGGCCGTACCGCCGACAACGCCTCGGCGGAGAACGCTTACGACGCCCTCAAGAAATACGCGCGCGACCTGACCCAGGCCGCCAAGGACGGCAAGCTCGACCCGGTGATCGGCCGTGATGAGGAAATCCGCCGCACCATCCAGGTGCTGTCGCGGCGCACCAAGAACAATCCGGTGCTGATCGGCGAGCCCGGCGTCGGCAAGACCGCGATCGTCGAGGGGCTGGCGCTGCGCATCGTCAACGGCGACGTGCCGGAGAGCCTCTCCGACAAGAAGCTTTTGGCGCTCGACATGGGCGCGCTGATCGCCGGCGCAAAATATCGCGGCGAGTTCGAGGAGCGGCTCAAGGCGGTGCTGCAGGAGGTGACGTCGTCCGACGGCGGCATCGTCCTGTTCATCGACGAGATGCACACGCTGGTTGGCGCCGGCAAGGCCGACGGCGCGATGGACGCCTCCAACCTGCTCAAGCCGGCGCTGGCGCGCGGCGAGCTGCATTGCATCGGCGCCACCACGCTCGACGAATACAAGAAACACGTCGAGAAGGACGCGGCCTTGGCGCGGCGGTTCCAGCCGGTCTTTGTCGACGAGCCCTCGGTCGAGGATACGATCTCGATCCTACGCGGGCTGAAGGACCGCTACGAGCAGCACCATGGCGTGCGTATCACCGACTCGGCGATCGTCGCTGCGGCGACGCTATCGCACCGCTACATCACCGACCGGTTCCTGCCCGACAAGGCGATCGACCTGATCGACGAGGCCGCCGCGCGGCTGAAGATGCAGGTCGACTCCAAGCCCGAGGAACTCGACTCGATCGATCGCGAAATCGTACGGCTGAAGATCGAGCAGGAGGCGTTGAAGAAGGAGAGCGATCCCGGTTCGAAGGATCGTCTGGTGCGCCTCGAAGCCGAATTGTCGGAGTTCGAGAAGCAATCAGCCGATCTCACCAGCCGGTGGAAGGCTGAGAAGGAAAAGCTGTCGGATGCGCAGAAGCTCAAGACCGAGCTCGATCAGCTGCGCATCGAATTGGCGAACGCGCAACGGCGCGGCGAATACCAGCGCGCCGGCGAGCTCGCCTACGGCCGCATTCCCGAATTGGAAGCCAAGCTGAAAGAGAACGAGGCGGCCGAAGGCAAGAGCGCCATGGTGGAGGAGGCGGTCACCGCCGACCACGTAGCGCAGGTGGTGTCGCGCTGGACCGGCGTTCCGGTCGACCGGATGCTTGAGGGCGAGAGAGAGAAGCTGCTCCGCATGGAGGAGCAGATCGCCAAGCGCGTGGTCGGTCAGGCAGAGGCAGTGAAGGCTGTCTCGACCGCCGTGCGGCGCGCCCGTGCCGGCTTACAAGATCCGCATCGGCCGATCGGCTCGTTCATGTTCCTGGGACCCACCGGCGTCGGCAAGACCGAGCTGACCAAGGCACTCGCCGAATTTCTGTTCGACGACGAGCAGGCGCTGATCCGCATCGACATGTCGGAGTACATGGAGAAGCATTCGGTTGCCCGCCTGATCGGCGCTCCACCCGGCTATGTCGGTTACGAGGAAGGTGGCGCGCTAACCGAAGCGGTGCGGCGAAGGCCGTACCAGGTGGTGCTGTTCGACGAGATCGAGAAGGCGCACCCGGACGTGTTCAACGTCCTGCTGCAGGTGCTCGACGACGGCCGCCTCACCGACGGCCAAGGCCATACCGTCGACTTCCGTAACACCCTAATCGTGATGACGTCGAATCTCGGCGCCGAATTCCTGGTCAATCAGCCCGAGGGACAGGATTCCGACGCTGTGAAGGACCAGGTGATGGCGCTGGTGCGGGCGAGCTTCCGTCCCGAGTTCCTCAACCGGGTCGACGAGATCATCCTGTTCCATCGGTTGAAGAAGAGCGAGATGGGCTCGATCGTCGATATCCAGATGCGGCGGCTCGCGAAGCTCCTGGAGGATCGCAAGATCACGATTGACCTGGATTCGCGCGCGCGCGACTGGCTTGCCGAGAAGGGCTGGGACCCCGCCTATGGGGCGCGTCCGCTCAAGCGCGTGATCCAGAAGTTAGTCCAGGACCCGCTCGCGGAAATGATCCTCGCCGGCCGGATCAAGGACGGCGACCACGTCACCATCTCGGCCGACAAGCAGGGCATCACCTTCAACGGCGAGCTGGCCCAGGCGGCGTGAGCCCTCGCGGCATCGGCGGTGCCTTACCTCTCCCTGAAAGGGGGAGGTCGACGCACGAAGTGCGTCGGGTGGGGTCAAAGAAGACGGCCGCAGACGAGACGACAGCCAACGAGCCTTACGGACCGCTGAGCGTCTCGAATCCTCGCCGAATGATCAAAGCCATCTGTTCGCGCCGTCGCGGCAGGAAGTCGTGATAGGACAAACCTTCCCAGCCCGTGGGCAAGCCGTGAAGGGCGCCCATCGCTTCCCATTCGCTATCGGAGAACCGAGCTTTGATGAGCGGCACGTAGTCGTGCGGCGGGCTGTCACTGATGTCGATATTGTCAGGCCACTCGAGCAGGGCGTAATTGGCAATCTGGTTAATCGCAGTCCTGTCGTCGATGCCCTGCCTCTCGAGCCATGCGCGGGGAAACAAGTGATGGCGCTCCAAGGGCTTTTTCTTCGTTCGCAGCACCGGGTCGATGAGCTCGGCGATTCGCTTATGCGAGAACAGCACAGGGGCACTAAGTCTGTTCTGTGCAGCCACATAGGCAAAGAGTTCAGGATTGCGCGCGGAAGAGGTCGCCAGATTCGACGGAAGCGTAATGCTCCAGAAGTCGTTCGTCAGTTCGCTGGCAATGATCTCGTCAAGCAGCCGTACGAATTCCTCCGCCGTACGTATGGGACGCAACCGGTTTAGGTCGCCATCCATCACGGATTCAGGAGACCCTGTGTAGCGGCCGGTAAGACTGGCTGCAAAGAACCACCGTCCGATCGCTTTTTGAAGCAGGTGTTCCGGTACACGGAACTCGTTGCGCCCGATGAGATACAAGGCATAGGAATAGAGGAGTGCGTTTTGCGACGAGATCATTTCGGCACTACGGAATCCTGCGCCGACGAGCGCGCTCAAGAACTGATGCCAGCTCGTAAGGTTGAGAACGACTGCTTGAGCATCCTGCAAAATTCTAAATTGGGCGTCGCGACGGTCGCCGCTGAATTCACCGGTTTCGACGTCTTTGCCACGAAGGATCTGATAGACGCTCTTCAGGCGGCCTCGCTTGAATCCGACAGCGATTGCAACGCGCAGGAGCTGGTCCGGGTCCGGCTGAATGAAATGGTTGAATGCTGATGGATTGCTCTCGGTGCCGGGTGCTATTCGTGAGGAGCGACAGAACTGTTCTAACGCCGTACGACCCTCGTCCCAAAAGACCGACAGCAGCGTGAGTATGAAGTCCGCCTGGTTGAGCTTGACGCCTTCACTATTGATGCGAACGAAAATGTCGGCAACCTGCTCCTCGTCGACCGATGGCGCGATCTCCAACGCCGTGAAGGGATATTTCTGAAGATCGAACAGCCGATCGAGGCTATGCGCGACGTCGGCCTCTTCTTGCTCGGTCAGCGGTGATTTCGCCGAAATGGATTGAAGAAAGCCTTTAACCAATTGATAGACTGGTTTGCCGGAAGCCCAAAGTTCCGAAATGTCGGCGACCCATTCCGGATCGCGTCGGATCGCCGCGTCGGTCACCTCGAACTTTCCGTCTCGCGGCCTAAAGGCGATCGCAATCGGACGCGTCCTGTAGTCCGCGTCTAGGACGGGTTTGCCGCGGAACACGGCATACAGGGAGGTCAGGCGTTGCTGACCGTCGACGATCAGACGCGCAGGCGCCACGCGCTGCTTCTGTCCGATTCCGATCTGCTTGGCGCCATTCGTTTGCCCATTCTCCCAAAACAGTAGATACCCGACTGGAAAGCCCCGATACATCGAATCGAACAGGTCGCGGACCTTCGCATTGGACCAAACGAAGGGCCGCTGTATGTCGGGCAGTCCAATGTCGCCGATATCTAT
This sequence comes from Hyphomicrobiales bacterium, assembly GCA_009377755.1. Lineage (GTDB taxonomy): Bacteria > Pseudomonadota > Alphaproteobacteria > Rhizobiales > Xanthobacteraceae > WHTM01. Next base: position 7,020 of record WHTM01000010.1, on the reverse strand, counting down.
GTAGTGCAGCAGGCCGCTCAGGTCGTAATCAACTCGTTTGAAGCAAGTCTTGAGTTCGCTCATGGCCCGTTTCCGGCTGCGGACAAACCTGGACGTCTTTGTACGGGAAGAATATCAAATTTGCAGCCTATGCACGCTCCGCTTTCGTCGCCATAAAACGACGGCAGTGAATTGGAAGACCCCCACCCGACGCACTGCGTGCGTCGACCTCCCCCTTTCAGGGGGAGGTATGACACCGCCGATGCCGGGAGAGCGGAATCACCGCGTCGTGTGCGCCGTTCGGACCGGCGGCCACGCCTTCATGGCATCGATACGATCGCGCTCCTGTTCGAAGCTCGCCAGCACCCCGCCGTCGAGCGAGCGGCCGCGCGGCAGCCGGATGCGCATCGGATCGACGAATCGTCCGTTGACCAGAATCTCGTAGTGGACGTGCGCGCCGGTCGACAGCCCCGTCGAACCGACGAAGCCGATCACCTGGCCTTGGCGCACGCGCACGCCTTCGTCGAGGTCGCGCGCGAAGGCCGTCATGTGGCCATAGGCCGTCTGGTAGCCGTTGTTGTGCCGGACGCGGACATATTTGCCGTAGCCGGATTCCCAGCCCGCCTTTTCGACCACGCCGTTGCCGGCGGCGAAGATCGGCGTGCCGTAGGGCGCCGTCCAATCGACACCGGTGTGCATCTTCGAGTAGCCGAGAATGGGGTGCCGGCGGAAGCCGAAGCCGGAGCGCATAATGCCGCGGCCAATCGGCTTGCGGACGAGGAACTTCTTCGCGCTCTTGCCGCTCTCGTCGTAGTAGTCGACGACGCCGTCGTCGGGCGTCTGGAAGCGATAGAACTTCTTGGTTTCGCCGCCGACGGTCAACTCGGCGAACATCACGTCGGACTTGCCTTCGCTGCCCGGCGTCTCGTCTTCGGCGGCGTAGAGGACCTCGAAGGAATCGCCGGGCTGAACTTTGCGCTGATAGTCGACGTCGTAGGAGTAGATGCGGACGAGATCCTCGATCACAGATCGCGGCACTTGGTCGCGAAAGGCGGTCTCGTAGATGCTCTGATAGAGCCGCATGCCAGCGCCGTTGTCCTCCTCCGTCTCGCTCGCCTGGGCAATCTCGCTGTTCGCGTTCTGGAGATCCACCGAAACATAGCGCCCGGCGTCCGAGAAGGCGACCACCGCTTCAACCGCGCTGTCGCCCGCAACGATGACGCGGACCGGTTTCAGGCGACGGCTGCTGTCCGCCGGCGACAGCAGAATGCGCAGCTTGTGACCGTCTCGCAATTCGCCGCCGAGGCCGTGGGGTCCGAGCAGGGCGACGATCGCCTTAGCCTCATCGGGCGTAGCACCGAGCTCCCGCACGATGTCGAAGACGGTCTCGCCCTTTTTCGGCACCACCACGCGCTCGTTCCAGGGATTGCCCCCAGTCGCTTCGGTCGTCGTCTTCGGCAGCAGAGTGATGTTCTCCGGCACGATCCGCGCTTCGAAGCCGGCGTAGGGGTCGGGATTGCCCTCGGCCGCGTAGGCGAGCCTGGTTCCGGTGAGGCCGGGCACGCCCGGCCTGGCCGGACCGCCGGTCCAGTTGGCTGCCTCGCGAACCTGGGCCAGGACCTCGTCGACAGGCAGGGAGACGGCAAGGTGAATCCGCGGCAGCAGCCCGGCGAGGTCACGGGTGACGAACGACACCTCGGCATCGGGTGCGGCGGCAAGCGCCGCAGCTTCGGCCGCCGCATCGGGGACAGCCTCGGCCAGCATGCGCTGTGGGTTGAACGGAGGAATATTGGCCGAGAGTTCGGAGACCGAAAGCGACAGATTGCCGGCAATGCGCACGAATGGCCGAACGCGGACGATCTCGCGGTTGCCGACCCGCGTCGTGGTCGTCACGCGGATCACCTGACGGGCAAACGTCGGGTCGGCATAGGCCGGCAACCGGTCGCCTTTGCGGGTGATCGTCCGTTCCGGACCGCCGCTCAGCGCGCTGCGCAGCATCCCTTCGAAGCGCTCCGGAAGGGTGGCGAAGTTGGTCTCGCCG
>WHTM01000039.1 GCA_009377755.1 Hyphomicrobiales bacterium | reverse complement strand
GAACAAGCCGTTCGATGCCAAGCCACTGTGCGTCCGTCAGTTCTCGCCGAATCACGATCGCCCTCCCCAGTTGCGATCTTGAATCACATTCGCGAGTCAGGGGGAATCCCCTATATGTCAACAGGACCTAGCAAGTTATTGAGTCTAGTGTGGTTTGGTTCAGAAGTTCGCTTGATGGACTCGCGGCGACAATGAAGCGAACTTCTGAACCACCACACTAGGTTCGTTTGGTTGAGCATGATCCTTTCCGAAACCGGTTCGTACTTTCGGGTCATGCTCCAAAGGAAGAAAGCCGATGACCGGTCTCGGTGCCACCTTCTCCGACGCCTGGCTGCTCGAAGGCCTGCGTACCCCGTTCGCCGATTACAACGGCGCGCTGGCGCAGGTCTCGCCGATCGATCTCGGCATCAAGGTCGCCCGCGAGGTGCTCGCCCGGGCCGATGCAGCGCCCTCCGATGTCGGCACCGTCATCACCGGCTCGATGGCGCAGGCGAGCTTCGACGCTTACCTGCTGCCGCGCCACATCGGGCTGTATTCCGGCGTGCCGGTCGAGGTGCCGGCGGTTCATGTGCAACGCATCTGCGGCACCGGCATCGAGGTGCTGATGCAGGCGGCCGATACCATCTCGCTCGGCCGCGCCGATCTCGCGCTGTGCGTCGGGACCGAGTCGATGAGCCGCAATCCGATTGCCGCGTACACGCATCGCGGCGGCTTCCGCATGGGTCAGGTCGAGTTCAAGGATTTCCTGTGGGAAGCGCTGATGGATCCCGCCCCGAAGGCGAACATGGGCGACACCGCGGAAAACCTCGCCCGCCGCTACCAGATCACGCGGTCTGAAGTCGATGCCTATGCGGCGCGCAGTTTCGAGCGGGCGGTCGCGGCGCAAAAGAACGGATTCCTCGGCGGCGAGATCACCCCGGTCCAGACCGAGACGTTCGCGCTCGAAGGCTACAGCGACCGCGGCATCAAGATGCGCGGCGACAAGATGGTGGAAGCCGATACCCATGTGCGGCCTTCGCCGGTCGAGGCGCTGGCGCAGATTCGGCCGGCGTTCGGCGGCGTGCAGACTGGCGGCAACTCCTCGGCGATTGTCGACGGAGCAGCCGCCGCGCTGGTGGCTTCCGGCGGATATCTCAAACGCCACGGAAGGACGCCGCTCGCGCGCATCGTCGCCGGAGCCATGGTCGGCGTTCCGCCTGAGATCATGGGGATCGGCCCGGTGCCGGCGATCAAGGCTGTGCTGAAGCGTGCCGGTCTCCCGCTGTCGGAGATTGACCGGTTCGAGATCAACGAGGCGTTCGGCGCGCAGGTGATGGCCTGCGCCCGCGATCTCGGCATCGACGAGGCCAAGCTCAACGTCAACGGCGGCGCCATCGCCATCGGCCATCCGCTCGGCGCCACCGGCGTGCGCCTGTCGGTGACGCTGGCGCGCGAGCTCAAGCGGTCGGGATCGCGCTATGGCGTCGCCTCCGCCTGCATCGGTGGCGGCCAGGGCATCGCGCTGCTGATCGAGAACCCGGGCGCGGTTCCGGTGGACAGGGGGGAGTGAGCATGGACATCCAGGGCAGCGCCGCGATCATCACCGGCGGCGCCTCGGGTCTTGGCGCGGCCACGGCTGAGCTCCTGGCACAGAACGGCGCCAAGGTCGCGCTGCTCGACGTCAATGTGGACGGCGCCCGCACGGTCGCAACGAAGATCGGCGGGCTCGCCGTGCACTGCGACGTCACCGACGACAAGAGCGCCGCCGACGCTATCGCCGAAGCGCGGGCGCGCAATGGCATCGCCCGCATCTTGATCAACTGTGCCGGCATCGGCCCGGCCAAGCGCATCGTCGGCCGCGAGGGCCCCATGCCGTTGCCTGAGTTCGCCCAGGTGATTTCCATCAACCTCGTCGGCACCTTCAACATGATGCGGCTCGTCGGCGCCGACATGCAGGGCATCGACCCGCAGACGAACGGCGAGCGCGGCGTGATCGTGTTGACCGCATCGGTCGCGGCGTTCGAGGGGCAGATCGGGCAGGCTGCCTATGCGGCGTCGAAAGGCGGCGTTGCGGCGCTGACCATGCCGGCGGCGCGCGAGTTCGCGCAGTTCGGCATCCGCGTGCTGGCGATCGCGCCCGGGATTTTCGCCACGCCGATGTTGAAGGCTCTGCCGGAAGCCGCGCAGAAAAGTCTCGGCGAGCAGGTGCCGTTCCCGAAGCGTCTCGGCGATCCGGGCGAGTATGCCGCGCTGGTCCTGCATTGCCTCACCAACAGCTACCTCAACGGCGAGGTGATCCGTATCGACGGATCGCTGCGCATGGCGCCGCGGTGAATTGCAGTCGGTTGGAAGCGTCGTGCCCGCGAAACCGCGCAATCCAGTAACCGGAATAAATTGAGGCGCTTCGAATAACTGGGTCGCCCGCCTTCGCGAGCGACGACGACAAACGGGGGGAGATCATATTGCCGCTGCTGAGCAATACCCGCATCATGCGGATCGAATGGGCGGATTGCGATCCCGCCGGAATCGTGTTCTATCCGCGTTATTTCGAGATGTTCGACCTCTCGACCACGATGCTGTTCGAGAAGGCGCTGGGCATGAAGAAGATCAATTTCATCAAGGCGCATAACTTCGGCGGCTATCCGATGTTCGACACGCGGGCCCGCTTTTTCAAGCCGACGACCTTCGGCGATGTCGTGGAGATCGCATCGAGCGTGACGTTCGGCAGGACGAGCTTCGACGTCGAGCACCGGCTCACCAGAGACGGAGAGCTGTGCGTCGAAGGATTCGAGAAGCGTGTCTGGGTCATCCGCGATCCGAGCGATCCGACAAAGATCAAGTCGCATCCGATCCCGCGCGAGGTCATCGAGAAGTTCGAGATGTAGCGATCCTCATCTGGCCTCTGTTGTTGTCGTCCCGGCCGGGCGAGGCGAGAGCCGGGACCCATGTATCCCTGTATTTGAGACCAAGTCGGGGTACGCTTCTCGGTCCGACAACCATTGCCGGGGTACATGGGTCCACGCTTGCGCTCACTCCGCTCGCTTGGCCGGGGAGAGTTGGCCGGGATGACAACGGAGAGGATGGAGCAGTCTACTCCAGCTCAGCCGCAATCTTGCGCAGCAGCCGGAGAAGCAGCGCACGATCGGAGCCCACCACCCGATCGAGATTGCGCTCGTGCTCCTGCGCGCAGTCGGTCAACGCATCGAGCAGCCGGTGTCCGGCCGGCGTCAGCGTCAGCCGGTAGGTACGGCGGTCCTTACGGTCGCGCGTCCGGCGGATCAGTCCACGCCGCACCAGATCGCTGACTAGCGGTGTCAACGTCGACTTGTCACGCCCGTTGGCGCGGCTGAGCGTCGTTTGCGTGATGCCTGGATTGGCGGCGATCAGAGTGAGCGTCGCGAACCGGCCCGGCTGTACGCCGATGTCACTGGAGAGCCGGGAGAATGCCTGGAAGGCGGCCGCCTGCGCCATGCGCAGGTTGAAGCCGAGCCAATGCTCAAGCGGACCGAACTGGACCGGATCGCCCGGAGACACCGGCTCCGTCGGTGCCTTTCTCGTCCTCCCGCGCATTCCACCGTCTTTCCGGCAACGGGTGCGCCTTCTGCGTCTTCCGCGCCACACCATGCGTGTCGTCTTGCAATGAGACCGTTTTAGGTCCAACGACCAGTCCTTTACAAGCACCGGGCATCGGGGCTTTATGCCGCGCCGTGCGCCGCACAAGGACACGACATCCCCTGACGCGCCGCAAGCAGGCGTTGGCTCCGTTCATAGCGGGCGGTGTGGCGTTGGCCGCCGCGTTGACCCCTCGCATTTGTGACACTGCCCACCCAAGCCACGGCAGCCGCGTCTCTGTAGAATGACGGCAATCAAAACCGGCTTAGGGAGGTGGCAATGACACGGATGGCATACGTTCTGGCGCTGGTTCCCCTGCTGCTCGCAGCACCTGCCGCCATGGCGGCCGACGCGAAGCAGATGGAAGCCAACAAGAAGGTCGTGATCGACTTCTACGACAAGGCGATCAACAAGAAGGACTTCGACGCGGCCAAGGTGCACTTCGGTCCGAAATACATTCAGCATAATCCGCGCGCGGCGGACGGGCCGGAGGGCCTGAGGGCCTTCATCGGCTTCCTCAAGTCGAAGTTCCCGCAGTACCAGAGCACGTTCAAACGGGTGTTCGCCGATGGCGACTACGTCATCGTGCACGTGCACAATATTCCGGAACCGGGGCACCGTGGGCGTGCCATCATCGACATTTTCCGGCTGGAGAACGGCAAGATCGTCGAGCACTGGGACGTGGCGCAGGACATTCCGGAAAAGGCGCTGAACAACAACGGGATGTTTTGAGGCCACTGCTCTCCGCGGTCATTCCGGGACGGCCCGAAGGGCCGGGCGCGGAATCCATAATCTCGATCAGTGGTTATGGATTCCGGGCTCCTCGCTTCGCTCGGCCCCGGAATGACGCTTGCTGCACTTCCATACCTTTCGAACTATGTTAGTTTGACGCCAAACTAATTCGCGGAGCCCGGCATGGAACGCTCGTTCACGAAGGAAGTGCAGGCGCTGCGCCTCGGCGCCGGCGAGACCTTCCACGGCGAAGGCATTCTCGCGGTTACCAAGGCGCTGCTGCAATCGGGCGTGAGCTACGTCGGCGGCTATCAGGGCGCACCGGTGTCGCACCTGCTTGACGTCATGGTCGACGCCGAGGACCTGCTCGCCGATCTCGGCGTGCATGTCGAAACCTGCACCAACGAGGCTTCCGCCGCCGCCATGCTGGGCGCCTCGATCAACTACCCATTGCGCGGCGCCGTCACCTGGAAATCGATCGTCGGCACCAATGTGGCGGCCGACGCGCTGTCGAATCTGTCGTCGCCCGGTGTGGTCGGCGGCGCCATGATCATTCTCGGCGAGGACTACGGCGAAGGCGCGAGCGTGATCCAGGAGCGCTCGTACGCCTACGCGATGAAGTCGTCGATATGGCTGCTCGATCCGCGCCCCGACCTGCCGACCATCGTGCACTGCGTCGAGAAGGGCTTCGAGCTCTCGGAGGCGAGCCACGCGCCGGTGATGCTGGAGCTGCGCATCCGCGCCTGCCATGTGACTGGTGAATTCGCCGCCAAGGACAATCGCCGCGGCATCTATTCCGGGCAGAACCGCGTGCCCGGCCCGGTGAAGTTCGACTACGGCCGCCTTTCGCATCCGCCGGTCACCTTCGTGCAGGAGAAGAAGAAGGTCGAGGAGCGCATGCCGGCGGCGCGCGCCTTCATCCGCGAGCACCAGCTCAACGAAGTCCTGCCCGGCGATCTCGCCGACGTCGGCATCGTGGTCATGGGCGGGCTCACCAACAGCGTGCTGCGCGCGCTCGCCCGGCTCGACCTCGCCGATCGCTATGGTGCGACCCGCGTGCCGATGCTGGTGCTCAACGTCGTCTATCCGCTGGTCCCGGAGGAAGTCCGCGAATTCTGCGCCGGCAAGCGCGCCGTGCTGGTGGTCGAGGAAGGCCACCCGGAATACATCGAGGAGGCGATCAACGTCGAACTGCGCCGCGCCGACATCCAGACGCGCGTCATCGGCAAAGGGCCGCTGCCGAGAGCCGGCGAATATACCTCCGACGTGCTGCTCACGGGGATTGCGGCGTTCCTTACCGAGACGCGCCCGCACGGCATCGATGCCGATGCGATCGCGCAACGCGCCGAGAGCATGCTGGCACACCGTCCGGCTGCCGCCGCAGCCGTCGGCGACTTGCCGCCACGCCCGCCGACCTTCTGCACCGGCTGCCCGGAGCGGCCGGTGTTCTCCGCCATCAAGCTCGCACAGCGCGAGCTTGGGCCGATGCATATCAGCGCCGACATCGGCTGCCATTCGTTCGCGACGTTCGCGCCGTTCTCGTTCGGCAACTCGATCCTTGGCTATGGCATGTCGCTCGCCAGCGCTGCGGCGGTCGGCCCCAATCTGGACCGGCGCCCGATCGCCATCATGGGCGACGGCGGCTTCTGGCATAACGGGCTGATCACCGGCGTCGCCTCGAACGTGTTCAACAAAGGCGACGGCGTGCTGATCGTCATGCAGAACGGCTACGCCTCGGCGACCGGCCAGCAGTGGCTGCCGTCCAGTCCGACCAGCCGCAGCGGTTCGGCGTCCGGCGTCACCATCGAACAGACGCTCAAGTCACTCGGCGTCAAATGGCTGCGAACCGTCCATACCTACGGCGTAGCGAAAATGACCGCGACCTTGAAGGAGGCGATGCGCACGGCCGAGAAGGGCCTCAAGGTCATCATCGCCGACGGCGAATGCCAGCTCGTGCGCCAGCGGCGCGTGCGCGCCGAAGAGGCCGAGATGCTCAAGCGCGGCGAGCGGGTAGTGCGCACGCGCTACGGCGTCGATGACGAGATCTGCACTGGCGACCACTCCTGCATCCGCCTCTCCGGCTGCCCGTCGCTGACGGTGAAGCCCAATCCCGATCCGCTGCGCACCGACCCGGTGGCGACCGTGATCGAATCTTGCGTCGGCTGCGGCCTGTGCGGCGAGGTCGCGCACGCCGCGGTGCTGTGCCCGTCGTTCTATCGCGCGGAGATCATCCGCAATCCGACACGGTGGGACTGGGTGAAGCATTCCTTCCGCAGCAGCGTCATCAGTTGGTTTACCCGTGCGCCCGCCACGCGGGAGGGAGGTAAGCAACAGACGGCAACGCAAGCGTCCACCCCCCTCCCTAACCCTCCCCCACAAGGGGGGAGGGAACAGACCGTGTGTGGGGAGAGGGAATCGAACCCCTCAGAGAAAGGTCCATCCCGCCCCATCACCCTGCTCATCGCCGCGCTCGGCGGCGAGGGCGGCGGCGTGCTGACCCACTAGATCGTCAGCGCCGCCGAGGAGCTCGGCCTGCGGGTGCAGTCGACGTCGATTCCGGGCGTCGCGCAGCGGACCGGCGCCACGACGTATTACATTGAGATCGTGCCGACTCCGTTGTCCGCGCTCGGCGGCAAGCGGCCGGTGCTGGCGCTCACGCCCGGCATCGGCGACATCGACCTCTATGTGGCGAGCGAGTTGATGGAAGGCGCGCGCGGCGTCGCCGGCGGCTTCGTGACGCCGGAGCGCACCACGGCGATCGCGTCGCTGAGCCGCTTCTATGCGATGAACGAGAAGATCGCGATGGGCGACGGCCGCTACGAGCAGGATCGGCTGACGCAGGCGATCGAGCAGAATGCCAAGCGGGCTTTGCTGTTCGACATGGATGCGCTCGCCAAGGAGAACGGCGCGATCGTCAATTCGGTAATGCTCGGCGCCATCGCCGGCAGCGGGCAACTGCCGATACCGCCGGAAGCCTTCGAGGCGGCGATCCGCGCCGACGGCAAGGCCGTCGAGACGAATCTGCGGGGCTTCCGCGCCGGGCTTGAGGCCGCCCGTAAGCGCGAGATGACGCCTGCGATCGGCCCCGGCAAGCGCCGCAGCAAGGCTACCTCCGATCTGGCGGCGCTGGAGCGACGGGTCGCACAAGCGCCAACCGCCGCCCAGGAGATGATGCGCGAGGGCGTGCGCCGCCTCTCGGCCTATCAGGACCGCGCCTACGCCGGGCTGTATCTCGACCGGCTCGATTTCATCCGTGCCGCCGACGATGCTGCCCAAGCCGACGGCCGCCTGCTGTACGAGACCGCGCGGCATCTTGCGGTGCGCATGTCGTTCGAGGACGTGATCCGCGTGGCGCAGGCCAAGATCGATCCCGCCCGCTTCGAGCGTATCGGCGCCGAATTGAAGCTCAAGCCGGGCGAGCCCTACGAACTGGTCGAGTTCCTCAAGCCTGGCATCGAGGAGATGTGCTCGGTGCTGCCGCCATGGCTGGCGCGGCGCATCATTGCGGCGTCCGAGCGCCGCGGCTGGCTCGGCCGGGTGCATTGGGGCATGGAACTGAAGACAACGTCGGTCAGTGGTTACCTCCGATTCTGGATGCTCGCCAAGCTGCGGCGCTGGCGTCCGCGCAGCCACCGCTACGCCGAAGAGCAGGCGCAGATCGAGTCATGGCTGGGGCTGATTCGCGCGGCGGCGTCCCGCTCGGCCGATTTCGCCGTCGAGATCGCCGAGTGTGCACGGCTGGTCAAAGGCTATGGCGACACCCACAGCCGCGGGCTCGCCAACTATCGCACAATCGAGCAGCGCGTGATCGACCCGGCGCTTAACGGCGACCTGCCGGCAGCGCGGGCAATCGATGCGATCGCCAGCGCGCGCACGGCGGCACTGGTCGACCCGGACGGCGGAAGCCTGGTGCGCTGCCTCGCCGAACTTGACCGGCACGAAAGCTTCCGCGTGGCGGCGGAGTGAGCGGAGCTCGGCCTCTCCGTTTGTCATCCCGGCCGAGCGCCAAAGCAGGCAAGTTTACGCAGCCTGCGTACACTTGGCTGCGTGCGCGAGAGCCGGGACCCATGTATCCCTGTAACTCAATTGAAACGCCAGAATACGGGATATATGGGTCCCGGATCGGCTCGCTGCGCTCGCCGTCCGGGATGACAGCCTCGACAGCCTCGCATCATGGACTCAGACAGTCCGAGCAGGTAACAAAACCCATCTTGCCCTTCCGCGTGGACCTGTGGGGGCCGCGCAGCCAACGGGCGATCTGAACCACACCTGGAACGCCGGAGACCCTTACATGCGGATTGATGCCTACACGCATTTCCTGCCTAAGAGATTCACCGAGAAGATGGAAGCCTCCGCCGGCCAGATGGCCGACATCGGCAAGCGCATGCGCGGCGTTCCCTGCCTGCACGACCTCGATGAGCGGCTGCGGATCGTCGACCAGTTCAAGGACTATGCGCAGATTTTGTCGTATGCCATGCCGCCGATCGAGACGTTCGCGCCTCCGGCGGAGGCCGAGGAGTACTGCAAGATCATCAACGACGGCTTCGTTGAAATCTGCGCGAAGCACCCCGACAAGTTCCCCGGCTATGTCGCCCAGGTGTCGCTGGCATCGCCCGATGCGGGCGTCCGCGAGGCCGAGCGTGCGGTGAAGGATCTCGGCGCGCTCGGCGTGCAGATCTACACCAACGTCAACGGCAAGCCGCTCGACCGGCCGGAATTCGCGGCCTTCTTCGCCAAGATGAACGAGCTCGGCAAGCCGGTATGGCTGCATCCCAACCGCGGCGCCAATCATCCGGACTATCTCGACGAGAAGAAGTCGCTGTACGAAATCTGGTGGACGTTCGGGTGGTCGTACGAAAGCGCCGCCGCCATGGGCCGGCTGGTGATGTCGAAGATCATCGACAACAATCCAAACCTGAAGATGATCCTGCACCATTTCGGCGGTATCATCCCGATGCTGGAAGGGCGCATCGGGCCCGGTTGGGATCAGCTCGGCGCGCGCACCTCGGATGAGGATTACGTCTCGCTGCGCAAGAGCCTGAAGCAGCGCCCGCTCGACTATTTCAAGAAGGACTTCTGGGCCGACACCGCCACCTTCGGCGGCAAGGGCGCCATGCTGTGCGGCCTCGAATTCTATGACGAGGACAAGATCCTGTTCGCGTCGGACTGCCCGTTCGATCCGGAAAAGGGCACCGGCTACATTCGCATGACACTCGAGATTCTCGACAATCTCAACCTACCGAAGCCGCTGCGCGATAAGATCGACTACAAGAATCTCGAGGCGGTGACCGGCGTGAAGCTGGTGAAGTAAGGCCTGTCATTCCGGGGCGCGGGCGCAGCCCGCGAGCCCGGAATCCATAACCACCGACACGGAGTATGGATTCCGGGCCCGACCCATTCGGGCCGTCCCGGAATGACGACAGAGTGTGCTGAGCGCCCATGACCACCACCCTCCCCGTCATCATCGCCGGGGCCGGCCCGACCGGCCTGATGGCAGCGCTGGTGCTCGGCAGGCACGGCATTCCGGTCGTCGTTTGCGAGGCAGAGCCCGGGCTGACGCACGACCTGCGCGCCGGCACCTTCCACCCGCCGACGCAGGAAATGATGGCGCCCTATGGCCTCACGGCGCGCATGCACGAGACCGCCATTCCGGTGCGGCGCTGGCAGATTCGCGACCGACGCTCGGAGCTGGTCGCCGAATTCGATCTTGGCCTGCTCGGCGACATCACACCCTATCCGTACCGGTTGCACATCGAGCAGCACCGCGTCACGCCGCTTCAGCTTGCTATTCTTCGCGCCGAAACCGACGCCGATGTCCGCTTCAGCCATCGTCTCACCGGCTTCACGCAGGACGCCGACCGCGTGCGCGTGCAGGTCGAGGCGAATGGGGAAGCCATCACGCTCGACGGCGCATGGCTGATTGCCGCCGACGGCGGGCGCAGCACCGTCCGCCGCGCGACCGGCATCGCGTTCGAGGGATTCACCTATCCGGAAATTTTCCTGGTGGTCAGCACGCCCTACGATTTCGGCCAGCACGGCTATGCGATGAACTCCTACCTGTCCGATCCGGTGGAATGGGCCGCGATCTTCAAGGTGCCGGACGACGGACCGCCGGGACTCTGGCGCGCCGCCTTTCCCTGCGACGGCGAGGAGACCGAGGAAAACCTGCTGTCGGCGGCCAACGTCGAGCGGCGGATGCAGGGGCTGGTCGCCAAAGCGGAGCCGTATGACATCCGCTACAAGAGCATCTATCGCGTGCACCAGCGCGTCGCGAAGGATTTCCGCCACGGCCGCGTGCTGCTCGCCGGCGATGCGGCGCATCTCAACAATCCCGTGGGCGGATTCGGCCTCAACAGCGGCATTCACGACGCCGTCAATGTGGCCGAGAAGCTTGCGCGCGTGTGGAAAGGCGAAGCCGACGCCGCGCTGCTGGACCGCTATGTGCGCCAGCGCCGTGCCATCTGCGTCGAGGAGGTGCAGCGCATCTCGATCCGCAACAAGCAGTTCATGGAAGAACGCGATCCGGCGGCGCAGCGCCGGCATCTGCTTGAGTTCATCGCCATCGCCAACGATCCCACCCGCGCGCGCAATCACCTGCTCGACACATCGATGATTACCGGCGTGCGCAAGGCGGCGGAGATCGAATAAGGTTGTCATTCCGGGGCGCGGGCTTGAGCCCACGAGCCCGGAATCCATACTCCGAAGCGGTGGTTACAGATTCCGGGCTCCTCGCTTCGCTCGGCCCCGGAATGACCGCGACTGTGAGTCTCGTCACACCAAAGCTGAATCCCCTCCCCGCATCTGCTAGCGTCCCGCCATGGATGCTCCCTCCGCCAATGCCGTGACGAACGCCCCCGCGCCTACGGACACGCGCGTTACCCCCATGATGGAGCAGTACATCGAGATCAAGGCGGCCAATCCGGACTGCCTGCTGTTCTACCGGATGGGCGATTTCTACGAGATGTTCTTCAACGACGCCGAAGTTGCTTCGCGGGCGCTCGGCATCATGCTCACCAAGCGCGGCAAGCATCTCGGCCGCGATATCCCGATGTGCGGCGTGCCGGTGGAGCGGGCCGACGAGTACCTGCATCGGCTGATCGCGCTCGGCCACCGGGTCGCGGTGTGCGAGCAGCTCGAAGACCCGGCCGAGGCGAGGAAGCGCGGGGCAAAGAGCGTGGTGCGCCGCGACGTGATCCGGCTGGTGACACCCGGAACGTTGACCGAAGACACGCTGCTCGATGCACGGCGCAACAACTACCTGCTCGCCATCGCGCGGACGCGCGCCTCCTCGGGCGAAGCGGCGAGCCGCCTGGCGCTCGGCTGGATCGATATCTCCACCGGCGAGTTCCGCGTCGCCGAATGCGAGCGGGCGATGCTCTCCGCCGAAATCGCACGGCTCGAACCGGGCGAGATCATCGTGTCCGACACGCTTTACAACGATCCCGATCTCGCCGATCTGTTCCGCGGCTTGAACGCGGTGACGCCGCTTGCCCGTGACGTGTTCGACGGGGCCACCGCCGAGCGGCGGCTATGCGAATACTTCGCAGTCGCCACGACGGCGGCATTCGGCACTTTCACGCGCATCGAGCTCACCGCCGCGGCCGGCTGCGTCACCTATGTGGAGCGGACGCAGATCGGCAGGCGCCTGCCGCTGTCGCCGCCGGTGCGCGAGGCCGCCGGTGCGACCCTTGCCATCGACCAGGCGACCCGCAGCAATCTGGAACTGATCCGGACGCTGTCGGGCGACAGCCGCGGCTCGCTTCTCGATACCATCGACCGCACGGTGACCGCCGCGGGCTCGCGCCTGCTGGCGCGGCGGCTGGCGGCGCCGCTGACCGATCCGCCGACGATTCTGCGGCGGCTCGATGCCGTGGCGGCGCTGGTCGCCGACGCGCCGGCGCGAAGCGACGTCCGCGCGCAACTGCGCTCGGTGCCCGATCTTGCCCGCGCGCTGGCACGGCTGGTGGTCGGGCGCGGCGGCCCGCGCGACCTCGCGGCGATCCGCGACGGCCTGGAGGGCGCGTCCGAACTGGCGCGCCGCCTTGGTGCCGTGACCGATGCGCCGGCGGAAATCGCCGAAGCGGCCGCGGCCCTGCGCCAACCCGATCCCGCGATCGTCAGCCAACTGGAAGCGGCGCTGGCGGACGAGCTTCCCGCTTTCAAGCGCGACGGCGGCTTCATCCGCCCGGGCCTCGATGCCGCGCTCGACGAGGCGCGCGCGCTGCGCGACGAATCCCGCCGCGTCATCGCCGCGCTGCAGTCGCGCTACGCGGAGGAGACCGGCGTCCGCACGCTGAAGATCCGCCACAACAACGTGCTCGGCTACTTCATCGAGGTGACCGCGCAGCACGGCGACAAGCTCCTGACGCCGCCGCTGAACGCCGGCTTCATCCACCGGCAGACGCTCGCGGGGCAGGTGCGCTTCTCCACCACCGAGCTTGGCGCGCTTGAGGCCAAGATCGTCAGCGCCGCCGACCGCGCGCTCGGGCTGGAGCTGGAGATATTCGAGCGGCTCGCTGAAGCGGTGACGGCGGCGGCCGAAACCATCAAGGAGGCCGCCGAGGCGCTCGCCGTGCTTGACGCCACAGGGGCGCTCGCCGCGCTCGCGGTCGAGCGCGACTACGCGCGGCCGGAGATCGATGCATCGCTGCGTTTCGAGATCGACGGCGGCCGGCATCCGGTGGTCGAACAGGCCCTGGCGCGCGATGGCGGTCCGTTCGTGGCCAATGACTGCGATCTCTCTCCGCCGGATGGTGCCGCGGCCGGCCGTATCTGGCTCGTCACCGGCCCGAACATGGCGGGCAAATCGACCTTCCTGCGGCAGAACGCGCTGATCGCGATCCTGGCACAGATGGGAAGCTTCGTGCCGGCACGGCGCGCGCAAATCGGTGTGATCGACCGGCTGTGCTCCCGCGTCGGCGCCGCCGACGATCTCGCCCGCGGGCGCTCGACCTTCATGGTCGAGATGGTGGAGACGGCGTCGATCCTCAATCAAGCCGGCGAGCGATCGTTCGTCATCCTCGACGAGATCGGCCGCGGCACCGCGACGTTCGACGGCTTGTCCATCGCCTGGGCAACGATCGAACATCTGCACGGGGCCAACCGCTGCCGCGCGCTATTCGCCACGCATTTCCACGAGCTGACCGCGCTCGCCGCCAAGCTGCCGCGGCTGCACAACGCGACCGTCCGCGTCAAGGAGTGGCAGGGCGAGGTGATGTTCCTGCATGAGGTCGTGCCCGGCGCCGCCGACCGTTCCTACGGCATCCAGGTGGCGAAGCTCGCCGGCCTGCCGGCGACGGTGATCGAGCGCGCCAAAGTGGTGCTGGCGCAGCTCGAAGCCGAGGACCGCACCTCGCCGGCGCGGCGGCTGATCGACGACCTGCCGCTGTTCGCGGCGATGCGACGCCCCTCTCCGCCCGAGGATCCAGCGGCCAAGGCGCTGCTGGCGGCCGTCGCGACGCTCAATCCCGATGACCTTTCGCCGCGCGAGGCGCTGGAAGCGCTTTATGCCCTGAAGCTCAAGGCCGCGACAAAGCGGCCGTAGCGGCCGAAAAAGGTGGTGTGGTAGGCTCCCGCCCAACAAGATCGCGCAAGGGTTTTTTTCGACGGGCCCACGTCGCCGGCAAACCTGGAGCCATTGAGGGGGAAACCATGACAAAGTGGATGTCTGCATTGGCGTCGATCGGCTGCCTGCTGGTCACAACCGGCGCCCCGGCGCAAGCCTATCCCACCAAGACCGTCACCATGATTGTCACGGCTGCTGCCGGCGGCGTCACCGACGTGGTGGCCCGGGCCATTGCTCAGCGACTGTCGGAGAAATGGGGTCAACAGGTCGTCGTCGAAAACAAGGGCGGCGCCGGACATATCCTCGGGGCCATGATGATCGCCAAGGCTGCGCCCGACGGCCATACGATCATGGTCGCCGAGCGCGGGACCTTCGTGATCAATCCCCACATGTATTCGGCGGACAAGCTGCCCTATAAGGAGAGCGATCTCGCTCCGGTCACCGGGCTGGTGCGCATTCACCACGCCTTGATCGTCAAGAAGGACTTGCCGACCAATTCGCTCGCCGATGTGGTCAAGCTGGCTAAAGAGAAGCCCGGGAAGCTCACCTACGGAACTGCCGGCAACGGCTCCGGCCCGCACGTGAACATGGCCATGCTGGAGAACGCGGCGGGCATCAAGATGGTCGCTGCGCACTACAGAGGCGCCACGCCGGCGTTCAACGACCTCGTCGGCGGCCACATCGACATGATGCTGATTAGCCTGACCTCGGCACTCGGAGCGGTGGAGGATGGCAAGGTGAAGATGCTGGCGGTCGGCAGCGCGCAGCGCCTGCCCGAGCATCCCAACTTGCCGACCACCCGCGAGAGCGTTCCGGGCTACGATGCCGGCACCTGGTTCGGCATGGCGACGACCACGGGTACGCCCAAGGACATCATCATGAAGATCAACAAGGACGTCCGCGATATCATCAATGAGCCAGAAGTCAACGAACGGTTCGTGAAGAAGCAGCTCTACACGCCGATGCTGAGCTCGCCGGATGAATTTGCGGCAGCCCTCAAGGCCGAAACGGTGCAGTGGGGCAAGATCATCAAGGAACAAAATTTGGAGATCAAACAGAAGTAGCGCGACTGCGCTGCTGAAATTGATGCTCCTTATCGCTGCGCCACGAGCGCGCGGCGAATCATTCCGATCGCCATGTTGGCGGCGATCGACACCGCCAGCGCAATCGATAGGCCGAGCGGCATTCCGAGCGGCACCACCAGCAGCCGGGCTGTGAGACAGCAGAGCGAAAAGCCGACCAGGCCGGAGATCGTGTGCGCGATCACCGCGGCGGTTGCCGGCCCGCCGATGCGCGGATGCAGGATAGCCATCAGGCTCGTCACGACGATCGGAAACACGGCGAGAATCCCGGTCATGGTCGGGCCGAGCCGATGGCTCAGCTCGACCACCACTGCTACCAGGAGCCCAACCAGCACGGCGCGCAGCGGCACGTCGTACCAGCGGCGGCGCACCGGCGGCATGCGCACATGGCCGAACCGGTTGCCTATGCCGATGCAGACGGCAAACACGACGATATTGAAAGCAATCGCGCCCGTGGTGGTCCACGGCGCTGAGCGCACGACGGCGGCGAGGGCGAACCACACGCACAGTGCGGCTCCAAGGCTCAGGACGAGACCGCGCCGCTGCGCCAGCGCTGCATAGACTAGCGCCATGATCCCGGTGGCGGCATTGATGACGAGGCTCGCCAGCGCACTGTCGGCGATGAAGGTGGGGTCGTGCTCGAACGCGAGAAACACGTAGGACGGCCCGGCGGCGATCGGCAGCGTCGCGATCATGCCGGCGACCAGCGCGCCGGCACGCTCGGCGGCCTTGGTGGCTGCGATGACGAAGGCCGCAGTCACGGCCATCTTGATGAGGAGCGGCAGCCAGAAGGCGTCGAGGGGCATAAGCAAACCCGGTGTCGTCCCCGCGGAAAGCGGGGACCCATACCCCGAAACTCTCGATGAACCGTGTGGCTATGGGTCTCGGCTCGCGGCGCTTCGCGCCTTGGCCGGGACGACAGCGGTTAGCGTTCCGCCGGTCCCAGCACCTGCCGGCCGATCACCCGGCCGGCCTTGAGGTCGGCAAGCGCCGAGTTCGCCTCGTCAAGCGGCCGCACGCGCATCGGCACGTAGGGCAGCGGACTGTTGCCGACAAGCGCCACAAGCTCCTTGAGCTCGCCGAGGCTGCCGGTGTAGGAGCCGCGCAGCGTCAGCGCCCGCAGCGGCAGGAACGGCGTCGGGATCGTGACCTCGCCGCCGTAGAGGCCGACAACGATCAGCGCGCCCCCCTTGGTGAGACAGTTGACGCAGAGTTGCACCGTGCTGGACGAACCGACAAGGTCGACAGCCGCCCACAGCGCGCCGCCCGCCGCCGCCACGATCTGCCGCTGGGCATCCGGCGCCGCCGGATCGATCGCCGCCAGCGCCCCGGCCTGCATCGCGGCCTCGCGCTTGCGCGCGTCGATATCGAGGGCGATAGCACCGCGGCCTTTCATCGCCTTGAGGATCGACAGGCCCATCAGCCCGAGCCCGCCGGCACCGACGATCACGACTGCCTCGCGTTCGAGGATGTCCCAGCCGAGCTTCTTCAGCGCCCCATAGGTGGTGACGCCCGAGCAGGCAAGCGGCGCAGCCTGCTCCGCTGGGATATCGCCGTAGTCGACGAGGTAGCGCGGGTGTGGCATCAGCAGGTGGTCGCTGTAGCCGCCGGCGCGGAACACGCCGAGGAACCGCGGCGAAGGGCAAAGCTGCTCTTCCTCCCGCCGGCAGACCGCACAGGTGCCGCAGCCCATCCAGGGGAACGCGATGCGCCGGTCGCCGATGCGGACGCCCTCGGCGTCCGGGCCGACCGCGACGACCTCGCCGACGTTCTCGTGGCCCATGGTCAGCGGCAGTGTGACGCCGCGATCGGTGAGATTGATCCGCTTGCCGCCGCCGATGTCGTAGAAGCCGTCCCAGATGTGCAGGTCGCTGTGGCAAACGCCGGCCGCCAGCACCCGCAGCAACACTTCGGTGCCCTGCGGCTGCGGGGTGGTCGTCTCGACGCATTGCAGCGGCTCGCTGCAGGTGCGGACCTGGAAGCTTCGCATCGACATTCCTCCGCTGTCGTCCCGGCCGAGCACCGCAGGCAAGTTTACGTAGCCTGCGTAAACTTGGCTGCGTGCGAGAGCCGGGACCCATACATCACTACGCTACGAGGTCGTACGAAGCGCGGGCCTCATTCACATAAGCAATACAGGGATACATGGGTCCCGGATAGCCTTCGCTTCGCTCCGGCTTCCGGGACGACAGCGGAGAGATTATTCGTCGCCTTCGACGAACGCCTTCTCGCGGCTTCGTTTGATGGTGGGCAGGAACGCGATCACCAGCAGCACGACGGCGACCGTAAGCAGAAAGGCGGAGAGCGGCCGTTCGACGAAGGTCGTAAAGCGCCCGTGGGAAATGATCAGCGCCTGCCGCAGGTTTTCCTCCATCATCCGCCCGAGCACGAATCCGAGCGTCAGCGGCGCCGCCTCGAACCCGAACTTGCTCAGCGCATAGCCGAGCACGGCGAGAGCGGTGAGAACGATGATATCGCCGGGCTCGCGATTGATCGAATAGACGCCGATGCAGCAGAAGATCACGATGCCGACGAACATCAGCCGGTAAGGCACCTGCAGGAATTTCACCCACAGGCCGACCAGCGGCAGGTTGATGACCAGGAGCATGAGGTTGCCGATCCACATCGAGGCGACCAAGCCCCAGAACAGCTCCGGCGTCCGCGTCAGCACCGTCGGGCCCGGCACGATGCCGTGTAGCGTCATGGCGCCGACCATGATCGCCATCACGGCATTGGGCGGAATGCCGAGGGTCAGCAGCGGAATGAACGAGGTCTGCGCGCCGGCGTTGTTGGCGGATTCCGGACCCGCGACGCCCTCGATGGCGCCGCGGCCGAAGCGGCTCGGATCGGCCGCGAGCTTCTTCTCGATCGTGTAGGAGGCAAACGAGCCGAGCACGGCGCCGTTGCCGGGTAGGATGCCGAGCGCGGCGCCGACCGCAGTACCGCGCAGGATCGGCATCGTCGATTGCGCAAGCTCCTCGCGGCCGGGCAGCAGCCGGCCGATGCGGCCGTGGAAGACGTCGCCCTGGATACGGGATTCGAGATTGCGGAACACCTCCGCGATGCCGAACATGCCCATGCCCAGGATGGCGATCTCGATTCCATCGGCCATCCAGGGAATGCCGAAGGTCATCCGCAGCTGGCCGGTGGTGAGGTCCGGCCCGATGGTGGACAACAAGATGCCGGCCAGGATCATGGTGATCGCCTTGAAGATCGAGCCGCGAGCCAGCACCACGGCGAAGATCAGGCCCATCACCATCAGCGAGAAATATTCCGCCGGGCCGAAGACGAGCGCGAGGCGGGTGAGCGGCTCGCCGAGCGCGGCGATGATCAGGGTTGACACAGTGCCGGCAAAGAACGAGCCGATCGCCGCAATGCCGAGCGCGACGCCGGCGCGGCCCTGACGGGCCATCTGGTGGCCGTCGAGCGTCGTGACGACCGCGCTTGTTTCGCCGGGGATGCTCAGCAGGATCGCCGTGGTCGAGCCGCCATACTGCGCGCCGTAGTAGATCCCGGCGAGCATGATCAGGGCGCTGACCGGCTCCAGCCCGAACGTGATCGGCAGCAGGATCGCGATCGTGGCGATCGGGCCGATGCCTGGCAACACGCCGACCAGCGTCCCGAGCAGGCAGCCGACAAAGCACAGCGCCAGATTCTGCAGCGACACCGCGACGGCGAGCCCAAGTCCGAGATTTGCGAAAAGATCGAACATCGCCGCCTCAGAACCGGATCGAGGTGCCGGGGATTCTCAGCACCGGAATCGGCTGGTCGAGAATATAGACGAACAGCACGAGGCAGAATGCCGTCATCGCGGCGGAGAAGATGATCAATTCCAGCTTGCGCACCTCGCTGGTGCCATAGCCGACGAGCATCATCGTCAGCGGACCGGCCACCAGGAACCCGAGCGTCCGGATCGTCATCGCGAACAGGATCATACCGACGCAGATGAAGAACGGTCCGCGCAGGTGCCAGCGTTCGAGCGGCGCGCCGTCGGCCATCAATCCGGCGGCGACGAAGATCAGCCCGGCCACGCCGATGATGACCGCCACCCAGCGCGGCATCATCGCCGGCCCGATCACGCGCAGGCTGCCCTGCGACAGATCGCCGACCAGCCAGATGGCGAAGACCGCGATGGCGATCAGCGCGAGGCCCGCCACCAGGTTTTGCGGCGAACGGATTCGGATCATACCGCCGGCCCCAATCCCCGTGGCGTCATGCCCCGCGAAGGCGGGGCATCCAATACGCCGCGATCATGCATTGGCAATCCAGCGCCGCTGAACACTTGGTGGTTACTGGATTGCCCGCTTTCGCGGGCAATGACAGCGGAGACGTGTCACTTCACCGAAATGCCGACGGTCTTCACCCACTGCCCCCACTTGGCGACTTCGTCCTTGAGGAACTTCTGCGAGTCCGCGACCGGGCGCACCGTCAGCGTGTAGCCGATCTTGGTGAGATGCTCCTCGTTCGCCTTGGTGGTGACGATCTCGTTGATGGCGCTGTTGAGCTTGGCGACGATTGCCGGATCGGTCTTGGCCGGCACGAAGAAGCCGACCCAGGAGCCCGCTTCGAATCCGGGATAGCCGGCCTCGGCAAAGGTCGGCACGTTCGGCAGCACCGGATTGCGTTTGGCGCTCGCCACCGCCAGTCCTTTCAGCTTGCCGGATTGGACATGGGCATTGGTGCCGAACGAAGCGGTGATCGCATCGACCTGTCCGCCGAGCGCGGCCTGCAACGCCAACGAACCGCCGCGGAACGGGACGTGCGACGCCTTGATCTTGGCGAGGTTGCGATAGAAGTGCTCGGCTGCGAGATGCGACCCGCTGCCGACGCCCGCCGTCGCAAAGGTGACCTCCCGGCCCTTGGCCCAGTCCACGAATTCCTTCAGCATCCCCGGCCGGTCAGCGGGCACGGCAAAGGTCTCCGCCGACGATCCGGGCATGGCGATGATGGCGAGTTGATCGAGTGAATAATCCAACTTCTGATACAGGCTGGCATTGATCGAGATCGCCGTGGTCGTCACCAGCAAAGTATGCCCGTCGGCGTCGGCCTTGGTCACGGCGCTCGCCGCGGTATTGCCTCCGGCCCCGCCGCGGTTCTCGACGACGACCGCCTGGCCGAGCTTGTCGCCGAGCTTCTGACCGACGAATCGCGCCAGCGTATCGGCGAAGCCGCCGGCCGTGAATCCCACCACGATCGTGATCTTCTTGCTGGGGTACTGGGCGCCCTGCGCCTGAACCCCACCGACGCCAGCGGCGAGCGCCGCCACCATCAACAGGCCCCACCATGACGCGCTGCGTTGATACGATTGCATGTCAATATCCCCCTGCATCATTTTGCGAACGAAAAATTTACCGCCCGCCGGATCGGGGCAAACTCTAGTTCAGCGGTGCTGGGGGCGCCAGCGGAACGTCTCCCCCGTTCCGGCCGGTCAGGACTTGACCCGAACGCCGATGCCCGGGCGCGATGGTGACAGGCCGATCCCGGTCGGCTACCGATAGCCGCCATGTCCGCCGTTGCCGAAGTTCATCGATCCACCCCGAACCCGGTGTTCGACGGTGACAGCGTCGCCGCCGATCTTGCGAGGCTTGCCGCCACCCATTCGGGCAACGAACGCGAGCTGCGGACCGCCGTCGCACAGCGACTCAAGACGGCGCTCGCGGAGGGACGCGCCGAGGCGGAAGCCCTGCTGCTGCGGGATCGGCACGGCGGCCGTTGCGCCGAGCGACTGTGCCACATGCTGGACGAGATTATCCGCGTCCTTTACGAATTTTCCGGGAAGTACCTGTATTCGTCGCAGAATCCGTCCGAGGCCGAACGCATGGCGGTCGTGGCCACCGGCGGTTACGGCCGCGGCCTGCTGGCGCCCGGCTCCGATATCGATCTTCTGTTCCTGCTGCCGTACAAGCAGACCGCCTGGGGCGAATCCGTCGCCGAAACGATCCTCTATTGCCTGTGGGACCTTGGTCTCAAGGTCGGGCATGCGACGCGTTCGGTCGACGAATCGATCCGTCAGGCCCGCGCCGACATGACGATCCGCACCAGCATCCTGGAGTCCCGGTTCCTGCTCGGCGATCGCACGCTGTTCGACGAACTCGTGACGCGCTTCGACAAGGAGGTCGTGCAGGGCTCCGCATCAGAGTTCGTCGCCGCCAAGCTCGCCGAGCGTGAGGAACGCCACCGCCGGGCGGGACAATCCCGCTACCTCGTCGAACCGAACGTCAAGGACGGCAAGGGCGGCCTGCGCGATCTGCATACCCTGTTCTGGATCGCCAAGTACGTCTATCGCGTGCGCGATCCCGAGGATCTCGTCCATCTCGGCGTCTTCGACGAGCGCGAGTACACGCTGTTCCGCCGCTGCGAGAATTTCCTCTGGTCGGTGCGCTGCCATATGCATTTCCTGGCCGGCCGCGCCGAAGAGCGGCTGTCGTTCGACATCCAGCGCGAGATCGCGGTGCGGCTCGGCTATACCGCGCACCCCGGCCTCAAGGACGTCGAGCGATTCATGAAGCACTACTTCCTGATCGCCAAGGATGTCGGCGACCTCACCGCCATTCTCTGCGCGGCGCTCGAGGAGAATCAGGCGAAGCCGGCGCCGGTGCTCAGCCGCGTAATGGCGCGCTTCAATTCACGCGGACGCCGCCGCGCCACCCTGGACAATGACGACTTCGTCATCGACAACAACCGCATCAATATCGCCGATGCCGAAGTGTTCAAGCGTGATCCGGTCAATCTGATCCGGATGTTCCATATCGCGCAGAAGCACAATTTCGCGTTCCATCCGGACGCCATGCGGGCCGCCAATCGTTCGCTCGGACTGATCGACAGCAAACTATGCGAGGACAAGGAAGCGAACCGCCTCTTCCTGGAGATCCTGACATCGCCCAATGACGCCGAGACGGTGCTGCGGCGAATGAACGAGGCCGGCGTGCTTGGCCGCTTCTTCCGAGCGTTCGGGCGCATCGTGGCGATGATACAGTTCAACATGTATCATCACTACACGGTGGACGAGCATCTGTTGCGCTGCATCGGCGTGCTCGCCGAGATCGAGCGGGGTACGAACGAGGAATTCGCGCTCGCCAACGACCTGTTTCGCAAGATCCAGCCGGAGCATCGGACGATCCTCTACGTCGCGCTGTTCCTGCACGACATCGCCAAGGGCCGCCCGGAGGACCATTCGATCGCCGGCGCGCGGGTGGCGCGGCGCTTCTGTCCGCGGGTCGGCATGTCGGCAGCGGCGACCGACACCGTCGCCTGGCTGATCGAGCAGCACCTGACGATGTCCACCATCGCCCAGTCGCGCGACCTGTCCGACCGCAAGACCATCGAGGACTTCGCGGCGGTCGTGCAGTCCCTGGAGCGGCTGAAGCTCCTGACCATCCTCACCACGGCGGACATCCGCGGCGTCGGTCCCGGCGTGTGGAACAGCTGGAAGGCGCAGTTGCTTCGCACGCTCTACTACGAGACCGAGCCGGCCCTGACCGGCGGCTTCTCCGAGGTCAATCGCGCGCGGCGCGTCGAGCTCGCCCAGGCCGAGTTCAAGGCCGAACTGAAAGACTGGCCGCCGCAGGAGCGCGACGGCTATGTGGCGCGCCATTACCCGGCTTACTGGCTGAAGGTCGATCTCCCGCACAAGCTCGCGCATGCGAGTTTCCTCCGGCAGGCGGGAGCGGAGAACAAGACGCTGGCCACCGCGGTCGGCTTCGACGCCGTGCGCGGCGTCACCGAGCTGACCGTGCTCGCGCCCGATCATCCTTGGCTGCTGTCGATCATCGCCGGGGCCTGCGCCGTCGCCGGCGCCAACATCGTCGATGCGCAAATCTTCACCACCACCGACGGGCTCGCGCTCGATACCATCGCGATCTCCCGCGAGTTCGAGCGTGACGAGGACGAAGCGCGGCGTGCCAAGCGAGTGGCGGACGCCATCGAGCAGGCGCTGCATGGCGACCTGAAGCTTCCGGACGTGGTTGGCCGGCGCGTCAGCGCCAAGAGCAGACTCAAGGCCTTCGCGGTCGAGCCCGAGGTGATGATCAACAATCAGTGGTCGCACCGCTATACGGTCGTGGAGATCACCGGGCTTGACCGGCCAGGCCTGCTCTACGACCTGACCACGACGCTGTCGAAGCTCAACCTCAACATCGTCTCCGCGCACGTGGCGACGTTCGGCGAGCGGGCGGTCGACGTGTTCTATGTAACCGATCTGCTCGGCGCGAAAATCGCGTCGCCGACGCGGCAGGCGGCGATCAAGCGTGCCCTGTTCGCCCTGTTCGCCAATGACGGCGCAAGCCGCGAGGACCGCGCGCAATCGGGCTGAACCAAGCAATCGATCCGTTTCGCGTTGTAACCCTTCGCCGTCCGGCAGCGTCTAACCGAGCACCCGCAGATGTCGGATCGGACGGCCCGGCGTGAGCGCCTCGGCGGCGGCGACGATGGCGGCAGCGTCGATGCCATAGTGACGGTAGAGTTCGGGGATCGAGCCGGTCTGACCGAAGTGCTCGACCCCGAGCGAGCGCACCCGATGGCCCTGCACCGAGCCGAGCCAGGCCAGGGTTGCCGGATGACCGTCGAGGACCGTGACGATGCCGCAATGCTGCGGCACCGCCGCCAGCAGCCGCTCGATGTGCGAGGTCGCATGGATTCGGCCGGCTTCCCGCGCCCGCTGGGCGGCGGTCCAGCCGGCATTGAGCCGGTCGGCTGACGTGACGGCGAGCAACCCGACGTCGCGGCGGTCCTCGCCCATCAGCCCAACTGCCTGCACGGCTTCCGGCGCCACGGCACCGGTATAGGCAACGACAACTTGGCAGTTCGGCCCCGGTCGGCGCAGCCAATAGGCGCCGTCGATGATCTCCTGGCGCAGTTCGGGCGTGATGGTCCGCTTGATCTGCTCGATCGGGCGTGTGGTCAGCCGCAGATAGACCGAGCCGCCAGCTTCGTCGCGCAGCCAGCTATGCTCCGATGTCACCTTGCCGTCCTGCTGAACGTAGGCGAACGCCCACGCCATCACGACGGCGAGCTCGTCGACAAAGGCCGGCTCGAACGCCGCTAGCCCGTCCTGCGCCATGCCGATCAGCGGGGTGCCGATCGACTGGTGTGCCCCACCCTCCGGCGCCAGCGTGATGCCCGACGGCGTCGCAACCAGGATGAAGCGCGCATCCTGGTAGCAGGCGTAGTTCAGCGCATCGAGGCCGCGCGCGATGAACGGATCATACAGCGTGCCGATCGGCAGCAACCGCTCGCCGTTGATCTCGTGCGACAGGCCGAGCGCCGACAGCAGAATGAACAGGTTCATCTCGGCGATGCCGAGTTCGACGTGCTGGCCTTGCGGCGAGAACGACCACTCGAAGGTGGAGGGGATCCGCTCGTCCTTGAAGGTGTCGGCGAGCGACTCGCGGGCGAACAGGCCGCGACGGTTCACCCAGGAGCCGAGGTTGGTCGAAACCGTCACATCGGGAGAGGCCGTCACCAGCCGTTCCGCCAACGCCGACTGCTGCCTGCCGATCTCGTTGAGGATCGAGCCGAAGCCGGCCTGCGTCGACATCACCGCCTGGATGGGTACAGGCAATTCGGCCGGCACCTCGATCCGCGGCGTCTTGCTGCGCGGCGCGCGGGCGGCAAACGGCACGCGGTCGAGGAACGCCCGCAATGTCGCGGGTGGCTCCGACAGTCCTTCGAACGGCTCCCATTCGTGGCCTACGCGCACGTTCATGGCTGTGCGAAACGTGTCCATCTGCTTAGCCGTCATCAGGCCGGCGTGGTTGTCCTTGTGCCCGGCGAACGGCAGGCCGTAGCCCTTGACGGTATAGCAGATGAAGCAGACCGGCCGGTCGTGCGTGGTCTGCGCGAAAGCCTCAAGCAGGGTCGGCAGGTCGTGCCCGCCGAGATTGTTCATGAGCGCGGCCAGCTCGTCGTCGGAGCGCCGGTCGATCAGCGCCCTCGCCTCCGCATCGCCGCAGATGTCATCCATGAGGCGCCGCCGCCACGAAGCGCCGCCTTGAAAGACGAGTGCCGAATACAGCGAGTTCGGGCAGCGGTCGATCCAATCGCGCAGCTTGTCGCCGCCGGCTTCGGCGAATGCCTGCCGCTGCAGCGATCCATACTTAAGGATGACGACGTCCCAGCCGAAATCACGGAACAGCGCCTCGTAGCGCGCCCACAGACCTTCGCGGATGACGGCGTCAAGGCTCTGCCGGTTGTAGTCGATGATCCACCAGCAATTGCGCAGACCTTGCTTCCAGCCCTCCAGCATCGCCTCGAAGATGTTGCCTTCGTCCAGCTCGGCGTCGCCGACCAGCGCGATCATCCGACCTTCCGGCCGGTCGGTACCCCAGCCGTGCGCGCGCACGTAATCCTGCACCAGCGAGGCGAACAGCGTCTGCGCCACGCCGAGCCCGACCGAGCCGGTGGAGAAATCGACATCGTCGATGTCCTTGGTGCGCGAGGGATAGCTTTGCGCGCCCTGATAGGCGCGGAACCCTTCGAGCTTCTCGCGCGTTTGGCGGCCGAGAAGATACTGGATCGCGTGATAGATCGGGCTGGCGTGCGGCTTCACCGCCACGCGATCCTGCGGCCGCAGCACCTTGAAATAGAGCGCCGTCATGATGCTGGCGAGCGAAGCGGACGACGCCTGATGCCCGCCGACCTTTAGACCATCGACATTCTCGCGAATGTGGTTCGCGTGATGGATCGTCCAGCTCGCGAGCCAGAGCACCTTGCGTTCGAGCTCGCGGAGGATGTGCAGGTCATCGCTGGACTGGACGGTGTCGCGGGACATTGCGTCCTCCCGCAGATAGCGGCGCGCAACAGGGCGCCGACGCCTCAATTCATCAGGCGACCCTAGCGGACTTGGGACGGCATATTTTGCCAAAATGATTTAATCAAGCAATGATTATTGATGGATTCAGATAAAAACAATGAGCATTTGAGGCATATCGATGCAAGCAGACACTCTCGATGCCATCGACCGCAAGATCCTCGCGCTGCTGCAAGCCGACGGCCGTATGAGCGTGACCGATCTCGCGACCAAGATCGGACTGTCGCCGTCGCCGTGCTTGCGGCGCATCCGCATCCTGGAACGCGCCGGCATCATCGCGCGCTATGTCGCGGTGCTCGACCAAGACAAGGTCGGATTGCCGGTGAGCGTGTTCGTGTCGATCAAGCTCGAGAGCCAGCGCCAGCAGGCGCTCGACCGCTTTACCAAGGCGATCTCGCGCTGGCCCGAAGTGCTGGAATGCTACCTGATGACCGGGCCGCGCGACTACCTGCTGCGGGTCGTGGTCGCCGACCTTGCCGCCTACGACCGATTTCTGAAGCAGAAGCTCACGACCGTAGACGGCGTCTCCTCCATCGAGTCGAGTTTTGCCCTGGAACAGGTCAAATACACCAACGTCTTGCCAATCACTTGACCGCCGTCGACGCCGTTCGGCACGGCCGCGCGTTTACCATAGTCTTAACGCGCCCTTAAATCGCCGCCTCTAGCCTGCCAAGCTAAGTCAGGGGTCGCCCGCACAATCGGCGAATGAGGCAGCGTTGGGACGGCGGATGTTCGGCACGCGCCGCGAGCCAGTGTTCGGTCCGGCCGTCCAGCCGGGACCGCGCGTGCGCGCGGCGCCCGAAGACCGGGTTGTGCGCGGCGAGGGAGCATCGCGGCGCCCGGTCAGCAGCCCGCAACGCGGATCGTCGAGGGCGCGCAGCAGCGCAGGCCCATCGCGTGGCCGGCGCCGCTCGCGTGGGCGCGGCGGCGGACGGCGCGGCCGGTCGGTGCTCGGACGCCTCGTCTACTGGTCTCTCGTCATCGGCGTCTGGGGTGTCATCAGCGTCGTCGGCGTCATGATCTGGGTCGGCGCGCATCTCCCACCGATCCAGTCGCTGGCGATTCCCAAGCGCCCACCGACCATCCATATCGTCGGACTCGGCGGACGGGTGATTGCGACGCGCGGCGACATGCCGGGAACAACCGTACCGTTGCAGGAGCTGCCGCGGTACCTGCCGCAGGCGTTCGTCGCCATCGAGGATCGCCGCTTCTACCGCCATTTCGGTATCGATCCGATCGGCGTCGCGCGCGCCATCTATGCCAATATCTTGCAGGGCGGCGTCGCGCAGGGCGGATCGACGCTGACCCAGCAGCTCGCCAAGAATCTGTTCCTGACGCAGGAGCGGACGATCGAGCGCAAGATCCAGGAAATCGTGCTGGCGCTGTGGCTGGAGCGCAAATACTCCAAGACACAGATCCTCGAGGTCTATCTCAACCGCATGTACTTCGGCGCCGGCGCCTACGGTGTCGAGGCCGCGGCGCGGCGCTATTTCAACAAGTCGGCACGGCAAGTGACGCTGGCCGAAGCGGCGATGCTCGCGGGCCTGGTCAAGTCGCCGTCGCGGCTCGCTCCGACGCGCAACCCGGACGGCGCCGAGCGCCGCGCCCAGATCGTGCTCGGCGCCATGGCCAAGACCAAGATGATCTCGCAGGCCACCGCAACGGCGGCCTTGAACCGACCGGTCACCGTGGCGACTCAGAGCGCGAGCTCCGCCAACTACGTCGCCGACTGGATCATGGACGTGCTCAACGATCGCGTCGGCCGCGTCGAAGAGGACCTGGTCGTCGAAACCTCGATCGACCCGGCGCTGCAGATGACCGCCGAGGCGGCACTTACCGAGGAGCTCGCACAGAAGGGCGCGAAGTTGTCCGTCGGCCAGGGCGCCGTTGCCGTCATGACCAGGGACGGCGCCGTCCGCGCGCTGGTGGGCGGGCGCAATTACAGCGAGAGCCAATTCAATCGCGCGGTCTCGGCGAAGCGGCAGCCGGGTTCCGCCTTCAAGCCGTTCGTCTATCTCGCCGCGCTGGAACGCGGACTGACTCCGGACACTGTGCGCGAGGACAGGCCGATCGCGTTGCGGGGATGGCGGCCAGAAAACTACAAGCATGAGTACCACGGGCGGGTCACGCTGACGCAGGCGCTGGCACGGTCGATGAACACCGTCGCGGTGCGCCTCACGCTGGAGGTGGGGCCAAAGGCGGTCGTGAAGACGGCGCACCGTCTCGGCATCGCGTCGAAGCTCGAGCCGAATGCCTCGATCGCGCTTGGCACCTCGGAGGTGTCGCTGATGGAACTGGTCAGCGCCTATGCGGTGTTCGCCAACGGCGGCTTTGCGGTTTCCCCGCATGTGATCGATCGGGTGCGGACCGCTGCCGGCCAGGTTCGCTATGTGCGCACCGAACAGCGCTTTGGCCGTGTCGTCGACGCGCGCCCCGCCGCCATGATGAATGCGATGATGCAGGAAACCGTGCGAAGCGGCACGGCGACCAGGGCGAGCCTGCCGGGCTGGACCGCCGCCGGCAAGACCGGCACCAGCCAGGATTTCCGCGACGCCTGGTTCATCGGCTACACCTCGCACCTCGTCACCGGCGTCTGGCTCGGCAACGACGACGGCTCGCCGACGCGCAGGATCACCGGCGGCGGCCTGCCGGTCGAGGTCTGGACGCGGGTCATGCAGGCGGGGCACCGCGGCATCCCGGTCGCCGGCCTTCCCGGCGCAACCGCCGGCATCGGGGCAGGCGCCAACGCCATCGCAGTGCCTGTCCCGCCGGAGGACCTGCCGCCCCGCGACATCGCGCCGCGGCTGCCACGCGGTTCGACCGCCGCCGCACCGGCGCGGGCATCGGGGTCGTCCGGCCTCGATGGCTGGCTGCTTGAGAAGATTTTCGGCCGCTGAGGCGGGACGCCCCTAGCGGGCCACGCCCCGATCGGCGCGCCGGCGAATGTGGCGCGTCATCGCCCAGATCACCAACGCCATGACGCCCATGACGGCGATGGCCGCCGCCATCGGCCAAGCGCTGTTGCCGAGCAGGTGGCCGACGGCGGCACCGACGATCGCCGACCAGGACTGCTGCACGAAGCCGAACAGCGAGGACGCGGCGCCCGCTCGCTCGGGAAACGGGGTAAGCGCACCGGCCATCGCCTGCGGCCCGGTGAAGCCGAGGCCGGCGAGGTACAGCGCGATCGCCGTCAGAATCCAGATCGGCGAGGTCGAGGCCAGCGCCACCGCCAGCACCATGGACAGGCCGCCGAGGGCTTGCGCCACCACGCCGACGCCGATGGTGAGCCCGATGCCCGATCGCATCACCAGCTTTGCGGCGATCAGCGTGCCGACCAGATACCCGGCACAGGACACGCCGAACGCGACACCGAACTCGAACGGATCCAAGCCGTAGAGCCGTTGCAGCACAAAGGTGGCGCCGGAGATCCAGGCGAACAGGCCCGCGTAGCTGAATGCGATGATCCCGAGGTAGGCGAGATAGCGCCTGTCGGCCAGGAACACGCCGAATCCGCCGATGATCGAGGCGATCGAAATCGGTTCGGTTACCCGCTGCGGCAGCGTCTCCGGCAAAAGCTTCCAGACGATGGCGGCAATGACGAATCCCGCGGCGACCACGAGCAGGAAGTTCGATTGCCAGCCGAAGGCGATATGCAGGCCGCCGCCGAGCACCGGCGCGATGATCGGCGCCAGCGCCATGACGGCGCCCATCAGCGACAGTTCACGGCCGGCGCGCGGGCCGGCATAGAGGTCGCGCACGATCGCGCGCGCGATCACGGCGGCGCCGGCGCCACCCAGCGACTGCACGAAACGCGCAGCAATCAGGACGTCGATCGACCGCGCCGCCGCGCAGGCAAGCGATGCCGCGGTGAACACGGCGAGCGCGAACAGCAGCACCGGTCGGCGGCCGTAGCGGTCGGAGAACGGACCGTAGAGAATCTGCGCAATCGCGAACCCGATCAGATAGATCGAGATCGTGAGCTGCACATCCGCCGTCGTCGCCGACATCAGTCGCTCGATGTCCGGCAGCGACGCCAGGTACATATCCATCGACAGCGGCCCCAGCGCCGTCATCAAGGCGAGCGTGGCGGTCAACGCGAAGGTGTTGGGGCGCAGCATCGGGACCGCTTCAGAGATCGGAGTCGTCCGTGATCGGCCCTCGGCGGTTGGCGGCCGCCAATGCGCTTTCGGTGACGCCATAGCGATGCAGGTCGGTGCCGTGCACGTCAAGCCACGCCTTCGCCTGCCGCATTGACGGACAGATGCGCTCCAGCAGGCGCCAGAACCTGCTCGAATGGTTCATCTCGACGAGATGGGTGACCTCATGTGCCGCCAGATAGTCCAGCACGTACGGCGGCGCGAGAATCAGACGCCAAGAGAACGACAGGGCGCCCGCCGTCGAGCACGATCCCCAGCGGCTCGACTGGTCGCGTACGGTGATACGCCGTGCGGTGACGCCCAGCTCCGCCAGATAGCGCCGGCTTGCCGCCTCGAGGTCGCGGCGCGCCTCGCGTTTGAGGAAGTCGCCGATGCGGCGGGCGAAATGCGGCAGTTCGCCGGCGACGCACAGCAGGCGTTCGCCGCCGTCGCTGGTGTCCATCCACACGGTTCCGCGAACGCCGCGGCGATGCTCGATGCGGTGTGGCACGCCCCGCAGCGGGACGACGACGCCAGGCGCGAACGGGGCGGCCTTCGGCAACCGTCCGAGCCGCGCCGCGATCCAGCCACCGTGCTTCTCGGCAAATGCCTTGGCATCGCGCAGGCTGCCGCGCGGCGGCATTGTCAGCACCGCCTCGCGCGTCGCCGCTTGAATCCGCAAGGTGTAGCGGCGCGCCTGTCGATTCCGCCGCAGCCGCACCAGAAAGACCGCTTGGTCGAAATGGATTTCGATGACTTGCGGTTCATTCGGGCGGCGGAACAGCAGGGCGCGGAGCGGCATGGAGGTCGGCTTCAGCGAATCGGACGATGACGCCCGATACTGCCATATTTGGATCGGATGAGGCCCTCGTGGACACGACGCGGTCGACGATATCACCGGCTTAAGCGCCAGCCACGCGAGGACGAGCAACCGCGTCCGCTAAGGCGCCCTGGGAGCACCGCTGCCGTTGACCTTGGCCGGCGCGTAGGGCGTGGCATCCGATCCGGATGGCGAGCACTGCCGGCGCGGCCGGCTGAGCTCGTTGGTCAGGATGAAATCAGCGATGCGCGGCGCAATATCGGCGCGAAAGCGCGAGCCGTTGAACACGCCGTAGTGGCCGACATCCCGTGCGAGATAATGCACCTTCCGCTCGGGCGGAATATTCACGCAAAGCTGGTGCGCGGCCTCGGTCTGGCCGACGCCGGAAATGTCGTCGTTCTCGCCTTCGACCGTCATCAGTGCGACGCGCGTGATCTTGGCGGGATCGATCAGAACGCCGCGGTGCCGCATTTCGCCCTTCGGCAGCGCGTGGCGTACGAACACCGTCTCGACGGTCTGCAGATAGAACTCGGCGGCGAGATCCATCACCGCCAGATACTCGTCGTAGAATTCACGATGCTTCTGCGCCGAATCGCCGTCGCCCTTGACCAAGTGCATGAACAGCTCGCGATGCGCCTTGAGATGGCGGTCGAGATTCATGGAGACGAAGCCGTTGAGCTGCAGAAACCCCGGATAGACATCGCGCATGAAGCCGGAATTCGGAAACGGCACCTTGGTGATGACGTGGCGGCGGAACCACTCGATGCCGCGCTCCTCCGCCACCATGTTGACGGCGGTTGGACTGTTGCGCGTATCGATCGGTCCGCCCATCAGGATCATGGAGGTCGGCACGTGCGGATCGCCATCCGCCTCCATTCGCGCGACGGCGGCGAGCACCGGCACGGACGGCTGGCAGACGGCGACCACGTGCGTGTCGCCGACGAGCCGGTGCAGGATCGAGATGATGTAATCGATGTAGTCGTCGAGATCGAACGAGCCGAGTGCCAGCGGCACCATGCGCGCATCGATCCACTCGGTGATGTAGACCTCGTGGTTGGGCAGGAACGCCTGCACCGTGCCGCGCAGCAGCGTCGCGAAGTGTCCCGACATCGGCGCGACAATCAGCACGCGCGGTTGCGGCCGGCGCGGCGGATGCGTCAGCAAGCGCCGGAAGTGGAGCAGGCGGCAGAACGGCCGCTCCCAGACGACGTCGATCTCGATCGGCACGCGTTCGCCGCCGACCATGACCGAGTCGATATCCCATTCCGGCTTGCCGTAGCGGCGCGTCGAGCGCTCGAACAGCTCGCAAGCCGCCGCGATGCTCTTGCCGAAGGTGGTGTGGCTCAGTGGATTGATCGGATTCCGGTACAGTAGACGTGTTGCGTCTGCGACGGCACGCGCGGGATTGAGCGCGGCGTGGCCCATTTCGTAGAGCCAGTACATCGGCCCCGACACCACGAACTCGCTTTCGCGCGAGGCCGCCGGCGCGCTGCCGAACTCACCAATCATCATCCGCTGAGAATCCCTCGATTTGTGCGTTGCAGCATGGTGACGGTTTTGTGGCTTCCCGTCAACATGCAGGCGCACCATTCCGGATTCGTTAGGAATCGCGACCCATTGGTCCACCGGCTTCACTCGCCGATCTGCATGAGGGTCCCGGTGCGCCGCGCGCCGTTGAGGAGCGCCATGAACGCCATCACGGCGGCGGCGAAATAGACTGCGTTGACCGCCAACGCCTGCAGCATGAGGTCCGCGCGGAAGACATGGTCGATGATCAAATGGCGCATGCCCTCGAACACGTAAGTCGGGGCCAACGACCAGGCGACCGGCTGCAGCCAGTCCGGCAGGACCGTAACCGGGTAGTAGACGCAGGTGAGCGGCAGGAAGATGAACATGATGGTCCAGGCCATGCTCTCCGCGCCCATGCCGTAGCGCAGGATCAGCCCGGACACGAGGATGCCGACCGCCCAGCTGGTCAGGATCAGATTGAGGAAGAAGGCGGCGAGCGCGAACCCCAGGCCGTACAGATTGAACCCGAAGAACGCGATCGCCAGCAGCGTCACCGGCACCATCCCGACGGCGAGCCGTATGATGCTCATGATCATCAGCGCCGCGACGAACTCGATCGGCCGCAGCGGGCTCATCATCAGGTTGCCGAGATTGCGCGCCCACATTTCTTCGAGAAAGGAGATGGAAAAACCGAGCTGGCCGCGGAACAGGATGTCCCACAGCAGCACGGCGCCGATGAAAGTACCGCCGGCGCGAGCGAAAAAGCCGGCGTTCTCCGCCAGATAGAGCTGCAGGAAGCCCCACATCAGCATCTGCACCGCGGGCCAATACATCAGCTCGAGGATGCGAAACAGCGACGAGCGCAACAGGTACCAGTAGCGCAGCACCATCGCGTTCACGCGGCGCATCGAGAACGGTGGAGATGCGGTCGGCTCGGTCGTCACTGCGCGGCCTCCCGGTCTTCCGCGCGGCCACGGGCAACATCGAGGAAAACGTCTTCCAGCGTCTGCCGATCGTATCGCGCCAGCAGCCGTCCGGGTGTGTCATCGTCCTCGATCCGCCCCCGCTTCATCATGATCACGCGGTCGCACAGGCGCTCCACCTCCGGCATGTTGTGCGAGGCGAGCAGAAGCGTCGCCCCGCGCTCGTGCCGGTAGCGCTCCAGCCGCGCACGAACCCAGTCGGCGGTATCGGGGTCGAGCGACGCGGTCGGTTCGTCGAGCAGCAGCAGTTCCGGCCGGTTGAGCAGTGCCTTCGCCAACGAGACGCGAGTCTTTTCTCCGGACGAAAGCCTGCCGTTCGGCCGGTCAAGAAACTCGCCGAGATTGAGGTCGTGGGTGAGTTCGGAGATACGCTCGTCGACGTCGGCGACGCCGTAGAGCGCGGCAAATACCGCCAGATTCTGCCGCACCGTCAGGCGTTTCGGCATGTCCACATAGGGGCTTTCGAAATTCATGCGGTGCAGCACCTGATAACGCCGCTGGGGCATGCTGGCGCCGAGCACCGTCACCGCCCCTTCGGTCGGCGTGACCAGGCCCATGATCATCGCGATGGTGGTGGTCTTGCCCGCGCCGTTGCCGCCCAGCAGGGCGGTCACCGAACCGGGCGGCAGCGCAAAGGAGATGCGGTCGACGGCACAGGTGCTCTTGTACACCTTCACCACATGATCGACGGAAACGACGGGCTGGGCGGGCGGGGAAGTCATCACGCGGAACACAATATAGGGAGTTGGCAGCGGATTGCAGCCACCTCAGGGGTCCATATGCCGCTGAACGGGCAGTCTCGGGACTTGGTATAGTCATTTCATGCGCTCCCCGGTAGGAACCGGAATGTCGACGACCACGCCGATTCAGCCGAGCCGTCCCTGGCGGAACGTGCGTCTCGACACGCTGGTGCGGCTGCGGTGGGTGTCGATCATCGGGCAGTGCACGGCCGTCCTGGTGGTGCGTTACGGGCTGAACTTCAGCTTCCCGGTATGGGCCTGCCTGTCGGTTATCGCGCTGTCAGCCTGGCTCAACATCGCGCTGCGCGTTCGCTTTCGCATCACCCAGCGGCTCGACCCTGAGCGCGCCGCCTGGCTCCTGGCCTTCGACATCGCCGAATTGGGGGTACTGCTGTTCCTGACCGGAGGACTGCAAAATCCGTTCGCCTTCCTGTTTGTCGGCCCGGTGCTGATCTCCGCAACCGCGCTGCCGCCGGTCCTGACCTTACGGCTTGCCGGCTTCGCGATGCTATGCGCGACGCTGCTGGCGTTCATCCACTATCCGCTGCCATGGGACCCGGCCGACCCCGATCCGCTGGTGTTGCCGGGGCTTTACATCGCCGGAATGTGGCTGTCGATTTTTCTCGCCATGGGATTCCTCGGTGTCCAGGCCTGGCTGGTGACGGAGCAATCGCGCCAGCTCACCGACGCGCTCACCGCAACCGAGCTGGTGATGGCGCGCGAGCAGCACTTGTCGCAGCTCGACGGGCTGGCGGCAGCGGCCGCCCACGAGCTCGGGACGCCGCTGTCGACGATCTCGCTGATCAGTCGCGAGCTAGAGCGCGCCATCGAGTCTGATTCTCCGCATGCGGACGATATCCGCCTGCTGCGCGAGCAGGCCGCGCGATGCCGCGATATCCTGGCAAAAATCACCGAACTTTCGTGGAGCGGAGCCCCGTTCGACAGCATGCCGCTGTCGATGCTGATCGAGGAAGTGGTGGCGCCCCATCGCAACGTCGGCGTCGCGATCGGCATCAGGCTGCCGTCCGGTGCCGGCGCCGAGCCGGTCGGCGCGCGCAACCCGGCGATCCTCTACGGTCTCGGCAATCTCCTGGAAAACGCGGTCGATTTCGCCAGCGAGCGCGTCGACGTCTTCGCCACCTGGAGCAGCCAGAGCGTCTCGGTGACCATCAGCGATGATGGCCCGGGATTCTCCCCCGAGATCATGGAACGGATCGGGGAGCCCTATGTCACCAGCCGGCACCGCCGCCGCAAAGAGGATGTGGCCGAAGGTGGCGGCCTCGGCCTCGGATTTTTCATCGCCAAGACACTTTTGGAACGCTCCGGCGCAACGCTCAGCTTCGAAAACCGCATGATGCCGGATCATGGTGCGGTTGTGTCGATTCAATGGGCACGCTCTGATTTTGAGCAGAATCCAAACATGGCGGAATCTTAACGCACAAAATGACCTTCAATCTGTTACAATATGTGAAAGAAAGGATGGCTGACGCTCTCGATCGGTGCACCCTGGAGACCGCCGATAGAGTGCCGCCACCGATTCACTTCATGCGAGGGAGGTCAATCCATGACCGATACTTCAGCGGCTTTGGCCGGAACCCCGGAGCGCAGCCTTCTCATCGTCGAGGACGACAAATTGTTCCTGCAACGATTGGCGCGCGCCATGGAAGGCCGCGGCTTCACCGTCGCGACTGCGGAAACCGTCGCGGACGGCCTCACCAAGGTGGACCAGATGGGGCCTTCATTTGCCGTAGTCGACATGCGGCTCGGCGATGGCAACGGGCTTGACGTGATCTCGGCTCTGAAGAAGCGCCGGCCGGACGCCCGCGCGATCGTGCTGACCGGCTACGGTAACATCGCCACGGCGGTGAACGCGGTCAAGCTCGGCGCCGTCGACTATCTCGCCAAGCCGGCAGACGCCGACGATGTCGTCAACGCGCTGCTCGCCATCGACGACAAGGGCGTGCAGCCGCCCGCCAACCCGATGTCCGCCGACCGCGTGCGCTGGGAGCACATCCAGCGCATCTACGAGCTGTGCGGCCGCAACGTGTCGGAGACGGCACGCCGCCTCAATATGCACCGGCGCACCCTGCAGCGTATCCTGGCGAAGCGGGCGCCGCGCTGATCACATTTCTGCGCCGTACGGCCCGCTCGGATCGGCCAGCGCCTGCAGTCGCAGCGCCGCGGCGCTGCCGAAACGCAGCAGCATGCTCTTGCGCGTCGCCGCCGGCAGGCGATGTTCCGGCGCCTCGCAGACGATCGACGCGCCGAACGCATCGGCGACGATCAGGCCGGTATCCGGCGGGAAAATCTCGCACGGCACCTCGAGGGTGGTGGCGAAGAACAGCCGGTCGCAGTGCAACCGGTAGTCCATCCACTTCTGGTCGGCACGGAAGTCGGCGATCGAGGACTTGATCTCGACGATCCAGATTTCGCCGCCGCCGCCGAGCGCCACCAGATCGGCGCGCCGTCCCGAAGCCAGCGCCAGTTCGCCGACGCAGGAGAACCCGAGCGACAGCAGCAGCCGCGACGTGCCGCGCGCCACCGCAAGCGCGGTTTCCGACTGGCGGCCGTCGACAGGAAGCGTTGCGATCCGCTGGTTGATGTTCATGTCAGCGAAAATCCCGGGCAGCGGAATGTTGATCGTTCCGCGATGGCGATCGGTTCGACGCACGCAACCCACTCCGACGCAACCTGGCACACGGGTGCAAACGCCCTATCTTGCCGCGCCGGCGCGCTCAGGAAAAGCCCGGGCTAGCGCCTCCCGTCCGGCCGCGATCATACCGCGCTCGGTGATCAGCCCGGTCACCAGGCGGGCCGGCGTCACGTCGAAGCCGTAGTTCGCGACCGCCGAGCCCTCCGGCACGATCGTGACGGTCTCGATGCGGCCGTCCGCCGTGCGTCCCGTCATGGTGGCCACTTCCTCGGCCGCGCGCTGCTCGATCGGGACTTCGGAAAGGCCGTCACGCACCGAGAAGTCGATGGTCGGCGACGGCAACGCCACGTAGAACGGCACACCGTTGTCGCGGGCGGCAAGCGCCTTCAAATACGTGCCGATCTTGTTGCAGACGTCGCCGTCGGCGGTGACGCGGTCGGTGCCGACGATCGCCAGGTCGACCATGCCGTGCTGCATCAGGTGCCCGCCGGCACTGTCCGGGATCACGGTGTGCGGCACGCCGTGCTGACCAAGCTCCCAGGCGGTCAGCGAGGCGCCCTGATTGCGCGGCCGGGTCTCGTCGGCCCACACATGCAGGCGGATGCCGCCGTCGTGCGCCAGGTAGATCGGCGCGAGCGCGGTGCCCCAGTCGACGGTCGCGAGCCAGCCGGCATTGCAGTGGGTGAGTACGTTGACCGGCTCGCCCGGCCGCTTGCGCCCCGCGGCTGCGGCGATCAAATCGCCGCCGTGGCGGCCGATTGCCTGGTTGATGGCGACGTCCTCGTCGCAAATCTCCGCCGCCCGCCGGTAGGCGGCGACGACGCGTTCATCGCGCGGCCGGTTGCGCACCGCCGCGACGATCTCGTCGAGCGCCCATTTCAGGTTGATGGCGGTCGGCCGGGTCGCGGACAGCTTCGCATAGGCCGCTTCGAGGTTTTCGTCGGAAGGATCGGCCCGCAGCGCGAGGCACATTCCGTAGGCCGCACTGGCGCCGATCAGCGGCGCACCGCGCACCTGCATGGTCGCGATGCCGCGGACGGCGTCCTCGACGGTTTCCCAGCGCGCGAGTGCATAGCGGTGCGGCAACAGCGTCTGATCAATAACGCCGACGGCCCAGCCGTCCGGCTCGACCCAGATGGTCCGTTTGTGTTCGCCGTTGACCTTCATACGGAAATGACTACGGCAACCGGCAGGCAGGGGCAACTTGCGCCGCTCTGCGTTGTTGCCGCAAGGTATGGCCGCAACGGGAGGCTGGAATGGCGGCAATCGACTACGAGCACGAATACAACACGCGCGCCTGGGCGCCGGGGTTCGAGGCCGCGTTCGCGCGCCGTGAGGCCGATGCCGCCGCCTATCGCGAGCAGGCGCAGCGCGAGGGCCGGACCGAACTCGGCGTGCGCTACGGCACCTCGGAGCGGCAGTTCGTCGATCTGTTCGCTCCGGCCCAGCCGGCGGAGGGCCAGCCGTTGACGGCCTTCATCCACGGCGGCTTCTGGCGCGCCCAGACGCCGACCGCCTACAGCAACCTGGCGCGCGGGCTCAACACCCATGGCGTGACGGTGGCGATGATCGGTTACGACCTCTGTCCGCAGGTCACGCTGAGCACGATCATCGATCAGATCCGTGCCGGCTGCCTGTTCCTGTGGCACCGCTACGGCCGGCGCATGCTGGTGATCGG
Organism: Hyphomicrobiales bacterium; assembly: GCA_009377755.1. Taxonomy (GTDB): domain Bacteria; phylum Pseudomonadota; class Alphaproteobacteria; order Rhizobiales; family Xanthobacteraceae; genus WHTM01. The sequence continues at coordinate 5,004 of WHTM01000039.1, read as the reverse complement.
GCATTCGGCCGGCGGGCATCTGACGGCCTGCACGGTCGCCACCGACTGGAAGGCGCTCGCGCCCGACGCGCCGGCGGACCTGGTCCCGGCCGGCTATGCCATATCCGGCGTCTTCGACGTCGAGCCCGTCGTCGGTACCTCCGTCAATGCCGACCTGCGACTCGATGCAGCGGAGGCGCGCCGCCTCTCGCCGATCTTGTGGCCGGTCGCGCCCGGCCGCATCCTGGATGTTGTCGTCGGCGGCGCCGAGTCGCCGGAGTTCCTGCGCCAGAGTCGTGCGATCGCCGAGTCCTGGCGGCGGAGCGAGGCCCAGACGCGCGACGAGGCCGTGCCGGGCGCGAACCACTTCACCGTAATCGAGCCGCTCGCCGATCCGGACAGCGCCATGGTGCGCCGGTTGGTCGAGCTCGCCCGGTATGTCAGCACGATGACGTGATCAGAACCAGTAGCGGCAGGCGAATATGGAGGTCAGCCCGGCGCCGACCACGACGATCATCACGCGCATCAGCTCGCGCGGCAGGCTGCGGGCGAGCCAACTGCCGAGCAACCCGCCGACGAACGCTCCGGACATCAACGCCAGGGTCTGCGGCCAGATCACGATACCCTGCGCGATGAACAGCGTCGCCGCGGCGACGCTGTTCAGACTTGTCACCAGGTTCTTCGCCACGTTGGCGGCGCGATAGTCGCCGGCGGTGCCGACCGATAGCACGGCAAGGATCAGCACACCGACGCCAGCGCCGAAGTACCCGCCATAGATCGACACCGGCACCAACGCGCCGACACTATGACGGCTGGCATGCGGATCACGGGCGACAATGTCGGCGGCGCGCGCCCGCAGCCAGGCGCTGATGCGCGCCGAAAAGCCGAACAACATCGTCGCGAATCCGAGCAGTAGCGGCACCAGCACGGCGAACATCCGTTCCGGCGTCAGCAGCAGCAGCATGGCGCCGACCAACGCCCCGGCGACCGAGGCGAGTAGCAGCCGCACAAAGGCGCGGTCGAACCGCGGCAGCCGGCTGCCGTCGGAGACCGCGGCAATGAAATTGCAGGGAACCATCGCCGCCATGTTGCAGGCCGCGGCGTGCACGGGCGGTAGGCCGGTGGCGAGCAGCGCCGGAAAGGTGAACAGCGCCGCACCGCCGACCACCGCCGACAGCGTGCCGCCGACCAGGCCGGCACCGGCCAGCAGCAAGGTATCGAACAGTGTCATCGGCACGGACCTTGCTGTGATTCCGAGGCCGCGCCGCGATCTCCAATCCCTCCCCCTGCAAGGGGGAGGGTGGCGAGCATAGCGAGCCGGGTGGGGGCCAACGACGCAGAGCAGACCCCTACCCGACCGGCTTCGCCGATCGACCTCCCCCTTTCAGGGGGAGGTAAATACCGCCGCATCAGAAGAACGCCTGGATGCCGGTGATCGCACGTCCGAGGATCAGGGCGTGGACGTCGTGCGTGCCTTCATAGGTGTTGACCGTCTCGAGGTTCATGAGCACGCGCATCACGTGGTATTCCTCGGATATGCCGTTGCCCCCGTGGATGTCGCGGGCCGCGCGGGCGATATCGAGCGCCTTGCCGCAGTTGTTACGCTTCATCAGCGAGATCGCCGCCGGCGCCGCCTTGCCCTGCTCGAGCAGCCGGCCGAGACGCAACGCCCCCTGCAGGCCGAGCGTGATCTCGGTCTGCATGTCGGCGAGCTTCTTCTGGATCAGCTGGTTTGCCGCCAGCGGCCGGCCGAACTGCTTGCGGTCCAGCGCGTATTGCCGCGCCGCATGCCAGCAGAATTCGGCGGCGCCCATCGAGCCCCAGGCGATGCTGTAGCGCGCGTTGTTGAGGCAGCCGAACGGACCGGCGAGGCCCCTGGCATTCGGCAGCAGGTTCTCCTCCGGCACCAGGGCGCCGTCGAGCACGATCTCCCCGGTGATCGACACACGCAGCGAAAGTTTGCCCTCGATCTTCGGCGTGGCAAAACCTTGCGTTCCCCGTTCGACGAGGAAGCCGCGGATCACGCCGTCGAGCTTGGCCCAGACCACCGCGATGTCGGCGACCGGCGCGTTGCTGATCCAGGTCTTGGCTCCGGTGAGACGATAGCCGCCGGCCACCTTCTCGGCGCGGGTCGCCATCGAGCCCGGGTCGGAACCGTGGTCCGGCTCGGTCAGCCCGAAGCAGCCGATGATCTCGCCGCGCGCGAGCCGCGGCAGATATTTGCGCCGCTGCGCCTCGGTGCCGTAGGCGTGGATCGGATACATCACGAGCGAGGACTGCACCGACAGTGTCGAGCGGTAGCCGGAATCGACCCGCTCCATCTCGTGGGCGATCAGCCCATAGGCCACGTAGTCGAGCCCGGCGCCGCCGTATTCTTCCGGAAGGGTCGGGCCGAGCAGACCGAGGGAACCCATCTCGCCGATGACGTCGCGGTCGAAGCGCTCGTCGCGGAACGCGGTCAGCACGCGCGGCATCAGCTTGTCCTGCGCATAGCCGCGCGCGGTGTCGCGCACCATACGTTCGTGTTCGCTTAGCTCGCCTTCGAGATCGAGCGGATCCTCCCAGCGGAAATCGGCATCCTTGAGAGGCTTGGCGGGCTTGCTGGGGGCCCTGCTGGCAGGCTGCGACATCGGAACCGGCTCCTGATACCTGCGCCGGAGGCGCTATTGCCCTGTTCATAGGCTTCCCGGGGCCGGGAGAAAAGGCGCTCGGGGAGGACAGCGGACCATCTACGGCCGTCATCCTGAGGTGGCCATGCGAAGCATGGCCCTCGAAGGATGGCCGCGAGTCCGGGCCGTCGCCCTTCGAGGCTCGGCGCTTAGCGCCGAGCGCCTCAGGGTGACGGGGAGAGTCAGCGCCTTGCAGCACTCTATGCCTTATCTTAGCGCCTATGCGCTTGCGCGAGGACGACTGTGTTGTGGGTGCGGGATGTCAAACAGCAATCATCATTCTCGCGAGGCGTTTCCGCCTCCGAGTTATGCTGCATTCCCCTGATCCGAGGGCGCGCGGAACGCCGGGCTTCAGCCAGCCCATGGCCCCTGTGCAGGAAAACAAAGCACAGGGCATAGTCACCACGGACCGCCGAAAGATTCCGGCGTTCCGCGCGCGGTGTTTGAGGCTTGCTCCGCACACCCCCCGGTGGGCTGACAATTCCTACCCACCGCTACGGGCCGTCAGGGCTTTCGCCCCCGCTCCCAGTGACGCGCTGCTGGCGCGCCGGGACCGATGCGGCTTGGGCCTCCGGCTCCGCTGCCACGTCTCGCAGCACAACCGGCCACCGCTCCCCGCCCCGCGTCTCGTGACGATCGCGATACGCCCCTCGGGTGGGACGGGATACGCGGAATATAGTCTGATATAGGAATATAGTCAAGGACTATTTTCGCAAGCGTGTTATTGCGGTAGGGGCGGGTTTGAAACCCGCCCCTACGACTGTCCAGGGCTATGATTGAATCCCACGCGGATGGAGCCCGCCACCTCGCCCCGGAGCACGCCATGACCAAGCCGCCGCGCATCGACCGCCACAAGGACGGCAGCATCCGCGAAGGGAACGACGCGCGGCGGAAAGCTCGACGGCACTTGGGAGTGGTTCCGCAAGGACGGCACCCTCATGCGCTCCGGCCATTTCGACATGGGCGAGCGCACGGGTGAATGGACGACGTATAATGCGAAGGGGAAGGTGTACAAGGTGACGCGGACGTAGGGCGGGGTCGCGTGAGCGGAGCGAGACGCGAGGCGCCAGGCAATCGACTCTCAGCATAGGTCGGTACGCTGGCCTTTTCATGATATAGCCATGAACGGAAGTGTTCGCGCAAAGGAGGCGCGTCTTGGCCATGCTATCCGACCTTAGGATTCGAGTCGAACGCCTAATACGCGGTGACGTTCGCAATGAGGATATTTCGCGGCTGCTGCTAGATTTGCGTGACCTCTCCGGAGGAAGAGACACAGTGAGGGAAATGGGAGATTTCGAAGCTCATCGACGGGAGAGGAACAAAGGCGTTGTAACTGCGACCGTGAGCGATTTCTTTACACAGTTTCAGTTCCACCTTTCATATACGCTTGCTGACCGTCCGGTGATAATTGACGACCTGCCATCGGACATTGCGACCGTCTTGCGTGTCACCTTCAGCAAATTGAACGACGATATTCTGAAAGAGCGAACCGGGCTTGAGCGGGCTGTTGTCAAGAAGCGCCTAGATTCTCTGTGCGAGCGCATTGCGAAAGGTAGCGATGGGCGCTTCTTCATCGAAGCGCGCACTCAAGAGGATGCTGAATTGTTGAAGTGCCTCACGGGCTACTTAATTGTGCAGCCGGCTTTCGATGAGGCAAGGTTGTTTGATGAGTTTGTCGATACCTTGATCAGCAACAACTTGCTTAAGAACGGCGAGCGAAGCAGTCTCGCGAGCACCAAGAGTGTGCTGGCACTCTATGCAGTTGCTTGCATGCATCGATGCGTTATTGTTCTAAAAGATGGCAAGCAAGCGAAGCTCGAAGCTTTCATCGACAGCTCATTTGGTAAGATTCAAGTGGGCGCTGTCGGCTCTTTCTTCTCAAAAAAGCATGGGAAGAATGCAAGTATAAAGTTCCCCGTATACGAAACGGAGCAATTAGCAGCCAATTGCTGTGATGATGAGTTGCGTCAGGCGCCGCAATGGTCGGAGACGCATTTGGAGTCCACGCCGGGTGGACGCTTGATCAAGTTGGCCTGAGCCGATCCGCCGTGACTTGACCGCCAGTGGGCCGCGATGTCAACCGCCACAGGATCGGAACGCCCCACAGCCACCCAAGCGCGGGCGCAATAGCCACAGGCGTATTGCGCCGAATGGCGTTCGATGGCGCAATGCGCTTCGCTTATTGCGCCCTACGCGCTAGGGCCTGTTTACAGTCGGGATTCCCAAATCGGTAGAAAATTGATTGAAGGCTGAAAAATGGAGGTCAGCCTTGATTCGATTGATGCTGAGCGACACCCAATGGGAACGGATTGCGCCGGAGCTTGCGGGCAAAGCCGGAGATCCCGGTAGCAGCGGG
>WHTM01000086.1 GCA_009377755.1 Hyphomicrobiales bacterium | reverse complement strand
GGCTGAACCGGTCTATCTCAACGACCTTGCCGCATGCTCCCTTCGTCTAGCGGTCCAGGACGTCGCCCTCTCACGGCGAAAACAGGGGTTCGAGTCCCCTAGGGAGCGCCAGATGTTCTAGGTGGCGATTTCTACACGATTAACCTCGCCTGCCTGGGACGATGCCGATATCACCGAGCTCGCGAGTGCGCCGGTTCGGTTTTCGGATGGGCGCAACAACAACTGGCAGTCGGCGCCGACCGAAACCCGGCTTTGATCGTACGCCTTCGCCGGGCCTGCTAAGCACTGGCACGTCCTCGAACTCGCGCGGATCGGGAACTTTCCGGCGCGTCCACACGCTCGGCATGGGCGCGCCCGTCTCGTACCGTTCGTATCCCGATGCCCGCCTTTATTCCCGCGCTTGATGGAACCGCAAGGGCCGGCCGACGTTGTGGCTTTTAGTGCCCGGCAATTGGGCTGCCGGCCCCGAAACCAAACTCAAATGGAGAGGACTCGTTGCGTCGCCGTGATTTCATGGTGGGGGCCGTCTCGCTCCCATGGCTCGTCGCTTTGGCCCGCGTTGCCGCTGTCGCGGCCCCATCCGATACCGGCGCGGGCTCCTCGTTCGACGAAACGATGGTGCGTGGCCTGGCACGCGAGCTCGCGCAGAAACCCTATAGGGGGCCCGATGACACGCTGCCGGACACGTTGAAGGACCTCAGCTACGACCGTTACCGCACCATCAGATTCCGCCCGGACAAGTCGCTGTGGCGCGGCGACAAGCTGCAATTCGAAGCGCAATTCTTCCACCGCGGGTTCCTCTTCACCAATCGGGTCGACATCTTTCAGGTCGTGGACGGCCGCGCCCACCGGACTCCCTATTCACCGAGCCAGTTCTCATTCGAAGGCGATGTTCCGCCGCCGGATACCGACGTCGGCTTCGCCGGTTTTCGGCTGCATGGCCCGATCAACAGGCGTGATTACTACGACGAGATCACGGTATTTCTCGGCGCCAGCTACTTTCGCGCGGTGGCGAAAGGCCAGATCTACGGATTGTCGGCACGGGGCCTCTCGATCAAGACCGCGGAGGCGAGCGGCGAGGAATTTCCCGCCTTCCGATCGTTCTGGATCGAACGTCCCAAGCGGCGCCAGAATTTCGTCGTGGTTCATGCGCTGCTCGACAGTGAGAGTGCATCGGCGGCGTATCGGTTCACGATTCGTGGGGGACCGACGACCGTCCACGACGTGGAAATGATGCTCTTTCCACGCGTCGATCTCGCTCAGGCGGGCATCGCTACGCTCACCAGCATGTTCTTCTTCGCTGCCAATGATCGCGGCCGCATCGACGATTTTCGTCCCGCTGTCCACGATTCCGACGGACTCGAGATACGCACCGGTAGCGGCGAGCAGTTGTGGCGGCCACTCGCCAACCCGCAGGACCTTCAGGTCAGCAGCTTCGCCGACACCAATCCGCGCGGTTTCGGCCTGATGCAGCGGCAGCGCGATTTCCGCAGCTATCAGGATCTCGAAGCGAACTACGAGAAGCGGCCAAGCGCCTGGATCGAGCCGATCGGCGAATGGGGCGACGGCGAGGTCCGGCTTGTTGAAATTCCCACCAAGAGCGAGATTCACGACAACATCGTCGTGTTCTGGCGGCCTCACGAACCCTTGCGCGCGAAGGACGAGCACAGATTCTCCTATCGCATCCACTGGGGATACGGTGTCCCGAAGCCGGGACCACTCGCGACCTTCACGGCAACCCGTGTCGGCGCCGGATCGGAGAATCGTCGCCTGTTCGTGCTCGATGCCGCTGGCCCTGCGTTGAAAAGCCTCAAGGCTTCGGACTCGGTGCGCGGCGAGGTGAGCGCAGACAAGGGCAAGATCGAACATGTCGTGACGCAACCAAATCCGCACACGGGCGGTTGGCGCCTGAGCTTCGAGCTCGCGACCGAGAAGGCGCCGGCGATCGAGCTGCGTGCGCAATTCCTGCGCGACGACAAGCCCCTGTCCGAGGTCTGGACCTACCGATGGACACCCTGAGCCAGCAACGCACGACCAGCAGGACGGCACAGAACGGGGATAGCTGGCGGGCGCTTCCCGAAGAGGCACCGCTTGCCATGCCGGAGCAGTCGTTCTGGGCGCGGTGGCCACGGTCCGCGCGGCCGCCGACCACGCCGCGGCTCATCATGCTTCGTCGCGCCCTTGTGCTGCTCGCAACCATCGCAATGACGAGCGCAGCCGCCTACGAGATGTATCAGGTCCTGCACGTGGCGGGCCTGACCGTGCTCGAAGCGTGCGTTTTGATCCTTTTCGTGGCCCTGTTCGCCTGGATCGCGTTCTCGTTCGTAACCGCGCTTGCGGGCTTCATCTCGGTGCTGTTCGGCCGAGCGCGCCTGCTCGGCATTTCGGTGCGGGCGCCGCTTCCATCGCTTTCCCATCGGACCGCGCTGCTCCTGCCGGTTTACAACGAGACGCCTGCGCGCGTCATGGCGCGCCTGCAGGCCATCTACGAGTCACTGGATGCCATCGGTGCGCTCGCGCATTTCGATTTCTTTATTCTCAGCGATACGACCGATCCGGATATCTGGATCGCCGAAGAATCGGAGTTTCTTGCGCTACGAGAGCGCACGGGGGGCGAGGACCGCATCTTCTATCGCCACCGCCCAAAGAACGAGGGCCGTAAGGCGGGCAACATCGCGGAATGGGTGAAGCGCTTCGGCGCGAAATACGACCACATGATCGTGCTGGACGCCGACAGCCTGATGAGCGGCGACACCATCGTCCGGCTTGCCGCGGCGATGGAGGCGCATCCGAAGGTCGGCCTGATCCAGACGCTGCCAGTGATCATCAACGGCAGCACGCTGTTCGCGCGTGCCCAGCAGTTCGCGGGCCGCATGTATGGCCCGTTGCTCGCGCACGGCCTGGCCTGGTGGCACGGCGGCGAGAGCAACTATTGGGGCCACAACGCGATCATTCGAACGCGCGCTTTCGCCGAACAGGCCGGCCTGCCGTCGCTGCCCGGCCGCAAGCCGATCGGCGGGCACATCATGAGCCACGACTTCGTCGAGGCGGCGTTGCTGCGGCGCGGCGGCTGGGCCGTTCACCTCGCGCCGGAGATCGGCGGCAGCTACGAGGAAGGACCGCCATCGCTCACCGATTATGCCGAGCGCGATCGGCGCTGGTGCCAAGGCAACCTGCAGCACATCGGCGTGCTTCCTGCGCGCGGCCTGCACTGGGTGAGCCGGCTGCACCTCCTGACCGGGATCGGCTCCTACATCACGGCGCCGATGTGGCTCGGCTTCCTCCTGATCGGCATCCTGATTTCTTTGCAGGCGCAGTTCATCCGGCCGGAATATTTCCCGGAGGAGTTCTCGCTCTTTCCACTCTGGCCGGCGCAGGATCCGGTGCGCGCCGCTTGGGTGTTCGCCGGGACGATGGGCCTGCTGGTTGCGCCCAAGCTCTTGGGCTATCTCGCGGCTCTGATACGTTCGGCCCAGCGCAAGGGGCACGGCGGTGGCGTGCGCGCATTGCTCAGCGTTCTCCTCGAGACGCTGGTCTCGGGCCTGATCGCACCGGTGAACATGCTGCTGCAGTCGGTGACGGTGCTCTCGAGCCTGTTCGGTCGGGATATCGGCTGGCAGGTGCAGCGACGCGACGACGGGACGCTGCCGTTCAATGTGATCGTGCGGCGTTATGGCTGGCAAACGGCTTTCGGAGCGCTCCTGGCCGCCGCCGCATATGCGGTCTCGATTTCGCTGCTATTATGGATGACGCCGGTCATTGTCGGTCTGTTGCTCGCGATTCCGCTGGCCGCGGGGACCGCCGGCCCGCACCTCGGACAGGCGCTGCGCCGCCTGGGCTTGCTGCTCATTCCTGAAGAGCGGGATCCGCCTCCGATCATCCGGCGGGCGCATCAACTCGAGGCCGAAGCCGCAAGCGCCTCGGCAGAATGCGATGGCCTCAGCTGCCTGCTGGCGGATCCGGCGCTGCGCGCGGCGCACAGCCGCATGATCGCAAAACCGGTCCGACGACCAGGCGATGTCGACGTTGACCTGGTGCTCGGCTTGGCGAAGCTCGATGACGCCGAAACGATCGAGGATGTTCGCCGCTTTCTGACCAGAGCCGAGCTGCTGGCCGTGCTCTCCGACCCACGCGGCATCGCACGCATTGCGTTGTTGACCCACAACGGTCGGCAACATGCCAATCACGCCAATTGATTCATTCGTCGCCAGCATCCATCTGGTAGTGTGCGTCGGCGGCACTGCCATGCGTTCGGGGCACTGTTCGAGGGTGCAGTCGGCAAGAATGCCGGGTGTGGCGTAAAGTGGGCGAAAACAGGGGTTCGAGTCCCCAAGGGAGTGCCAATGATTTCAATGACTTAGCTGATATGCTTTCCGTCGTGTCCAACATATGGCCAATGTATGACATATGTATTGAATGACATATGTATTGAATGACATATGTATTGTATAAAGAGAAGCCCGCCGGAGGCGGGATGTCCCCAGCGGGCTCTCGTTGCCGCCGTCAAGGGAACCAGTGCGGGTCTTTCAACCTTATCATACCGCAATCCCAGCGTTATGATTCTCATAACCATTTGGAGGATGTTCCCATGCCCAAGGTCGCCTTGAGCTTAGCCACTCTGGCTATCGCCACTATGATGGCTGCCGTGACGCCGGCGGCGGTGCAATCGCAAACGGCCCCAGCCGTCTCCATTCACGCCAGCGATTCACATTTGCGCGTTGCCCAGGCCAGCGCACAAGCGAAGAAGCGCGTCGTCGTCAAGAGGACGGTCGTCGTCAGGAAGCCCGCAGCGCGCAAACGGGTGGTCGTCAGGGCACCAGCGGTCGTCGGGGTACCAGCAGTTAGGACTAGAAGGGTCGTGGCCGCGTCGGGCCGGAACTGCCGTACCGTCACCGTGCGCAAACGTGTCGGCAATAGGGTCGTGGTCAGCAAGACGCGCCGCTGCAACTGAGTCCTAAAGCGCGCCTATCGCAAACCCGCACGAAAAACCCGCCGGGGGCGACCTCGGCGGGTTTTTGATTTCCGCGCCATCTGTGGCTTTGCTACGGCTACCGTCGTGCTGCTGTGGCCGCTGTGGGTCGCGCGATGAAAGTCCGGACAAGCCGCACCGCTATCGTCCTTTATTCCTGCGCCGTGCAGATGCCAACGCCTCCCAGCACGAGATACGGTCATCGACCGATTGAATGGCCAAGCATCGTTGCACCCATTGATCATCAGATAGCGCCGTCAGAGGTCGCCGGGCCCGAGATAGCGCCGCCAGAGGCCGCCGGGCCCGCATTCCAAGCTTGTTTGCCGCACAAAAGGTAACCCCCGAACCCGACGCGCCAGGGGATTCGCGCTCGCATTGCTCGACAGCGATGCGCAGCCGGTGCTCGGGCTGGCGCTTCAAATATTGGCAGGCCTCTTTCGCGAAGCCGAAGCATTCCAGCGCCCCTGCGGGACTAGACAGAATAACGAGAACCGCGGCAAGGAAAGCCCGCATTACCTCCCCTCCATCGAGGGACGCCGGCAATCGTACGTCACAAATCAGGACCGGGCCAGCGCCAGATCCGCCGAGTTGCCCCGGCTGGTCTGTATCGATATCGGTGCAGCCTTATGCGCGGCGGTCTCAGCCACGGCGCGATCCGCAATGCCGTTCAACGTTTCCGGCTGTCCAAATCCCGAAGCGCAGTAAGCGTCGGGCCATGCATTAGTGCAACCCCCGTGGCCAGGGCTGGGCGTTGACGGCGCTTCGTGTGCGCCCGATCATCAGCGCGCCATGCTTCCAGCGCGGTGACTTGGACGCAATCATGACCAAGATAATTGTCGTTGCCCTGCTCGCCCTTGTCGTGGGTCTCGGATTGGGAACCTTCTTTGGCGGCGGACTTATTGGCGCTGTCGGTGGTTTTGCGGGAGCCATGGCCGGTGCCCAAGTGGGTGTATGCCAGACGGTCAAGACTGCCCAAGCCAATGGATTGCTGACGCAAGAGCAAGCTGGGAAACTGCTGACGGACGCCGTAGCCGTGGTTCGAAGGGACGTTCCCCAAACTGATGCATCGTGGGTCTCGTCATTGGAAGACTGCAACAAGAAGAAATAGATGTTACCGGCGCGCGCGAGGCTGTTCACGCGCATTCTGCTGATATGGTGCCGGCTTGCTCATATGTGGTCTTGCGGCAGTTGCTTTGTGCTCGGGGGTCATCTGCTCAAGGTCGGCGAACGCCCCGTTGTGGCCTTTCAAAACAGCGCGTTTGCCACCTGGAGTTCGGTAGACTGCAACATCTCGGGGCAACTCAAGCAGCCATAGTCCCATCCGTGGGAATCCGGGGCGGGTCCAGAGAAGCCTCAAACCGATTCTTAGATCAGATCAGCCCGAACGGCGGCCCGCCCGGGTGAGCCGGCGGTGCGGCGCTGGCCTCAATCATTCGGCAGCTTCGCCAATGCCGCGGTGTCGCGATACATGGCGCGGCGATCGAAGAGATCGTTCTCGATTTAATGGCCGCTTGGCCGCGTGCTTCTGGTCGGCGACGCGGCGCACGTGATGAGCCCAAACATGGCTCACCCGGCTTTCCGGTCAAGGATTGCGCCGGTCCCGTCGGATGTGCGCCTGCGACATGCCGCGTGAGCAGAGCCGATCACATTCGATCGGCCGACGTCATGAATCACCGCAACAGGATCGCCGGGTACCACATCGTCGGCGACATGTAATCGAACAGTGCGATCAGCAGGGCCAGCCCGGCCGCCCCATAGGCCAATGCGAACGGCCAGCGGCATTTTCCCCAGATCAGCAGATAGAGCACGATGAACAGCGGCAGGGCGACGTGCTGGCCAAGCAGAACCGTGACGATGAGCACGGCGATGAGCCAGCCATAGAAGGCAAATGTCCGCCGCAACTCGTTGGACATCCCGCCGAGACCGAATGCCACCGTCGGGCCGGACGGCGCCGCAACGGCCGGAGACTGCTGCCTGATGGTTCGCCAGTCGAAATAGATCGCGAAGGCGGCGAGAATGATCGCTGGAATACTGAACACGAGCGGGAACAACCGCACCGTCGGCGGCCATGCGAACGTGGCTGCGATCGCGTAGGCGAGCACCAGGCAGACGGCGATGGCCAGGCCGAGCGAGACCCGTGTGTCGCCGCCGTCGGCGTCGGATGCGGCCGGCGCGTCCGGCTCCGACTTGCGCGCCAGATGCGAACGGACCGCGAAATAGATGGTGATGACGATCACGATAGCGATCGCGATGCAGATCGGCCGGAAGATCCAGCTCAGCCCATAGGCCGCCATACTGAGGTGGAGCGAATTTTCCATCAGCCGGCCCAGGATGTAGCCGAGGACGAGCGGCGGGCGCGGCCAGCCGGCGTTCTTCATCACGAGGCCGACGGCGCCGAAGACCAGCAGCGTGATCCAGTCACCGATATTGCTCCCTGCGGTCCACGCTCCGATCAACACGAATATCGTGACCCCCGGAACGACCAGGTGCGCCGGGATGAAGATGATGCGCTGCAATTGGTTGGCCCATGCCAGCAGCAACACCGCGGCGACGATGTTGGCGAGGATGAGCGACCACATCAGGCTGAAGGTGACGGAAAGCTTCGTGGTCAGCATCTCCGGCCCGGGCGTGAGGCCTTGGATGAGGAACGCGCCCAGCAGGATCGCCATCGGCGCGCTGCCTGGAATGCCGAACGCAACGGTGGGGACGAGTTCGCCGCCCTTGCATGAATTGTTCGCCGCTTCCGGCGCGATGACCCCGCGCACGTCGCCCTTGCCGAACTGCGACTTGCCCTTGGCGCTCTGCACGGCGTGGCCGTAGGCAACCCAGTCGGCGATGGTCGACCCCAGCCCCGGCAGCATGCCGATATAGATGCCGATCACGGAGCTGCGCAGCAGCAGCCACCAATGCGTCAGCGCATCCTGCACACCGGTCCAGATTCCGCTCGTCGCCTGCTGCCGTGGGATGTCCGAGATCGAGCGGTTGGAGGAGGCGAGCGAGACGACCTCGGGCAGGGCGAACAGCCCGAGCACAACCGGCACCAGCGGCAAGCCGTCGAGAAGATAGGTGAAGCCCATCCAATAGCGCGGGATCGCGAGCTGCTCGGCATAGCCGATCTGCGAAAGCAGCAGCCCGAGGCCGGCGGCGGTCAGTCCTTTCAGGATCGACCGGCCGCTCAGCGCGCCGACCATGGTCAGGCCGAGCAGCCCGAGCATGAAGAACTCCGGCTTGGCGAAAGCCAGCACGATCGGCTGCACGATGGGAATCGAAAGGCCCATGACGAATCCACCGAGCACCCCGCCGATGGCGGAGCAGGTGAATGCGGCGCCGAAAGCCCGCGACGCTTCGCCGCGTTTCGCCATCGGGAAGCCGTCGAGCACCGTTGCCTGCGCCGCCGCTGTTCCTGGCACCCCGATCAGCACCGCCGGTATGCTGTCGCTCGTTGTGGTGACGGCATACATCCCGAGCAGGAACGAAAATGCCGAGACCGGATCCATGCCGAACGTGAACGGCAGGATGATCGCCATGCCGGAAAGCCCGGACAGGCCGGGCACGGCTCCGAAATAGATGCCGAGCGCGATGCCGAAGAACAGATATCCGATGGCGGGCCATTGCACCGCGGAAATCAGTCCGGCGACGGCGCTCTCAAGCATCGAACATGATTCCGTTACCGTGTCGGTGCGCGCGAACCTGCGATGCGATGGAGCTTGACCGGCGGGCGCACCGCCCGCTTCCGGTGCGGCGCCAACCCGCCGGGAAGAAGATGCCTGGCCGAGCTCTACTTCTTGACCAGGCGGTCGCCGAACTCCTTGAGGTAGGTCTTGACCTCCGGCTTGACCTTGGCCAGTCCGGCCATGATTTCCTCGCCGTCGTCGCCGGAGACGAGCACGGGGTCGGAGCGGACCACCTTCGAATAGTCGCGGATGAACTGCGGATCCTTCCACAACGCGACGATGGCCGCGCGCATCGTGGACACGGCTTCCTGGGGCGCCTTCGGCGGCATGAAGAAGGTACGGAACACCGCGGTCTGCGCATCAACAGCCGCGCGCAGGGCTTCATAGGCGACGCCGGACGGCTTCTGGCCGCCCTTCACCGATGCGAAGAACTCCTCGAACGTCGGCAGTTCGGGCACCACGGGGCTGCGCGGATATGTCCCGCCTTTACCGGGTGGGGCGACCTGCCACAGCGGAATGACGATGCCGTGCTTCGCCATCGTCGGTTCGATCGAGGCGCGCCAGCCGGGCAGGGACGAGTTCGCGAGCTGTCCCTCGTTCTGCAGGATCGCCGTCTCGACCTCCTTGAGCCCGCGATAG
>WHTM01000085.1 GCA_009377755.1 Hyphomicrobiales bacterium | reverse complement strand
GATGCCGAGCCGCTCCATCAGCTTGCGGGTCGAGGGCACCGGTCCGATGCCCATCACGCGCGGCGGCACCGCCGCCGATGCCATGCCGAGCACGCGCGCCCGCGGCGTGAGGCCGTGCATCTTCGCCGCCTCGGCGCTGGCAAGGATCATCGCCGCCGCGCCGTCGTTGACGCCCGACGCATTGCCGGCGGTGATGGTGCCGGGATCGCGCACGAATGGCTTGAGCTTGGCGAGGCCTTCCATCGTGGTCTCCGGACGCGGATGCTCGTCCTTGTCGACGGTCGCCGGGCCGGCGCGGCCGCGCGGCACCTCGACCGCCACAATCTCCTCGGCAAAGTAGCCCGACGCCATCGCCTTGCCGGCGCGCTGCTGGGAGCGGAATGCGAAAGAATCCTGGTCAGCGCGTCCGATCTGATAGTCTTCGGCGACGTTCTCGCCGGTCTCCGGCATCGCGTCGACGCCATATTGCTGCTTCATCAGCGGATTGACGAAGCGCCAGCCGATGGTGGTGTCCTGGATGTCGGCCGAGCGCGAGAACGCTTCCGGCGCCTTGCCCATGACGAACGGCGCCCGCGTCATCGATTCGACGCCGCCCGCGATCGCGAAATCGATCTCACCGGCGCGGATCGCGCGGGCCGCATCGCCGACCGCGTTGAGGCCCGACGCACAGAGCCGGTTCACGGTGACACCGGGGACGTGATCCGGCAGTCCCGCCAAAAGCACTGCCATGCGTGCGACATTGCGGTTGTCCTCGCCAGCCTGGTTGGCGCAACCGAACACAACCTCCTCGAGCGCGCCCCAGTCGACGGTGGGATTGCGCTTGACCAGCGCCTTGATCGGAACCGCGGCGAGATCATCGGTGCGCACCTTGGCGAGCGCGCCGCCATAGCGGCCGATCGGTGTGCGGATGGCGTCGCAAATGAAGACGTCACGCATCGCAATTATCCTTTTTGCCCTGCGCAACAACCTTGATCCGTCATCCTGAGGTGCGAGGCGCCACAAGCGCGTTTACGCGCGTCTTCGACGCGCCATGGCGCCGAGCCTCGAAGGATGCACGACCCCAGTCGCTGCAATAGCCGGGCCGTCGTCCTTCGAGGCCCGCCTTCAGCGGGCGCCTCAGGATGACGGTGAGAGGTTGGTGCTTGTGACATCAAACGATCCTCACGCCGCCGCTTCGTGTGCGCGTTTCGTACGCGCGTGGAGTTCACGCAGCACGGTGAGCTCGTCGACGGTCGGCGGCTTGGTCTCCGCGACAGTGGCCGCGTAGCGCACCGGCCAGCCGGTGTTCTCGTTGATCTGCTCGCGCGTCACGCCGGGATGGACCGACGTGACCGTCATTTCCCTCGTCTGCGGGTCCGGCTCGAAGACGCAGAGATCGGTGACAAGCTTGGTCGGGCCCTTGGTCTTCAAGCCCAGCCGCGCGCGGTGGTCGCCGCCCTCCCCGTGTCCCATCGAGGTGATGAAATCGAGCTTCGCCACGAAGCTCCGCTTCGACTGCGCCATGATGATGAAGATCTCGCCGCAGGCCGTGGCGATCTCGGGCGCGCCGCCACCGCCGGGGAGCCGCACCTTCGGCTTGTCGTAGGGGCCGACCACCGTGGTATTGAGATTGGCGAAGCGGTCGATCTGCGCGCCGCCGAGGAAGCCCACGGTCATGCGGCCGCCCTGCAGCCAATAGCGGAACATCTCCGGCACTGCCACCGTGGTGAGCGCGGTGTCGCACAATTCGCCGTCGCCGATCGACAACGGCAGCACGTCCGGCCGCGTCGCGATCGTTCCGGACTCGTAGATCAGCGTGATGCCCGGCGCATGGGTGAGCCGCGCCAGGTTCGACGCCGCCGACGGCATGCCGATGCCGACGAAGCAGACGTCCTCGTTGCGCAGCGCGCGCGACGCCGCAACCGTCATCATCTCGTTGGGCGTGTAGCTGGTCACCGGCTGCCCCACTCGCTGTCATTCCGGGGCGCGGGCGAAAGCTCGTGAGCCCGGAATCCATAACCACCAGCCATCAGTATGGATTCCGGGCTCGCGCCTTCGGCGCGCCCCGGAATGACGATGGAGAGACCGATCGCCGTCGTCATTCCGCCACCGCTAACGTCTTACGCACATGTGCGACAAAGACCTCCGGTCCCTGCTCCAGCACATTCTCCTTCATCCAGGCCAGGAAGGTGTCGCGCTCGCGCGCGATCTTGTCCCAGGCGATGTAGAAGGCATTGTCGCGCTTGTAATAGCCCTGGGCATAGGACGGATAGGCGCCGCCCGGCACGGTCGTGACCGCGTCGACGGTCCAGTGCGGCAGGATCACCGCGTTGAGATTGCGCGGCCCGAAATCGTCGACCACCTCCTCGACCGTGACGATCGAACGCTTGGCGGCGAGCACCGCCTCCTTCTGCACGCCGACAATGCCTTCGAGCATCACATTGCCCTCGCGGTCGGCGCGCAGCGCATGGATGACCGCGACGTCCGGCCGGTGCGACGGCACCGCCGCCAGCTCTTCGCCGGTGAACGGACAAGTGAGGCGCTTGATTTTCGGATTGACCTTCGGCAGGTCGACGCCGATGTAGCCGCGGAACACGGCGAGCGGCAGGCCGGCGGCGCCGGCCTCGTAGGCGTTCGCCATCGCGGCATGGGAATGCTCTTCGATCGCGAGCGGCTGCGGCCAGTGGTTCTCGACCGCATCGCGGAAACGGTGCAGCGAGCCGACGCCCGGATTGCCGCCCCAGGAGAACACAACCTTGTCGACGCAGCCCATGCCTATGAGCTGATCGTAGATCAGATCCGGCGTCATCCGGATCAGGGTCAGGTGTTTGCGCTGCTGGCGGATGATCTCATGACCCGCGGCATGGGGGATCAGATGCGTGAATCCCTCCATGGCGACGGTGTCGCCGTCGCGCACGTTCGATTGTACGGCTTCGACAAGCGACAAAAAACGCGCCATCGGGCAAGTCCCGTGTTGATCGCGGCTATTTACGGGGCACGCGTGGCGGGGTCAAATGGCGGCACTTGACCGGCCCTGGACAGCCATGTCACCGAGTTGCAATCCCGCGTGTCCCGGACGCGATGCAGCGCGCAGCGGTGCGTCGCTGATCCGGGACCCAGCTTGTTGGAAGAAACCGGGGTCCCTGTGTGTGGCGCCTATGGCATGATGGTTGCGGGCGGGAGATCGTGGGGTCCCTGGTCGTAAGACCGTGAGCCGGCGTGATCCCCGCCCGCACACCAAACCACCCAACCTGAACAGTTGACCGAGGCCGACGCAACGGACCTCGCAGCACAGGGATAGGCACCATGATTATACACCCTGGCTTTGTCGGAATCGACGTCTCCAAACCCATGCTCGATGTTTTTGATGCCGCGATCGGGCGCAGCGAGTGCATCGATAACACGAGCGCGCCGATCGCGGCTCTGGTCGCGCGCTGGCGTTCCAAGGACGTGTTCGTCCTGTTCGAGGCGACGGGCAGCTATGATCGCCTCCTGCGAGACGCTCTGACTGAAGCTGGTATTCGCTTCGCCCGCGTCAATCCAGCACGGGCGCGCGATTTCGCCCGCTCGGCAGGTTTTCTCGCCAAGACCGATGCGATTGACGCACGAATGCTGGCCGCCATGGCGCAATGCCTGGCTCCCGAGCCACAGGCGGCGGCCAATCCAGTCCGCGAGCAGCTCGCGCGTGCCCATAAGCGTCGTGATCAGCTCGTCTATGCTCGCCAGAAGGAGCGCACCCGCCGCAGCGAATGTGTCGATCCGGACATCGCGGCCGATATCGACGATCATTTGGATTGGCTCGATCACAAGATCGTCGCCTGGGACCGCGAGATCGACCGCCTCATCCAGCAATCGGAGGAACTCGCGCAGGCAGCCCGTCGGCTGCGCTCGATGCCCGGGTTTGGCCCCGTCGCCACGACGACTCTCCTTGCCTTGATGCCCGAACTCGGCACGCTGTCGCCAAAGGCGGCGGCGGCCATCGCCGGGCTGGCGCCGTTCAATATCGACAGCGGTCAGTTCCGCGGCAGCCGCAGAATCAAGGGGGGACGCAAACGGGTGCGTGATGCGCTCTATATGGCCGCTCTAGCAGCCGCCCGCTGCAATTCTCGCTTCAGAGCTTTCTACCGCTCGCTTCGAGCCGCCGGAAAGCCTGCCAAAGTCGCCATCATCGCCGTCGCCCGCAAACTTCTGATCACCGCAAATGCCATCCTGCGAGACAAGTCTGCATATCAACGCTAACAAAACAGTTGCCGGGTCTGCAGCGCATCACTTCGTGCTGCGCCGCGCCCGGGACACGAGAGCAGAATCGATGTTCACCACCTGCCGCACCGTCCGCATCGAGTGGGGCGATTGCGATCCCGCCGGCATCGTCTTTTACCCGCGCTATTTCGAGATGTTCGACCACTCGACCGTGCTGCTGATCGAGCAGGCCCTGGGCATGCGCAAGCACAAGATCTACGAGCACTATGGTTCGGGCGGATGGCCGTCCGTCGAAACCCAGGCGCACTTTCATCTGCCCATCCGCTTCGGCGACGACGTCGAGATCGAAACCGCGATCACCACCCTCGGACGCTCGAGCTTCAGCCTGCAGCATCGGCTCACACTTGACGGTGCGCTGGCGGTCGAAGCCAACGAGACCCGCGTCTGGGTCGTGCGCGATCCTTCGCGCCCGTATGGGCTGCGTGCCCAGGCGATGCCGGAGGACGTGGTCGCACATTTCAGCGGCCGTTGACGGGCATCGTCCCACCCGTTCCCGATATTGTCCGCCGACCGCGCGCCTTCGCCGCAATGTCAATCGGGCCCGATGGTTGTAAGCCCCTTCACGACCAAGCTAAACTTCGGCCAGAAACATCGTTCTGGGAGGAATGTTGTGAAAAAGCTCCTTGTCGGCGCGACCTTCATCATGTCGGCCTGCCTGTCGACCGCGATGGTGTCGAATGCCTCGGCGCAGCTTGTCGGGATCGGGACCAGTCCGCAGGGCACGCTGACCTACCAGATCGGCGCGTCGGTTTCGAAAGTGATGCAGGACGTCGGAAAGATTCCCTCGCGCGTCCAGCCCCAGTCCGGAACCAGCACCATCATCCCGCTGTTGAACTCGGGCGAGCTCGACATCAGCTTCGCCAACACCGCCGAGGTCTACGACGCGTTCCACGGCGTCGGCACCTTTCCGAAGCAGCCGAATCCCAAGCTGCGGATGATGGCGGTGATCTTTCCAATCAAGGCCGGGCTGTTCGTGCGTGCCAATTCCGACATCAAGTCGATCAAGGACATGAAGGGCAAGCGCATCGTCTACGGGCTCGCCAGCCAGGAGATCGTGCGCAAGACAGTCGACGCCATGCTGGCGACCGGTGGTCTCTCGATCAAGGACCTCACGCCGGTGCTGGCGCCGAACGTGGTGCGCGGCGCCGACGATCTCGCCGCCGGCCGCGTCGACATCGCGGTGTTCGCGATCGGCGCGCCCAAAGTCGCCGAGGTCGATGCCGCCGTCGGCGGCATCCGCTTCATCCCGATCGACAATTCGCCGACGGCGCTGGCGGCCTTGAAGAAGGACTTTCCCACCGGCTACATCGCGCAGATCAAACCGGCCCCCAATCTCGTCGGCGTAAAGGAACCGATGTTCACGATGTTCTACGACTATGCGGCCATTGCCGGCGCCGACGTACCGGCTGCCCGCATCAAGGCGATCACACAGATCATCGCCGAGAACCGCGATGCGCTTGCCCAGGGTCAGCCGCTGTTCCGCCAGATGGAGACGGCGCGGCTGTTCACCAATTTCAACGTGCCGTATCACCCTGGCTCGATTGCCTACTACAAGGAAAAGGGCATCGCCGAAACCAAGTGACGCCCCCACAACCGGGCGCATTTGACGAATCGCTGTGAAGGCCATGTCGGCAAAAATCGTGAAACCGGTCATGGTCGTGTTGCAGGCGTCGATCGTCCTGATCGTCGTCGGCTGGATTCTGAACATTCCCGGACAGCTTCAGATCAGCCTGTTCACCGAGCAGATGCTGGCCGCGGTGCTCGGGCTTTCGCTTGCGCTCACCTTCCTGACCTTTCCGCTCTCGATGAAAGCGAGAGGAGAGGAAGCGATCGCGCTCAAGGCGTTGACCGGTGAGCAAGACGTCGCGGGGCCTGTCGACCTCGTCCTGGCGGCATTGAGCCTCATCTGCTGTTTCTATGTCGCGATCCGCTATCCCGAACTGATCCGCGAGCTCGTGGCGCGGCCCTGGAGTGGTGTCACCATCGCCACCATCATCGTGCTGCTGGTGTTCGAGGCGAGCCGGCGCGTCACCGGTCTGGCGCTGGTCCTGATCGTGCTGGTCCTGTGCGCGCACGCCCTGCTCGGCTGGATGCTGCCCGAGATGTTCGCAAGCCGCTACGTCTCTTTGAGTCGGCTAATGGTCTATCTCGGCGTCGACACCAATGCGTTGCTCGGCAACACGTTACAGATCGCCGTCATCGTGGTCGTGCCGTTCATCATCATGGGTCAGGTGCTGACCCGCTGCGGCGGCTCCGAGTTCTTCTCCGATCTTGCGGCGTCGTTGATGGGCCAATTTCGTGGCGGCTCCGCGAAGATCGCCGTCGTCGGCTCGGCATTTTTCGGCATGGTGTCGGGCAGCGCCGTCGCGAATGTCGCGAGCGTAGGCACGATCACCATCCCGCTCATGAAGCGGAACGGGTTTCCCGGCCATACCGCAGGAGCGATCGAAGCCGTCGGTTCGACCGGCGGCCAGATCGCACCGCCGGTCATGGGCGCGGCCGCATTCCTGATGGCCGAATACCTGCAGGTGCCCTATGCCGAGGTGATGATCGCCGCGATCATTCCGGCCTTGCTCTGGTACGCGACGCTGTTCATGCAGGTCGATCTTGAATCGGCCAAGCTCGGAATCAGTGGAGCCCCGCGTTCTCAATTGCCGTCGATCGGCAAGGTCATGCGCGAAGGCGGCCACTTCCTGCTGCCGTTCGTGGTGCTCGTCAGCGGGCTGCTCTGGTTCAATTGGGAGCCGGAATATGCGGCCTTGATGGGAACCGGCGCTCTCATCCTGATGGTGCTGATCGTGCCCCACAAGGGCAAGCGCATGACGATTCGCGACGTGCTCACCGCGCTGGTCGCGTCCGGCGGCGCCGTGGTGGACATCATTGCGGTCACGGCGATCGCCGGCATCCTCATCGGGGCGATGAACCTGACCGGGGTCGCCTTCTCGCTCACGCAGCAGCTCATCGGCATCAGCGGCGGCAACCTGCCGCTGCTGCTCCTCATCACCGGTCTTGCCGCCTTCGTCCTGGGCCTGCCGCTGCCGACGGTCGGGGTCTACGTGATCCTCGCGACGCTGGCGGCGCCGGCGCTGGTGCAGGCCGGTATATCGCCAATACAGGCGCACATGTTCGTATTGTTCAACGGCCTGCTTGGCATGGTCACACCGCCGGTGGCGCTCGCCGCTTTCGCGGCTGCGACCATCGCCAAGGCCGATCAGTGGAAGACCGGCTGGATCGCCACCCGAATGAGCTGGTGCTGCTATCTCATTCCCTTCCTGTTCGCCTATACGCCGGCTCTGGTGATGCGGGGCGATCCGTTTTCGATCGTGCTTTCGCTCTCGCTCGCGCTGCTTGGCATCCTGATTGGGACCATGGCCGTCGTCGGCTTTTTCACTGCCACGATTCCGCCGTCATATCGGATCCCCTACGGCCTGATCGCGCTCATGCTGCTGGCGCAACCCGCCATGTTTGATGGCGCGGTGTGGCTCAATGTTGCTGGTGTGGCGGCGGCGGCCGCCGCCATCGCACGCGAAATTTTGCGCGGACGCTCGCAGCCTAAGGTAACGCCCGGCCCACAAAGCGCCCGCAACCCAGCCACGCCCTGATGCAATAGACACAGCGTGGCCGACAAGCTAACAACGCCCCCGACACTTCATCCCGTCCCCTCCTTCGCGAGCCAGCTGAGCCCGCACATCGCCGCAAGAAGCCACTGGAGACCTGTCCATGCGCATCGACGCCTACACCCATTTCTTTCCCAAGAAGTTCTTCGACAAGCTCATGGAGATTGCCGGCGACTATAAGGATATGGGCAAGCGCGTGCGCTCGCTGCCGGCGCTCTACGATCTCGATGTCCGCAAGAAGATCGTCGACGGTCACAAGGACTACCAGCAGATCCTGTCCTATCCGCAGCCGCCGTTCGAGAGCTTCTGCAAGACGCCGCAGCAGTTGGACGAGATGATCCGCCTCTGCAATGACGGCTTCGTCGAGCTGTGCGACAAGGAGAAGGATCGCTTCCCGGGCTGGGTCGCGCAGGTGGCGCTCGGCGCGCCCGACGCCGGCGCCGGCGAAGCAGAGCGCGCGATCAAGAACGGCGCGCTCGGCGTACAGATCTACACCAACGTCCTGGGCAAGCCGATCGACTCGCCGGAGTACCTTCCGTTCTGGAAGAAGATGAATGAGCTCGGCAAGCCGATCTGGATCCACCCGGCGCGCGGCGCCGACACGCCCGATTATCCGCTCGCGGAGAAAAAGTCGCTCTACGAAATCTGGTGGACACTCGGCTGGTCTTACGAGACCGCCTGCGCGATGACGCGCCTCGTCTACTCCAGGATCATGGACAACCATCCGAACCTGAAGATCATCACGCACCACTTCGGCGGCATCGTGCCGATGCTCGAAGGCCGGCTCGGGCCGGGCAACGACGTGATGGGATCGCGCACCTCGGACGAGGATTACGTCGCGCTGCGCAAGAGCCTCAAGAAGCGCCCGCTTGACTACTTCAAGCAGGACTTCTGGGCCGACACCGCCGTGTTCGGCGGAAAGCCGGCAACCAAATGCGGCCTCGAGTTCTATCCGCTTGAGAAGATCGTGTTCGCCTCCGACTGCCCGTTCGATCCGGAGGGCGGCACGATGTATCCGCGCCAGACGCTGGAAATCCTCGACTCGCTCAACATCCCGAAGGCCGACCGCGAGGCGATTGATTACAAGAACCTGGAGAAGGTCACCGGCGTGAAACTGGTGAAGTAATCGCCGGCAACGCAAGTCGCTGCTGGTGCGGCATATTCCGTAACCCTCTCCCATCCGAACTCGGGTTTACCCGAGTTCGGCTTTTTTTAGGTGGTCGAAATCGGAAACATCCGACTCGACTGGGAGAGGGTGCCCGAGCTTAGCGAGGGCGGGGTGAGGGGTTGCGCGCGAAGCGCGCCAATCACTGAAGGTACCCCTCACCCGGCTCACCGTCTTCGCTACGCTACGATGGCTCGCCACCCTCTCCCTCAAGGGGAGAGGGTAAGCACCCGCGGCTCCACTGCCTCAACCATCGCCAGCCATCTAGTGGAGTGGATTTGACATTCGC
>WHTM01000084.1 GCA_009377755.1 Hyphomicrobiales bacterium | reverse complement strand
TGCCACCAGTGTCGTGCAGACACATCCGGTCGAGATCAAGGGCCGTCGCGGCTCTGCCGCCACTTGAGCATCGACTTCATCATGTCGTCTAGGATGGCCCGGTCAGGCGCAAAGCGCGGGCGAAGCGATCTCCTTGCCAGAATGGGACCCGCCGAGGCGGAGCGCAGAGGAAGCGGGCCGTATTGGTGTCCGGACATTGAGTAGCGACCGATCTATTCTGCCGCTGAGTCGTATGCCTCGACCGGTGGGCACGAACAGATGAGGTGGCGGTCGCCGTAGACGTTGTCGATACGGTTGACCGGGCACCAGTACTTGTCGGTGAGCAGCGACACGACGGGGAAGCACGCCTCCTCGCGGCGATAAGGACGGCGCCAGTCATCTTCGGCCAGGTCGACGGCCGTGTGCGGTGCATTCCGCAGGGGATTGTTGGTGGCGTCCATGTTGCCGTCTTCGATGGCGCGGATTTCTGCCCGGATGGCGATTATGGCATCGCAAAACCGATCGAGCTCGGGCTTCGATTCCGACTCCGTCGGCTCGATCATCAGCGTCCCGGCAACCGGGAAGCTCATGGTCGGCGCGTGAAAACCGTAGTCGATCAGCCGCTTGGCGATGTCGTCAACCGAGACTCCGGCCGTCTCCTTGAACCGGCGCGTATCGACATGCGGTTTGCAACCATCAGATCGTCGAGGATTCCACCGGCTTCATTGGTGAAGAACGCATAGCGCTGCCGTCCTTCGGCGAGGCCGAAGACATCGATCGGCACCAGCGATTCCAAGGCCAGCGCCGCAGTCTGGACGGTGCCGGAACGGAGACGCAGCGCGATCTGTCCCATGTGGGACACATCGAACAGTCCGGCCGCCGACCGGGTATGGAGGTGCTTGTCCCTGTCGGAAACCTGGTCCCGCTGGAAAATGAAGTCGAATCGGTCGATGCTGCCGCCCGATGAGGGATATCTGTAGCCTGCTCTGGTGCGCACTGTTCGGATTGTTCCGGTCGCGAGCATCGCTACAAGCTGAGGTTCGGACACTTCGTCAACAACTCAACGTGCTGCAGCGGAAGGCACCGGTGAGACCGGCATTCCGGAGCCTCGACCGGTTCATATTGTCGGTGCTGTATCGTGCGGCGCCGAGCGTGCTGGACGCCCTCACCATCGTGAGGCCGGAGACGGTGATCCGCTGGCATCGAGCAGGTTTTCGAGCCTGGTGGCGCTGGAAATCAAGGCCGCGCGGCGGCCGGCCGAAGACGCCGCTTGAGATCGCGATCGGGACCATGCCTATGGCGACGTGTTCGTTCGGCGTGTTCGGGCAATGGGAATCCGGGATCGGCCCACCGCGGCACGGTCACCATGGCAGAACGGATATTGCGAAAGGGCGATCGGCTCGATCCGACAGGACTGCCTTGACCATATCATCGTGTTCGGCGAGCAACATCTGCGTCATCTGTTGCGGTGTTACGCGAGCTATTACAATCAAAGCCGAACACACCTCTCCTTGGACGAGGATGCGCCAGTCAGGCGAGCCGTCCATGCCGTCGGGTGCATCGAAGCGAGGCCAGTTCTCGGCAGCCTACACATCAATATGTCCGGATTTGATTTCCGGCAGGCACAGGCGCAGCTCGGTGCCCATGCCCCTGCGTTTGTGCGAAAAGTATGGGACTGTTGTAGCGACTGGTCAATTTCGTTCAGCTCAAGCGAATTAATCTTGATTTTTGTTAAGCTTGCCGACACATCCCGCGCGAGTGAAGCAAGACGCCGCAGGCCCCGCCAACAGAGGCGCTGCGGGGCCCTGCATTTTCGTCTTGGTCATTCATCCGACCTTCTGGCCGACGAAGTCGGTGAGGTCCTTGCGCGTCACGTCCGGCGCGAACCACAGGAATAGCGGCGCGAGCAGCAGGAACGACAACGCCAGCAGCGGCAGGCCGGCGGCGACCGAATATTTGGTCGCGATCCAGCCCATGATCATCGGCGCCAGCGAGGCGAAGCCGAGGCCGATGGTGAAGGTCGCACCGACGGCGGTGCCGCGGATTTGCGTCGGGAAAATTTCGGCCGTGTAGCCGAGGCCGGTGCCGAAGCTGCCGGTGATCAGGAGGTTTGTCGCGAGGCCCACCCAGAATAGGCTCGCCGGCGTGTCGCAATACCCCATCACCACCAACAGGATCGCGGCCGGCACGGCAAAGGCCGGGATCACGTAGCGCCGCCCCACCACGTCACACAGCCAGCCGCAAATCCAGTAGGCGAAGATGGCGCAGAACATCCACACCGAGAGGTAGCTCGCCATGGTGGGGAAGCCGAGCTTCCGCTCGGTGGCGAGATAGAACGGCATCCAGGCCGACCAGCCGACCCAGGTGAACAGGTAGAGGAAGTAGATCAGCGACGCGATGGTGCTCTCGCGCGGGTAGGAGCGGAACGGCGCCAGGAGGTCGAGCTGCTTCTTCAGCCCCGCCTTCACCATCTGCGCAGTGACAAGCTCGTAGCGCGGGCTTTCATTGATGCCGAGGCGGACCCAGAGCACGAGCAGCGCCGGCAAGATGCCGAGGAAATAGAGCGCGCGCCAGCCCCATAGCGGGACCACGATGAGTGCCGCAAGCGTGCACAGGAAGTAGCCGAGCGGATAGCCGCCGACCAGGCCGCCGAGCGCGGTGGCACGCCACTTCTTCGGCGCGGTCTCGGTGACCAGGAGCATGCCGACCGGATTTTCTCCGGCGAGCGCGACGCGGGTGAGCGAGCTGAAGATCAACAACGTCACCCAGCCGGTCGAGAAGCCGGTGAGACCCGTGAGCACCGAATAGCCGAGGATTGACCAGATCAGGACGCGCTTTCGTCCGTAGAGGTCGGCGAGCACCGGAAACGCGAACGTACCGATCAGCCCGACCCAGCGCGAGATCGTCGTCACCATTCCGATCGTCGCCGGGGTGATCCCCCATTCCTTGATCAGGATCGGCGTGACAAGCTGCATGATCGTGGCTTCGTAGATGTCGAAGGCCCAACCGAGGATGCAAATCGCCAGCACGGTGGCGCTGTAGCTGGTCCAGCGCTCGTCCGACAGCGCCGGGGCCGCCGCGGCGGCGGGCGCAGTTACGATGGTCGTCATGATCGTTTCCCTTCCCTAGGCCCGCTCTGCGGCGGGTTCGTCGTTCAACACGTCTGCCCGTAAGGTCGTCATTCCATTACGGCCACCCCCCGCGGTGGCCGGTCAGCCGCTCAGAAATCCGCGCACCGCGTTGGCCACCGCCTCGGACTGTTCGAGGTGCGGCAGGTGGCCTGCATTGTCGATCAGTGCGACCCGCGCGCCGGCGATCCGCGCGGCGAACTTCTGCGCGTAGGCAGCAGCGATGATGCGGTCGGCCTTGCCCCAGAAGATCAGGGTCGGGGCGGCGATGCGGTGCGCGCGATTCTTCAGGCCGCGGTCAGGCACCGGCCAGACGAACTTGCCGGTGCACGCTTGCGACCAGATGAACTGCGCCAGCACGTCGACCCGCTCGGCGGGATCGCTCGGCACGCCGAAGAACCGCTGCGCCGCCTCGCCTTCGGGATCGGCGAACAGCGATGGCCTGCGCTCGCTGTCGTTGAGCACCATCCAGTTCTTGACCGGGAGATCGTCGCGCCACAGCCCGACCGGATCGATCAGCACCAGCCGGCGTAACCGTTGCGGCGCCGCCGCCGCGATCTCGGCGGCCACCAGTCCGCCGAACGAGTGACCGACGAAGGCCGGCGCGCCGAGCTCCAGCCGATCGAGCAGTTCGCCGTAGTAGACAACCAGATCGAGCCAGCTATCGAGCACGTGCACCGCCTCGGGGTCGCCGCGGCTGGTGCCGGGATGATGCGGTGCATAGACGGTATAGCTGGCGGCGAGACCGGCGAGGAATGCGCGATCGGGGCCGACACCCCACGGGCCGTGCAGATAGACCAGCGGCGGCCCACTGCCGGCTATTTCGACCTCGGTCTCGATCCGGTCCTGCCAGAGCCGGAGCCTGCGCACCTCTGGAGCGGCCATGGTTGTCTCCGCTCAAGAGGCGACGGCCATGGCGGCAGCCGGGCGCTTCGCCTTGAGCTGCTCCGGCCACCAACGATCCTCATACCTGTCGTCCCACAGGCCTTCGAGATGCGGCAGCACCTCGCGGGTGAACAGGTCGATATTGTTCTTGCACAACTCGGTCGGCATCGAACCGAAATGCAGCAGCGCCAGCAGGTGGCCGATGCGCAGGCGCTTCACGCCGTCGAGCAGCTGCTCGCGCACGGTCTTGGGGCTGCCGACGATGACGAAGCCGCGGTCGAAGAAATCCCTGGCCTTGAGCTCGCGCAGATTGATCCCGCCGCGCGGATTGTTCTGCAACGCCTGCACCAGCGCGGGGTATTCCAGGCATCCGGGGATCTGCTGATAGTAGGACGGCGTCGCCAGCAGCTTGTTGAAGAAATATTCCGCGTGCGCGGCGTAGCGGTCCTCGGCCTCGGCATCGGTCGCGGCGACGCCGATGAGCTGCAGGAAGCTCAGGCGGTAAGGGTTTTCGTCCCGGCCCTTGCGCGCCACCATCTCCCAATAGCGGTCGCTGACATTCTCGGCGTTCCGGGTGCCGTAGTAGCTCAGGTGGCAGAAGCAGTGGTCGTGATCGACGACATACTCGGCGGTTGACGAGATGCCGGAGCCGGGAATCCAGATCGGCGGATACGGCTGCTGGATCGGCCGCGGCCAGAGGTTCACCATCCCCATCTGGTAGTGCTTGCCGTTCCAGGCAAAGATCTCCTTCGCCGACCACGCCTTGGTGACGAGCGCCAGCGCCTCGCGGAAGCGTTCGCGCTGCTCGACCGGAACGACGGCGTTGGAGATGACGGCATCGCTCGGCAGGCCGGTCGGGAAGCCAGCGACCAGGCGTCCGCCGCTGATGCAATCGAGCATCGCATATTCCTCGGCGATGCGGGTTGGCGGCGTGGTCGACGGCAACGTCGAGCCGAGCTGGATGATCGCCACGTCCTGGCCATTGGTCTCGCGCGCCAGCACCGAGCCCATCAGGCTCGGGTTCGCCATGAAGCCGTAGACGTTCTGATGGTGCTGGTTGGTGCAGACACCGTGCATGCCGGCCTTCGCGGCGTACAGCAGCTCGTCGAGCGTCGCATTGTAGTAGGCGCCGACCTTCTCGGAATCGGCGAAGTCGAACCATAACGGATCAAGGAAGGCCGAGTTGTAGCGCTGCTCGAAATCCGCGGGCAAATCCCGATACGGCATCAGGTGGAACATGCAGACCTTCACGGCAGCACCTCGTCTTCCGGCAGTGTCTAGGTAGAATGCTACGCTCAGGTCAGCTTATCCGCAACATGGGTCACCGGGACTGACCGATGTCCCCAACGCATGGATCGAGATCGGCCTAGCCTGAATTTCTCACACTGGAGAGGCGCATCGGGGCTTCGAATCAGCGAGAGTTGTTGTGCAGCAACGACAATCGCGTGATTTGCGGAGCGTCCCGATGCCGACAGAGTGTAGCGCAGAGCGGTTTGATTTTGGAAGCGTGGCAGGCCGCGCTGTGGAAGCGGCATTCGACGCCGGCTTGGTGACATCGGACGCGGGAGCTTTGCTTCTGCGGGCGACCGATCGGGCGATTGATCTGGTGGATCGATTTGCGGCGTGCTTTCGCGATCATCGCCGCCAAGAGCTGATCGAGGTGTCGACGCTGGTGGGGCAGCGGGTGTTCGGGATCGCGCTTGGCTACGAAGACCTGATCGACCACGACGAACTGCGGCACGATCCGATGATGGCGGTTCTCGCCGGTAAGCTCGCCGGGCGGCGCAAAGGGTGCGCGACGGCGGGCAAGGCGACGCTCAACCGGCTGGAACTGAGCCGGCCTGAGCCGTCGCGCTATCACAGGATCGCCTGCAACGAGAGCGCGGTGGAGACGCTGCTTGTCGATCTGTTCCTGGAAGCGCACGCGCGGCCGCCCGGGCAGATCGTGCTCGACCTCGACGCCACCGACGATCCGCTGTACGGGCATCAGGAGGGGCGGTTCTTCCACGGCTACTACGACTGCTACTGCTACCTGCCGCTGTATGTGTTCTGCGGGCGGCATCTGCTCGCCGCCAAGCTGCGGCGCGCGAACATCGATGCGTCCGCCGGCGCGGTGCAGGAGATTGCGCGCATTGTGGCGCAAATCCGCCGCCGCTGGGCACGCGTGCGCATCCTGCCGCGGGCGGATTCGGGCTTTGCGCGCGAGGAACTGATGGCCTGGTGCGAGCAGAACCGCGTCGATTACCTGTTCGGGCTGGCGCGCAACCGGCGGCTCGCGGCCGAGATCGAAACCGAGCTTGCCTGCGCCCAGGCTGCCGCCGAGCAGAGCGGTGAGCCGGCGCGGCGGTTCAAGGACTTCATGTGGACGACGCTCGGCTCCTGGAGCCGTCGACGCCGCGTGGTCGCCAAGGCGGAATGGACGCAGGACGAGGCCAATCCGCGCTTCGTCGTCACCTCGCTCACGCGGACCGAAGCCGGCGCGCGGCATCTCTACGAGGACATCTACTGCGCCCGCAGCGACATGGAGAACCGGATCAAGGAATGCCAGCTCGATCTCTATGCCGACCGCACCTCGGCCGCCACCCCTGCGGGCGAACCAGTTGCGGCTGTGGTTTGCTGCGATGGCCTATGTGCTGCTCTGCGCGCTACGCCGAATCGGCCTTGCCGAGACTGCTCTTGCGGATGCCACCTGCGGCACCATCCGCCTCAAGCTGCTGAAGATCGGGGCGCTGGTGCGCAGAACAACATATCAATTGAGATTAGCCGCGCGGTCCGCCCACACGGACGTAGATCTGGTCGCTCTCAATGCGAACCTCGTAGGTCCGCAGATCGCGATCCGCCGGCGGCGCCAGGCAGCGTCCCGTCGCGATGTCGAAGCGCGCCTGGTGCAGCGGGCATTCGATCGCACCAGCTTCCACGAAGCCCTGCGAGAGCAGCGCGAATTCGTGCGTGCACACGTCGTCAATCGCGTAGATTTGGTCATTGAGGCGATAGAGCGCAATCGGCACGTCACCGAGCCGGGAAGGCCTCGTCCGCCTTGAGCTCAGACACCGAGGCGACGCGATGCCAGGGGCCTCGATCCTCTGCCATCTGGGCCATAACCGCCGCGAAAACTACTCGGCAGCGGCCATATGGCCCGCGGCCAGCTCTTCGTCGCGCAGCCGGTCGACGATGCGCCGGGCCTGGATCACGCCGGTGTCGGCGTTGATGTCGATCTGCGGCGCATTGGGGTTGAGATCCAAGTTCCGCTGTTGCGCGGAGAATACCTCGACGTCTTCGTAGAATGCGGTCTGGATCTGCTCGAAAATCCGCTGGGTCAGTTCCTTGTTCTTGACGTCAAAATCGTGCGCCTGGCCCCAGAAGTAGTGCGAGGTCGTTTCGGTTTCCGGCGTGATGGCATTGAGGTTGCGCATGTTGATGCCGCCCGCGCGCCTGCCCTCAGGCGCGCCGGTGCCGGTCGGCGTCGCGCCGACGTCGAGGCGCAGGAAGGCCGGCGGCACGTAGTCGATGATCTGCCAGCGGTCGACGTTGCCGCTGAACTTGCCGACCTTCACGAAAGTGGGCGGCGCCAGTTGGTCGATGATCCAGCGCGTCACCACGACGTTGTTCGGCGCGCGCGTGACCTTGACCACGGCGTGCTCGGCCAGCGCGGAATTACCGATGGTGGTCTCGTGCACGAAGGCGAGGTGGGTGAGGTCGAGCAGGTTGTCGACCACGAGCTGCCAGTTGGACTTGACGTGCAGGTAGGAGGTCTTGGCGCCCCAGTTCGGGTCGTCGAGCCAATGGAAATCTGTGATCTTGGCGGGGTCTGCCAGCGCGGGATCGCCCATCCAGATCCAGATCCAATGATAGCGCTCGGCCACCGGATAGGTTTTGACCTTGGCGGTCGGTGGAATCTGGTCCTGGCCGGGAATGCGGACGCAAGTGCCGGTCTTGTCGAAGCGCAGTCCATGGTAGTGGCACTGCAGGTGGTCGCCAATGAGCTTGCCCATGGACAACGGCAGATGGCGGTGCGCGCAGCGGTCCTCGAACGCCACCGGCGTGCCGTCCTCGGTGCGGAAGAACACCACCGGCTCGCCGAGGATCATGCGGCCGAACGGCTTGCGCCCGACCTCCGTGTTGGCCGCCGCAACGTACCAGTAGTTCCGCAGGAACATGGCGCTTCTCCTCGATTTCGTGGCACCCGGACGCGGTGACCGCGGCGGCGCTTTTTCTATCGTTGGCGGGAATGTTACGCCAACTGGAATCCGGTGTCATCTTTATAGGCGCCCATTGGTCTGTCAGAAGTTAATCGGTATCGCTGCCGGGATCGCTCTGCTCGTTATTGATCACCTGCGCTGCAACGCAGCAGCCAAGGTCGGGGCACAAGCGGGCTCCTAGTTCCCCTCGCGCCAGAAGCCGAGCGCTTCCTGCGCCGGCCGGTCGGAGATGCTGAACAGCACAGACTCCTCGCACGTGGCGTGCGCGTAACGCTGCCACGGCGGAATCACGAACACGTCGCGCGGTCCCCACTCCATCGTCTGGCCGTCGACCTTGGTCAAACCCTTGCCTTCGACGCAGACGAAGATGGTGCCGTCGGTCGAGCGGTAGTCCTTGCCCTTGAAGTCCTTCGGCAGCAACGCAAGCTGCGCACCCATGGTTGGCATCACCCAGCTGCCGTTCAACGGGTTGGCGTAGCGGAATCGCGCGCCATGGCAGGGGTCAATGTCACCCGCGCGTGCGAGCCGCTCCAGGATCGGCCGCATCTTGGCATAGGGATAGTTGATGATCGGGCTGCGGTTGAGCGTCGCGTCGGTGCCGTCGGGCAGCACGCCCGAGCCGAAACGCACCAGCGAGTCGTTGTCCTCGCGCCTCGTGTTCTGCTTTTCGGCATCGATGTGATGGTAGAAACCGGCCTCGAAGAAATTGACGGTCGGCAGGTCGAGCACGTCGAGCCAGATCATCGGCTGCTTGGACGTGTTGCCGTGGTCATGGGCAGTGTCGCTCGGCGTTAGCACGAAGTCGCCCGGCGACATGATGGTCTTCTCGCCGTCGACCTGGGTGTAGGCGCCCTCGCCGTCGAGGATGAAGCGGATCGCCGCCGAGGTGTGGCGGTGCGGCGGGGCAATCTCGCCGGGCTCAATGAGCTGCAGGCCGGCGTAGAGCGACTGCGTGATGCGCGACTTACCGCGCAGCGTGGGGTTTTCCACCACCAGCACCCGCCGGTTGGCCTCTTCGGTGGTAATCACGCTGCCGGCCTCGGACACCAGCGGCTTGACGTCGTTGAAATGCCAGATCGCCGGCGCACAGACCGTCTTCGGCTGGTCTGGGACGATGTCTTTCAGCACCTCCCAAAGCGGGGCCATGTCGAGCTTGGAGAGTCGATCGTAATAGGCCTGCCGGGCTCCCTGGGCTGGGGTCTGCTTGGTCTGCGAGGCCAATTCCATCGTCATTCTCCATTCAACCGGAATTCATACCCTTAACAGTTTGCTGAAGAATCCGGAGATTGAGGTATTTTACTCACTTGCTGATCAGCAGGCCTATGATGCATTTGATTGTTCGCGGCGCTCTTGACGATGGAAGGTCTGCTC
>WHTM01000083.1 GCA_009377755.1 Hyphomicrobiales bacterium | reverse complement strand
GCAACCCCGGCCAGCTCCGACGGTGCGAGCGCTACAGGCCGAACTCGCCGTTCAAAGGGGTCCCTTTTGGATGCCGATAAGGGGTCCCAATCCAACGCCGATTGACAATCACGCCGCAAACTGTATTCGACTATCTCGCACGTGGATTGTTGGCAGGCCATCAGCTGACGAAAGGGCAGCCCTGGCAGATCGAACTTTCGGACGAACAAATCAGTCGACTTCGCGCCCATGTGCCGCGCACCAGACGATCAAAGAAGGAGGCATCATGAAAGCATCGGCTCGCCGATCACTTCGTGCCACGTGTCGGTCGGCAGCTGGCTGGTGATGAGCGTCGAACTCCGGCCGTAACGATCCTCGACGATCTCCATCAGATCGCGCCGCTGATTGGCGGTGAGCCGGTCCGGACCCCAGTCGTCGAGGATCAGGAGATCGGCCTTCACCAGCGTGCGGAACAGACGTGCGAAGCGGCCGTCGCCGTGGGCCAACTCAAGGTCGGCGAAGAGCCGCGGCACGCGCGCGTAGTGCACCGTATAGCCATCACGGCAGGCTTTCTGCGCGAGTGCGCACGACAACCACGACTTGCCGACGCCGCACGGCCCCGTGACGAGCAGATTGCGGTGCTCGGCGATCCAGCGGCCGGCGGCGAGCTGCTGGAACAGAGCTTTGTCGAGCCGGCGCGACGTACGGTAGTCGACGTCCTCGATCGACGCTTGGCCGTGACGCAGCTTGGCGCTGCGCAGCCGGCTCTGGAAGCGCTTAGTGTTGCGGTTGGCCGCCTCTCGGTCGAGCAGCAGCGCCAGCCATTCGGCGTGATCCAGATCCTTGGCTCTGTCCTGCGCTTGCAGGTTGACGAAGGCGTCGGCCATGCCGTCGAGCTTCAACGCTCTCAGCTGGTCGATGGTGGGATGCGTCAGCATTGCGTGTATTCTCCTCAGTGGAAGTAACGGGGGCCACGGATGTTGGTGTGCGTTATCGCCGGCCCGTCCGTGGCGGGTGCGGGCCGCTTGCGATCGAGGTTGGTCTTCAGGATCGAGGTGACTGACGTGTAGGAGCGCGCGCCGATCTCCAGCGCGCGGTCACAGGCGGCTTCGAGCCGCTCGCGACCGAAGGTCTTGGCGTGCCGCAGAATGCCTACCGAGGCGCGGAAGCCCTGCTCCGGGTGCGTCCGCTCGCGCAGGATGATCTCGATGAGCGCGGAGGTCTTGGGGCCGGCCTGCCGCTTGATTCGCTCCGGCGTCCAGTCGGCGTAGCGCTGATGGCTCGATGGCATGTGCTCGCGCACCGTCGTGTGCTTGCGATTGGATGACGAGCGCACGTGAGCGGCGACGCGTTTGCCGTGGTGGAACACCTCGACCGTGCGGGCCGTGATCCGTGCCCACATCGTCTCGCGCAGCAGTGTATATGGCACCGAGTAGTAGTGCTTCTCGACCTCGACGTGGTAGTCGAGCCCGGCGCGGCATTGCTTCCATGCAGCATAAGCGTAGGGCTCGGCCGGCAGCGGCTTCAGCGCCGATCGCTCCAGGTCATCGAACAACGCCCGCCGGCTTGCCCCCAGATGCCGTGATGCGCGCTCGTTCAACGTCGTTACGCAGTCACGGACCGCGTCATTCAATTCGGCGAGCGAGAAGAATTGCCGGTTCCGAAGCTTGGCGATGATCCACCGCGTCGCCAGCAGCACGGCCGCGCGCCGGCACAATGGCTGTGTCGTAGTGGGCCGCCATCTCGGCGTAGCTGCGATTCACCGCCGGCTCGTAGAAGCACGCCTTGGTGATGCCGGACTTGAGATTGTCCGACACCACCATCGCCGACACGCCACCGAAAAAGGCGAACGCCCGCGTGTGCGAGCCGATCCAGTCGGCGAGCCCTTGCGTGAAGGTCGCCTCGGCATAGGTGTAGCTCGATGCCCCGAGCGTGGCGACGAACAGCTGCGCCGCGATTATCTCGCCGGTCGTCCCGTCGATCACCTCCAGCGTCGTGCCGGCGTAGTCGACGAACAGCCGCTCGCCGGCCACATGCGTCTGCCGCATCGTCGGCGACAGGCGGCCTTCCCAGGCCCGATACAGCTCACAGAAGCGGCTATAGCCGTGGCCGTCCGGATGCGCGGCGCGGTGCTCCTCCCAGAGCAGCTGCAGCGTCACGCCCTTCCGCCGGAGCTCGCGATGAATCGCTGGCCAGGCCGGCTGTGGCCGCCGCGCCTTGATCTCAGCCAGCGCTGCCGACGCAGGGTACAGCCGCACCTCCAGCGCCTCGTCGCCAAGGTCGTCCGGCAGCGGCCACGCCAAGCCAGCCCGCCGTGCCCGGCGGATGCAGTCTCCCGCTGCCGTCGCGCCGACGCTGAGACTGATAGCGATCTTGCGTTTGGACATACCGCCGGCGCTGAGCCGAAGCACGTCGCGGATCTTGCGCATAGGTAATCTCTGTCCAGGCATGCCCAGTTCCTCTCAAAAGGAGCTGATGCCATGCCGATTCGAAGATCACCCAACGGTGCCCGTCACGTCCGTCCACAGCCTGGTCGCAATCGCCCGGAACGGGTGGTCGCGATCAATCGGAACGCCTGGTCGCAATCAGTTGGAACAGGTGGTCGCAATCACCCGGCGCGCGCAGTGCTCTATCCGGCCACGTCCAAGGGACCTTGGGACCGGGTGCCCTGGTACGATTTCGCGCTGGCGGCCCTTGGTGTCCTTACCTCACTCTACGCGTTCTTCTCGTGGGATAAATGGAGTTACGGCGTCACGCTGCCAACGTGGCAGGAGGAAATGCTCGCCGTCGTCTTGGTCGTAGTGTCGCTGGAGGGGGCACGCCGCGTCCTCGGATGGGCGTTCGTCGCGGTCGGCCTCGTCTTCGTCATCTATCCCCTCACCGGCCAATACCTGCCGGGCATGATGGCGACGCCGCCCTACTCGCTCTCGCAACTGACGCAATTCTTCTATC
Organism: Hyphomicrobiales bacterium; assembly: GCA_009377755.1. Taxonomy (GTDB): domain Bacteria; phylum Pseudomonadota; class Alphaproteobacteria; order Rhizobiales; family Xanthobacteraceae; genus WHTM01. Next base: position 6,826 of record WHTM01000083.1, on the reverse strand, counting down.
TCGCCGGCGGCGGCAGCGGAATCTTCGACGCCCCGATGGAGATCTTCACGACCACGGTGGCGATCTTCCTGCTGTTCGGGGCGTTCCTGCAGCAGACGGGCGCGGCCGCCATCTTCATCGATGCCGCCGTGGGCGTGGCCGGACGGTTTCGCGGCGGAATGGCCAAAGTGGCGGTGGTGTCGAGTGCGCTGTTCGGCCTGATCAGCGGCGTCGGCGCCGCCAATGTGCTTGTCACCGGCTATTCCGGCCATGAAGCGGATGGGCTATCGCCCGGCCTTCGCCGGCGCGGTCGAAGCGGCGGCGTCGACCGGCGGCATCCTGATGCCGCCGGTCATGGGCGCAGCCGCCTTCCTCATGGCCGATATTCTCGGCGTGTCGTATTGGACGATCGCCCTGTCGGCGGCGATTCCCGGCGTCCTCTACTACATCGCCATGTTCACGATCGTGGACTTCGAAGGCGGCCGCACGGGCCTGGCCGGAATCCCGGCAGCGGAAATCCCGCCGCTTCGGAAGACGCTGTCGAATGGCTGGTTCCTGATCGCCGCGATCGTGGTCCTGCTGGTCCTCATGGGCTATCTCGGCCATCCGGTCGACCAATCGGCCCTGATCGCGACTGTCGTGCTTGTCGTGCTTGCGTTCGTACCCACCGGACGCCTCCGCTTCTCCGGACTGCTCGAAGCGCTCGACGACGGCGGGCGGCTGCTGGCCGAGATCGGTGCCGCGGGCGCCGTCGTCGGCATCATCATGAGCGGCTTCACGCTCACCGGCCTGGGCGCCTTCCTGCCGACCGTCATGCAGGCGATTTCAGGCGACAGCCTGTTCCTGCTGCTGCTGTTTGCGGCGGCCGCATCGATCGTGTTAGGGATGGGCGCGCCGCCGCTGTTGGTGTACGGGCTGCTGGCCGCCACCGTCGCGCCGACGATCATCAAGTTCGGCGTGAATCCGATCGCGGCCCACATGTTCATCTTCTATTTCGGGCTGATGTCGATGCTGACGCCTCCGGTCGCGCTGTCGTCGCTCATCGCGGCGCGCCTCGCCGGCGCCGGATTCTGGCAGACCTCGATCGAAGCGATCCGGCTTGCCATCGTCGCCTTCATCGTTCCGTTCTTTTTCGTCTATCAGCCTGCCCTGCTGATGCAGGGAAGCTACAGCAGCATCGCCATCGCAATGGTCACGTCCCTGCTGGGTGTCGTCGCCTTGAGCGGCGCATTGGCGCGCTATCTGTTTGTCCGTGAGCTTGGCTGGCCGGAGGCCGTTATCCTCGGAGTCGGCGGGTTGCTGCTGCTGTATCCGGGGCGCTATTCCGACGTCGTCGGATTCGTCCTTGTCGCTCCATCGATCGCCGGCACGCTTGTCAAGATTGTCCGCCGGCGCCGGCGGAACATGCTGCTCCGCTCGCCGGCTTGACCTGCTGCAGGCAACATCGGGCGCGGGCGGTGCAATTCGATCAATGCCGCATGGTTTCAAAAGGGAGGAAGGAAGAATGCTGAAGACCGACAATAGGACCCGACAGTCGTGGACCGCTCGCGCGGTGATGGCGGCGGCATTGGCGGTGGCCTGCGTGCAGCTTTCCGGGGCTGCGTCAGCGCAAGCGCCGACCATCGCAACTTTTGCGGTGCCGCCGGAGGGCGCGAGTGGCTACCTGATCGCCTCTGGCTATAGCAGGCTCCTGTCCGCGCATACGCCGATCCAGAAGGTCGTGCTGCAGCCGTTCGCCAGCTCATCAGCGTGGCCGGTCAGAATGAACACCGGCGAAGTGCATTTCGCACAGCACTACGGATACGAACAGATTATGGAGGCCTACACCGGAACCGGGCCGTTCAAACCGGTCGGCGCGCTGCGCAATATCCGGAACATTGCAACTATGTACGGATTGCCCTGGTCCGTGCATGTGGTCGATCCGAATGTGAAATCGCTTGCCGATCTCAAGGGCAAGACTGTGTTCGTGCAGGTGAGCCATACCGATCATGTCACCGCGCTGCGGGTGATGCTGAAGGAAGTCGGGTTGGGCTACGCCAAGGACATCAAGGTCATTCCATTCCGCTCTCCGACCGAAGCCGTCCAAGGCGTCTCCACGGGACGCGGCGATGCGATCGCTTTCGGACTCATTCCAAGCCTGGTCGAAATCAAGCGCTCCAAAGGTATGCACACCATTCCGATCCCCGCGGAATTGGCGCAGAAGGTCAAGGCGGCGGACCCGGTCTGGGGGGCGACCACGATCGTCAAGGGACGTGGACCGCTCGCGCCCGAGGCGGACGTTCCGGTGCTGGAGATCGAGTGCGGAATGGCGGCCTCGGCGCAGACTAATGCGGACACGGTTTACCAGGTCGTCAAGACCGTCTACACCCGCCACGCTGAGTGGAAGGGCGTCCATCCCTTGGCGAACCAAACGACGCTGAAGAAGGCACTCGAAATCACGGTCGTGCCGTTCCACGACGGCGCGATCCGCTTCTTGAAGGAAGCCGGCGTCTGGACGGCCGAGTTGGCCGCCAAGCAGAAAGAGCTGCTGGGCAAGTGACCGCCGGCTGGAAGGTCAGCCCTTCGATCGAAATCACCGTGCAAGACGGGCGGCGGCCAAGCCAAGCGGCTTGGCCGCTTTCGCTTGCGCTCCCGCGCGAACGGATTTCCGCCGTCGCTGTACGCTGGTGACATCCGACCCGTTCTGGCGCGTGTAATCGGCATAGCTGACCGGGGCCTGCTTGAAGCGCTCGGACAGGAAGTCGACCAGCAGGCGCACCTTGGTCAGCAGCAGCGGGCGATGCGGATACAAAGCGATGATCGGCCGTTCGGGACCGAGAAAGTCCGGCAAAACCTGGACCAATTGGCGCGTGGCAAGATCCGTGCTGATCGAGTAGAGTGGCAGCATCGCGATGCCTAGTCCCTTAAGAGCTGCCGCGCGCAAGGCCAGCGCGCTGTTCGCTGCAAACGACCCATCGACCGTCACGTGCGCGGCGTCATGCAGATCCTCCAGCGACCAGACGTTGTCGGGAGCCGACTTGGTGTGCACCAAACAATTGTGGTGCAGCAGATCGTCCGGGATTTGCGGCTCGCCGTGGGCCGCGAGATAGCCGGGCGTTGCGCACAGTAGCCAGCGGGATGACCCGATCTGCTTGGCGATTGCGCTGGAGTCGGCAACCGGCGATAACCGGATCGCCAGATCGACGCCGTTGTCGATTAGATCGTGGCTGTTCAGCGACCCGTCCTGCAGCAGCAGCGATACCTTGATTTGGGGATACCGCGCTACGAAGTCGGAGATCGCCGAACCGACATAAAGGTTTCCGAACGACTTTGGCGCCATGACCCGCAGCGTGCCACGCGGCTCGTTCTGCAGGCTCGCGACCGCTGCCTTCTGCTCCTCGATCTGACCAAGAATCCGAATGCAGAACGCGTGGTAGGATCTGCCAATTTCAGTCAGGCTCAGACGTCGCGTGCTGCGATTGAGGAGTCGGGCGCCGAGGTGCTCCTCCAGCAATTGGATGTGCTTGCTGACGATGGCCCGGGAAACCCCAAACTGTTCCGCCGCTCCCGCGAAGCTCCCGGTCCTGACGACCAGAACGAAGCTATCCATCGTCTTCAATACGTCCATGCGGAGCTGCCCCGGTCGATTGTCAAATCCAATGAAACAGTGTCGTTCATCTCCTCGCCATTATCAACATTTGCGAACGTGCCTATGATCACGCCGTGTAGGGCAGGAAACCCGGCTCGATGGGGAGTAGGATTGAACATGTTGATCATCGGCAACGACATTGTTTCGCAAATCCTGACGATGGGCGATTGCATCCGCGTACAGGAAGAGGCCTTCAGGAGGTTGCCGACCGGCGAGTCGATGCATCGGCCGCGCATCGACATGTACATGCCGTGTGACCGCGACGACGGATACTTCCGCTGGGGCTCTATGGAAGGCGCCAGCGACGGCTACTTCGCCATCCGAATGAAGTCCGACATCATCACTTGGCCGAAGGACGAGAACGGCAACTGGACTGAAGACAAGTACTGCCGCGAGCCGGGCACCTATTGCGGGCTCATTTTCCTGGTTTCGACGTGCAACGCGGAGCCGCTGGCCTTCATCAACGACGGGGTGCTGCAGCACATGCGCGTCGGCGGCGGCGCCGGGATCGGCGCCAAGTACCTCAGCCGCGAGGACTCACACGTCGTCGGCATGCTGGGCTCTGGCGGCATGGCGCGGACATTCCTGGAGGCGTTCAAGTGCGTGCGCGACATCCGGCTGTGCAAGGTCTACAGCCCGACGCCAGGTAATCGTGAGCGTTACGCAGAGGAGATGTCGCGCCGGCTCAACATCGAGGTCCGTGCGGTCGATGACCCGCACGAGGCGGTGCGCGGGGCCGATATCCTTTCTTCGGCGACCGACAGCATGCAGCCCGTCTACGATCCGGAGTGGATCGAGAAAGGGATGCACGTCACCAATCTTGGGCGACGGGAGATCAGCGACAAGGCGATGGAGAAATTCGATGTGGTCGTACGCCAGGGAACGGCCGGGTTGCAAATGCGGCAGTCCGAACGATTTCAGGCGGAGCGCGGATTATCTCCCGCTGCGTATATTGGCGGCACCGAGGAGCAGACTCAGCGTATTCCGGCCAAGAACCCCCAGCCGGGGTTCGGAGGCGACTCGCCGGAATTCAATGACCGTGGCAGGGGCGGCGACAAGCCAGACTTTGCCGACCTGGTCACACGCAAGTGCAAGGGCCGCACGAGCCGCGACCAAGTGACGTTCTATCGCAATGTCGGCAATCAGGGCCTGCAGTTTTCCGCGGTGGGCGGATGGGTCTACAGCCAGGCCGTCGAGCGCAAGCTGGGCCGCACCATCCCGACCGACTGGTTCCTGCAGGACATCCGAGACTAGTTTCTGTCGCGAAACGCATGTTTTTAGCGGCATGCGAGCGAGATTTTCAACGATGAGGCCGCAATCGTATCATCATGAGTGGTGTTTTGATGGTATTTCGCCGTGGCATTTTCGCTCCGAACTGGAGTGAGTGCTGCTGATGACGTGGCGGGAGGACGCCTCGTCGCGATGCGAGAGTAAGCTGCGGAAGTAGGGATCAAGCAGCTCTGCGTCTGCGAGACGATCGCATCGTCAGCAAGGACGCAATCATCATCAAGTTGTTGGCGAGCACAGCAGCGCCAACCCATAGCTCGAAGCGCTCGTAGCCCTCGGCGAGACGACGCTTCATCCCGCGACCGCGGAACAGCACCGAGATGCGCCCCTCGATGCCAGCTCGGAAGCGTTGGCCTTTCTTGAACGCTGGGCTCTTCTCGTATGCTTCGCGCTCGGGAGTTTTCTTGCCGCCACGCTGCGGGATACACACCACCTTGACGCCGCCTCGCTCGCACGACGTCACGTTGCTATCGCTGAAGAAGCCGCGATCCGAACCATACAATTCCGGAACGCTCCCGAAGGCATCTTTGTGCCGTTTCAGCGAGGGCTCCACATGATCCTCGTCGGAAGGGTTTCCCTTCAGGACTTTATACTGGGTGATCAGGCCCTGCGCGCTTTCGGCGAGAAAGACCTTGTGCCCAAACTCGACCGGCGTTCGCACCTTTCCGCGCTTGATCAGATCCGTGTGCGGTTCAAAGATGGAATAGATTTTCTCCGCGTTGGGAACTTGCTCTCCCTCGATCACCCGACGACGGGCCTGATCGATGACGCGGTCACCCAGTCCACAGTAGCGGTCGATCTCTTGTCGCAGCTTCTGCGCTGCCAAGCCGGAAAGCAAATCCTTGCCACGCGTGTTGCGCGTATCCCTGAGCGCCGATCGCGCGCATTCCACGACCTCCTCGGCAATGCCGATGAGCTCGCGATATTTGCCGGTTTGCCGCTCGTGCCGTTGCGTCGTGGTCATCCGCTGGATTGCCAGCATCCGCCGTCTTGCCGCACGCATGCGGTTGGGAAAGCCCTTGATACGCCGCTCAATCACGTCCGCGAGCCGGCCGACCAAGCGAGTGACCACGCGCACGACATCCCATAACAGCGTGTTGTCGGTCGGATGATGGACGTCGGTCTGCACGACCGTGGTGTCGACACGCAGCTTCTTGCCATCCTCCAGCCCGAGTGCAACCGCCGCCTGTACCAACAGCTCATTGACGGCCACGAGCGTCTCCGGCGTCAGCCGCACGAACGCCCGCTGGAACGCATCGTGCTTCGGCACCGGCTGGCAGTGGAATTGCGTGAACTGGCGCAGCGTGTATCCGTCGGCAATCCGTTCGCGCAGTTCGCGATAATCCCAGTTCTTGACGCGCATCAAAATCAGCGAGCGCAGCACCTGTTGCGCGGTCAATCCATTACGACCAGTGTCGGCGTTCTTCAGACCGCGCCGCAGATCGCCGCGGATCGTCTCGATCATCTCCTCGTGGTCATCAAGAAAGTCGGCGATGGCCGCCAGCAGCGGCTCCAAAACAAGCCTCTGCCGCATCAACTCCCAGTCGGCAAAACTGATCTGGGGGTTCGCGGCTCTTGACACTCTCAGCTCGCCTGTCCGTCGGCAGCTTTGGCCCTCGCCCGCTTCAAAGCCTTGATATATCGGGGTGCGGCCTCATGCAGCAGCTCCTGAAGAGCGCGCCCATTGTCCAGACAGCGGCGTACATCCGGCACAAGCTCCTCTGGAACGTAAACAGAAAAACGACGCCCTTTCAGACGACCGTACAGGACGTAGCTGGGATGTTGTTCGCCCGACAGACACGCTTGGCAGTTCGCGCGAATGCAAGGACTTCGGCGCAAGCTGAGCGAACCGAGAATCGCCGGTCCAACAGCAGCCGTTTGACTCGTCAACCAGCGCTCAACATCAGAAGGCGATTCGGTCTTGCTCATGAG
>WHTM01000009.1 GCA_009377755.1 Hyphomicrobiales bacterium | reverse complement strand
GGCCGGGCTGGAAATTGACCGGCTGGCGGACCCATCCGCGGCCGCGGACGAACAGGCGAAACGCAAGCGGCAACTGATCAAAGGCCCGCAGGAATTCCGTCGCGCCCGACGCAACGTTCGCAAGTGACACTATGGTTCATTCGCAGACTGAGCCCCCCCTAACCGCCGCTGTCGCTCAGCCGCCCCGTGTCCAATTTGAAACTCCTACTTGAAACTGCCGATCACAGTGCGCTTTCCCATGACTGCTTTTTGGATTGTTCGCGCGTCACGACCTTTTTGCAGCACGAGTTGGAAGCGGCCCAATCTCGGTGGAACTCGCAAGGCGGATAGTAGAGTTCCTTGAACAAAATCCTCCGAAGACGCTCGCGCCGCGCCATGTGAAGCTTGCGATTGCGAACCTGTCAGCCTTGATCGTTTGAAAGGTTCGTCTTGCTCTTGGCGCTCTACGGCCTCGTACTTCTTAGTGGGGAACTAGCCCCCTCGACATCCCGCCCACGAGCCCCGGCCGGTCGCCGGGGCTTTTCATTTCAGCCCCGCGAAGTTTGCACGATGTTGCCAGATGCGTTGCCAGATTGTTTTTTACGGCTTGTCTTCTTTCTTCGCAATCCTGGCTAAGTATTGGTGCGGACGATGAGATTCGAACTCACACTAGCGCAAGGCCAAACGGATTTTAAGTCCGTTGCGTCTACCAGTTCCGCCACGTCCGCTTGTCAGGGATCAGGGATCGGGTGTCAGGGATCAGGTGCCAGAAACGTAGGGCGGATTAGCGCAGCGCAATCCGCCAATGACAATCCCAGCGCAGTACGCTTCGCTATTGCACCCTACGCTCTGATCCCTGTCACCTGACCTCTGATTCCTGATCCCCCCACACCGCGTCCCAGTCGGCGCCGGTGGCGTCGGTCACGCGGCCGTCCTTTTCGAAGAACTTGTTCGGCACCTGGAACATCGCAAGCATCAGCCCGCCGTCCGGGCACCAGGCCACGTGGCGACTGCCGGGCTCGCGCCAGACGAACTCGCCCGGGCCGACGTCAAGGCCGGCGGCGGGGCCGTCCTTGTCGACAAGCCGGCCCTCGAGCACGTAGGTCTGCTCGATCTTGACGTGCTCGTGGTCGGGCAGCACCGCGCCCGGCGCGAAGCGCATCAGCGCCGTCATCAGCCCGGTCGATTTGTCGAATAGCAAGGTTTTCGCCTCGCAGCCGGGAAAGCGCGTGTTCTGCCATTCCATGGTCGTCGGGCGCACGATATGCGAGTGCGCGTCGGCGCCGGCGGAAGTCTTCAGTGTCTTTGCGTCCATGGCGGTCCTCCTGGCGATCGGCGGATGGCGCTTCCCGTTCCGGCCGATTATCGTCGATGGCGGCGGCGGGCGCCACCCGGGATCACAGCCCGTCCTCGCGAAGCGGCGGCTGGAAGGCTAAGCCCGTATCCCAGGGAAAATAGATCCAGGTGTCCTGCGACACCTCGGTGATGAAGGTGTCGACCATCGGCCGTCCCATCGGCTTCGCATAGACGGTGGCAAAGTGGGCGCCCGGGATGAGGTCGCGCACCATCTTGGCGGTCTTTCCGGTGTCGACCAAGTCGTCGACGATCAGGATGCCCTTGCCGTTCGGGCGGGCACGGATCTCGGCGGCGATGCCCTTGACCAGTGTCAGGTCACCCTGCCTGTTGCCCTGGTAGCTGGCGATGCACACGGTTTCGATCAGCCGAATGCCAAGCTCGCGGGCGACGATCGCGGCCGGCACAAGGCCGCCGCGGGTGACGCAGACGATGGCGTCGAACGGTCCGGATTCGGCGAGCCGCCACGTCAGCGCGCGGGCGTCGCGGTGGAATTGGTCCCAAGAGACCGGAAAGGCCTTTTGCGGTGCTGCGGCTTGCGGCGTCGGCTCCGCCATCGTCGATGCCCCTGGCCGCCCCCCTGACGTGTCATCGCATGTCGAGCACGAAATCGAAGCGGGCCGCAAGCCCGCCCTCGGCCGATCCCGTCCGCATCAACAATTCCCGGCGGAACAGCCCGTCGCGCCGGTTGCCCGCCTCGCCGGGAAAATAGAGCTGCGTGGTCAACACCGGACGCTGCGGCGCCTGCACCTTCACGTGATAGTGACGCGTACGTCCAGGATAGAGCGCCGGAATGATGGTCTGGAATCGGTAGCGCCCGTGGGCGTCGGCGAACAGGTGGCCGCGGCAGCGGAAGCCGTCATTGTCGTAGTCGCCGTCGGCATCCGCGTGCCAGAGGTCGACCAGAGCGCCGGCGACCGGCCGGCAGGAGCGGGTGAGCACCACGCCCGACAGTTCGACCGGGCGGCCGCGCAGCCCCGGTTCGCGCAGGTCGGCGCGCTGCGGCGAGCTCGGCTTGTAGAACGGCCCCTCGGTCTGCCGGATGGTCGGCTCGTCGCCGTCCCGGCACTCCGGCGTCGGGGTCAGCGTCTGGCCGAAGGCGCCGCCGTCGCTGCCGAGCGCGATTCCGGTTGCCGCGATTGTCGAGACTAGGAAGTGCCGGCGGGTATGCACGTTGTGACCGGTCATCGGCGTTCTCCTTGACTGCACGCGTCACATTCTCGGCTGTCATCCCGGCCGAGTGCACGGCACGAGAGCCGGGACCCGCGTAGCCGGAGCACAGGGATAGATGGGTCCCGGCTCGCGCTCGCTGCACTCGCTTGGCCGGGATGACACCGTCGATGTGGCTCGACGAACTTAGCCGCACGAGCCGGAGGCACGGATCACGACCGCGTCACTGGCATTCCTAGCGCCGCCCGCACTCGTGCCAGCATCGCCTCGACCGCGGCCTTCGCGGAGGCGAGTTCCGCGGGATCGCGCGCGCGCACCACGACGTTGGTGTTGGGTCGCGCCTGATCGTCCATGAACGGATAGCTCCCGATCAGCACGGCGGGATGCGCCTTGGCGATGGCACCGAGCTCGGTGCCGATGTCGCCCTCGCGCAGATCGGCGCGCACCGACTCCGACAGCATCCTCGCCCCGGTCTGAAGCGTCGGCGCGACCTCGTCGAGCATCGCCTGCATGATTGACGGCACGCCGGCCATGACGAAGACGTTGCCCATGCGGAAGCCGGGCGCGTTCGATACCTTGTTGATGATCAGGTTGGCGCCCGCCGGAATACGCGCCATGCGCAGGCGGGCTTCGTTGAGGTCCTTCTCGGCGATCCGCTGCAGCAGCAGGGCGCGCGCCCGCGGGTCGACGTCGATCGAGACGCCGAACGCCTTGGCGACGCAGTCGGCGGTGATGTCGTCGTGCGTCGGTCCGATTCCGCCGGTGGTGAACAGATAGGTGTAGCGGCGCCGCAGCGCATTGACGGCGTTGACGACGTCGGACTCGTCGTCGGCGACGACGCGGACCTCCTTGAGGTCGATGCCGATGCCGGAGAGGTATTCGGCGATATAGCCGATGTTCTTGTCCTTGGTCCGCCCGGACAGGATTTCATCGCCGATCACCAGCAGCGCGGCGGTAACACTTCCCCGCTGCAACGAAACGTTTTCCATCATGGCCGTCTCGTCCCCTCCGCCGGCTGCCCTCGCCAATCTGCTGGACCAGGGCGCAGACTCTGTCAATCTCCGCGCCTGCAACCTCCAACTGCAACTTTGGCGCCGGACGAGCGTTATCCCGGCACCGCGATAACGGATCGTTAGCCCTAAACATTCGTTGAATGGCGGTCCTGCCTGATCTGTTACCGCTCAAGTCCCGCCTATTCGGCAAGTGAATTGCAATCATTCTGGCATACCTTGCCCGCAACTTTGGAACCCGGGAACGGACGATTGCGCAGGGCCCATTTGTATTTGGATGGATCGCGGGACGCGCCCGGTACGGAGCGGGTCCGGTCCAGTCTTGTTCTTCCGATCGGCATCATTGTCGCGGTCGCGTTCGTCTGCGTCATTGTCGCCGCAGTCGGCTCGGCGCGGCGCGCCGATGAGGTCGCGATCAAACAGGAACGGCAACTGTTCGTCACCGGCGTGAGGAACCACGCCGATCGGATCCTGCGCGAGGTCAAGAGCATCATCACGCTCGACCACGCGGTCGAGCGCATCGCCGCCAATCCCGACCTGCAATGGATCGCCGCGCGCGTCGACGGGTTGCGGGCGACGTTCTTCCATTACGATTTCGTCTTCGTCGTCGATGGCGACGACCGCCTGCTCTTTCCGTCCGGTTATCCCGGTCTCGACCCGATCGCGCTTCGCTTCAACCTGGCGTCCGCGCTTGAAGTGCTGCGCGGCGCGGGCCGGCGCTCCTCGGCGTCGTTCCATGTCCTCTCGGCTGCCGTCCATGCGACCGCGAAGGGGCGGGCACAGGCGACGCTCCTGCAAATCTTCGCCGGCCGGCCGGCGCTTGTCGCCGCGGTCGCGATCGCGCAAGACACCGACGCCGCGGCCCGTGAGGCGCCGGCCATCATCGCCGTGCGTTTCATCGATGACGAGGTGCTCGCCGACCTCGCCAGCCGGCTGCAACTGCACAACCTGCGCCTGCTGACCGGGGGACAGGCTCCCGAGAACGACTATGTCTACGAGATCGCTGGCGGCGAGGGCCGCACGATCAGCCGCTTCGCGTGGACCCCGCAGAAGCCCGGCGCACGGATCGTGGCCAGCGTGTTCCCGTTCATCACCATCGCGTTCTTCGGATTTCTGCTGCTGGCAGCATTTGTGTTGCGGCATATGCGCGGTACAGCGCGGACCATCGCGTCCACCGAGAAGCGCCTGCGGCATCTGGCGATGCACGATCCGCTGTGCGGGCTGCCCAACCGGATCTATTTCAGCGAGCGTCTCGAAAGGATGATCCGCGAAGTTCAGAATGGCGGAGCGACGGCCGCGGTGTTCTACATCGATCTCGATCATTTCAAGGACGTCAACGATATCCTCGGTCATCCCGTCGGAGACGAACTGATCGGCGCCGTGGCGATGCGCCTGAGCCGCGTGATGCGGGAGAGCGACGTTGTCGCGCGTCTCGGCGGAGACGAGTTCGCGGTCATTCGCACCATAGCCTCCGGCGCGGCGACGCTGCAGGGCGTCGCCGACCGGATCATTTCGGCGCTGTGCACGCCCTATGCGCTGGCCGATCAGAGCATCATCATTGGCGCCAGCGTCGGCATCGCGGCGATCGGCCCGCATGCGGCTGCCGCCGACGTCATGCGGCATGCCGACATGGCGCTCTATCGCGCCAAGAACGAAGGCCGCAACCGAGCCTGCATCTACGATGCGGCGATGGACGCCGACCTTGTGCAGCGCAAGCTGTTGCAGGACGACCTACGCCAAGCGATTGCCGACGATGGCCTGCGCGTCGAGTATCAGCCGGTGGTCAGCCCCAGCGGAACAAAGATGACCGGGGTCGAAGCGCTGGCGCGCTGGCTGCATCCGGTTCACGGGGAAATCCCGCCGGCCGAGTTCATTCCGATCGCCGAGCACTGCGGCTTGATCATCGATCTCGGTGCCTGGGTGCTGCGGCGCGCGCTCACCGACGGCATGGCGTGGCCGGGTCTGACCGTCGCGGTCAACGTTTCGCCGATGCAATTCCGCCGCGCGGACTTCGCCGAGGTGATCGAACGGACGCTGGCCGAGATCGGTTTCGATCCGGCGCGCCTCGAACTTGAAGTGACCGAGAGCACCTTGATCGGTAGCGTCGACAACGCGGAAGCCGCGATGCTGCGGCTGAAGGCACTGGGCGTGACGCTCGCTCTCGACGATTTCGGCACCGGTTACTCAAGCTTGCAGTATCTGCGCCGGTTCCCGTTCGACCGGCTCAAGATCGACCATAGCTTCGTGCGCAGCATCGAGAATGCCACCGAGGCGGCGGCGATCGTGCATGCGGTCGTCAGCCTCGGGCGCGGATTGGGCATGAAGGTCACCGCCGAAGGCGTAGAAACGGCGGAGCAGCAGTTGTTCCTGCGCGCGGCGGGAGTGCATTCGATGCAAGGCTACCGCTTCGGCCGGCCGACGCTGGCGGACGCGATCACCGAACGCATCGCGTCGCGTCACGACCTAGCGTCGGAAGTCTACATCGCCGCGGGCTGACGCGGCGCCGCCGCTCTTGACATCCACGCCATCGGTCCGTCTCGTGTTCAAACACAAGCGGGAAGGATGGTGCCATGGCTGCTGCGCGTAAAGTTGCGGTTGTGACGGGGGCAGGGAGTGGGATCGGCAAAGCGGTGGCGCGCGCGCTCCTGCGCACCGGCTATGCGGTGGCGCTCGCGGGACGACGACGCGAAATGCTGGACGAGGCCATCGCCGAGTCCGGCGCCAACCAGGGCGATGCCATCGCCGTTCCGACCGACGTCGGCGATCCTGAAGCGGTGAAGGCGCTGTTCGCCAAGGTGAAGCAGACGTACGGCCGGCTTGACGTCCTGTTCAACAATGCCGGCACCGGCGCGCCTGCGATGCCGATCGAGGATCTGCCGTTCGACAAGTGGAAGGCCGTGGTCGACGCCAATCTCACCGGCGTATTCCTGTGCACTCAGGAAGCGATCAAGATCATGAAGGCGCAGGACCCGCGCGGCGGGCGCATCATCAACAACGGCTCGATCTCGGCGCACGCGCCGCGGCCAGGTGCGGTCGCCTATACCTCGACCAAGCACGCCGTCACCGGCCTGACCAAGCAGACCGCGCTCGACTGCCGACAATACGACATCGCCTGCGGCCAGATCGACATCGGCAATGCGGTGAGCCCGCTGACCGAGCGCATGGTGACCGGCGAGGGCGTGCTGCAGCCGGACGGCCGCAAGATGGTCGAGCCGCGCATGGACGTGGAGCACGTGGCGCAGGCGGTGCTCTACATGGCCGGCCTGCCGCTTGAATCCAACGTGCTGTTCATGACCGTGATGGCGACCAAGATGCCGTTCGTCGGGCGCGGGTGATGATTGACATCAAGACATCAATATCTTGACATCAAGACATCAAGCACCATATTTTGATGCATGCGGACGACCCTGACCATCGACGACGACGTGGCGGTGCAGCTTGAACGGCTGCGCCGCAAGAATGACGTTGGTCTTAAGGAGCTCATCAACGACGCCCTGCGCCGCGGTCTGCGCGACATGAGCGGGCCGCCGAAGAAGCGCAAGCCGTTCCGGACAAAGACTTTCAATATGGGGCGGCCCTTCATCAATATCGATAATGTCGCCGAAGCCCTCGCTTATGCTGAAGATGAAGACTTCAAGTGATCCTCGTCGACGTGAACGTGCTTGTATATGCAAGCAACAAGGCCGACCCGCATCACTCTGCCGCCCTTGAATGGTTCAATCGCCAGCTTGTCGGCCCGACTCCCGTGGGCCTGCCGTGGATGGTCCTTTTTGCATTCCTGAGGCTCTCGTCGAACCGAAAGGTTTTCCCGCGACCGCTGAGCATGGCCGATGCCTGGGACCAGTTGACTTCCTGGCTTGCGGCGGAGCCGGTGTGGATTCCGCAACCGACTGAACGCCACGCAGAGGTGCTCGGTTCGCTGCTTGCGCATCCCGGTGTGCACGGCAACCTGGTGCCGGACGCCCATCTCGCGGCGCTGGTGATAGAGCATGGCCTGACGCTGTGCTCCACCGATGGAGACTTTGCACGGTTTCGGGGACTGCGGTGGATGAACCCGCTGGCACCTTGAGCGTCCGCCCCGCGTTTAGTCTCAGCCGAGCGACGTCACCTTCACCGTGGTCCCCGCCCTCACCTTGGCCAACGCCTTCACGTCCCCGAGCGCGGCGGCGGATGATCCAGTATTCCGTGACGCTCCATATCGCGGCGAGCGCGCGGCGTACCGGGTGCCCCGCATGCGCGGGGCATGACACCGCAAGTGACCGTGCTGCATCTCCAATCCGCACACGGCATCGCAGCCCTCATCGCCTTCGCCTGGGCGATCAGCGAGAACCGTGCCGCCGTGCCGTGGCGCAGGCGCCTTAGCCCCGTCATGGCCGGGCGAGCGATCGTTTTATACGATCGCGAGGGTTGACCCGGCCATCCATCGCAGGAAGATGGATGCGCGCGTCCAGCCCGCGCATGACAGCCAACATGGGCAACGTGATGATTCAGGCAAGACGCATCGGCCATGCCACCTTCGAGACGCCGGACCTCGACAAGGCGATCGATCATTTCACCCAGGTCGTCGGCCTGGTGCTGGCGGAGCGCGAAAAAGACCGCGCCTATCTGGCGACCAAATTAGGGCAGCTCGCGGTCGCGCTCGAGCTTGGGGCGCAGGCGCGCTGCACCCGGCTGTCGTTCGAGGTGGATACCGATCTCGCCGAGGCCGGCCGCCGATTGGCGGCTACCGGCATCGCCAGCGAGCGCCGCAACGATTCCGCGCCAGGCCTGTCCGACGTGTTGACGTTGCATGATCCGAAGGGGACCGCGATCGATCTGTTCGCGCAGTGGCGTTGCATCAGCCCGCCGACCGATGTCGCCGGTGCGAGCGTGCTCAAGCTCGGGCACGTCGCCTTCGTGGTCAACGATCCGAAAGCAATGGCCGACTTCTACCAGACCGTGCTCGGCTTCCGCTGGTCCGACTGGATCGACGACTTCTTCGTCTTCCTGCGCTGCAATGCCGATCATCACGCCGTCAACTTCGTCCGCGGCGAGCAGACCCGGCTGCACCACTTCGCCTTCGAGGTGAGGGATTTCGCGCAGTTGCAGAACGCCTGCGACCTCCTCGGGCAGAAGCGGATTCCCATTGCCTGGGGTCCGGTGCGGCTCGGTCCCGGCCACAACGTCGCGATCTTCCACCGCAACGCCGACGATCACATGGTGGAATTCTACGCCGAGCTCGATCAGATGAAGGACGAGGCGCTCGGCTATTGGGACCCGCGCCCCTGGCACCGCGAGCATCCGCAGCGGCCAAAGGTCTGGACCGGCGCGGACCGAAGCATCTGGGGACTGCCGCCGGGCCCGGACTTCCAGCGGGGTGAGCGCCCGAAAGCCTGACGTGTTCCCCGCACGCCGTGCGCTGCGCCCGGACCCGGGACACGATCCCCTTCATCATCTCCAATTTTATCCACCCGATTGACGCCTTGTTCAGCACGCAGCCGCGTTCCGTGCGCCGCGAGACTCAGTGGTAAGCACCGTCTGCTAGGGAGACGTTGTCCGAAACCGGGGGGCTTCGGCAGACGGGGTCCGGCACGTGGTACTCGACGTTCCGACATTGATCGTCGTCACCATCTTCATCGCGACGATGGCCGGCGGGTTGATGCTGTTCTCCTGGCTGCAGAACCGCGCGGTCGCCGCGCTGCTGTGGTGGGGGGCGGCCTATCTTGCCGGCGCCGTCGGCACCGCGCTGCTCGGCGCGCGCGGGCACATTCCCGATTTCTGGTCGATCAATATCGCCAATGCGGTGCTGCTGGCGAGCGTGGGCCTGACGTGGTGCGGGCTGCGGAGTTTCGACAGCCGCCCGGTCTCGCCGTGGTACGCGGTGTGGGGCAGCGCGGTATGGCTGATAGCCTGCGGCGTCGGCGAGTTCTACCAGTCGCTTAACGCGCGCATCGCACTCGGCTCGGCGATTGCCGCGATCTATGCGGCTCTGGCGGTGCGCGAGCTGTGGCGATCACGGCACGACCGGATGCTGTCGCGCTGGCTCGCCATGGTCCTGTTCGGGTTCCACGGCCTGATCTATCTCGTACGCGTTCCGCTCACCTGGATCGTAACGCTTCCGCCCGAGGCCGGACTGTTCCAGACGAAATGGTTGCCGCTCGGCATTTTCGAAGCACTGTTCTATACCTTCGGCACCGCTTTCATGTTGTTGACCATGACCAAGGAGCGGGCCGAGGCGCGCCACAAGCATGCCGCCTTCATCGATCCGCTCACCGGCGTGCCCAACCGCCGCGGCTTTGTCGCGCGCGCCGAGCCGGTGCTCGCCCGTTGCCGCAACGAGGCGCGGCCGGTTTCGATGCTGCTGTTCGACCTCGACCACTTCAAGCGGATCAACGACACCTTTGGGCATCAAGCCGGCGACGACATCCTGGTGGAGTTCTGCCGCGCGGCGCAGAACCGGTTCGGACCCGAGGACGTGTTCGCGCGGCTCGGCGGCGAGGAGTTCGTCTGCGTGCTGCCCGGGACCCAGGCACAAGCGGCATTCGCGATCGCCGAACGCATTCGCAGCGACTTCGATGCCGGCAAGCGCACGATCGGTGCCGCCCATGTCCGTGCCACGGTGAGCATCGGGATGGCGAATTCCGCCGATGCGGGCGGTGATCTCACCGGCCTGTTGGGCGCCGCCGACAAGGCGCTGTATCAGGCCAAGGCCAAGGGCCGGAATCGGGTCGAAGGCCGGCGCCCGGCACTGATGCTCGTGTCCGGCGACACGATCGACCCGGTGCCGCGCGGCGCCGCCCGAGAATGATCGCTAAATTAGTGGGCCGAATCCGAAGTTCGCATTTGCCCTCGCGGTGCCCTCTTTATTCCTTCCCTTGATGCTCTAATGCAGCCGGAATACGCCGTCGACCGGGCGGATCTCGTGCGGTTTGATCAGCTTTGCATGAGCGACCGTAACCGAATGGAGCGGACCCTCGATCTTGTCCCGCCAGAATTCCAGGAACTGGTTGAGGGCGGGAAAGTCCGGACAAAGGTCGTAATTCTGCCAGACGTAGGATTGCAGCAGCCAGCGGTGGTCGGGGCGCCGGTAGAGGATATGCGCCGTCGTCAGCGCGTAGCCCTTGAGTTGCTTCTCGAAATCCGAAGGCGTCTCTTTAACTGCAAGCATGTCCTTTCTCCTCCGTCCTGGAGTGAGATCTTGCGGATCGCACTCCGTTATTGCAAGCTCAAATATTGAATAAATTGTTTATAATCAAAGCATTAGCAGCATCCTCCGATGAGGGCTAACAGCCGGCCGACGCCTTGAACCGCGGTGGCTCGCCCGCCGAGAGCGGGAGATCGAATTCCGAGTCGCAGTGGCAGCCGAAAACCGGCGCTGGGGTTTGCAAGTTCCCTGATGTCATTGATGAAATTCGCGTGCGGCGGTGGAACCTGCGCGATCCTGCCGCAATGGCAGCAGTCACTAGCCGAGAGTGCCAAAATTTTACGGGTCCCCCCTTGCGCGTTTCGCAAGGGTGGCCTAACTGCCGTTGCAGACGGGGCGAGGGTTCCGCTCGGCCCCGTTCCTTCGAAAAATAGTGCCTTTCTCGCAAAAGCTTAGGAGGATCCCATGAAGTTCCGCCCGCTTCACGACCGCGTTGTCGTCAAGCGCATCGATGCCGAGGAGAAGACCGCCGGCGGCATTATCATCCCAGACACCGCCAAGGAAAAGCCCTCGCAGGGCGAGATCGTCGCCGTCGGTCCAGGCGGCCGCGACGAGGCCGGCAAGCTCATCCCGATCGACGTCAAAGTCGGCGACCGCGTCCTGTTCGGCAAGTGGTCCGGCACCGAGGTCAAACTCGACGGCATCGAGTACCTGATCATGAAAGAGAGCGACATCATGGGCGTCATCGTCGAGGAAGCCGCCCGCAAGAAGGCCGCTTAAGGCGCGCCGCGCATGCAAGACCATTCCCTCATCCTGAGGAGCGGGCCGAAGGCCGGCGTCTCGAAGGATGAGAGCCCGTGAATCGCCCCATCATCCTTCGAGACGGCCGCTGCGCGGCCTTCCTCAGGATGAGGACCGAACAAGAGGACAGAGGACACACACATGGCTGCCAAGGACGTCAAATTCGCCGTCGACGCACGCGACAGGATGCTGCGCGGTGTCGACATTCTCTCAAACGCGGTGCGCGTGACGCTGGGGCCCAAGGGCCGCAACGTCGTGCTCGACAAGAGCTTCGGCGCTCCCCGCATCACCAAGGACGGCGTGACTGTCGCCAAGGAGATCGAGCTCGACGACAAGTTCGAGAACATGGGCGCGCAGATGGTGCGCGAGGTGGCCTCGAAGTCGTCCGATGCCGCCGGTGACGGCACCACCACCGCCACGATCCTCGCCCACGCCATCGTCAAGGAAGGCGTCAAGGCGGTAGCCGCGGGCATGAATCCGATGGATCTCAAGCGCGGCGTCGATCTCGCGATCGAGGCGGTCGTGAAGGATCTGCAGAAGAACTCCAAGAAGGTTACCTCGAACGAGGAGATCGCCCAGGTTGGGACCATTTCCTCCAACGGCGACGTCGAGATCGGACGTTTCCTCGCCGATGCGATGAAGAAGGTCGGCAACGAGGGCGTCATCACCGTCGAGGAAGCGAAGTCACTCGAGACCGAGCTCGATGTGGTCGAGGGTATGCAGTTCGACCGCGGCTACATCTCGCCGTACTTCGTCACCAACGCCGACAAGATGCGCGTCGAGATGGAAGATCCCTACATCCTGATCTACGAAAAGAAGTTGTCCGGATTGCAGGAGCTGCTGCCGCTGCTCGAAGCGGTGGTGCAGACCGGCAAGCCGCTCGTGATCGTCGCCGAGGATGTCGAAGGCGAGGCGCTTGCCACGCTGGTCGTCAACAAGCTGCGCGGCGGCCTTAAGGTCGCGGCGGTGAAGGCGCCGGGCTTCGGCGACCGCCGCAAGGCGATGCTGCAGGATATCGCCATCCTCACAGGCGGCCAGGCGATCTCGGAAGACCTCGGCATCAAGCTCGAGAACGTCACGGTCAACATGCTCGGCCGCGCCAAGAAGGTGACGATCGACAAGGAGAATACGACGATCGTCGGCGGCGCCGGCAAGAAGTCCGAGATCGAGGGGCGCATCAACCAGATCAAGGCGCAGATCGAGGAGACCACGTCGGACTACGATCGGGAGAAGCTGCAGGAGCGGCTGGCCAAACTCGCCGGCGGCGTCGCGGTGATCCGCGTCGGAGGCGCCACCGAGATCGAGGTCAAGGAACGCAAGGACCGCGTTGATGACGCGATGCATGCGACCCGCGCCGCGGTCGAGGAAGGCATCCTGCCAGGCGGCGGCGTAGCGCTGCTGCGCGCCACCAAGGCACTCGGCCGGCTGCAACCGGAGAACGACGACCAGAAGACGGGCATCGAAATCGTCCGCAAGGCGCTGTCCTGGCCGGCGCGCCAGATCGCGCTCAATTCCGGCGAGGACGGCTCGGTCGTGGTCGGCAAGATTCTCGAGAAGGATCAGTACGGCTACGGCTTCGACGCTCAGAACGGCGACTACGGCAATCTCGTCTCCAAGGGCATCATCGATCCGACCAAGGTCGTGCGTACCGCCCTGCAGAATGCTGCGTCGGTCGCGGGCCTCCTGATCACCACCGAGGCGATGGTCGCCGAGCTGCCGAAGAAGGCCGCCCCGGCCATGCCGCCCGGCGGCGGCGGCATGGGCGGAATGGATTTCTAAGGAAATCCATTCGCCCGGAATCACAACATGCCGAAGTCGGGCAAGCCCGACTTCGGTGGCGGAATGGATTTCTGATCGCTCGGATCCGCTTCACGGGACTTGCAAGAGGGCGCGGCGCGAGCTGCGCCCTTTTTCTATCGCGAGCCGTAGCTATGTCGCTATAATGAGATTGTCGATGAGGCGCCCATGAATGTTCACCTGCCGACACACATGGGGAAGCAGGCCTTTCTCGCCTGGGTGCAAGGGCGCGAAGGCCGCTATGAGCTTGCGGATGGCCGCGTCGTGATGATGGTCGGTGCGTCGCGTGCCCACGGGCTGATTGTTCGCAATCTGCTGCTTGTGATGCACGGACAGCTCGATCCGCAGCGTTGGACCGTGATTGCCGAATTTGGCCTTGATGCTGGTCGGAAGACCTTACGTTATCCTGATATCGTGGTCGATCGCGCCGGCGGGGCCGGAGGCGACCATACGGCGACCGAGCCGGTGATGATCGCCGAGGTGCTGTCGCCGACCACCGAAGCGGTCGACCTCGGCGACAAGGCTGCCGAATACCTGAAGCTGCCCAGCCTGACGGCGTATCTCATTCTGGCCCAGGACCGCTGCAAAGCGTGGCTCTGGGCGCGTGGGAACGATGGATTCGCAGCAGGGCCGGACGTTATTGCCGGGCTCGACAAGATTATCCGGGTCGGAGCGCTCAATCTCAACCTGCCGCTTGCCGCGCTTTACGCTGGCGTCGAAGCCGGTCCATAACCTGCGCCAAAAACGACAACGACCACGAATGTGAGGGCGCGCGTACATCCGGCGTCGCCCAAAATTCGTGGCCGTCTTGGCGATGGAGCCATGTGGCGTCGACATCGCCATTCGTTGGCATATGGGCATGCCGAGCGCGTTGCGCAAGGGGCGGAACCATTGGTGCTAAGCGGTGAGCGGGGCGCAACGCTGGCCGAGTGGGTGCGCCGGCCGCTACATTGGTGCCATGTCGGCGTTCTTCACCATCGGCTACGAGCAGGCCACCTCGGCGGCGGTGCTCGATGCGCTGGCCGACGCCAAAGTCGCGCTCCTGGTCGACGTGCGC
The DNA here is from genome assembly GCA_009377755.1 of Hyphomicrobiales bacterium. Classification (GTDB taxonomy): domain Bacteria; phylum Pseudomonadota; class Alphaproteobacteria; order Rhizobiales; family Xanthobacteraceae; genus WHTM01. Next base: position 140,341 of record WHTM01000009.1, on the reverse strand, counting down.
GCGGTGGCGGCCTCGCGCCGGCCGGGATTTTCCAAGCGGCAGCTTGCCGCCGGGCTCGACGAACGCGGCATCGGCTACCTGCACCTGCGCGGGCTCGGCACGCCGAAGGAGGGGCGGCTCGCGGCGCGCAGCGGGGATGCCGCCACGATGCTGCGCATCTACGAGAAGCATCTGGCGACGCCGCAAGCGCGTGAGGAGCTCGACGAACTGACCGCGCTGGTGCGTTCCGGCCGCTGCGTCTGTCTATTGTGCTACGAACGCGATCCGCGGCAATGCCACCGCAGCCGCATCGCCGAACTGTTGTGCGAGCGCACCGGCGCGACCGCGGAGGATTTGATCCCGGCGTTGCTCTGACGGTAAACGTCCGGCGGGCCGCTGTCAGAAGCTGTAGCCGACGCGCACCAAATACTCGTTCAGGCCTTGATTGCGCGGGCAGCCGTCGAGCACCGCATCGCCGTTCGACAAGTGGTCGAAGGTGAACATCACCGACCATTGCGGCGACAGGCGGTAGCCGATCGAGCCGCCGCTGTGGAACAGCAGCCGGCAGCCGAGCGCCGCCCTGTTGTTGGCCGGATCGCCGATCAGCGATCCGTCGTGGGTGGCGCCGCCGAGAAAGCCCTCGACAAACAGCCTGTTGGTCACCTCATAGGTCCAAAGGCCGCCGAAATAGAAGTAGTTCGTACGGCCGGCAAAATTGAACACCCCGCCGATATGCAGCCGCGGAACGATGAAGTCCCATCGCGGGTCGGCCGGCCAGTCGCCAAACCGCAACTGGGGAAAGACCAGCTCCGGGTTGAAGGCAGCAGTGCCCTTTTCCACCGAGCCGACGCCGTGCAGGCCGGCTCCGAAGCGGAGTTCGAAGCGATCGCGAAAGCTGTCCGCCCGCTGCGGCTGATCGGCCGCCACGGCAGGTCCAGCATGAAGGCAGAGAACCACGAGAAGGCCGCCGCACCAGGCCAGCAAGCGAGACATTAGACCCCCATTGCAGACCGGCCAAACTACCCGCGGCGAGGCCTTGCTGCAATCGCCAGCCGCATGGATTCCGCTGAAATTTCGGATCGGTACCGCAGCAGTGCTCAAGACCGGTCGGGTCCGGTCCGAAAGCGCATCCGAGCGCACATTGGGGCCGGATTGGCCCCAATGTCGCAGGAATCACGCAAAAAAGGGCGCATGCGGGGGCGATTACTCGGCCGGCTGGACGATTCCACGATGGCGTTCGACGCCGTGGACCAGGACTGCGATCAGGACGGTGCCGATGACGAAGCCGAGCGCCACCACCGCGGTGACGGTCAGCACGAGGTCGAAGCCGCCGCGGCCATAGAGGCTCGAGATCATCCAGGCGGCGGCACCGGAGATGACGTAGGTGACGAAATAGCGGACCGCGTAGATGCGCGCGCGCCAGGCGTCGGCCGTGTAGCGTGCGATGACGAAGTCGTTCACCGTCACCTGTGCGTAGATGGCCGCCATCGCCACCGCCAGCGCCACCAGGAGCACGCTGCCGGTCGCATAGGCGACCCAGACCACGCCGACGAACTGCAACAGCGCGACCGCGGCGAAGACCAGGTGCGGTGGGTACTTCTCCAATATCCGGCCGATGGTGAACTGGGCGACGGCCCCGCACAGGAACACCGCCGTCGCGATGCCGCCGACCGCGACCAGCGAAATGTTGAAGCCCAGGCGTTCGTCCACCACCTTCGGCAGCGCGATTGTGACGGTATTGAACACCAGCCCGGCGGTGATTGCGATCAGGACGAACAGGCCGAACACCGTGGCGGCGAGCCAGGTCGCAAGCCGCACATCCGGCACCGAGCTGCGGCCGGCGGTATTGGCCCGGTCGGCAGGCACGAGCGCGAGATAGGCGATTCCGGTGGCGATACAGACCACCGCGGGCACCAGGAATGCGCCGCGCCAGCCGACCCAGGCGGTCAGGGCCGCGGTGATGCCGGCCGCGAGCGCGACGCCGAGATTGCCGCACACGCCGTTGAGCGCCAGCGTGCGGCCGCGATGCGTCGCCAGCGCAACCACCATGGCGGTGGCGACCGGATGATAGATCGCCGCGAAAATGCCGAGCACGAACAACGCGACGGCGAGCATGGTCAGGCTCGGCGCGAACGCCGCGCCGATCAGCGACACGCCGCAGCCGAAGTAGAACACCGCCATCATGTTGCGGCGGCTCCAGTGGTCAGCGAGCCAGCCGGCGGGCAGCGAGAAGATGCCAAAGGCGAAGAACGAGGCGGTGGCGAGGAACAGGAGGTCGTCGTAGGAGCGCTGATAGATGACGACGAGCCCGATCACCACGGTCGGAAAGATCAGCATCACGTAGTGGTCGACGGCGTGGGCGAAGTTGAGGAAGCCGATCGAAATCCGCCGGGTCCGGTCATCGTCGGCCGCGCCGGTTGTTGCTGACATCGGTGTTCCTCTTGGCAGCTTTGGCCACCGTAGATACCCAGATGAGGCGAAGCGTAATCCGGGGTCAGCCGAGCTATTCGCCGAAGCCAATCCCGGATTTCGCTGCACTTCGTCCAGGCTATGGCTGCCTATACGGTATTCGCGCCGCGGCATCCATTCTCAATTCGCAGAGCAGATTCGTCTTTTCGTTGTGCCATGGCCTGAGCTAAGATCATCGCGTGTGACGCTTCCTGGGGCTGGGGATCGTCGTGGTACGGGTACGGTATCAAGTCGCGGCGATCGTGATCGCGGCGGCGATGGGTAGTGTTGATGTGCCGGCGGGGGCTCTTGAGGACGCCCTCGCGCAGGACTGGTTTTGGTCGCCCTCGCCGTCACGTTCGCAAGAGCAGGTCCGCCGGCCGAAGCGATCCGGGAGGGACAAAAAGGATCGGGAGCACATCCAGCTTCTGTTTTCCTCCGGCATCGACATCTGGCGCCATTCCGCCTTTGCCTACGATGCGGTGCTGTGGACGCCCTTCGGCGCCGGCAACGACGGCGTCATATTCAAGGCCGTCGCGTCGAGCGGTTCGTACCGCTACCGCGCCGGGTCCCTGGGCAACGCGGAGGTAACCGGCTGGATGGCCGGGGCCGCGGTGATGCCGGGCGTGCACTTTACCCGCGGCGGCGTATCGGTCGCGGCCTATTTCGGCGCCGACATTCAAGTGCATTACCTGACGCCGTTCGACCCCGGCAACGAGCTGTACGGCCGTCGTCTCGGCATCCGCACAGCGGTCGACCTATGGGCCGAGCCGACGCCGCGTTCGATGGTGGCGGCATCGGCGACGTTGACCACGATCGGCGGCCACTACGCCACGCGCGCGGCCGCCGGGTGGCGCCTGTTCGGTCGCTTCTATCTCGGACCGGAAGCGATCGCCTTCGGCGGTCCCGACTATCGGCAGCTTCGCGTCGGCGTGCACGTCACCGGGCTGCGCACCGAACTGTTCGACTGGCGTTTCGAATGGCAGGCCGGCGTCGGCTATGCCTTCGACGATGACGACAACAGCGGCGCCTATGCGCGGCTCGGCATCCTGTGGCGGCATTAAAACTTGGCTAATCCAGCGTGCGGCGGAAGCGCGTCACCGCAATCGTCATCGCCACCAGCGTCAGCCCGTCATAGTGCAGATCGGCGAACGTCGCCCCCTTGAGCATGATCGCGCGCACGATGCGCAGATAGTGGGTGAGGGGTAGCGTCTCGCCGATCCACTGCGCCCAGGCCGGCATGCCGGCGAACGGGAACATGAAGCCCGAGAGCAGGATGTTCGGCAGGAAGAACATGATCGACATCTGCATCGCCTGGAGTTGGTTTTGCGCCACGGTGGAGAACGTGTAGCCGATCGACAGGTTGGCAGTGATGAACAGCGTGCTGAGCGCGGCCAGCAACAAGAGGCTGCCGAGCACCGGTACCCCGAACAGCACGATGCCGATACCGATGATGAGGGCCGCCTGCACGAAGCCGACGATGACGTACGGCACGATCTTGCCGAGCATGATCTCGACCGGCGTGATCGGCATCGACAAGAGACTCTCCATGGTGCCGCGCTCGATCTCGCGCGTCACCGACAGCGCCGTGAAGATCAGCATGGTCATCGTCAGGATCGTCCCGACCAGTCCGGGCACGATGTTGAGCGAGGTCTCGGCCGCGGGGTTGTAGCGGGCGTGCATGCGGATCTCGAATGGCGGCGCGCCGGAGTCGGGGACCAGCCGGTCATGCTGCAAGGCGGTGCGCACCACCTGACCGAGGGAGCTCATGGCGGAGCCGGCGGCGACCGGATCGGTCGCGTCCGCCGCGATCAAGATCGCGGGCTTGTCGCCGCGCCGCAGCGCGCGCTCGAAGCCCGCCGGAATCTCGATCGCGAACAATACCTGCCCGGTGGTCAGCAGGCGGTCGAACTCGGCCTCGCTGCGCACCTGCCGCGTCACCTTGAAGTAGCGGGTGTTCTCGATCGCCGCGAGGATCGAGCGCCCGACGTCGTTGTTCTCGGCGAGCAGCACCGCGGTCGGCAGGTCGCGCGGCGTGGTGTTGATGGCGTAGCCGAACAGGAGCAGTTGCAGCAGCGGGATCATGATAATCATGCCGAACGACAGCCGGTCGCGCTTGAGCTGGATGAACTCCTTGATCAGCATCGCGCGGGTGCGCCGCCAGAACCCGCCGCCGGTGTGTGCACGCGGGGCTTTCATTGCCGATGCCTCTCGGCGTTTCCCGCGCGCAGCGCAGCGCATAGCGGTGCGCTGCAGACGCGGGATCGTACCAAGCACGGAGTTTGGAACGGTCCCGGCTCTGCGGTGCACCGCCACAGCGCGTCGAAGACGCGCGTAAACGCGCTTATGGCGCTGCACCGCGCCCGGAACACGCCGCTAATTCCCCCGCGAGTCATTGGAAATTGTCCCGCGCCTGCGACATCAGGTCGATGAACACGTCCTCGAGCGAGGGCTCGGTGCGCGTCCAGGTGATCCCCGGCCGCTCGCGATAGGGCGCGATCGCGGCTTCAAGCGCGGCCGGGTCACGGCCGGAGACGTGCAGGCTCGCGCCGAACGGCGCGACCATGTCGATGCCGGGCTTGTCCGTGAGCTCGTGCGCAAGCTCGCTGACGTCGCCGCCGCTGGCCGTGTAGGTGACCAGCCCCGATCGCTCGATCAGCCGCGATACCGTCCCGTGCGTCAGCAGTTCGCCGTAGGCGATGTAGGCGATTTCGTGACAGCGCTCGGCTTCGTCCATGTAGTGGGTGGAGACCAGTACGGTGAGGCCCTCCGCCGCGAGCGCGTGGATCTCGTTCCAGAACTCGCGCCGCGCCTTCGGATCGACGCCGGCAGTCGGCTCGTCGAGCAGCAGCAGTTCCGGGCTCGGCAGCGTGCAGGCGCCGAGCGCGAGCCGCTGCTTCCAGCCGCCGGAGAGCGTGCCCGCGAGCTGCTCCTCGCGGCCGGATAGCCCGAGCCGTTCGATCATCCCCTGCGCGTCGCCGCGTGGATCGGCGAGGCCGTAGAGCCGTGCGACGAATTCCAGGTTCTCGCGCACCGACAAATCCTCGTACAGGCTGAAGCGCTGCGTCATATAGCCGACGCGCAGCTTGATCTTGTCGGCCTCGGTGCGGATGTCGTAGCCGAGGCAGGTGCCTTCGCCTTCGTCCGGCGTGAGCAGCCCGCACAGCATGCGGATCGTGGTGGTCTTGCCGGAGCCGTTCGGCCCGAGGAAGCCGTAGATCGCGCCGCGCGGCACCTGCATCGACAGGTCGTGCACAACCGTGCGATTGCCGAACCGCTTGGTCAGTCCGCGGACATCGATGGCGATCTCGGGTGCGGTGTTCATGGCCGGGCGCCGTTCGCTGCGAGCAGGACGCTGAGCGGCTGGCCGACGCGCAACTGCTCCGGCTTCTCCGGGCGCGCCTCGACCATGAACACGAGCTTCGCCCGTTCCTCCTGGCTATAGATCACCGGCGGTGTGAATTCTGCGGTGCGCGAGATGAAGCTGACATGCGCCTGCAAGCCGACGGGACAGCCGTCGCAACGCAGCGCGACGGCGTCGCCGATGGCGATGGTCGGCAGCGTCGCCTCCGGGACGAAGAAGCGCACCTTGATATTGCCCGGCGGCAGCAGTGCGACAACGGGCCGGCCGGCTGTGACCATCTCGCCCGGACGGAAATAGACCTGCTGCACGACGCCGTCGGCAGGGCTCGCAGCGCGCCGCCTTGCCAGCCGCGTCTGCGCCGCGTTGCACCGTGCCTCGGCCGAGCGCAATGCCGCTTCGGCATCGTCGTAGGCCTTCTGCGTGCCGGCGCTGTTCTTGAGCAACTGCTTGGCCCGCTCGAAGGTAGCACGGGCGTTTTCGACCGAAGCTTCGGCAACGACGAGGTCGGCGCGCTGCAGTTCATCGTCAAGCGTAAACAGCGGTGCGCCCTTTTTGACGCTGTCCCCCTCGCGCGCCGCCAGCGTCTCGACGCGCCCGTTCTCGTCGGGCGAAACGAAGACGAGGTCGGCTTCGACCCAGCCCTGGAGGGTCGACTCCGGGTCGCGGTTCCAGGCGGGCACCGCGACGATGGCGGCGATGACGGCGATCGCGATGACGATGCGGACGATCATCATGGCCGCCTCGGATCGACAAAGATCAGATCGAGCTGGGCGCGCAAGAAGCCACGCACATCGAGCGGCTCGAAGCGGTCGAACAGGCCGCTCCAGATGATGCCGACGATCGCGGGCGCGCCGATGAGCTGCGGGAATTGCACAACCGCGTTGTTGCGCAGCTCGCCGCCCTCGGCCGCCCGCCGCAGCAGCGCCTGCATCGCAGCGAACAGGCGCGCCAGCACTTCCCGGTGGTAGAACTCGGCGAGCTTGGGAAAGCGGCCGCCTTCGCTGATCACAAGCCGAATGATGTCCTTGCGGCGCGTGCCGTAGACTTCGCGGACGAAGATCTCGACGGCGGAGTCCGCGATCTGCCGCACCGGTCGCTCGTCGCGAAGCGCAAGCTCCATTGCCCCAACGACAGGGCTGAGCACCGAGCGGATCAGCTCCTCGAACAACGCCTCCTTGTCGCGGAAGTAGAGATAGATCGTGCCCTTGGCGACGCCGGCGCGCCGCGCCACGTCGTCGAGCCGCGCCGCGCTGAAGCCTTGGGCGGAAAACTCCTCCAGGGCGGCGGCCAGGATCGCCTCGCGGCGTGCGGGGAGGGGACGCCGCCGGGAGGCTTTCGCCGGTTTGGCCGGCGCCGGCGTGGCCTTCTGGGCGGGTGCGGAGCGCGCGGTCATGGCGGTCTCACGAATGACTGACTGGTCAGTCAGTTTATAATGGGGTTCGGTTGCCCGCACAAGCAGGATTTCCGGGGAAATCACGAACGCGCGAGGTGGGCGTTGGGAGGCGATAGGGTTGGCTGAGCGCAGCGAAGCCCACGCAGACGCTTACCACGATCGCAAACGTGGCCATGTGGCCGCGGCGCGGGAGCCTGTGCCCGGACGGCGCGAAGCGCCGATCCCGGGTGCGCCTTCGCTGCACATGCCTGTTGACAATATTCCTAATAAGGACTATATTCCTCACATCCCGTCCCATCCGAGGGGCGTCTCATGAGCGTCGCGAGACGTGGGGCGGGATGCGGTGGCCGGTTGCGGCGCAGGACGTGGCGCCCGGCCGGAGGCCCAAGCTGCGATGATCCGGCTCACCGGCCGTGGGTCACCAGCGGAGGATACCAAGTTGGCCACCCGTGCCAGGGTGTCTGTCCTCCGGGGTTGTCGCGGAGCAAGCCTCAAACACCGCGCGCGGAGCGCCGGGTGACCGGCTGCCTCGCGGTGACTTTGCCTGTGTGCTTGTTTAACAACCGCACACGGGGCCGCGGGCTGGCTGAAGCCCGGCGTTCCGCGCGCCCTCGGACCGGGGGCAAACAGGAATGCAGCAAACCTCGGGGGGCAAAAGCGCCTCGCGAGAACGATGACGGTTGTTTGAATCTGTTTGTTGAGCACCTCGCGCGCCGCCATGGCGTTGAAGGCGCGCACCGAGGCTTCCGCCTTCAGCGCCGTTGAGAGCGCGTGGCACCGCTGGTTGCAGGTTTCAATCCGAAATCATTGCCTGCCGTGGTCCTCTGCATTATGTAGCGGCCACGCTTACCTGCATTCGTAGGCAGCGAGTGAGCAAAGGAGCATGGAATGGTCGCGCTGACCTTTCCCGACGGCGCCCGCCGGGACTATCCTGACAACATCACCGGTCTCGACGTCGCCAAAGGCATCTCGCCGTCGCTGGCGAAGCGGACCGTCGCCATGGTGCTGGACGGCCAGGTCGCCGACCTCGCCGACCCGATCGAGCGCAACGCGAAAATCGAGTTCCTCACCCGCGAGGACGCGCGCGCGCTGGAGCTGATCCGGCACGACGCCGCGCACGTCATGGCCGAAGCGGTGCAGTCGCTCTGGCCCGGCACGCAGGTCACCATCGGCCCGGTGATCGAAAACGGTTTCTATTACGACTTCTTCCGCAACGAGCCGTTCACGCCGGAGGACCTGCCGGTCATCGAGAAGAGGATGCGCGAGATCATCGCGCGCGACAAACCCTTCACCAAGGAGGTGTGGTCGCGCGAGGAGGCCAAGCGCGTGTTCCGCGACATGGGCGAGCAGTTCAAGGTCGAGCTGGTCGACGCCATCCCCGAGGATCAGAAGATCAAGATCTACAATCAGGGCGACTGGTTCGACCTCTGTCGCGGCCCGCACATGACCTCGACCGGCAAGATCGGCAACGCCGTCAAGCTGATGAAGGTCGCGGGCGCCTATTGGCGCGGGGACTCGCGCAACCCGATGCTTACCCGCATCTACGGTACCGCCTTCGCCAGGCAGGAGGAGCTCGACGCCTATCTCAGGCAGATCGAGGAGGCGGAGAAACGCGATCATCGCAAGCTCGGCCGCGAGATGGACCTGTTCCATTTCCAGGAGGAAGGCCCCGGCGTCGTGTTCTGGCACGCCAAGGGCTGGACCATCTTCCAGGAGCTGATCGCATACATGCGCCGGCGGCTGCGGGGGACCTATGACGAGGTCAATGCGCCGCAGATGCTCGACAAGTCGTTGTGGGAGACCTCAGGCCACTGGGGCTGGTTCCGCGAGAACATGTTCATGGCCAAGTCGGCCGGCGACGAGACCGACGACGAGCGCATCTTCGCGATCAAGCCGATGAACTGTCCGGGCCACATCCAGATCTTCAAGCATGGCTTGAAGTCGTACCGTGATTTGCCGATGCGGCTTGCCGAGTTCGGCGTCGTGCATCGCTACGAACCGTCGGGCGCGCTGCACGGTCTCATGCGCGTGCGCGCCTTCACTCAGGACGACGCGCACGTCTTCTGCACCGAGCAGCAGATGGCGTCGGAGTGCCATCGCATCAACGAGCTGATCCTTTCGACCTACGCCGATTTCGGGTTCGACGAGGTGGTGGTGAAGCTGTCCACGCGTCCGGAGAAGCGCGTCGGCACCGACGCGATGTGGGACCGTGCCGAGACGATCATGACGAAGGTGCTTGGCGAGATCGCCGAGCGCTCGGACGGCCGCATCAAGACCGGCATCAATCCGGGCGAAGGCGCGTTCTACGGGCCGAAGTTCGAATACGTGCTGCGCGACGCTATCGGCCGCGATTGGCAATGCGGCACAACCCAGGTCGACTTCAACCTGCCGGAGCGGTTCGGCGCCTTCTACATCGACCATGACGGGGCCAAGAAGGTGCCGGTCATGATCCACCGCGCCATCTGCGGCTCGATGGAGCGCTTCCTGGGCGTACTGATCGAGCACTACGCCGGGCACTTCCCACTGTGGCTCGCTCCGCTGCAGGCGGTGACCGCGACCATTACCTCGGACGCCGACGACTACGCGAACGAGGTGATCGCGGCGGCGCGTCGCGTGGGGCTGCGCGTCGAGGGCGACCTGCGCAACGAGAAGATCAACTACAAAGTGCGCGAGCACTCGCTCGCCAAGGTCCCGGTGCTGCTGGTGGTCGGCAAGAAGGAAGCCGCGGAACGCCTGGTTTCGATCCGACGCCTCGGCCGCGAGGGCCAGCAGGTCATGCCGCTCGATGCGGCGCTCTCAGCGCTTACCGACGAGGCGGTCGCGCCGGATGTGCGGCGGATGCTCAAGCAGGCGGCGTGAGGATGCCAGCGCGCGCGCCGCTACTCCGCCGCCGACACTGCCTGCTTCATCCGCAGCAGGAAAAGGAGCGGCAGTCCCAGCAGCAGCACCGCGATGCCGACGACCGCGCCAAGCCCGGAATACATCGCGGTCGAATAGAGAAGATACCCGCAGGTGAGGATAAAGATGATCGGGGTCAACGGATAGAGCGGGGCACGGAACGGCCGCTCGCGCCGCGGCTCCCGGTAGCGAAGGACGACGTACGATACCCCGACGAGGAGCAGGAACAGCCAGAACACCGGAAACGTGTACTCGACCAGGGCCTGGATACCGCTCCGGGTCACGGCCCCGTATGTCACCAGCCCAAGTGCGATCACGCCTTGCAGCAAGAGCGCGTTCCGCGGGTTGTTGCCGCCGCCGCTCCAGGCGCCAATGCCCCGCAGCGCCGTGAGGTCTTCTCCCAGCGCATGATAAACCCGGGCGCCGGTGAAGATCGTCGCGTTGAGCGTGCTCAATGCCGTACAGCAAATAATGAGGCTCAGCGCCACGGCCCCGCTTTCGCCGAGCACGTTTCGCATCAGGTCCGCGGCGACCGCCTCGCTGCCGCGCACGCCGTCGATGCCGAGGACGTAAAGATAGGCCAGGTTGATGAGAACATACACGACGACAATGGCGCCGGTGCCCAGCACCAGAACGCGGATCATGTCGCGGCGCACATCGCGCAGTTCGGCGGAAAGGTAGGCTGCCTCGTTCCATCCGCCATAGGTGAACAGGACGAACAGCAAGGCCAAACCGATTGCCCCGCCGGCCGTCTCCGCCGGCGTAGTCGGCGGGCTTACCGCGCCGGGGGACGCAAATCCAGTAACGACGACCGCCAGGATCGCCAAAACGGTCAGGCCGGTAAACAGATGCTGGGTATTCTTGCCTTCATAGGTGCCGACAAGGTTCACCGCGGTCAGCGCCGCAACCGCCGCCCCGGCATAGATCGACGGTCCGAACGTACCGAGCGGTACGATCTGCTGCGCGTAATCGCCGAACACGAAGGCAACGACGGCAATGGCGCCGGTCTGGATTACGCTGATGCGTGCCCAGGCGAACATGAATCCGGTGGGCTGGCCGAAGGCGCGCGTGAGGAAATGATACTCTCCACCTGTGCTCGGATAGGCTGCCGCAAGCTCAGCGTAGACCAGCGCACCGACCAGCGTGATCGCCCCGCCGATCACCCAGATCGCGATGAAGGTCGCTTCGTCCGGAACGTTTGACGCGACCAGCGACGGAAACCTGAAAATGCCGATGCCGATGACGATCCCGACCATGATCGAAATGGCATCGAGCCGCGACAGGCTTGCTCGCGGCGTCGCTTGCTTCTGCAAGGACATGTCAGACTCACACTTGGTTCAGGAGAGGATCGGAAGATGAGGCCATCGGCTCCCGCATCACTAGCTCGCCGCTCGGGTCGCCCGCCAGGGTCCGGCCCCTGCTGCCACGCTCCCCTTCGATGGCGTCGCTGTTGATAATGCCGCGATAATTGCGCCCGTCAATCGTGAAACTGACCTTGTCGCCGCTGACGCGTCCGCTCCGCCTTCTCAATCCGATGAACAAAAACGCCGTGGCGAAAGGTGCCACGGCACAGAACGCATCACACCTACATTTTCGGCTTGTAGACGATGTCGATCATGCCGGCCGCGTCTTTCTCGGTCTTCTTCTCGGTGATCCGCTTGTACTGGAGCGCTTCGTCAAGTGTCTTCTGAAGGCCCTTTACCTCGCTGATTTGCAGCGCGGATTTCGGGAAAAAGTCCTTCACCGTGCGGGTCGCGACCGGCACTGGAACTTTGGCGATCTCGGCGTACATCTTCATGCACTCAGGATTGGCGCCGCCCTCGTAGCACCAATCGATAGTCTCGGCGACGATCTTCATGAACTTGGTGATGGCGTCGCGCTTGCTATTGAGCGAGTTCAGGTTCGCGACATTGACCCGGATGCTCTGGTCCTGCATCCCCTTGATGTCGCCGGCCTTCACCACGACGCGGATTTTGCCGTCGCTCATGTCCTGCACACCGAACGGCGGCACCGCCCAGCCCACATCGATCTGACCGGACATCACCTGTGTATGCGTGGCCGGCAGACCGCCGGTGGAGACTGGTTTCGCGTTGACCTTGTATTCCTTGAGCAGATTGAGAACCATCAGATTGGTCGAGGAGCCAGGCCGTGAAAACGCAATGGTCTTGCCCTCGATGTCGTTAATGGTCTTAATTGGACTGTTGGCCGGCACGTACCAATAGACCTCATGTACACCGGTCATCTCGGCGCCGATGATACGCACCGGCGCACCCTTGAAATAGGCGGAAACAACGCCGAGCGTACCATTCGACATGGCGATGTCCGCGCTGCCCGTCATCACCGTCTGCAGTGTCTCCGAGCCGCCGCTCGTCCAGAATATCTCGACATCGATCCCTTCCTTCTTGAAGGACCCCCGCAGCAGCGCGAATTCGACAAACTCGCTGTCCCAGAATCCGCGTTGCGGAACCGCGACCTTGAGCGTCTCCGCTGTCGCGGCGGAGATCGTCGCCGCAAGCAGCGTTCCAAGCAGGACGAAGATTCGCAAACCCATTATAGTCCTCCCGTGTCTGATGGCGATTGCCGGCAGAGTGCCGTCAAATGTCCGCCGTTGCAATCCGTGACCCAAGCGCCGTCACGCCGCAGCGGCGGCTTTTGCCGTTGGCCTGAGGCGAAACCCGCGGTCCTTCCGGACCGCGTTTGCGTCGCCATACGTTCCATTCTCCACGGCATTATCGGCGCTGCCGGTCATCACCGTCCGCAACCTCTTCGAACCACCGCTGTGGTCGTCAGTGGCGACTACGCTATCGCGCGAGCACCTCGATCTCGCCATCGACCCCGGAACTGACCTTGAATGCGCGCTCGAACACCTTGCCTTCGTTGCGCGCGATCACCCGATAGTCACCCTCAGCGAGAATCACGCGCGGGAACGCGCCAATCGATTCCTTAACCACGTCGCCGCCCGGCGTCAGCACCGACCATGCCGTGTTGGCGAGCGCTTCGCCGCCGCGGTCGCCGACAAGCTTCAAGGTGATGATTGCGGCATGATGCGTGACGGTAACGTCGGTGAGCTTGCCGGACTGGATGCGGATGTCGGACCGGATCACGGCGTTGGCGTCGCCATAGTTCGAAACGATGTGATAGGTGCCTTCCGTCACCATCACCACATCGCCGGTCATCACTGCCCGCGTGATCGGCCGCTTGTCGCCGGAATCGAACTGACTGCCCGGGAAGACGTCGAAGGAAATCTGCCCCGCGGGGATGCGCACGCCGCCGACCCGCCCTTCGAGGCGAATCCCGCCGGCCGGGATATCCAGCAACTCCCGCACCGTTTCGGCACGCAGGCGCACATGCTTGGTGGCGCTGGCGAGCCCGACGTTGACGTGGACGACATAGCCACCGGGCGGCAGCACAAATGTCGGCGCCGCGGATCTGTCTTCCTTCAGCAGCTGAAATCGGCCGGCATTGTCCGGCCGCTCCGCATAGATGCGCCAATGCAGCCCGCCGGTGATCGGCCCGGTCTTTTCCCCGAACCGCGCGGAGAGCAGAAGGCCAACTTGTCCCGGTGCCAATTGTGGCACGCCGGTTCCCGATAGGCCGGGGGCGGCCGGCAGTATCGAGGGAATGTCTCCACGCGGCGGTGCGATCCCGATCGCGCCTGACCCGAAACCGGGGGCCGCCATGCTTGCACCCGGCGAGCCGAAGCCCGGACCCGGCGATACCGATCGCGGGCCTGCCGCGGGCGGTGCCAACGATCGCGGCGCGCCAGCGGCCGGGGCGCGGCCGATGAATTGTGCCGAGACTGGCCAGGCAAACCCGACCAGCGTTACGACCGCGACCAGCCACCGGTGCGATCCTCGGCCGCCGAAGCGCGTTCCCGATTGGCTCATGGTCGCCGTTTTTCTCCACAATCGCGGCGTTTTCTAGCCTTTGATGCGATATTTGTCACACCTGATAACTCCATGCTAGTGCCGCCTTCTGAATGAAGGCACAGCATGCGCCGAAGACCGCCTCTCGGACGCGCGCTTCCCGTGTGGCATCCCTCGGAACCGAAGATGCAGGACGCCATTCACCTGCTCAAGACCCGCCGCTCGGTCAAGCCGATCGAGCTCGGCGAACCTGGACCGTCGGAAGCGGAGTTGGAGACGCTGCTGACCGTTGCCTCGCGGGTGCCGGATCACGGCAAGCTGATCCCATGGCGTTTCGTAGTATTCGCCGGCGATGGCCGACTACGGGCGGGCGAAGTGATCGAGGCTACGTTTCGCGCCAAGCAATCCGAGGCGACCGTCGATCAGCTTGCCTTCGAGCGCAATCGGCTGGCGCGTGCGCCGCTGGTTGTCGGCGTGGTCAGCCGCGCCGGCCCGCACGCGAAGATTCCCGAATGGGAACAGGTGCTGTCCGCCGGGGCCGCCGCCATGAGCCTGGTGCTATCGGCGCATGCGCTCGGTTACGCCGCCAACTGGATCACTGAATGGTACGCTTATGACCGGAACGTGCTCGACGCCCTTGGCCTCGCTCCGAACGAACGGGTGGCCGGCTTCATCCACATCGGCACGCCGGTCCGACCGCCGGAAGACCGTCCACGGCCGCCGCTGTCGGATATCGTCACCCGCTTCGGCCGCTGAGCACCGATGGCAGCCATCTTCGATGTTGCGCGCGGGTTGGCGCCGTAGCTTCACCATAGTTGCTTGAAACTCTTGTCGGATGCTTTCCGAAGACCGATCATCATAGTCAGACAGCAAAAAGGACACGCGTCGTGTTCGAATCGTTTCTGCGGCGCGGGCGCAACGGAGATCGCGCCGCGACAGCAACGCCTGAGACCGCGGTTGTCGCGGAGCATCCGACCATCGGGCTCGCACTCGGCGGCGGCGCGGCGCGCGGATTCGCCCACATCGGCGTACTACGTACGCTGGCCAAGCACGGCATCCAGCCCGACGTGATCGTCGGCACCTCGATCGGCGCCGTGGTCGGGGGCTGCCATGCGGCCGGACAGCTCGACGAATTCGAGGAGTGGTGCTCCCGCCTGAACACGCGGCGCTTGCTGGGCTATCTCGACGTCAGCTTTTCCGGTGCCGGCCTGATCGGCGGCGGCAGGCTTGCAAACCGCCTGGAAAAGTCGATCGGCAGAACCGTCATCGAGGACCTGCCGATCCGGTTCGCCGCCATCGCCACCGAAGTGAAGACGGGCCATGAAATCTGGCTGACACGCGGGCTCCTGGTGGAAGCGATGCGCGCGTCCTACGCGCTCCCCGGCATTTTTCCGCCGGTGCATGTCGGCGGCCGCTGGCTGGTCGACGGCGCGCTGGTCAATCCGGTGCCGGTCTCGGCGGCGCGCTCGCTCGGCGCGCGCCTCGTCATTGCCGTCAACGTCAACGCCGACCAGTTCGACCGCGGCGGAACGATCCCGGATATCGGCGTCGACATCGACGATGTCGCGGCGATCGACGACCGCGGCACGCTCAGGAACGGCTTGCGCACGGCCGAGCGGCTGCTGAAGCGGCAATTCGTCGGCCACCGCGGACGTCCCGGCATTCCGAGCGTGATGGTCGACGCCTTCAACGTGATGCAGGACCGCATCACCCGCTCTCGGCTCGCCGGCGATCCGCCCGACGTGACCATCAATCCGCGGCTCGGCCAGATCGGCTGGTTCGACTTTCACCGCGCGTCCGAGGCAATCGCGGCCGGCGCCGAAGCGACCGAGCGCGCCATCGAGACGGTCCAGGATGCCGTCGCGACGCTAGTCTGACCGCGTGATCGCTTTGCGAAAAAGATCATGCGCCACTGCTGGCCGCATCACGCCGTCAGAATGTAGTCGCGCAATGCGGCGGTCTCTCTTTCGATCTCGCCCAGCCGGTGCTTGACCACGTCGCCGATCGAGATGATCCCGGCCAGCCGATTTTCTTCGATCACGGGCACATGCCGGAACTTGCCGGCCGTCATGCGCTCCATCACGGACGAAACCGTTTCCGCCAGACCGCAACTCACGACCTTCCGGGTCATGACCTGGCTGACCGGGTCGCCGAGGATGCCGGCCCCACGCTCGGCCAGCACGAACACGATATCGCGCTCCGAGATGATGCCGACCACACGCTTGTCGGGACCATGGACGACCAGCGCTCCGATCCGATGCTCGGCCAACCGCTTCACGGCCGCGGCGATGGTGGCGCTGGGCTCGATGGTGACAACGTCGGAGCCCTTGGCCTTCAATATGGCTTTGACGGTCATGGCGGCCTCCCGGAGTCTCCTCGCCTCTGACGGGCGAGACTTCAACAAGGGTGCGGGTACCGGGTTCCCGTCAGCGGGCCGCAGCATGGCTGGGTTGCCGAGAACGCGGCAGAAATCGAAGATTCTACGCCGATTCCGGCTTTCGAATGGCCGCACGTCAGGGAATGGCGGATTGGTTAGTACTGCGTGTCCGAGTAGCTGCGCCGCCGCTCGACCGGATCGAACAGTGAGAACAGCAGCAGACCGGCCACGAAGCCGCCGATATGCGCTTCCCAGGCTACCGTCTGCCCGTTGTCAAGCTGCAGCCCGCCCAGTCCGAAAACCGCATTGATGCCGAACCAGACGGCGACGAACGCGAGAAACCGCGGGTCGCGCAGAGCGCCGAGCAACGACACGGCCGGCACGTGGTAGGCGGCGTTATCCCGGGAATGCCAGGCGCTGAGCGGACCCCCGCGCTGGAAGGCAAAGCGCATGGCGGCCGCCATGGTGCCGGAGATCGCCGCCGAAGCGCCGACCATCGGATAGGTCTCGCCGAAATGCATCGCGAGGTGGGCGCCCGACCCCGCCGCCGCGGTCACCACCAAGAAGGCAAGAAACCGCCCGGCCCCCAGCCGGCGCGCGAGCGCGCTGCCGAACGGCAGCAGCCACAACGCGTTCAAACCGAGATGCAGCGCATCGGCGTGGATCAGCGCATAGGTGACGAACGTCCAGATCTCCGCGCCGGTCGCGCCGGGGAGCCCGCCCGGCAGCACGAAAGACGGATCGTATCGGGCCGGAATGAACGCAAATAGCAGGATGAATTCATGCTCGGCAAAGGGCGGCAGCAGCCACACACGCAGGCCGTGGATCAGTGCCAGAACGACAATCGTCCCGATCACGACCGGCGGCACGTTGAAAATGGGTTCGGACGTCTGGTTCACCGGTCGACCTGATCGCGTTGTCCGAAATATGCCCCCGAACCCGCCTTCGCAACACTGCAACCACGCGCCGCCGATAACCTTAACTGCATTTTACCCCGCCCCTCCGCCGCCCATCCGCGGCCGCAGGCATGCGCCCTGCTCCCTTGTCTTCGCGCCGAGCAAGACCCATCCCCATCCGTCCCAATGCGGGACGGATGGGGCAGATGATGTGTCCAAGGACGAGATCAGCGGCCATGAAGCATGCCTCCACCAGGGACCTCTATGATTACTGGAACGATAGCCGGGGGACGCGCCTCGCACCGGAGCGTGCGGAGATCGATCCGACCGATATCCGGCACGTACTGGCCGATACCTTCCTACTCGGCAGCCATCCGGCCGGCGATCTCGCTGTCCGCCTCGCCGGAACCCGCGTCTGCGCCCTATTCTGCCGCGAGCTCAAAGGCGAGGACTTCACCGGCCTGTTCAGCCACGGCAGCCGTGGTCAGATCGACGACCTGATCGGCATCGTCCGCAACGAATTGATGGCGACCATCGCCGGCGTAATCGCACATACCGACGATGGCAGCGCGGCGGAGCTCGAACTGCTGCTGCTGCCGCTGCGTCATCACGGACGCACCGATACGCGCATGATCGGCGTGCTGGCACCGGTGACCCCGCCCTACTGGCTGGGGTCGATCTCTGTCGCGGCGCTCTCGCTCGGAAGCCTGCGGCACACCGGGCTCACGGACGAGCCCGCCGGCGCATCGCCGCTGCCGCTGCCGCATCGCGCCGGGCGGCTGCTCCACGGCTTCGTCGTATATGACGGCGGCCGACGCTAATTTAGTGTGGTAGTTCAGAAGTTCGCCCCGCCGCATTCCGGGCAAACGGCTAACGGACCATTAAGCGTCGGCGGCTAGGCTGGCGGACCACCTGACGACAGGTCCTGCGGCGTGGCTCTACCACAATCGAAATCCAGGCTGTTCCCGCTGACCGACGAGCGGCGGCGCTTCCAGCGCGTGCGCGTCAATCTGCTCGGCCGCTACATGCTGGCGGACCGGCGCGAATTTCCCTGCCAGGTCTCCGACATGTCGCCGGGCGGCATGGCGCTGGTTGCGCCGGTCGCGGGCGCGATCAGCGAACGCGTGGTAGCCTATGTGGACCACCTCGGCCGGCTTGAGGGAGTCGTTACGCGCACGTTCGAGAATGGATTCGCCATGACGATCTCGGCGACTGCGCGCAAACGCGACAAGCTCGCCGCGCAGCTCACCTGGCTCGCCAACCGGCACATCCTCAACATGCCGGAAGATCGCCGCCACGGCCGCTTCACGCCGCGCAAGTCGGCGGCGCGGCTGGTGATGCCGAACGGCGTCAATCTCTCGTGCCGCATTATCGACATGTCGGAATCGGGCGCCGGCATCGCCACCGACCAGCGGCCGCCGATCGGCGCGCTGGTGACCGTCGGCAAGGTGACGGGCCGCGTGGTCCGCTATCTCGACGAAGGCTTCGCGATCGAGTTCACCCGGCTGCAGCATCCGGACTTCCTCGAAGACAACATGAGTGCGGAATAGGCGGCGGCGGTAGCGGCTGGTGACTTCGCAAGGTCTCACCATGAGTCCCCTCTCCCTCAAGGGGCCGCAGGGGAGAGGGACACGCGGCGCGCGAGGTGACGTCTCGCGACGCTCATGAGACGCCCCTCGGGTGGGGCGCCCCGCAGGGCTCGGTGTCGTCCCCGCGAAGGCGGGACCCAGTAATCCGAGGCGCTTGCCGCGACCCGCTACCGCACGGCGTACTGGTTCCCCCGCATTCGCGGGGATGACGGCTCTGGAAATTTGGGCAGACAGCATTCATTGTTCTTGCGATGGAATCATCCTCCCCCATCCTCACCGCCCACGGCGCCGCGATCCCCGCCATCGGCTTCGGCACCTCGATGCTCGGCGGCCGCGCGGCGGAAGCCGTCGCGGCGGCGCTCGAGGCCGGCTACCGCCACATCGACACCGCCTGGAAATACGGCACCGAACGCGGCGTCGGCGACGGCATCCGCGCCTCCGGCATGCCGCGCGGCGATATTTTCCTCACCACCAAGGTCTCGCACGAATATCTGCGCGCCGACGATTTCGAGCGCTCCACCAACGAGAGCCTGCGGACGCTCCGCGTCGACCAGGTCGATCTGCTGCTGATCCACTGGCCGAACCCGGACATCCCGCTGAAGGAAACCATCGGCGCGCTGGTGAAGATGAAGCGGCAGGGACTGACGCGCCACATCGGCGTGGCGAATTTCACGACGGTGCTGCTCGATCAGGCGATCTCGCTTTGCCAAGAGCTTTACCAAGAGCCGCTGGTCACCAACCAGATCGAGGTTCATCCCTATCTCGACCAGACCAAGCTCCTGGCCGCATGCCGCCGCCACGGAATGATCGTCACCGCCTACTGCCCGCTCGGCCGCGGACGGCTGTTCGGCGATTCCGTCCTCGCCGAGATCGCGTGCAGCAAGGGCCGCACGATCGCGCAGGTCGCGCTGCGGTGGCTGGTCCAGCACGGCGACATCATCCCGATCCCGCGCTCGTCGAACCCGCAGCGCATCGCGGAGAACTTTCAGGTGTTCGACTTCACGCTGAGCGAGCCCGAGATGGCGCGCATTGCCGCGCTCAAGCGCGCCAACGGCCGCATCGCCAACGCGATGGGGCGCGTCGGCGCCTGGGATTGAGGCGGGCGACTCGGCGTTTTCTTCAAGGGTGAGCTTTGCTGCGCTTAACCGACGCTACGGAATCTTAGTGCTTCCATAGCGCTTTCGACGCCATCTCCGCCCCGTCAACCAGCGACTTCAGCTTCGCCCAGGCAATCTGTGGGTGGCTGCGGTCACCGAAGCCGCAGTCGGCGCCGGCGATCACGTTCTCCTTGCCGACCAGCTTGGCGAAACGCTGGATGCGCTGTGCCACCAGCATCGGGTGCTCGATCACGTCGGTCGAATGGGTCACCACGCCCGGTACGAGAATCTTCCCCTCCGGCAGGCGCACCGTTTCCCAGACGGCGTGTTCGTGTTCATGGCGCGCGTTCGCGCCCTCGATCAGATACGCTTGGGCCTTCACCCGCAGCATGATGTCGACCACGTCGGCGAGCGGAATGTCGAAGGCGTGCGGTCCGTGCCAACTGCCCCAGCACAGGTGGTAACGGACCTTGTCCTCCGGCACGTTGGCGAGCGCGTGGTTGAGCGCCTCGACGCGCAGCAGGCTGCGCTTGCGGAAATTCTCCAGTCCCATCGCGATGCCGATGCGGTCCCACAGCGCCACCAGCCAAGCATCGTCGACCTGAACCAAGAAACCTGCCGCGGCGATCATTTCGTATTCGGTGCGCATCGCCTCGGCGAAGGCGAATACGAACTCCTCCTCGCTGCGGTAGTACGCGTTGCGGTGATAAGGCTCGAAACTCGCCGGCGCGGTGGTGGTGAAGAACAGCTCGGCACCGGCAGGTGGGGCTGACCGGAACACGTCGAGCTCGCGGTGCAGCGGGACCTGCGCCTGATAGGTGATCGGCCCGGTGCACAGCCAGTTCTTCCGACGGCCGGGCGAGATGTGGGTCGGCGCGTAGAACAGCGTGCCGCGCGCGGTCGCGTCCTTGTAGAAGTCGGCGAACACTTCACGGTCCCTGCCCTGCGCGACGATCGGAACTTCGCCTTCCGTCGAGCACACCTTGAAGCCGCCGAGCCGGCCGTCGATATAGGTGAGCCAGTCGCCGCCCTTGGTGAACTCGCCCTCGTTGATGACGTCGAGGCCGGTGTCCAACTGAAGCTTGACGATGCTCGCGACGGCCTCGCGCAAGCGGCGCTCGTCCTGCCAGACGTCGCCGGAAAATTCATGCCGCCCGGGCAGGTTGCCGACATGGGTGGTGAGGATTCTCTCGCTGCTTCTGCGCATGTTTTTCCGCCTTGTGCTGGGCTTCCGCTGGCGCTGCCGTCGTCGCTGTAGCAGTGATCGCGCGTGGCTCCAATCGACGGCCGAAAGGTTGCCGTCCTCAGTCTCCCTATGGCAACGTTCCGGATGCGAATGGAAGGAGCCACCCATGGGCATGCTGATCGACGGGCAATGGCATCCGCAGGACAATCCGCCGGCCGAAATGGCCAAGGACGGCGCTTTCGCCCGCGTCGACAGTCGCTTCCGCGACCGCGTCAGCAAGGACGGATCGTCGGGCTTTCCGGCCGAAGCGGGACGCTATCACCTCTACGTGGCGCACAACTGTCCCTGGGCGCACCGGACCATGATCTATCGCGTGCTCAAAGGGCTCGAGAGCGCGATCAGCATCACACACGCCATTCCCGGTAGGCGCATCAACGGCTGGGAGTTCGACAACGATCCGACGTGTCCGGATTGCATTCCCGACACGATCAACGGCTTCCGCTATCTGCATCAAGCGTACAGCGCGAGCAACCCGCGCTACACCGGCAAGGTCACGTGCCGACACTGTGGGACAAGACCGAGAAGCGAGTGGTCAACAACGAGTCGTCGGAAATCATCCGCATGCTCAACAGCGAGTTCGCCAGCGTCGCCGGCAACGATGTGGATTTCTACCCGGCGCCGCTGCGCGCCGAGATCGATAAGGTCAATGATTTCGTCTATGCCAATGTCAACAACGGCGTCTATCGCTGCGGTTTCGCCAAGTCGCAGGAGAGCTACGATGGGGCTTACGCGAATCTGTTCGCGGCGCTCGACGAGTTGGAAGCGCGGCTCGGTCGGCAACGCTACCTTGTCGGGCGGCAGATCACGGAAGCCGACTGGCGCCTGTTCCCGACACTGCTGCGCTTCGACGTCGTCTATTTCTCGCTGTTCAAGTGCAATCGGCAGCGGCTCGCCGACTATCCGAACCTCAACAACTACATGCGCGAGTTTGTACCAGGTGCCCGGCGTCGCCGGCACGGTGAACGCGCGCTACTATATTCGCGGCTATTGGTCCAACCCCAGGGTCAACCCGACCGGCATCATTCCGAAGGGTACGCCCGTGACCTACGACGCACCGCATGACCGCGCGCGGCTCGCGGCTTAGCGTGGCCACGACGCCGACTGTGCCCCGAATCCGAAGTTCGCTTGATCTTTATGGAATGGCTCTGTTGCAATTGTAGGTTGTTGTCCGCCCCGGCGCGCTGTCGTCAG
Organism: Hyphomicrobiales bacterium; assembly: GCA_009377755.1. Lineage (GTDB taxonomy): Bacteria > Pseudomonadota > Alphaproteobacteria > Rhizobiales > Xanthobacteraceae > WHTM01. The sequence goes on along the minus strand of WHTM01000009.1, from coordinate 117,997 downwards.
GGCGCGGGGGGATCGCATGTCGATCATCGACTCGGGCCGGCAGTGGATCATGCACGGATTGGCGTGGTTGCTCGCCTGGCTGCGGCGGGCCGGCGCCTGCCTGGTGAGCCCAGGATGCTGGCGCAGAAATGCCGCGTCGTTCTGCCGGGCCGCCTGGCGGTGGGCGCGTGTTCTCTGGGTCAGCCGGATCGCGGCGATCAGCGCGCTCGGCGGCGGGGCATTGCTGGCGGGCACCGCGCAGGCGCGTGATCTGTTCGCGGACCTCGGGCTCAGCACCCTGCAATGGGGGCTCTTCTTTCTGCTCCTGTTCACCTGGGCACTGATCGTCCACGCGTCGGCGCGGCGGGCGTTGCTGAACGACGACTGGGTCGCGGATGCCCATTGTCCAGGCGCACTCGGCGATCTCCGGCGTGCCGAACTTCGCGCGCTCTATCACGATCCCGCTCTGCTTATTCCGCGGCTGCTCGGGCTCGCCGTTTTCGGCTGGGTGGTGCTGGCGATCCACCGCGCGCATGCCAACCTCGAAGCCGCGAAAGCCGGGCTCGTCGAGGCGGCGGAAGCGGTTCGGCTTGCGGATCGCCTCTGGATCGCGACCATCGCAACTGCCGCCGTCTATCTGCTGGCCGTCTGGGGACGCCGGCCGCTGAGGGCCCGGTTGCTGACGGCTGCCGGTCAGGCGGGCGGCGAAGAGCCGATCCTGCTGGCGTCGCTGCTTCCGGTGCCGTTGCGGCCGGCGTTCTTTCAGTTCGACGATCTGCGTGATGTGTGGCGGCTCATTCTGGCCAGCCTCGCGGTCGCCGTGACCACTGCGTTCGTGCTGGCCATCAGCGCACCGCACGCGGTGTCGGAGACACTTCCGCGCGTGATGATGGCCCCGCTTCTGTTCGGCGGCATCGTCCTTGCACTTGGCGAGATCGCGATGTGGTCGCACCGCAAGAACACGCCGTTCCTTCTGGCGCTGGTGCTGATCTCGGCTGCGCTGCTGCTGTTTGTCGACGGCTACCATGACGTGCGGACCCTCAAGCCCGACGGTGTAGCGGTCTCTCCGGCGACCGGGGAGACCCGGCAGATCGGTCTGTCCGAAGCCGTTTCACGCTGGCGGATCGCGAACGACTGCTCGACCGAGTCGGGCAGGACCTGCCCGCGTCCGATCCTGATTGCCGGCTCCGGCGGCGCCAGCCGGGCGGCATTCCTGACGGCGACGGTGGTTGGTGCCCTGATCGATGTCGGCACCGATACGGTAGGCCGCGCCCAGTACGACAATGTCCGGAATCGCATCTTCGCGATGTCGACCGTGTCGGGCAGTTCGCTCGGCGCGGTCGTGATGCGCGCGGCCATGAGTGATGCGGTCGAGCGCGGCAGGCCCGATGCGCCGCCGTGCCAGGCGCGCGCCGAACAGCTTGCGTGGTTCCGCGGTATCCGTGGCAGCGCGGAGACCCGCGCCGGCCTGCTGCGGGAGTATGCCAATCCGACCTACTCGTGGCGCGACTGCTTCCAGCTCCTGCTCGCGGGCGACTTTCTCTCGCCGGTGTTGATCGGCGTTGCCTACCGCGATGCATTTCCGTCCGTCGATCCAATCACACGCAAGGCCTATTGGGTCGACCGCGCCGCGCTGCTGGAGCAGGCCTTCGAACGCCGCTACCACGCGATCACCCGCGACGAGGCGCCCGCCAACTGCCCGGACACCGAGGGCAAGGGGCTGTGCCGCCGCTTCGGCTGGCATCCGGCGCCGGAAAGGGCCAAGGCGTGGATTCCACTCCTGTTCATCAACGGCACATCGGTCTCCACCGGGCGGCGCATCATCGTGTCGGACGTCCCGATGGGAGACCGCTATGACGGCGAACAGAACGAGGATCAAACGCTGCTGCCGTTTGCATACGATCTCAACGACTTCGGCCGCATGCCGTTGCCGGACGATCCCGATCCGAAGCACGTGCTGGCGCAGGCCGGCAAGGCGGAGGCCATTCCCGAGGAGCGCCCGATCGACATCCGCCTCTCGACGGCGGCGACCATGAGTGCGCGGTTCCCGCTCATCTCGCCGCAGGGGAATCTGCGCGACCGGACCGGCAACTTGCGCGACAAGGTGGTCGACGGCGGCTATTTCGAGAACGACGGTCTCGCAACCATCGCCGACGTTGCCGCGGCGCTGCGCTATCACTTCAAGCTCGATCCGGTCGTCATCCGCATCGTCAACGAGCCGACCAAATCGGAAAAAGTCGAGCGGCCGCGCAAGGACCGACCGCCTATTCCGGACGAGGCGGAACGAACGCCGTTCGACGGCTTCCTGTCCATCCTTCGCACCCTGACGGCGACCCGCTCCGGTCACGAGGACGGACACGAGGCCTACCTGACGTCGGTGCTCGGTGCCGGCGAGTCGGAGAACCGGCCGGCGGTTCGCGGCAAGGACCGGCTGTACGAGATCCGCGTCTACGAGCTTATTCCGGACGACAGCGGCGGCGAGCAGGCAAAACAGGTCGTCAATCCTGAAAGCAATCCGCTGTGCCGCCAGTTCATCACGACCAGAACCAAGATGGAATTCGTCTCGATGAGCTGGTGGATGTCGCATCCGGTGCAGGCCTACCTTGACGCGCAACTCTGCGTTCGCGCCAACTGGCACCGGCTCGAATGCGAACTTCGCGAAGGGAGAGCCAGGCATGGCGGCAACTGCCCGAAACAGGATTTTTGATAAGGCAAGCTGAACGCAACAGGTGTCGTCGCGCTTGCAACCACGAGGCTATGCCGGGGCGAGGCCCGTCAGCCGCAGGCTGAGATCGCGCAATGTCGCTCTTGCCGTCTGGTCATAGGCTTGCGGGTTCGCCTGCGCCTCCTGTAGCCGGTTGAAATACAGCCCGGTGCAGCCTTCGAGCTCCGGTGCGACCGCGAGATTGATGATCGCATCGGCGCCGTCGTCGACGCTGCTGAGCGGGGTCGTGCCGGCCTGGCGTACCATGGTCGTGTCCATGTACGTCGCGGGATGCAGGCAGGTGACCGTGACGCCGGTGTTGTTCAGGCGCTGAGCGAGATCGAAACTGAACATGATCTGGGCAAGCTTGCTCTGGGTATAGGCACGCCCGCCGGAGTAGCCGCGGGTGATCATCACGTCGTCGAAGTCGATGGGATACTGGCCGGCCGACGCAACGTTGACGATACGCGCCGGCGTGCTGGTGCGGAGCATCGGCAGCAGCAGGGCGGTGAGCAGGAAGCCGGCGAGATAGTTCACCGCAAACCGCAGCTCGTGTCCGTCGGCGCTCACCTGGCGCATCGCCCACCGTCCGCCGGAGCCGATGCCGGCATTGTTAACGAGCACGTCGAGCCGGTCGTGGTCGTTGCGTATTGTGTCGGCCAGGCGGCGCACCTCGGCGAGCGACGCCAGATCGGCCGGATAGAAGATTGCCTCGGCGCCTGCTGCGTGGAGATCGTCGACGACGCGGGCGCCGCGCCCATGGTCGCGCCCATGGACCAGCGCGCGTGCGCCCATGGCGCCGAGCCGTTCTGCCACGCGCTGGCCGACCCCGTCGGTCGATCCGGTGATCAGGATGGTTTTGCCGTCAAGTCGCATGGCTCTCCGGATCCTCCCTATGGTGGCCGCTGTTATGTTCAGCCGGCTGGAGTGCGGTCGGTTTGCGGGGCACCTGTTGCACCATTGGTTCCACGCCAGCGGCCGTAGCGCCATGGAAAATACCAATGGGCGCCTGAAGGCCGCTGCGGGGGCACGAAATCGAGACCGGATGTGCCCCAGGGATGGCAGCGCAGCAGGCGAGCCAGGGTCATCCAGCCGCCAGCCCAGAGGCCGTAGCGGGCGAGCGCCTCGTCGGCATATTCGGAACAAGTCGGCAGATGCCGGCAGTTCATCCCGATCAGGGGTGCAATCCCGAATCGATACAGTTTGACCATCGCCCGCGCCGCCGCCCGCGGCGCCTGCTGTACGAGTCCGGGGACCTTCGATTCGGATTTTGACGGGATCATGATACTCCTACCCAAACCATTGATGTTACGCTATTTTTTCCTTAGTGCGTGCATCGTTCGCGGAGCACTGCGGCAGTTTATCCCTGGCCAGTGAATTTTTCTGGACCGCCTGCGCTTGTCGCCCGTAATCTTGAATGTTGGGGGAAGAAGTTGGCCCGCTCCTTGCTGACTGACAATCCGACCCGAGACACGGAAATTCGTGGAATCAAAGGGCGGTGATTGGACGATGGGGGAATGATGATCCGTATCCTGGTCGGTGGGCTGGCGTTTGCGCTGTGCGTAGCGTCCGCCCTGGCCGAGGCCAGCGCAGCCGGCGCCCGCTCGCTGCCGATGCAGTTTGATTTGCGGCAAGAGGGCCCGGCCGATATCTGCGGCGAGAAATGTCGGAGCTGGATTTCCGCCATCGGAACGATCACCTCCGAGACGCCCGACGATTTCGCCGATTTCTCCCGTGAGCATGATCTGCGCGGCGCGACGCTGGTGCTCGATTCCGGCGGCGGTTCGGTGCACGGAGCGATGGCGCTCGGCCGGCATATTCGCCGGTTCGATATGACGACGACCGTCGGCAGGACGATCGCGCTGCCGGCGGGGCCCGCGTCCAGCGAACGGCGCGCAAAGCTGTCGCCGCATGCCGACTGTGAGTCGATGTGCGTTTTCGTGTTGCTGAGCGGAACGACGCGCATCGTCCCGGCCGGCGCGCGGCTTCTGGTGCATCAGATCTGGCTCGGTGATCGCCGCGACGATGCCGTTGCAGCGACCTATTCCGCCGAGGATCTGGTTCTCGTGCAACGCGACATCGGCCGCTTGGCGCAATACACCGCCGAGATGGGAGCCAGCGTTGACTTTCTCGAACTCTCGCTGCGGATACCGCCGTGGGAACCGATGCGGGCTCTCAACCGGGACGAGATCCGGCGCATGCAGGTGGAGGCCGGTCCGCAATTGATTCCGCCGTCTGTAGCGGCGGGCGTTACGGCGGCTGCGGCAGGTGGGACGGCGGCTTCGTCGCCAACCGTGATCGGCGGTACGCGGCGCGGCCACGACGCGTCGGCACGCGGGTGGATCGTGGACCGGCGGTCGGGGCAGCGTGTGATCGTGCGCAGTCACCCGCTGACGATCGAAGGCGTGGAACTCGGCAGCTTCGAGATCACGCTCGCCTGCGGCGAGACGGCGGGCTCGGTTCAAGTCGACTACAGCGAGCGCCGGCTTGCCGCCAATGCCTCGGCGATACCGGTGAGGACCGTCACGTTGTCGGTCGGCGCTCAGTCCGAGCCGCTGCAGGTGACGCGGTCCGAACCGCTTCCGCGGTCGTTCGAGGTAAGCTCGCGGGCGCGCGGCAGCGTCCCGGCGTCGTTCATCGGATACTTCTCGGAGGCGGGCAATCGCGCGCTGCTGGTCTCGACGGTGAGTGCGAACGACGCACGCACGACGATTCGCGTCGGCAACAGCGGCATCGGCCCGGCCTTCGCCCGGTTGCAGGAGAGTTGCGGCAGTCGTCCGCTGCACGCCACCAATGTGCGCACCGGACAAGCCGGCGTTCGCTGAGTGGCGCGGCGACGATGCGGCTACTCCGCGGCGACTTTCGCGCGCCGCTTGGCTTCGATCTGGTTTATTGCATCCACCACCGCGTCGAAGGTCAGCATGGTCGAGGCGTGGCGGGCCTTGAAGTCGCGCACCGGTTCGAGCACGGCGATGTCGCCCCATTCGCTGTTGGCGGGCGGAGCGCCGTTTTCCTTCAGCATCTTGCGCACGCCGTCGCGCAAGGCGCGCAGCTCGCCCGCCTTGGCGCCGACCACGTGACGCGCCATGATCGACGACGAGGCTTGCCCGAGCGCGCAGGCCTTCACCGCGTGGGCGAAGTCGGTGACCGTATCGCCGTCCATCTTGAGGTCGATCGTGACCGTCGAGCCGCACAACTTGGAATGCGCCGTGGCGGTCGCGTCCGGCTCGGCCAACCGTCCGAGACGCGGAATATTGCCGGCGAGTTCCAGGATTCGGGCGTTGTAGACATCGTTCAGCATGGGACGGATAGGGGCTATGCCTTGATTGCGGACAAGTTGCGGAAGATTATATAGGGACTGGCCTCGCGGCGCGATATCGCCGCGGGGTTGCCAACCGCATGGCGGTCGCAAGATCAGTCATGCATCCAGGGAATGCAGCGTGCGGCCATGCCGCAGGGGCGAGAGCCCGAGGCGGGGTCCGACGCGGCCACCCGGTGACACTCCCGGTGCCGTAACGTGGTGCCGGTCGAACGGAGAGACCGTAATGGACGCCGTCATCAAACCGTGGCCAAAAGGCCCATTGTCCGACAAATCCGCCCAGCCCGACAAGGTTTCCGATCACTTGCGCGCCGCGCCACAGCCGCTCGCCCCGCGCCCGTCGCGGGACGAGGCGGAGGCCGCCGTCCGGGTCTTGATCGCCTATGCCGGCGACGATCCGGCACGCGAGGGCCTGGTCGATACCCCGAAGCGCGTCGTCGGCGCCTACGAGGAGCTTTACCGCGGCTACCGCGAATCCGCGGCCGATGTGCTCGACCGGACGTTCTCCGAGATCGGCACCTACGAGGATTTCGTGCTGGTGCGCGACATCGGCTTCAACTCGCATTGCGAGCATCACATGATGCCGTTCATCGGCAACGCGCACATCGCCTACCGGCCGATCGAGCGGGTGGTGGGCTTGTCGAAGCTGGCGCGACTGGTCGACGTCTACGCACGCCGCCTGCAGACGCAGGAGCATCTGACCTCGCAGGTCGCGACCGCGATCGAAGAAATCCTCAAGCCGCGTGGCGTCGCCGTGATGATCGAGGCGGAGCACATGTGCATGTCGCTGCGTGGCGTCGAGAAGGCGGGTTCGTCGACGGTCACGACCCAGTTCACCGGGATGTTTCGCGACAATCCGGAAGAGCAGGTGCGCTTCGTTACCCTGGTGCGCGCCGGGCAGCGATAAGCGGCATCGAGGGGGCGCCGCGCGTCCATTTCTCCGTCATGCCCGGCCTTGTGCCGGGCATCCACGTCTTTCGGCGGTGCATCACCAAAGACGTGCATCACCAAAGACGTGGATGGCCGGGACAAGCCCGGCCATGACGAGCTTTGATAGGCTCGGTCATGGCGGCAAAATCTGAACTCGAAGAATCCCTCATCCTGCAGCCCCGCTTCGACACCGATGGGCTCGTCACCTGCGTCGCCACCGACGCGGCGAGCGGCGAGGTGCTGATGGTCGCGCACATGAACGCCGAGTCGCTCGCCAGGACCGTTGCCTCGGGCGATGCCTGGTACTACAGCCGCTCGCGCCGCGCGCTGTGGCGCAAGGGCGAGAGCTCTGGCCACACCCAGCGCGTCGTCGAGCTGCGCGTCGACTGCGATCAGGACGCGGTCTGGATCAGGGTGGTGCAGGAAGGGCCGGGCGCCTGCCACACCGGACGCCGCTCGTGCTTCTACCGCACGGCGCCGATTGGCCAGAGCGGCGCGACGGTGACGCTTGAGTTCCGCGATGCCGATCAGGCGTTCGACCCGGGTGCGGTTTACAAGCCGAAGTGACGCGCGCGTCCGGGGCACATCATTTCTTCATCCGCGCCAGCAATTGCTGCGCCTTCGCCAGGTGCGGGCGGTCGTACATCACGCCGCCGATGCCGACGACGCCGGTGCCTGCCGTGGCGGCAAACGCATCGACGATCGCCTGCGCCTGCGCGACCGCCGCCGCCGTCGGCGTGAACACTTCGTTGATGGTTGGTACCTGCGCCGGATGGATCGCCAGCTTGCCGGTGAATCCATCGCGACGCGCCTCCTCGCATTCGCGCCGCAGCCCGGTCTCGTTGCGGAAGTCGACATAGACCGTGTCGATCGCCGGCACCTGCGCGGCGGCGGCGGCGAACAGGCACAGCGCGCGGGCAAGGCGGTAGGGGTCGAGGAAATTGCCGGCGGCGTCGCGGTTGGCCTCGGCACCGAGTTCCGCCGACAAGTCTTCGGCGCCCCAGGTGAGGCCGGTGAGGCGGCGGCTCGCGCCGGCATAGGTGCCGGCGTGGAACATCGCTTTGGCGGTTTCAGTGGCCAGCGCAACGATGGCGGTGCTTCCGTCGGCGAGCCCATGGATCGCTTCCCGCGCCGTGAGCTTGGCGTCGAGGTGGATGACCGAAGCGCCGCCCTCCGCCTTCGGCAGCAGGATGCCGTCGGGCTTGCCCGCCATCACGGCGCCGAGGTCGGCGTCGATCAGCCCGGTCTCGATCCCGTTCACGCGCACGTAGAGGCGAGGGCGCTGCGCCACGGGCTGCGCCTCACGCAGGAAGGCGAGCGTCGTCCCGCGCGCGGCCGCCTTGCCCTCGGGCGCGATCGAGTCCTCGAGATCGAGCAGCAGCGCGTCGGCGCCGCTGGTCAGTCCCTTGTCGAGCTTGCGCGGGCTGTCGCCCGGAATGAATAGCAGTGAGCGCATCGGTTACGCCGGCCGCATGCGGATGAAGGCACTGCGCTTGCATTCCGCGACCAGCGTTCCGTCCTGCTTGAATGTCTTGTGATGCAGCTCGACGACGCCCGCGCCAGGGCGTGATTTCGACTCGCGCTTGCCCAGCACCTCGGTTGTGCAGTGCACGGTGTCGCCCTCGAACAGCGGATTGGGGAAGCGTACGTCGGTCATGCCGAGATTGGCGATGGTGGTGCCGAGGGTGATGTCGGTGACCGAGATGCCGATCATCAGCCCGAGCGTGAACAGGGAATTCATCAACGGCTGTCCCCATTCGGTTTCCTGTTCGCAGAAGTGCCGGTCGATGTGCAGCGGCTGCGGATTGAGCGTCATGTTAGAGAACAGCATGTTGTCCATCTGCGTCACCGTGCGGGTGAGCCGGTGCTCGTAGACCGTGCCGGCGATGAAATCCTCAAAGTAGAGGCCGCCGCGCTTGTGCCGAAGGGCCGTGTCCTGCTGCATCGAAACGCTCCCTGATCTGCCGTTAACAAGCCGTTTACCACAATTCCGTGGTCACACGCCGCGACGGCGCCGAGCGCCGCGATAGCGTCGATCGGCGCGAGCTCTACCAGAACGGCCGCAGCAACATTCGCGGCCTGTTCGACGGCACGTCCTGAGCGCCGCTGAAATCACTCGGTCATTCTTCCTTTTATGGTGAAGGCTTTGTTAAGCGTCCGCCATTAGTGTGATTCATGCCGGATCAGTGCGCCGGCAGCTCCTAGCTTTGTAGCTTCCATCATGTGGTAGCACCATGATCGTCCGTCAGTTCATTCAGTGGCTGCGAACCGCCTCTGCCGGCGATCGCGCCGACGCCACCAGCGCTCTTGCTCGCGCCTATCTCTACTCGGATCTGTCGCCCGACGATCGGGCGGCGGCCGAAGGCGCGATGCTGATGCTGCTCGACGACCCGTCCCCATTGGTCAGGCGCGCGCTTGCCGACGTCTTCGCGGCCAGTCAGGCGGCGCCGCCGGCGGTGGTGTATGCGTTGGCCGGCGATCAGCCGGAGATCGCCTCGACGATCCTCGAACGCTCGCCGCTCCTGGTCGATGCCGATCTGGTCGATCACGTCGCGACCGGCTCGCCGGCGATCCAGGCGGCCATTGCGAGCCGCTTTGGACTGCCGCGCGCCGTCGCCGCCGCCGTCGCCGAGGTCGGCACCGCACACGCCTGCCTGGTGCTGATCGAGAATCCCGATGCCGACGTCGTCTCGTTCTCGCTCGACCGCATCGTCGAGCGGCACGGCCATCTCGCCGCCATTCGCGAAGCCCTAGCGGATCGCGCCGATCTGCCGGCCGCGACCCGGCAAGCGATGCTCGCAAAGCTGTCGGCGACGCTTGCGGACTTCGTCGCCGCGCGCGAGTGGCTGGAAGACGACCGCGCCCGGCGCATCGCCAAGGAGGCGTGCGAGCGCGCCACCGTCGCGCTGGCAGCGCAAGTGGCAGGGGACGAGATACGGCCGCTGATCCGACATCTCTGCGCCAGCGGGCAGCTCACGGCCGGCCTCGTGCTCCGTGCGGTCCTCTGCGGCAACACCCGCTTGTTCGAGGAAGCGCTGGCGGAACTCTCAGGCCTGACGCTCGCGCGCGTCTCGGCGATCGTTCATGACCGCGGCGGCGGCAGCTTTCGCGCGCTATACCACAAGGCGGGGCTGCCGCCCTCGCTCTATCCGGCCTTCCGCGAAGTCATCGAAGCAATGCAGGCGTCGGGCTTCGTCGGCGACGTGGACGGCGCCACGCGGCTCAAACGGCGGATGATCGAGCGCGTCTTGACGCGATGCGCCGACGCGGCGCTCGGCGACATCGAACCGCTGATGACGCTGCTGCGGCGGTTTGCGACCGAGGCAGCGCGCGAGGAGGCACGGCTGTTCTGCGACGAGATCGCGGCTGAGAGCGTGGCGGCGCCGGTGCAACGCCTGGCCGCGGCCTAGCAACCTCCTATGATTCCAGGCATGGAGGCGGCCGCGCGCCCGCGGGTATGCCGGGATAACTCAAGATTAGTGTTAATTCGAGTTGATGCTTCGTTACCGCACGGCATTCATTCTAGTGTGGTTTTGCGACGCAGCGGCGGTTCGACATCGTACCCTCATAACCCCGCCAGCCGCCGGAAACATCTCGGAAACATCAAGGTGCAGCCGTGAACGCGACGGTCCGTCGAAACGATTGTGAAGTTGCAGTGATTGGAGCCGGGCCGTTCGGTCTGGCCGCCGCCGCCCACCTGACGTCCGCGAACATAGCGACGCGCGTATTCGGCGAGCCGATGTCATTCTGGCGCAACAACATGCCCGAGGGCATGAAGCTTCGCTCGCCGTGGGTCGCCTCGCATATTGCGCATCCGAACGAGGAACACGCGCTCGATGCCTATGCCGCGATGCGTGACTTCGCGCCGATGGAGCAGATGCCGATCAACGAGTTCATTCGTTACGGCTGCTGGTTCCAAGCGCAGGCGGTGCCCGATCTCGACACCCGCAAGGTGGCATTGGTCGAGCCCGCGCAGCACGGATTTCGCGTGCGCCTCGACGACGGCGAGATCGTTCAGGCAGACCGGGTGGTCGTTGCCATGGGGCTAGCGCGCCAGGATTTTCGGCCAGCGCCGTTTGCCGGATTGCCGTCGGATCTGGTCAGTCACTCCTCCGACCACGTCAGTTTCAACGCCTATCGCGGCCGGCGCGTGGCCGTCATCGGCCGCGGGCAGAGCGCTTGTGAATCGGCGGCGCTGCTAAGCGAAGCGGGAGCCGACGTGCAATTGATCAGCCGCGGCCCCGTGCTTTGGCTCGGCTCCGAGCAAGACGACGGGTCGCAGCGCCGCGATCTTGCGTGGCGGGTGCGCAAGCTCATGATGACGCGCGGTGCCGTCGGTCCGTTTCCGCTGAACTGGCTGGCCGAGAGCCCCGGCCTCGTGCGCCTGCTTGGGGACGACATGCGGGACGACTTCAGCGCCCGGTGCCTGCGCGCGAAGGCCAGCGGGTGGCTGCGGCCACGGTTCGGCGCGGTACAGATCAACGCGGGGCAGACGATTTCCGGCGCGCGCACCTCTGGTAACCGCGTTACGCTCGATCTCGTCGGTGGTTCGGCAACCTTTGACCACGTGCTGCTCGCGACCGGGTACAAGATCGATATCGCCAGACTCGGCATTCTTGCCCCCGCGCTGGTGCAAGGCGTAGCGAACAGTGGCGGGGCGCCCCGGCTGTCCTACGGCATGGAATCGAGCGTCCCCGGCCTGCATTTCGTCGGTGCATCGTCGGCGCACAGTTTTGGCCCGCTCATGCGTTTTGTTTGGGGCGCAGGCTACGCCGCGCGCGCGGTCACCCGTAGGGTCGCTGCCAATCGCGCACAGCCGGCCGCATTAGAGCCAGACCACGTTGAAATGTTCACGCGTTCGCCGAAGACGTTGACGCGAACCTGATCCGGGTACGTTCGGTCCGCGATCGTGAGCAAGCTTTGTTTACCCGGACGAAAGACGATAGCACACCCTTTTTGATGATGAGGCATAAGGGTTGTGACTGCGTCCGTTGCACCTGCGACGACCGATGACGTGCGGCCGCCGGCGGCAACCGCCGCGCGCGGCGCCTTGGTCATGGGCGGAGCACACGGGAGTCTGGCGGTTGCCCGCAGCCTCGGCCGACGCGATATCCCGGTCTGGTTCCTCACCCACGATCATCCGCTCGCGCGCTTTTCCCGCTACGTGACCCACAGCGGCTCCTGGCCCGGGCCGAATGACCCGGACGCGGCCGAGTTTCTCCTTCGATTCGGGCGTCGTCACCGGCTTGACGGCTGGACGCTGTTCCCCTGCGGCGATGCCGAAGTCCAGTTCGTCGCGCGGAACCACGCCGCGTTGTCTGCGGCTTTCCGAGTGGCCACGCCGCCATGGGCGATCACCCGGTGGACCGCTGACAAACGGCTGACGCATCAGTTCGCCGCCGAGATCGGCCTTCATTCGCCGTGGAGCTACTATCCGCGCGATCGCCAGGACGTCGCACAGGTCGATTGCCGGTTTCCCGTCATCCTCAAGCCGACCGTGCACGAGCAGCGCAACAGCTTCACGCGGGCGAAGGCATGGCGCGCCGACGATCGGGAGACGCTGGTGGCGCGCTTTGTCGAGGCTGCGGCGCTTGTCGGGGAGCAGCAGATCGTGCTCCAGGAACTCATCCCGGGCGGGGGCGAGCGGCAGTTCTCCTATGCCGCTTTGTGCGACCGCGGCGTTCCGGTCGCATCCCTGGTCGCGCGGCGGACGCGCCAGTTTCCGATCGACTTCGGTTATACCAGCACCTTCGTCGAGACCATCGAGCGGCCCGAGTTGGAGGAGGCGGCCTGCCGGCTCCTGCGCTCGCTCGAGTACAGCGGATTGGTCGAGGTCGAGTTCAAATACGACGTACGCGACGGCCGCTACAAGCTGCTCGACATCAACGCACGGCCCTGGACCTGGCTTGGCCTCGGCGCCGCCGCGGGGGTGGATTTTCCGTTCCTGGCCTGGCAACTGGCGCAAGGCGAGACGCCCGTCCCGGCCCGCGGCAGGGCCGACGTGCGATGGATCCACCTGACCCGTGACGTCGCGGCCGTCTGCCAGCAAATCTGCGCCGGCGTGCGCTCGCCGACCCGATATCGAAACACGTTCTGGCGTCCGGTGACCTTTGCCGTATTCGCCACGGACGATCCGTTGCCGGGCCTGCTCGAACTGCCGCTCGTCGTTGCGCGAATGCTGATGCGATCGATGCCGCGGCGGCGTACCGCCGGGCGGGCGCCAACGGCCCAGCCGCGTCCGACGCCTTAGTGTGGTGGTTCAGAAGTTCTCTTCATTGCTGCCGCGAGTCCAACAAGAGAACTTCTGAACCACACACGAGACTCCGCTCAATGGCCGAACTGCTCGCGCAGGATACGTTCGTCCAGGCTGTGGCCGGGATCGAACAGCATGTGCATCGCGATGCTCTGATCCATGCTGATATCGACGGATCGCACCGAGCGAACCTCGTCATGGTCGGCGACGGCGGCGGCCGGCCGTTTGGCCGCTTCCAGCACGTCTACGGTGACGGTCCCCGTGTTCGGCAGCAGCGCTCCGCGCCAGCGCCGCGGCCGGAACGGGCTGATCGGCGTCAACGCCAGCAGCGGAGCATTGATCGGAATGATCGGCCCCTGCACTGAGAAATTGTAGGCGGTGGAGCCGGCGGGCGTCGCGATCAGCACGCCATCGGCGACCAGCTCGGCGAGCCGCTCCTTGCCGTCGATCAGGATGCGCAGACGCGCCGCCTGATAGGTCTGCCGGAACAACGAGACCTCGTTGATGGCATAGTGCTCGAAGGGCCGGCCATCCGCATCACGGGCCCGCATCCGCAGCGGATGAATGACGGTGACCTCGGACAGCGCAAGCCGCTCCTTCAGGTCGACTTCGGAGAAGTCGTTCATCAGGAAGCCGACGGTGCCGCGGTGCATGCCATAGATCGGTTTTCCGGACGGCATGTAGCGGCGCAGCGTTTGCAGCATCAGGCCGTCGCCGCCGAGCGCGACGATGATATCGGCATCATCCGGCGCGACATTGCCGTAGCGGCGGCTCAACTGGGCGAGTGCGTCCTGTGCCTCCGGCGTCGGGCTTGCAACGAAGGCGAGGTGCTCGTAGCGAGAAGGCGAGGGGCTCATGAGGACTCGCTGGCGCGGCGGGGCCGCACGGGACGCGCGGCGGCGCAGGAACAGGAACATGGAACGCGCGGTGTTCGTCTATACGACCTATCCATCGCTTGTCGAGGCGGAGACGGCTGGCCGGGCGCTGGTCGAGCAGCGGCTGGCGGCTTGCGTCAATATCCTGCCGAGGATGATCTCGCACTATCGATGGCAGGGGGCCGTCGAGCGTGGCGAAGAGGCGGTGATGCTGATCAAGACCCGCGCCGCGCTGGCCGACGCGGTTCGCGCCGCGGTGAAGGCCGGGCACTCCTACAGCACGCCGGCAATCCTGGTGCTGCCGGTCGAGAGCGTCGATCAGACGTATCTGGCGTGGATCCTGGCGGAGACGGAGCCTTCTGCGAGTCGTTCCGGGGCCGGCTGAAAGCCGGAGCCCGGAACCCATAACCCATAACCCATAACCCATAACCCATAACCCATAACCCCTCAGATTGGATCGCTGGACCAGCGGTTATGGATTCCGGGCTCCCTCGCTTCGCTCGGGTCCCGGATGACGGTGCCTCAATACGTCCGTATCCCCTCGATCGCGCCCTTGAGTTCGCGGTGCTCGCGGCAACCGGTTCCGCAGATTGCCCGCGGGCTCAAATGGTCCGCAGCTTCAGGCCCACCAGAACGATGCTCCCGGGGGCGCGATAGGAAAAGACCTCCTCATAGCGCGCATTGAAGACGTTCTCGGCCCGGACGAATGCGGTCGCGTACGGCGCCACGTCGTACTCGATGATGCCGCCGACCGTCGTATAGGCCTCCAATTCGACCGGCGTGATCGGGAACCGGAACCAGCTGTCCGCCATCTTGCCGTTGTAGACGACGTTGACGGTCGCGCGGCCGCGTCCGCCGAGGAATCGTACCGTCGCCGAGCCGGACGCCGCGTGTTCGGGCCGTCGGATTTCCCGTGTCCCGTCGGCAAGCCGCGCGTCGGTGTAGGTATAGGCCGCGGTCAACGTGAACCAGTTGACCGGCGTCACCCGCGCGCTGACCTCGACACCGCGCCGCGGGCTCACACCCGGCACGTTGATCGGCGTCGCGATGAAGCCGCCGCCGGCCGTCCCGAAGGTGATCTTGTCCTCGAAATCGGCGCCGAAATAGGTGACGTCCGTGATCAGCCGGCCGCCCCAGAAGCTCTGCTCGACGCCGAAGTCCCAGCCGATCGAGCGCTCCGGCCGCAGCGCCGGATTGCCGATGAAGGTGCCGACGAAGAAGCCGAACTGCTCGATGAAGTTCGGGTTGGTGATGCCGGTGCCGACGCTGCCGTGCAGCCGCGTTCTTGTGGAGGGGAAGCGTTGCGAGGCGGTCGCGCGCCAGGTCGTCGCATCGGCGAAGCCGCTGTTCCAGTCATGCCGCACCGCTCCGGTGAGCGTCAGACCGAACGGGAGGTTGACCCCATACTCGCCGGCGAGGCCGGTGCGGGTCCGCTCGGCGCCCGCGGCCCAGAAGGCGCCCGCGGACGGATCGAACACGAAGGAAGCGGAATCGATGGTCAGGCGTTCGTGCTGGCGGTCGACCGCGAGCGCCAACGTATGCTGCTCGCCCCCAACGATGTCGGTGTTGTGCTTGAGCGTTGCCTTGTAGGCGAAGTCGTCGCGCTGTCCCTTGGAGCGGAAAAAGCCGTTGACGACGTCGTCGTCGTTGCGGCGTTCCTCGTAGCGGCTGGCGGAAAGCTTCTGCACCAGCGCCCCGTCGAACAGCGACCAAGTCGCGGCGATGCGGCCGAGGAGGTTTTCCGTCCGGTTGAAATCGTACACCGAGTCGAAGGTCAGCCCCTCGAACGGCCCGAAGAACGGCTGCGAGTCGAAGTGGGTGAAGCGCGCGGCGCGGCGGAACGCAGCCTCGATGTTGGCGGCCGGCGTCAGCTCGACGCCGACCTTGGCGGTCGTCGTGGTCGCGTGGCTGCCGTCACGTTCGCTGCCGAAGCGCGAGATGTTGTGGCCGTCGGTGGTGTTGTGGGCGAAGCTGAAGGCGCCGTAGAACGGTCCGGCGGCGCCACGCACGCTGCCGCTGGCCGCGGCAGTTTGCCGCGATCCGCCCTCGACGCGGAAGTCCGCCTGCGGGCGGGCGAGCCCGCGTCCCGTGCGGGTCACGATCGAGATGATGCCCGAATGGGCGTTGGCGCCGTAGATGCCGGATTGCGGACCGCGGATCACCTCGACGCGTTCGACGTCTTCCAGCGAGAAGTCGGCGAAGTTGAAATCGCCGTTCGCGAAGTCGTTGACCGGAACATCGTCGATCAGCACCAGCACGTGATTGGATTCCGAACCGCGGATGCGCGCCTGGGTCAGCGCGCCGGGCCCCCCCGATTGGTTCACCGACAAGCCGGGCACTGTGCGTAGCGCCTCAGCAACGGTGCTGAAGCCTTTGCTGCGCATCGTCTCGCCCATCAAGACGGTCGCCGATGCGCCGACGCGGCTCGCTTCGGTCGGGAATTGATTGGCGTAGATGATGATCTCAGGGATGTCGACGGCTGGCTGCGCCAGCACCGGCAGCGGGTTTGCTGTCAAGCCGGCCAAGGCGCTCCATGTGGCGAAGCGTAGACCACGGGGAACAAACGACGAAGAAGAGGATAGGGACAACATGACATGCCTCCGTTACGTTCGAGAGAACGGATCGCGGAGGCACGGCGCCGGCGGCGCGCACCTAGGCATGCTTGTGCGCTGCGCGCACCTTGGACATGCGCTAGCATTGAGGAAACGGGCCATCGGCCAGTCCTCCGCGAGGTTGACGCATGTCACCACTGCGGAAGACCGCCCCGGTCGCACGCCCCGTGCGCCGGAAGGGTGACCAGTGCAGGCAGGTCTCCTGGCTTGCGGGTCGTCACCCTCGCTCCGCCTTCCCGGGCTTTCGTGGCCGGCCCCCCGGACATTGAACATGTCCGGGGGCGGTCACGCGCCCAGTGGCATCGTGAAGCGAGGGCTCACCGCTGACAGTTGCGGGGGCAGCTCCGGTTTTGGCCCAGAACGCTACGCGGGCCGCACCGAATTCCCTCTTGGCCGGTCTTGAAGTCCGGCACACCTGCACCGGAGGTAAGTCAAGACTGCCCCGGAAAGTTTGTCAATCAGGGGCGTGACTTGTCCCGGAATGGTGTCTCCAATGTGCTACAGTGCATGCACGGTTCCGGCTGTTTTTTTGGGGGCTTGGTGATGATCCGCGCAGCGGTTCTGCTTGCTGTTGTCGGGCTTCTGGCGACGCAGGTGCGCGCCGACGACATCCTCGAAGCGCTCGATCAGGCGCGCAAGGCTTATCAGGCGGGCGATCTCGCGAACGCGAAACAGGCGGCGGATCTCGCCTCGCAATTGATCGGTCGGAAGAACGCGGAGGGCTTCGTCACGCTGCTGCCGAAACCGCTGGCAGGCTGGACGGCGGATGAAGCGCAGGCGACCGCCGTCGGCTCGACGGCGTTCGGCGCGTCGCAGGCGCGTCGCAACTATACCAATGCCAACGGCGACAATGTCGACGTGCAGATCACCGGCGACTCCGCGGTGATCGCGCAGCTCGCGCCGATCATGGCCAATCCGCAGTTCGCCGGCGCCATGGGCAAGATCGTACGGGTCGGCAGCCAGCGGGCGATCCAGAATCCGCAGGGCGACATCCATATCATCGTCGCCAACAAGTTTCTTGTCGTGGTCTCCGGCTCGGCGCCGGCGGCGGCGAAGATGAGCTACGCGCAGGCGATCGATTTCGCCGGCCTGTCGAAGATGTGACGACCGAATCCTCGGCTGTCGTACCCGCGAAAGCGGGGACCCATACGCCGTGCACGCTCGATAGAACTGTGGTTATGGGTGCCGGGCCTCGCTCCGCTCGCCCGGGACGACGCGAGTGGGATCAACGCGCCACAAACGCGTAGCCCGTGCCGTTCCTGACGATAGTGCCACACGCTGGGAAGCGCCTGATGTGGTGCGCCGCCGTCATGTCACCGCCCGCGCGGATCGGTGATCGGCTTGCTCTTGACGATCTTGAGCCGATGCTCGTCCGCGGCACCGAAATCGAAGTCGGTCTTGTAGCCCGCCGCGCGGATGCCCTCGATCGCGCATATGTCGTCCATGTCGTTGACGTCGCCGGTGACGCCGATGGCGCCGACCACTTCGCCGGTCTCGGGACAGCGGATCAGTTGGCCGCCGCCCTCGAGGAACATCGGGCTGTCGACCATGGTCTCCAGCGACTGCATGAACCACGGCTTCTCGCGCGCCTTCTGCAGCACCATGCGTGACGAACGGCCGAGCGCCAGCGCGCCGTAGGCCTTGCCGCGGCTGACCTCGAACCGCAGCATCGAACAGCCGTCCTGTTTGAGGAAGGCCTTCACCCGGCCGCCCGCATCGAGAACGATGGCGGCGAGCGGTGAGCACCTGTGTTCCGCGCCGGCGGCGAACGTGCCGTTGATGACGGCAACCGCCTCGTCAAGGCTGAGCGCGCGCAGGCGTCGCGGTGTCAGCCGGGTCACGGACGCCTTGGCGGTGGCGCGTTTGGTCGACATCGTTCTCTCCCGTGCTGCGGACACCGGTGCCGGCGAAAGGCGTGCGATTACAGATCAGAACAAATGCACTGGCAAGGGCGGGCCATACCGCGCTGCTCGGCGAGACCTTCCGGTGGCTGCATCTGGCCGGGTTTCTTATCGGCTTCGCCGGGGTCATTCTGATCGCAGGGGAACATGCCACGTGCAGCAGCATTAGCGCCATCCGACCCTTGCGATCCGGATGGCGTCCAATGCCTTGATGCGGTGATCCGCTGCCGCGACAGTTCGCTCCCCTGGGATGCTATCGCGGTGCACAAAAGCAGCGGAATCAAGAGTTCCCGCGAGCGTCCGTCACGTACTTTTGGCGCTGCTCTTTTGTCAATTCGCGCCAGTTATTGCCGTCTGCTTCGGCAGCCTTTCTTGCCATCAGACGGGGCCGGCTGGGATCGCGCTCGTTCGCGCCGCGGACCTTCCTCCGAAAGGATATCCGTTCCTCCTTCGAAAGCTGCGACCACTCCCGCCCCGCCGCCCGCGCAGCGTCTCTTGCTTTGCGCCGAACTTCTAGCCGCGCAGCCTTCTGAGCTTCAGTTTGGTCCTTCGCCATGATTTCCAGCTCTCCTCGCTTCTCTCTGAAGATTTCTTAGAGCCGAGACCCACCGGCAGGCCGCAGCCCATATAGAACCATACGCGGCCACCGGGCACGATCAAAGACGCAGTGAGCGAAAGATGATCGCCTATCTGACGGAGAGCTTCGCAATCCGAACGCGCTCGCAATGGAAAACCGCGATCTTCCGAATTGTGGCGGCAATTGGAATAATTCCCGTGCGATGTACTGGTGCCGGCTACAGGATTCGAACCTGTGACATCCTGATTACAAATCAGGTGCTCTACCAGCTGAGCTAAGCCGGCGCCGTGCTAGAGCTAGCAGTGAGCCATGACACGGGCAAGCTCGGGCCGCTCTGGCATGCGGGCTCCGTATTGATGCCGCTTGATCGCCTCCTCGTGCTCGGGCCGCTCAACGGCGTGGCTCGCGTGTAGCGTATCGCGCACCCATCTCAGCGCCTCGTCATCGAACTCGAGCCGGCCGACCATCTCGGTGAGAAGTGCTGTCGAGACCTTCGTCGCGAACATACTTGCGTCGGCGCGATGAGCGCCCCTGTTTGCCGGACCGGCTCCCTCAGATCGACAGACTCCAGCTCCGCTCCGGCCGCCGTGAAGACGCGGCTGACGAATCAGAACGATTCAATGGTTTCATACCTTAGTATTACGACCTTTGTATTACTTGCTAACCGCCCGCCTATACTTTAGTATTTTATTTGTCGTGTGCGCGCCTACAGAAAATGACAGCACAAGACACCAGAAAGTGCCTGCTTACGCGAAGGTGTGCCCGTGCAGGCTTAGAACATAACAAGAATAAAAATGACCCTTGGGAATAAGCCATGGGAGGAGGCCGATCATGCCGGCAACCGATTACAATTGGCCGCTGATTTCCGGAGTGCTCATCGCAGTCGGGCTCTACTGGGCGTACTGCATTTATTGGAGCATCGTTGGATACAAACAGGCCCGCACCCTTTCCGGTTGGGGCATTTCGGGGCGGACGCTTCCTCCCTGGCTGTTCATGCTCGCCGCGTCCGTCACCTCGTTCAGCGCGTGGACCTATATGGGACACCCCGGCACAGTCTATGCCGGCGGCATCGCGTACGCGTTCGCGGGTCTCTACGCGATCACGATTCCCTTCACAGGCGCTCTCTTTATCAAGCGGCAGTGGATGCTCGGCCGGCACTACGGATTCATCACCCCGCCCGAGCAGTACCGGACGATCTTCGATTCCCACTTCCTGGGAATCCTGATCGTCGTCGTGTCGTTCCTGTACAGTTGCTTCTACGTGGCAGTGCAGCTCATCGGCGCCGGACTGCTGTTCACCGTGATAACCGGCGGATTCTTCCCGTTCATCACGGGCAGCATCGCGCTCGCGCTGATCATGCTCATCTATGTCGGCGCCGGCGGTCTCCGGACCATCGCGTGGGTGGACGCCATTCAGTACTTCCTCACGTTCGGCGGCATTACGATGATCGGCGCGGCCGTGCTGTACGGTTTCGGCGGGTGGGGTCCCTTCGTGGAGAAGGCCTTCACCCTCCATACTTACTACACGCACTCGCACGGATGGATTTACTGGAACTGGAACTGGGTCCGAAATGTCGAGGGCCTCGGGCCGATGGCGCAGTGGACGGGCATGATGATGCTCACCTACATGTTCGCCCTCGCCGGAATTCAGGCGTCCCCGGCCTTCACCATGTGGTCGTACAGCATGCGGCATGCGCGGCTGCTGGCCTGGCAGGTGACGCTCGGCATCGGGACGGTCGTGACGGCGACGCTGATCCTGTGGTCGGTGGTCCAGGGGGTGGGGGCCCAGATCCTTGCCCATGAAGATCCCGCCATGTTCAGCACCGCTGCGCTGGTCGAGTTCATCCGGGCCGCCGGCGCGGCGGGTGCCGGATCCGACGGCGTGGTGCCGAGGCTGATGCTCGAATACCTGCCGCTGTGGCTGATCCCGCTGACCGCCGTCGGTCTCCTGGCCGCGGCCCAGTCCACGGCAGGACCTTACGTCTCGTCGTTCGCTGCGGTCGCGACACGAAACATCGTCGGCGAGGCGTTGCTGTTCCGGGCGAAGCGGCGTGGGCTGGAGCCGACGTATGCCGGCAACCCGGGCAATCCGCATCCGAAGCCGGGCAATCCGCATCCGCGGGAGGACGCGGTGAGAATGGCGGACGTGTTCCCCGAGCGCTGGCAGGTGCACTGGTCGCGCATCTTCTGCCTGGTGCTGCTTTCCGCTTCGCTGTTCGTCGCCTTCGCCCAGCGCGATCTTATGGTGATGCTGGGCGGGCTGGCGGTTTCGTACGGCTTCCAGCTCTACCCGGCGCTGATCGTGATTTGCTTCGGCTTCCGCGGCTGGCCGATGCGGTGGACGCCGCAGGGCGTCACCGCCGGCTTGGTGGTCGGCATCGTGGCGGTCACGGCGACCTACTACTGGCCGGCATACCGCTACACGCTGAGCATCCACTCGGCCGGATGGGGGATCATCTTCAATATCCTCACCATCTGGATCGTCTCTTCGGTCACCTCGCCGAGCAGGACGTTCCTGGATACGTTGGACTACCTCGACAAGTTCTTCCACAAGCACGATCCGGCCTTCTTCGAGCCGAGGGCCCGGAAGTGGCAGGGTTTCCTGTGGTTCTACATCCCCTTCTGGTGGATCATGTTCGTCGGGCCGGGCATCGAGTTCGGGAACTATCTCGACGGCGTCTTCTTCGGTCTGCCGGGGATGTGGGCGTGGCTGATCCTGGGCGGTGCAACCGGCACGTTCCTCCTCTGGAGCATGTGCTGGCCGGCCCAGATGGCCACCGCGCCGCGGCTTACCCCGCAGCCCCGGGATGCCGCGGCCAGGGAAACGATCGACCACATGCGCAGCTAGCGCCGCATAGGAGGCAAGGAAAATGAGCGCAGGAATGAGCACCTTTATCGTCCTGGCGGCATGGGCGGCTCCGATCGTGGGTGGTCTGATCCTCATGTGGGTGTATTACCGTTCGCCGACAGCGGAGGAACTTGCGAAAGCGGATCAGGTGCAGGGGGACTAGAAGCCATTCGCGGTCGGCCGGCGGGGGCTCGCCGCATCGGCGAAATGTTGCTGGGCAGCGTCAGCGACAAGCTGGTTCGAACGAATCGGTCCGATATGGTCGCCGATCTTCCTCGCCGATTGTTCGCCATTGTCCTGCTGGCCGCGCTGCCCGCGATCGCCGGGTGCGACTCCCCCAACCACCAGCTGTTCGAGGCCGCCCACTCCGGAAGTCCCGCCGAGGTGGAAGCGGCGCTGCGAGCCGGGGCGAACGTCAATGCGCTGAACTGGGAAGGCCAGACCCCGCTGATGTTCGCGGTCTCGCGTAACGATGCGGCGGTCGTTCGAAGCCTGGTTGCCGCGGGCGCTGAAATAAACATCGGGGACAGCAAGGCCGTGACCCCGCTGATGTTCGCTGCCTCGCGCAGCGACGCGGTTGTCGCCCGGACGCTCATCCAGGCGGGTGCCGACGTCAATGCGCGGGACGGAAGCGGCGCCACCGCCCTGATGATCGCTGGCCGGCACAACGGCGCGGCCGTGATACGGGCTCTCATCGAAGCGGGTGCCGACGTCAATGTGCGGGACAGGCGCGGCGCGACCGCCCTGATGATTGCGGCCGCGCACAACAAGGCGGCCGCTGTGCGAACTCTCATCGAGGGCAGAGCCGAGGTAAATGGGCGGGCCGAGGGCGGCTGGACAGCACTGATGATCGCCGCTCAAGGCAACGGCGCGGCCGTCGTCCAAGCCCTTATTGAAGCGGGCGCCGACGTCAACGCGCCGGACCGGGATGGAGCGACCGCCCTGATGATCGCATCCCGGCACAACGGGCCGGCGGTCGTACAGGCGATTCTCGATGCCGGTGCGATCGTGAACCTGACCGACCGGCTTGGGCGCACCGCTGCCGATCATGCCAAGCAAAACGACAGGATTGAGGGGACGGAACTCGCCGGCCGACTGCACGGCACGGCACTCGAATGATCAAAGCTGAGACGAATGGGCCGGTACGCACGGAATTGCTCAAAGGTTCGCTATGGACAGCAAGGAGGCAGTGAAGGGAGAGCGCTCTTCGCACGGGACCCTGGAAAACGTCCCCGGTGAGATTACGTCAGCGCTTGAACCCGATGAATCGGTAGAGGCCGTCTTCAACATGGATGCGGGGCTGGATGTATACGCCACCGGCCAGCGCTTTTTCGGCAGGCGGGGAGATCGCCTGATGGGCATCCAATACACGGAGGTCTCGGAGGCAAGACGTCGGACTTCCGATTGGAGGACGTGGCGCGGCATCGCCCGGATCGTCTTCGGGATCGCATTCATGGCAGCCGGCGCCCTGACAGGATTCGAAGCTACGCAGTCGACGATCGTCAGCCTCGCCCTCTTCCTGATCGGCGGCGGCTTCGTCTTCCTTGGGTTCTACAGGCGCGACGACTGGGTTGAGCTGAAGATCGAACGACCGGAACCCCCGCCGTCGTTCTGGTACCTCGTGGTCTTCCTGCCGTTCTGGCTCATGCTTCGGTCCCGGAAGCGATACCGAGTTTCGGGCGATCGGGAGCAGGTCGATGCATTCTACCAGTTCCTGACAGCAAGACTCTCTTCTCGCCAAAAAGCCGGACAGTAAGCTGCCCACGTATCCGGGAAAGCCCTGCAAGTCTCAATAGGCAGGCGCCGCTGGCTGTTAACATGTCAGCCTAACGAACACTAACGCTGCACTTCCACGACTGAGGGCTACGGTCGAAAAGAGAAGCCTCATGATCACTTCATCCCGCTTCAAGTGGAACGAGCAGCTGCTTGCCGCCGCTTACCTTTGGAATTTCTCTGCACATGATGGCCGCACCGCTGTTCGGCAGCACGAGCCTGATTGCCTATTTCGCCTCTCTGATGTTGTCGACGGGCATCGTTATCCTCGGCGGCGTTCCCGCCGCGCTCTACGAGCGCTTCGTCGGCGCGACAGACGATTCCACCGACATGTCACTGTGGATCTGGCTGGCCGGAACGGCCGTGCTGGCATTGCCGGGCGATTGGCAATTTCTTAAAATTCGGTCTCTGACCTGAGCACCGCGATCGGCAGCCGCCGACGATTCATTGAGGGTCTTATCGTATTCGTGAACGGACCGGCGTGAAACCGGCGGCCCGCCTGTGCGTTGACAGGCTTGGAGGCCACGTCATGAGTCCATTCCGCCAATTGGCCGAACAAACTGTTGCCCGCGACGCGGGCTTTGTCTCGTTTGTCGGCATCATTTTAATGATCGCCTTCAGCTTTGAACCGCCGGCTGCGCTCAAGAGCGGGGCAACGGTGGCGCTGTTCTTCTCCATCGGCCTAGTCCTGCGTGCCTCGCGGCTGACCGACGATGGCGTGGTTCGGCTTGAGGCCTGGCGCGGCCTCCATCCCACGCTGCGGCCGATCGGCGACAGCGGCCGCCGCTGGGCGCGCAACAATTTCGAGGAACTGCTGCTGCGCACGGCGAAGACCGCCTCGGTCATCGCGATCGGGTTCTATTGTGCAGCGCTGGTTGCTTCAGTGGTTGCTTTGCCGGAGGCGTATCACATCGTCGGACGCCATTGAACGGACAAGACGCTCTGCATTAGGATTTGCTTTCAGCTGCTGAAGCGGTTGGGGACGTCCGTGGAAGAGATGCGTCGCATTGCCTTCGAGACCGTGCTGCGCGCGGCTCGCTTTGGTGTTCGCGCTCGTCGGAGAGTGAGGCCGGCACGGACCGGCCCGATACCGGACGTTAACCATGCCCGGCATTGCCGGACCGCTCGATACACTCGACAAAAACCTTTTGGAGAAGATGGCCGATCTGCGCGCGAGGGGTTCTGCGTGACTGGGCAATGGCTTTGAGACTGTCCTTGGTCATCCTGGTGGCGATCGCCGGCATTTATGGGGCCGGGGCTGCCACCGCGCGCGCCGACCACCAGCCGGTCATTGCCTTGACCGGCAAGCGCGGCGTTCCGGTGAGGTAAAGATCATGATCCGATCGTACATCGTCTGCGTTGCCGTTCTGTTCGGGCTTGCCATCATGCCGGCAGGCGCCGCGGACCCCCCGCTGAGCAGGCCGTTCTACGGTGAAGCCCCTCCGGCTGCGGAGTGGTGGATTGCCTCGCCATACTACGTGGTCAACCACGGACCGGAGCTTTCCGGACCGGGTATCGTGATCACCGAAATTGGGTTCACAAATACCGATCTGAAGCGGTCATATCCGTTTATCGGAACTGTCGACGATCTGACGCCTGTTGTGGTGCCGGCGGGGCACTATGGTGATCCGGTGCTCTCGGCTCGGGCCCAGGCCCGCATGCCGGGGCCGCGTGTTCGCCCGGCGGTGGCGTGGCGGAAGCCGGCGAAGGCACGTGGCGCCCGGTAGCTCGCGGCGATCATTTGGGACGATCAGGGGTGGGGCTTGCGCAACTGTGCGAGCGCGACGTAGAGCGCGAGCGCTGCGGCGTTCGACACGTTCAAGCTTTTGATCGCACCGGGAACATCGAGCCGGGCGACTACGTCGCAGGTTGCGCGCGTCAACAGCCTCAAGCCCTTGCCTTCGGCGCCGAGCACGAGTGCCAGCGGCGCGCGCAGCGGCACGGTGGCAAGATCGCTCTCGCCGGTACTGTCGAGCCCGACCAGCAGGAATCCGCGATCCTTCAAGCTCGCGAGTCCGCGGGAAAGATTCTGCACCGTCACCAGCGGCACATGCTCGAGCGCACCTGACGCGGCCTTGGCGAGCACGCCGGTCGCTTCCGGGCTGTGACGTGCGGTGGTGACGATGGCCGCGACCGCGAACGCAGCGGCAGAGCGCAGGATGGCCCCGACGTTGTGCGGGTCAGTGATCTGGTCGAGCGCCAATACATTTCCGTCAAGCGCCAGATCGTCGATATCCGGCGAGGGTAGGGAATCGGCCTCAGCGTAGAGGCCCTGATGCACGGCGTCCGCGCCGAGGCGCTGCGCGATTGCGTCCGGCCGGACCACCTCCGGACTGAGCGGCAGGACGATGGTCTCCTCCGCGAGCCGGCGCGCGGCGTTCTCGGTGGCCAGCAGGCGACGGAAACGCCGCGCCGGATTGGCAAGGGCGGCGGTGACCGTGTGCCAGCCGTAGAGAACGACCGTCTCCGAGTCGGCTTCGGTGGCATGCGGGCGCCGGCCGGCGGCACGCCGTGGCCCATCCGGCGAGGGCCTGCCGGGGTGCCGCTGGTCCCTGTTGTGCGCGCGCATGGCGGCTTTTTGTCACCCAGTGGCGAATTTGGCAATTGCGGGCGTCTGCCGCGCGTGAGGCGGTAGCAATTGACACTGCTTGGCGGCGTCCCCATAAAACGGCCGCGGATCGCTGCCGCCGCTGGGCGTTAGGCGTGTCGGACAACGCGTCAGATGCGGGTTGGCGGATCGTTTTGGACGGGTGCCCGAGTGGTTAAAGGGGACCGGCTGTAAACCGGTTGGCTACGCCTACGGTGGTTCGAATCCATCCCCGTCCACCAATTTCAGGGAACAGGCATCAGGACTCAGGTATCAGGAAGGCGCGGACGTCATGTGGTCTTGCGTCCTTGCCTGACTCCTGATTACCGATCCCGGCGCGGGTGTAGCTCAATGGTAGAGCAACAGCCTTCCAAGCTGATGACGAGGGTTCGATTCCCTTCACCCGCTCCAACTCCATCCGATCACCTGCAATCCTGACGCGAGCCTTGGGGCTGAGGCGGGCGGGGTCTGCCGTGATTTCATGCCATGGGAGATAACGAAATGCCGGACAGCGGAAAACTCGCCGGCCGCGTCGCGTTGATCCCCGGCGGTGGCGGCGAGATCGGCGCCGCCATCGCGCGCCGCTTCGCGCAGGAAGGGGCGAGCGTGGTCGCTGCCGACATCTTGCGCGCTAGGGCGGACGCGGTCGCGCGGGCGATCGTTGCCGAGGGTGGCAGGGCCGTTTCCATCGAGGTCGACATTGCCGATCCGCGCAGCGCCGAAGCGGCGGTCGTCGCCGCGGTCGCGGCGTTCGGTCGGCTCACGACGCTGGTCAACGTGGCGGCGGCCCCGGTATCGCCGGCCGGAACGGTCGAGACCATGCCGCTCGCGGAATGGAGCAAGGAGGTCTCCGTCAACCTCACCGGCACCTTCCTGATGTGCAAGTACGCGGTGCCGGAACTGCGCCGCGCCGGCGGCGGAACCATCATCACCATCGCCTCGCAGCTCGGCCATCTCGGTGTGCCGGAGCGCGCCGCGTATTGCACGACCAAGGCGGCGCTGATCCATTTCACCCGCATTCTGGCGATGGATCACGCCAAGGACGGCATCCGGGCGAACTCCATCTCGCCCGGCTTTATTCTCACGGACCGGTCGAGCGCCGGCAGCGGCGGCAAGGAGAACGCGCGCAAGGTGATGGGGCGGAAGCACCTCCTGGGCCGCCCGGGAATGCCGGAGGAAATCGCGGCGGGAGCCCTCTACCTCGCCTCCGACGAGAGCTCGTTCGTGACCGGGAGCGACCTCTTGATCGACGGCGGCTACGTGGTGTTCAAGGGCGAAGTCGGGCCGGATGAGGCGTTTGGCTCCGGCACGTAGGGGGTTCGAGGGCCGGAATGGCGGGTGGCGTTTCGCCCGAAAACGCCGCGCCGGGCTTGCAATAGGCGTCCCGATCATGCATCTACAACGGGCGGCGGACCCGGCTCGGGGGCCGCCGCTTCCGATTCCGGAGGAGTGTAGCTCAATGGCTAGAGCACCGGTCTCCAAAACCGGGGGTTGGGGGTTCGAGTCCCTCCACTCCTGCCAGGTGCAGGCCTGAAACGGGCCGCCGCCGGATTGGATTTGGCCCCGGCGGAAACCTCGAGCAGCGTATTTGCGGATTAGACGAATGGCGAAAACGAGCCCATTCAAGTTCTTGCAGGAAGTGCGCGCGGAGACCCAGAAGGTCACGTGGCCGACCCGGCGCGAAACCGCGATCACCACGGTCATGGTCTTCATCATGGTGGCGATCGCATCGGTGTTCTTTCTGATTGCCGATCAGATCATCCGGTATCTGGTGACCCTCGTGCTCGGTATTGGTGGCTGATGCAGACGGCGGAACTCAAGCCCATGGCCAAGCGCTGGTACATCGTGCACGCCTACTCGAACTTCGAGAAGAAGGTGCAGGAATCGATCCGCGAGCAGGCGAAGCAGCGGCACCTCGATCATCTGTTCGATGAGATCATGGTGCCGATCGAGAAGGTGACGGAGGTGCGGCGCGGCCGCAAAGTCGACGCCGAGCGCAAGTTCTTCCCGGGATACGTGCTGGTGAAGTGCGAGCTTACCGACGAGGTCTATCACCTGATCAAGAACACGCCGAAGGTGACCGGCTTCCTCGGTGCCGACAACAAGCCGATGCCGATCTCCGACGCGGAGGCCTCACGCATCCTGCATCAGGTGCAGGAAGGCATCGAGCGGCCGAAGCCATCGGTCACGTTCGAGATCGGCGAACAGGTGCGCGTCGCCGACGGTCCGTTCGCCTCGTTCAACGGCGTGGTCGAGGAGGTCGACGACGCCCGCTCGCGGGTCAAGGTGGCGGTGTCGATCTTCGGCCGCGCCACGCCGGTGGAACTGGAATTCGGGCAGGTGGAGAAGTTGTAGACCTTGTTCCGGGCGCACTGCAGCACGAAGTGCTGTTGAGCAGATCCGGGACCCCGGTTGCTTCGCGAATAGGAACCGGGGGTCCCGCATCTGCGATGCGCCGCACGCTGCCAAGCTTGCGCAGGCTGCGTGACTTACCGGCGCGTGCGCCGCACCGCGTGCGGGACACGGAAGTCAAGAGCGTGGGAGGGGAGGGCGGAGGCCAACCGTCCGAACCGCACCACGGAACCCTGAAGGGCCGGTACAGGCCGGCGATCAAGGAGTGACGTATGGCCAAGAAGATAACAGGTTACATCAAGCTACAGGTGCCGGCAGGCTCCGCCAATCCTTCCCCTCCGATTGGACCCGCGCTCGGTCAACGCGGCCTCAACATCATGGAGTTCTGCAAGGCGTTCAACGCGCAGACCCAGCAGGCGGAAAAAGGTACGCCGATCCCGGTTGTCATCACCGTCTATGCCGACCGCTCGTTCGCCTTCGAGATGAAGACGCCGCCGGTGTCGCACTTCCTGAAGAAGGCGGCCAGTCTGCAAAGCGGTTCGAAGACCCCCGGGCGCGATCCCATCGGCGCCGTCACCAAGGAGCAGGTCAAGGAGATCGCCGAGAAGAAGATGAAGGACCTGAACTGCGATACGGTTGAAGCGGCCATGCGCATGATCGAAGGCTCCGCCCGCTCGATGGGCCTGCAGGTGAGGGAGTAATCGTCATGGCAAAGCCTGGAAAGCGCATCCGCAAGGCCCGCGAAGGTCTCGACCGCAACAAGTTCTATCCGGTCGACGAGGCGGTGAAGCTGATCAAGTCGCGTGCCGCCGCCAAGTTTGACGAGACCGTCGAGGTGGCGATGAATCTCGGTGTCGATCCGCGCCACGCCGACCAGATGGTGCGCGGCGTCGTCAGTCTGCCGAACGGCACCGGCCGGACCGTTCGCGTCGCCGTGTTCGCGCGCGGCGCCAAGGCCGAGGAGGCGCAGACCGCCGGCGCCGACGTGGTCGGCGCCGAGGACCTGGTCGAAAAGGTGCAGGGCGGCCAGATCGATTTCGACCGCTGCATTGCCACCCCGGACATGATGGGCCTTGTGGGCCGGCTCGGAAAGGTGCTCGGGCCGCGCGGTCTGATGCCGAACCCGCGCGTCGGCACCGTGACCATGGACGTAGCCGCGGCCGTCAAGGCGGCGAAAGGCGGTGCAGTCGAATTCCGCGTCGAGAAGGCCGGCATCGTCCAGGCCGGCATCGGCAAGGCGTCGTTCTCGGAGGACAAGCTGGTCGAGAACATCAGGGCGTTCGCCGATGCGGTGGCCAAGGCCAAGCCGGCCGGTGCCAAGGGCACCTTCATCCAGAAGATGTCGGTGTCCTCGACGATGGGACCGGGGCTCAAGCTGGAGCCGTCGACGATCTTCACCGGTACAACGCCGGCACACTGACATCGATGATATCCACGTCGCGCCGATCTCGGGCTTGTCCCGGGATCGGCGTTGGCATTTTTGTGTCTGGCCGTCGTCGAGGCGGCAAGCCTCGATTCGAACCATTACTTCCGCGACAACTGGGCACGCTCCGACGCCTCGTTGAACGTCTGGAAGTTCAAGACCATCAATTTCGAGAGCACCAAGATCGAGAGGACCGGCGACAATACCGGCAGGATGACCGGCAATCTCACCATGCACGGAGTCACCCATCCGATCACCATGGACGTGACCTACAACAAGGGCGGCAAACATCTGTCCGGCAAGTATTCTATCGACGGCTTCACCGCGGCCGGAACGCTCAAGCGCACCGACTTCGGCATGAAGGCGTTCATCCCGTGGATCGGCGAGGAAATGGAGTTCATCATTCAATTCGAGGCACACCGCCCGAACGATCCGAGCTGAGGCGAGGTCGGATATTGCGGCCGGATCGGGACTGTGATGCCGTTATGGAATACTTCGGACCGGTTCGGCCTCGTCGCCAAGATCTTTCATTGGCTGACGCTGCTCTTGCTGATCGGATCGTTCACGCTGGCGTTCAGCATGACTGATCTGCCGCTCAGCCCGCGCAAACTGCAGCTCTATTCGTGGCACAAGTGGTTCGGCGTGACGATCTTCCTGGTCGCGATCCTGCGACTGATGTGGCGCCTTGCCGGTCCCGTGCCGCGACCGCCAGCAACCCCGCCATGGCAGCGGGGGCTTGCGGGTCTGTCGCACGCCGCGCTGTATACCCTGCTCATCGTGATGCCGCTGACCGGATGGATCATGAGCTCAGCGCTGAATTTGCCGGGTGGTCTATCTCGGCCTGATTTACATCCCGAGTCCGTTCGGGGTCGACCGGGCGCTCGGCGAAGCAATGCTGCGGGTGCATCACACGCTCGCCTGGACATTGCTGGTGTTGGTGAGCATTCATGTGCTCGCGGCCTTGTATCATCACATCGTCCTGCGCGATGACGTGCTGCGCCGCATGCTGCCGTGGCCTGTCCGGCTGCGCGGCTCGAATCCGGAATAAGAAAATGATGACATTGAAGCGCATCGTCGGCGTAGCGCTGGTGGCATCGCTGCTTGCGACACCGGCGCTCGCCGCCGACGCGTCCGCTTGGGCCGTCGATGCGAAGGCAAGCCGCATCACCTTCACCGGCCGGCAGATGGGCGTGCCGAGCAAGGGCGAGTTCAAGCGGATGACGGCCACGGTCCGGTTCGATCCCGCCGATCTGGTGGCGAGCATGGTCGACATGCTGATCGACGTGGCAAGCGCCGACACCGGCAACCGCGCCATCGACCAGGAGCTCAGGCGTCCGAAATGGTTCCACGCGGCGCGCTTCCCCAACGCCCGCTTCGTAACGACGGCGTTCCAGGCCAAGAGCGGCAATCGCTACGAGGCCGCCGCTAAGCTGACTATCCGCGATGTGACACGCGACGTGGTGCTGCCGTTCACGCTGGACATCGGCGAGGACCGCGCCGATCCGAGCCAGCTCGTGGCGCGCGCCTCGGGCGAACTGACCATCAGCCGGCTGCAATACGGCATCGGCCAGGACGAGTGGAAGGACACCGCCATTGTCGCCGATGCCGTGGTCATCCGCGTCGACGTGGTGGCGCGGCGGAAGAAATAGCCCGTTACTGCTGCTTGATGCCGGCGTCCTTGATGACCTTGGCGAACAACGCGATGTCGGCGGCGATCAGCTTGGCGAAATCGTCCGGCGTGCTGGTCGTGATCTCGGCGACCTGAGGTGTGACGCGCCCGACGACGTCAGGCGCGTTCGCCGCCTTGACGAAGGCCTCGTTGAGCTTGCGCACGATTGCGGGCGGCGTGCCGGCTGGCGCCACCAGACCGTGCCAGATGAGCACGTCCATGCCGGGGTAGCCGGCCTCGGCCATGGTCGGCAGGTCGGGAAGCGTCGGCGAGCGTTTCGGCGCGGTCAGCGCGAGCAGGCGCAGCTTGCCGCTCTGCACCTGGCCGGCGACCGAGATGTAGGAGGCGAACAGCAGGTCGATGCGCCCGGCGGCGAGATCGGTGACCGCCGGCGCCGCGCCGCGGTAGGGCACATGAGTCATGGGCGCGCCGCTCCTGAGCTTGAACATTTCGCCGAGGATGTGGCCGCCGGAGCCCACGCCCTGCGAGCCGAAATTGAGGCCGTTCGGCCTGGTCTTGGCGAGCGCCGCGAGGTCCTTCACCGACCGCACCGGCAGCTCCGACGGCACCGCCAGCACACTCGGGAACGAAACGATCGGCGTGACCGGCTGGAAGTCCTTGACCGCATCGAAGCGCAGGTCCTTGAACAGGCTCACGTTGATCCCGAGGGTCCCGTTGTTGGCCAGGAACAGGGTGTAACCGTCAGGCGCCGCCTGCTTGGTGGCGAGCGCCGCGACGTTGCCGCCGGCGCCGGTGCGGTTGTCGATCACGAAGGTGGCCTTGAGGGCCCCTGCCACCTTCTGGGCGATCGGCCGGATCACGGTGTCGGAGCTGCCACCGGGCGGGAACGGGACCAGGATGGTAATGGGCCGCGACGGATAGTCCGATTGAGCGGGTGCGGCAGGCGCGAGCGCCAGCGCCGTCAGGAGCGTAAGGATCAGCGCCTGCGTTCGTTTCATCGTTCCTCCCCGTTGGTTTCGTAGGGTGGGTTGGCGCCGACGGCGCGTAACCCACCCCGTGACTCGCGGCGATTCCGGTGGTGGGTTACGGCGCTTCGCGCCTAACCCACCCTACAGCTTTCCTGTGCGACTTCCACGCGCGTGTCGATGACCGTCGTGCGGCGCAGATCGCGCACGTAATGCGCCGACTCGAACGGCGTTGCGCGATGCAGCGTGCAGCGGTTGTCCCAGATCACCAGATCGCCGGTGCGCCATTTGTGGGTGTATACGAAGCGCGGCTGGGTCGCGAAGGCCAGCAGCTCGCGCAGCAGCGCTCGCCCATCCTCGACCGGCCAGCCGGCGATATGCGAGGCATGCGAGGCGATGTAGAGCGCCTTGCGGCCTGATCCCGGATGCCGCCGCACCACCGGATGCTGCGCCGGGGGCCGCGCCTCGCGCTCCTCCTCGGTCGGCATGTAGCCGCCAAGCTGCGCGCGCGAGTGCCAGATCGAATGCTCGGCTATGAGTCCGTCGAGCCTGTCCTTCATCGCTTGCGGCAGCGCGTCATAGGCGGCGCGGGTATCGGCGAACTCGGTGTCGCCGCCATCGGGCGGAATGACGCGTGCATGCAGCAGCGACCAGGTCGCCGACTTCTGCCGGAACGAGCTGTCGGTGTGCCAAAGCTGGTTACCCTCTCCGTACGCGCGGCGCTGATCGTCGAGATCGAGGATGCGGCCGTTCTCGTCGAGGTTGGAGACGTCGAAGATTTCGCGGTGCCTGATACGCCCGCCGTCGATGAAGGTTCCGGTCTTGCCGCGCACCGGGGGCGCGAGCTCGAGCGGGCCGTAGAGGCTGGTGAATGCGATCTGCGTCGCATCGTCGAGCCGCTGCTCCGGAAGCACCAGGACCGCGTCATCGTCCATCGCCTGCTGGATGGCGCGCCGCGTGGCCGCGGATATCCCGCCGGCGAGGTCAGCACCGCGCATCTCTGCCGCGAACAGCGGGTGCAATTGCTTGATCGAGATGCTCATGGTCGCCCTCGATGGATCGTGTGACGCTCAGGCCGCCGTGCGGCGGCCCCACAGTTCCGCAGTCGCGATCCGCGCCCCCTCAGCAAGCGAGCGCAGCTTCGCCCACATGATGCTTTCGTGGACGCGCTTGGCGAACGGGCTTTGCGCAAAGCCGCAGTCGGTGCCCGCCATCACGTTCTCGCGGCCGACGATGTTGGCGAGGCGTACCAGCCGCTGCGCCACCAGTTCGGGGTGCTCGACGATGTTGGTCGCATGACTGACGCAGCCCGGGATCAGCACCTTGCCGGGCGGCAGCTTCACCGTCTGCCACACCGTCCACTCGTGCTCATGGCGCGGGTTGGCGGCCTCGTAGCTGTAGTGTCCGACGTTCACCTGCAACAGCAGGTCGACGATGTCCTTCATCGGCACGTCGAAGGCATGCGGTCCGTTCCAGCTTCCCCAGCAGATATGATAGCGGCTCTTCTCCTCGGGGATGCCCTTGAGTGCGTGATTGAGCGCATCGATGCGCATCTGCGCCCAATGCCGGTACTGAGCGTTGGTCATCGGCGGGACCATCCGCTCGTGCATGTAGGGCAGGAATGCGTCATCGATCTGCACGTAGAGGCCGGCATCGACGATCGCCTGATATTCCTCGTGCAGCGCATCCGCTAGCGCGAACAGGTAGCTCTCCTCATCCTTGTAGTGCTCGTTCTTGGCTCCGGGGAGCGCGCTTGCCGGCGCCACCACCGGCAGAAAGGCGACGAGCGAAGGGTGTGCCCCCTTCGCCTTGGCAACGGCGGATTTGAGATTAGCGATGTCGCGCAGGACTTGGGTGTGACCGGAATACTTGAGCGGCCCGTTGACGATGATCCGCCGGCCGAGACGCTTTCCGAGGCCCGACGCCTCGTCATACTCCTTGTAGAATTCCGGGAACTCCGCCCGGTCCCGGCCGCCAGCCATCGAAGCCATCGGGTCTTTCGCCTCCTCCGGCGTGGTCGGGCGGACCGTGATGCCGCTCAGCCGGCTGTGGATGTAGAATGCCCAATTGACGCCCTTGCTGAACTCGCCGTCGCTGACGATGTCGACGCCGGCTTCGGCCTGCTGCTGCACCAGTTCGGCAATCGACTCGGTCAGGCAGGCCTCATAGGCCGCCTCGTCGTACGGCTGCTTGTCTTCGATCTTGCGCAGGTGTTCGACCAGCTTGGGCGGACGGACCAGGCTGCCGACATGGGTCACCAGGATGCGGTCGCGTGCCATTCGTGCGTTTCCTCGGTGGTTGCTTTGTAAGCTTGTTATCACCGCGATGGGTTCTGTGGAACGCCCGAACGTCTGCCCACTGCGTCAAGCCAACGCCCCGCCATCCGCATTTTTTGGGCGGCGCCGGGTACGCCGTCATTTCTTTCCCCTCCATCCAAAACGAAGGGAGCGGAGCGCGATCGGCACATTTCACATGCCTGGACCAACCTTGATACAAGAGATATGTCTTGACATACGAACGAACGAACAACCGTACGGCTTCCCCAAGAGCTACTCAGCCGCGCCAAGCGCAAGGCGGCGGCCGAAGGCCGCACGCTGACCTCCCTGATTGAGGACGGACTACGGCTGATGGTGACCGAGAAGCGCAGGGATACGAAGGGCAAACGCGTGCTGCCGCCTCTCAGCACGGCCACAGGCGGACCGATGCCGGGGATCGATATCACTGATGGTTCCGCGCTCCAGGAGATGGACGACCTCGAATACGTCGAGCGGATGAAGCACTTTAGATGATCCTGCCGACGTGAACGTCCTGATCTATGCATTGCACCAGGACGTACCGCAGCACGCAGTTTGCCGTCCCTGGTTGGTCAACGTCGTCGAAGGCGACGCCCGCTTCGGCTTGTTACCATTGACGCTGGGCGCGGTCGTACGGATCACGACCAACCCGCGCAGGTCACCGTGATCCAACCCCGATTGAGTTGACATTTGCGTTCTGTGAAAATCTTCGTTGAGCCAGGCGAGCGGCATTGGGACATTTTTAAGCGGCTTTGTCTCGAATGCGATATCCGCGGCTCGCGCGTTACCGATGCCTGGTATGCCGCGCTCGCCATCGAATGGGGCTGCGAGTGGACTACGTTGGACCGTGATTTTGCGCGGTTCCCGGGATTGAAGTGGCAGGTGCCGCGCACGACGTGAGCCACATCGTACGGCGCAATAGCGACAGCGTATTGCGCCGGCGAATCGGCAGAATGGCGGAATACGCTTCGCTACGGGCCGGGCTTGCCCGAAAATCCCGGTAAAACGGGCTTGGCAAACTGGCCAAAAGGCTCTAAATAGGCCCTAGGGCGTGCCGGGCCAATTTTCCGGCGCATCTATGCGCGTTTTCCGAGAACACGAAGGCAGGACCCCTCTTAGATCTCATCCCGCGGGATTCGTCTAAGGGGACGAAGGGCTTTCTGTTCTCTCGGAAACATGCGCGTTTTCCGGCGCTTAGCCGGAAAAGCGTCCTGTCCAAGACTGCTGGTGCCGGGTCCCTTGGCTTAATGTCCAGCACAGACGGGTCAGACCGGTGGGGCACGTCGTCATGGCGCGCCCCGTATTTGGTTCGAACCGAGATACCCGGAGCAACTTGCTGCGACGGGGGGCAGGGCTGGTGAAGCGTCGTCCTGCCCGGATTCGCTCGTGAACCCGGCGGACGGCTGGAGCAACCTGGCGGCCCGCCATGCTGGCGATGGCCGTCAACCAGAGAGAGCCTGCAGTGGATCGACCGGCTAAAGCGGAGCTCGTCGCGACGCTCAACGGGGTCTTCAAGACCGCGAACGTCGTCGTCGTTGCTCACTATTCGGGCCTCACGGTCGCGCAAATGCAGAATCTGCGAAGGCAGATGAAGCAGGCGGGCGGCACCGTGAAGGTCGCGAAGAACCGCCTCGCCAAGATCGCTCTTGAAGGGACCGACGTCGCCTCGATCGCGTCCCTGATGAGCGGGCCGACCCTGTTCGCCTATTCGGGCGATCCGGTGGCGGCGCCGAAGGTCGCGGTCGACTTCGCCAAGGCGCACGACAAGCTCGTGATCCTCGGCGGGGCGATGGGCAAGACTGCGCTCAACCCGGACGGCGTCAAGGCGCTCGCCTCGCTGCCGTCGCTCGATGAGCTCCGGGCAAGGATCGTCGGTCTTATCCAGGCGCCTGCGACCAAGGTGGCACAACTGGTCAACGCCCCGGCGGCCAAGGTCGCCCGCGTCGTCCAAGCCTATGCCAGCAAGAGCGAGGCGGCGTAGCGCCCTTCGCAACATCCGACTGGTTCGAATCGAAAAGGATACCTATGTCATGGCTGACTTGCAGAAAATCGTCGACAATCTGTCGAGCCTCACCGTCCTAGAAGCGGCGGAACTCGCGAAGTTGCTCGAAGAAAAGTGGGGCGTATCAGCTGCTGCCGCGGTGGCGGTGGCGGCAGCGCCGGGCGGCGCTGCGGCGGCTCCGGCCGAGGAGAAGACCGAGTTCACGGTCGTCCTGGCGGCCGCCGGCGAAAAGAAGATCGAGGTGATCAAGGAAGTCCGGGCGTTGACCGGTCTTGGCCTCAAGGAGGCCAAGGACCTGGTCGAGGGCGCCCCCAAGCCGGTGAAGGAAGGCGTGAACAAAGAGGAGGCCGAGAAGGTCAAGGCGCAGCTTGAAAAGGCCGGCGCCAAGGTTGAGCTCAAGTAAGCTCCGCTTGCTTGAGCGAAAATCCCCGGGCGAGCGCAGCGAGACCCGGGGATCGCAACGAGTTCAAGACATCATGGTCGGGTAAACCCGGTCATGACGAGGAGTTCAGTAAAGTCTTGGTGATTTGGGGAACAAGGTCCCCGGATTGCTGCATTCGCCGCTAGTGTCCCGGCGCTTTGACGATCTCAGGGAGATCGCTGCGCCGGCCACCGGTTCCAGGTGGCCGCTTTTAGCGTCTGAAGTTCCTAGGAATTTCAGCCTCAAGCGGCCAAGCGGCGCCCGATCTGGCGGTTCGGATGTGATCCCCTCCGAGCCGCACAAGATGCGTCGTAACGACGCGCATTCGCATGCTGTGGGTCCCGAAGCCGGCTCGGTTCGGCGAAACGAGAGGCCATGATGGCGCAGACGTTTACCGGTCGCAAGCGCGTCCGCAAGTTCTTCGGAAAAATTCAGGAAGTCGCAGAGATGCCGAACCTTATCGAGGTTCAGAAGGCATCCTACGACCAGTTCCTGCTGGTGCATGAACCCGCGGGTGGACGGCCCGACGAGGGTCTGCAGGCGGTCTTCAAGTCGGTGTTTCCGATCTCGGACTTCTCGAATTCCTCGATGCTCGAATTCGTCCGCTATGAATTCGACCCGCCCAAGTACGACGTCGACGAGTGCCGCCAGCGCGGCATGACCTATGCCGCGCCGCTCAAGGTGACGCTGCGCCTCATCGTATTCGATGTCGACGAGGAAACCGGCGCCAAGTCGGTGAAGGACATCAAGGAGCAGGACGTCTACATGGGCGACATTCCGCTCATGACCATGAACGGCACCTTCGTCGTGAACGGCACCGAGCGCGTGATCGTCAGCCAGATGCACCGCTCGCCCGGCGTGTTCTTCGATCACGACAAGGGCAAGACCCACTCTTCCGGCAAGCTCTTGTTCGCCGCCCGCATCATCCCGTATCGCGGCTCCTGGCTCGACATCGAGTTCGACGCCAAGGACATCGTGTTTGCCCGCATCGACCGCCGCCGCAAGATTCCGGTGACATCATTGCTGTTCGCGCTTGGCATGGACGGCGAGGAGATCCTCAACACCTTCTACAAGCAGGTGCACTACAAGCGCGCCAAGGACGGCTGGCGCGTGCCGTTCGATGCCAACCGGCTACGCGGCTACAAGGCGATCAACGACCTGGTCGACGCAGACTCAGGGAAAGTGGTGCTGGAAGCCGGCAAGAAGCTCACCGTGCGCCAGGCGCGCCAGTTGGCCGAAAAGGGCCTCAAGGCGCTCCGCATGACCGATGAGGAACTGGTCGGCCATTACCTCGCGGAGGACCTGGTCGATACCAAGACCGGCGAGATCCATGCCGAAGCCGGCGACGAGATCACCGAGAAGAACCTGAAGCTGCTGGTCGAGGCGGGCTACAAGGACCTGCCGCTGCTCGACATCGACCACGTCAACGTCGGGGCCTACATCCGCAACACCCTCGCCGCCGACAAGAACATGACGCGCGAGGATGCGCTGTTCGACATCTACCGGGTAATGCGCCCTGGCGAACCGCCGACGCTCGACACCGCCCAGTCGATGTTCCAGTCGCTGTTCTTCGATCCGGAACGCTACGACCTCTCGGCAGTCGGCCGGGTGAAGATGAATATGCGGCTCGACCTCGATGCCGAGGACACCGTGCGCGTGCTGCGCAAGGAAGACATCATCGCGGTGATTCGCACCTTGGTCGACCTTCGCGACGGCAAGGGCGAGATCGACGACATCGACCATCTCGGCAATCGCCGGGTGCGCTCGGTCGGCGAACTGATGGAAAACCAGTACCGCATCGGCCTGTTGCGCATGGAGCGGGCGATCAAGGAGCGCATGTCCTCGGTCGACATCGACACCGTGATGCCGCAGGACCTGATCAACGCCAAGCCGGCGGCGGCGGCGGTGCGCGAGTTCTTCGGCTCCTCGCAGCTCTCGCAGTTCATGGACCAGACCAACCCGCTGTCGGAGATCACCCACAAGCGGCGGCTCTCAGCGCTTGGCCCGGGCGGTCTGACGCGCGAGCGGGCGGGCTTCGAGGTGCGCGACGTGCATCCGACGCACTATGGCCGCATCTGCCCGATCGAGACGCCGGAAGGCCCGAACATCGGCCTGATCAACTCGCTGGCCACCTACGCGCGGGTCAACAAGTACGGCTTCGTCGAGACCCCGTACCGCAAGGTCAAGGACGGCCGCGTGACCGACGAGGTGGTCTACCTCTCGGCGATGGAGGAGGGGCGCTACTCGGTCGCCCAGGCCAACGCGCAGCTCGACAACCGCGGCCGCTTCGTCGGCGACCTGATCGTGTGCCGCCATGCCGGCGACGTGCAGATGGTGACGGCCGACAAGGTCGACTTCATGGACGTGTCGCCGAAGCAGCTCGTGTCGGTGGCCGCGGCGCTGATCCCGTTCCTGGAGAATGACGACGCCAACCGCGCGCTGATGGGCTCGAACATGCAGCGCCAGGCGGTGCCGCTGGTCCGTGCCGAGGCACCCTATGTCGGCACCGGCATGGAGGGCGTGGTCGCGCGCGACTCGGGTGCCGCGATCGCTGCGCGCCGCACCGGCGTCGTCGATCAGGTCGACGCCACCCGTATCGTCATCCGCGCGACGGAAGAGCTCGATCCGTCGAAATCCGGCGTCGACATCTACCGGCTGCAGAAGTACCAGCGCTCGAACCAGAACACCTGCATCAATCAGCGTCCACTGGTGAAGGTGGGCGATTCGGTGGCCAGGGGCGACACCATCGCCGACGGACCCTCGACCGACCTCGGTGAGCTCGCGCTCGGGCGCAACGTGCTAGTCGCATTCATGCCGTGGAACGGTTACAACTTCGAGGACTCGATCCTGCTCTCCGAGCGGATCGTCAAGGACGACGTCTTCACTTCGATCCACATCGAGGAATTCGAAGTGATGGCGCGCGATACCAAGCTCGGCCCTGAGGAAATCACGCGCGACATTCCCAACGTTTCCGAAGAGGCGCTGAAGAATCTCGACGAGGCCGGCATCGTCTACATCGGTGCGGAGGTGCGTGCCGGCGATATCCTGGTCGGCAAGATCACGCCGAAGGGCGAAAGCCCGATGACGCCGGAAGAGAAACTCCTGCGCGCCATCTTCGGCGAAAAGGCCTCGGACGTCCGCGACACCTCGCTGCGGGTGCCGCCGGGGGTCCAGGGCACGATCGTGGAGGTGCGCGTGTTCAACCGCCATGGCGTCGAGAAGGACGAGCGTGCACTCGCCATCGAGCGCGAGGAAATCGAGCGGCTTGCCAAGGACCGCGACGACGAGCAGGCGATCCTCGACCGCAACGTCTACGGCCGTCTCGGCGAGCTTCTGGAGAACCGCACCGGTATCGCCGGCCCGAAAGGCTTCAAGAAGGACTCTAAGATCACCAAGGCGGTGCTGGAGGAGTATCCGCGCTCGCAGTGGTGGCAGTTCGCCTCGCCCAACGACAAGCTGATGGCGGAGATCGAAGCGATCCGCAAACAGTACGACGACTCGAAGAAGCGGCTCGAACAGCGCTTCCTCGACAAGGTCGAAAAGCTGCAGCGCGGCGACGAGCTTCCGCCCGGCGTGATGAAGATGGTCAAGGTCTTCATCGCGGTGAAGCGCAAGATTCAGCCTGGCGACAAGATGGCCGGCCGCCATGGCAACAAGGGCGTAGTGTCGAAGATCGTGCCGGTCGAGGACATGCCGTTCCTCGCTGACGGCACGCAGGTCGACATCGTGCTCAATCCGCTCGGCGTGCCGAGCCGGATGAACGTTGGGCAGATTCTCGAGACGCATCTCGGCTGGGCCTGCGCCGGTCTTGGGTTGAAGATCGGCCAAGCGGTCGACGTGTACAACGCCAACAACAAGCGCGACACCAAGCCGTTGAAGGAGATGCTGAAGAAGGTCTATGGCGACGACGAGACCATCAAGTCGCTCGACGAGAAGGGCTTGATCGAGCTCGGCGACAACCTTCGGCACGGCGTGCCGATCGCAACGCCCGTGTTTGACGGAGCGAAGGAAGCGGACATCGAGCAGATGCTCGATCTCGCCGGCCTCGATCACTCCGGGCAGGTGACCGTCTATGACGGGCGCACTGGCGAGCCGTTCGACCGCAGGGTGACGGTTGGGTATATCTACATGCTCAAGCTGCACCACCTCGTGGACGACAAGATCCATGCCCGCTCCATCGGCCCCTACAGCCTGGTCACCCAGCAGCCGCTGGGCGGCAAGGCGCAGTTCGGCGGCCAGCGGTTCGGTGAAATGGAAGTGTGGGCGCTGGAAGCCTACGGCGCCGCGTACACGCTGCAGGAGATGCTGACGGTGAAGTCGGACGACGTCGCCGGCCGCACCAAGGTCTATGAGGCGATCGTGCGCGGCGACGATACGTTCGAAGCCGGCATCCCGGAAAGCTTCAACGTGCTGGTCAAGGAGATGCGCTCGCTCGGCCTCAACGTCGACCTGCACAATTCCAAGCAGCAGCGCGGCGGGCCCGGCGAGACGCAGCAGGCTGCGGAGTAAAGACTCGTGTCCCGGGCGCTGGGCATCATGAAATGATGCACAGCAGACCCGGGACCGTTGCAAATTCGGTGGCTTTGATGGTCCCGGATCAGCGGTGCACCGCTCCCGCGCTGCACCGCGTCCGGGACACGAGGCACCGGTCAAGGAGAAGATGATGAATCAAGAGATCATGAATCTTTTCAGCCCGCAGGTCCCGGCGCAGGTCTTTGACCAGATCCGGATTTCGATCGCGAGCCCGGAGAAGATACTGTCCTGGTCCTATGGCGAGATCAAGAAGCCGGAGACGATCAACTATCGCACCTTCAAGCCGGAGCGCGACGGCCTGTTCTGCGCCCGCATCTTCGGCCCGATCAAGGACTACGAGTGCTTGTGCGGCAAGTACAAGCGCATGAAGTACAAGGGCATCATCTGCGAGAAGTGCTCGGTCGAGGTGACGCTCAGCCGCGTGCGGCGCGAGCGCATGGGCCATATCGAGCTCGCGGCGCCGGTCGCGCATATCTGGTTCCTCAAGTCGCTGCCGTCGCGCATCGGGCTCCTGCTCGACATGACGCTGAAGGACCTTGAGCGCATCCTCTATTTCGAGAACTACGTGGTGCTGGAGCCGGGGCTGACCCCGCTCAAGGACCGGCAGCTGCTCGCCGAGGAGGAGTACCTCAAGGCGCAGGACGAGTACGGCGCCGACAGCTTCACCGCCATGATCGGCGCGGAAGCGATTCGCGAGATGCTCAAGGGCATGGACCTCGAGAAAATGGCGGCCGACCTGCGCGTCGAGATTGCCGAGTCCACGTCCGAGCTCAAGCCGAAGAAGCTCGCCAAGCGGCTGAAGCTGATCGAGGCCTTCATCCAGTCCGGCAACAAGCCGGAATGGATGATCCTCACCCAGGTGCCGGTGATTCCGCCGGACTTGCGGCCGCTGGTTCCGCTCGACGGCGGACGCTTCGCTACGTCCGACCTCAACGACCTGTACCGCCGCGTCATCAACCGCAACAACCGGCTGAAGCGGCTGATCGAGCTGCGCGCGCCCGACATCATCATCCGCAACGAGAAGCGGATGCTGCAGGAGGCGGTCGATGCGCTGTTCGACAACGGCCGGCGCGGCCGCGTCATCACCGGCGCCAACAAGCGGCCGCTGAAGTCGCTCGCAGACATGCTCAAGGGCAAGCAGGGCCGGTTCCGCCAGAACCTGCTCGGCAAGCGCGTCGACTATTCCGGCCGCTCGGTGATCGTGGTCGGTCCAGAACTCAAGCTGCACCAGTGCGGGCTACCGAAGAAGATGGCGCTCGAACTGTTCAAGCCGTTCATCTATTCGCGGCTCGACGCGAAGGGCCTGTCGACCACGGTCAAGCAGGCCAAGAAGCTCGTTGAGAAGGAGAAGCCGGAGGTCTGGGACATCCTCGACGAGGTGATCCGCGAACATCCGGTCCTGCTCAACCGGGCGCCCACGCTGCATCGCCTGGGCATCCAGGCGTTCGAGCCGGTGCTGATCGAAGGCAAGGCGATCCAGCTGCACCCGCTGGTCTGCGCTGCCTTCAATGCCGATTTCGACGGCGACCAGATGGCGGTGCACGTGCCGCTGTCGCTCGAGGCGCAGCTCGAAGCGCGCGTGCTGATGATGTCGACCAACAACATCCTGCACCCCGCCAACGGCTCGCCAATCATCGTGCCGTCGCAGGACATCGTGCTCGGCCTCTACTACCTGTCGATCATGCGCGAGGGACTGCCCGGAGAGGGCAAGCTGTTCGGAGACATATCCGAGATCGAGCACGCGCTGAACGAGAAGGCGATCTCGCTGCATACTAAGATCAAGTACCGCTGGGAGGGCGTCGACGAGGAAGGCAACTCCTTCCGGAGGTGGTACGATACGACGCCCGGCCGCGTCCTGCTCGGACAGGTGCTTCCGCACAATCACAAGATCCCGTTCGACGTCGTCAACAAGCTCATGACGAAGCGCGAGATCTCCAGCATGATCGACCAGGTCTACCGCCACTGCGGTCAGAAAGAGACGGT
Organism: Hyphomicrobiales bacterium; assembly: GCA_009377755.1. Taxonomy (GTDB): domain Bacteria; phylum Pseudomonadota; class Alphaproteobacteria; order Rhizobiales; family Xanthobacteraceae; genus WHTM01. Next base: position 74,037 of record WHTM01000009.1, on the reverse strand, counting down.
GATCTTCTGCGATCGCACGATGGCGCTCGGGTTCCACCACGCGTTCAAGGCCGGCATCTCGTTCGGCAAGGACGACATGGTGGTGCCGGCGTCGAAGTGGAAGATCGTTGAGCAGACGCGCGAGCTCGCCAAGGAGTTCGAGCAGCAGTACAACGACGGGCTGATCACCCAGGGCGAGAAGTACAACAAGGTGGTCGATGCCTGGTCGAAGTCCACCGATCAGATCGCCGAGGAGATGATGCGCGAAATCTCCGCTGTCCGGAAGGACAAGGGCGGGATGGAAGCGCAGGTCAACTCGATCTACATGATGGCGCATTCCGGCGCGCGCGGATCGCCCGCGCAGATGCGTCAGCTCGCCGGCATGCGCGGCTTGATGGCGAAGCCCTCGGGCGAGATCATCGAAAGCCCGATCATCTCCAACTTCAAGGAGGGGCTCTCGGTGCTCGAGTACTTCAACTCGACGCACGGCGCGCGCAAAGGACTGGCCGACACCGCGCTGAAAACGGCGAACTCCGGCTATCTGACCCGGCGTCTCGTGGACGTCGCGCAGGACTGCATCGTCACTGAGGCCGATTGCGGGACCTCCGGCGGCATCAAGGTGCGGGCCATCGTCGACGCCGGCACGGTTGTTGCCTCGCTCGGCAGCCGCATCCTCGGCCGCACCGTGGCCGAGGACCTGCGCGAGCCGTCGAGCGGCAAGGTCATCGTCAAGAGCGGCACGCTGCTTGGGGAGCCGGAGGTCGAGGCCATCACCCAGGCCGGCATCCAGGAGATGCGTATCCGCTCGGTGCTCACCTGCGAGACGGTGACCGGCGTGTGCGGCGCCTGCTACGGGCGCGATCTGGCTCGCGGCACCCCTGTCAACATGGGTGAGGCGGTCGGCGTGATCGCCGCGCAGTCGATCGGCGAACCGGGCACGCAACTTACCATGCGCACCTTCCACATCGGCGGTGCGGCGCAGATCTCGGAGCAGTCGTTCGTCGAGTCGAACTTCGAGGGGACGATCAAGGTCAAGAACAAGAATATCGTGCGCAACTCCGACAACGAGTTGATCGCAATGGCGCGCAACATGGTGATCGCGGTGGTCGATACCGACGGGACCGAGCGGGCGACGCATCGCATCCCGTTCGGCGCGCGCCTGCGGGTCGATGACGGCGACAAGATCAAGCGCGGCCAGCGCATGGCCGAATGGGATCCCTACACCCGGCCGATCCTCACCGAGGTCGAGGGCACGGTTGCGTTCGAGGATCTGGTCGAGGGGCAGTCGGTGCAGGAGACGCAGGACGAGTCGACCGGCATCACCAAGCGGGTCGTCACCGACTGGCGCACCTCCGGCCGTGGGGCGGACCTGCGTCCGGCGATCGTGATCAAGGGCAAGGACGGCAAGATTGCCAAGCTGCCGCGCGGCGGCGATGCGCGCTATCAGCTCGCCGTCGACGCCATCATCTCGGTCGACCCCGGCAACAATGTCCAGGCCGGCGACGTGATCGCCCGTATCCCGACCGAAAGCGCCAAGACCCGCGATATCACCGGCGGTCTGCCGCGGGTGGCGGAGCTGTTCGAGGCGCGGAGACCGAAGGAGGCTGCGGTGATCGCCGAGGTCTCCGGCACGGTGCGGTTCGGCCGCGATTACAAGAACAAGCGGCGCATCACCATCGAGCCGCATGAGGCGGGCGAAGAGCCGCGCGAGTACCTGATCCCCAAGGGTAAGCACATCCATCTGCAGGACGGCGACGTCATCGAGAAGGGCGAGTACCTGGTCGACGGCAATCCGGCGCCGCACGACATTCTGGCGATCAAGGGCATCGAGGATCTCGCGGCTTTTCTGGTCAACGAGATCCAGGAGGTCTACCGGCTGCAAGGCGTGTCGATCAACGACAAGCACATCGAGGTGATCGTGCGGCAGATGCTCCAGAAGGTGGAGATCGACGAGTCCGGCGAGACCGATCTGATCCAGGGCGAGCAGGTCGACAAGATCGAGCTGGACGAGGTCAACGCCAAGGCCAAGGAAGAGGGCAAGAAGCCGGCGACCGGGCATCCGGTGTTGCTCGGCATCACCAAGGCCTCGCTGCAGACCCGCTCGTTCATTTCGGCGGCCTCGTTCCAGGAGACCACGCGAGTGCTCACCGAAGCCGCGGTCAACGGCAAGGCCGACACCCTCGACGGGCTCAAGGAGAACGTCATCGTCGGCCGCCTGATCCCGGCGGGCACCGGTGCGCAGATGAACCGGCTGCGCGAGGTCGCGACCCACCGCGACCAGCTCATCCTCCAGGAGCGGGAGAAGGATGCCGCCAAGGCCGCGGCGGAGGCACAGCAGGCTGCGCTGCCGGCGGCGGAGTGACGGACTGGCCCTTCCCCCTCTGCGGGGGACCGGCCCGGTGCGACCGATCGGGTGAGGGAATTGACCCAAGAGCATAGGCCATTTTCGCGCCTCGGACCGGCTATCGCGCGATAACCTGCCTGACCGCAACGCGCGTTCTCGCCGCGATGGCTTGCGCTATGGTGCCGCCGCGCAGGTCAAAACGAAAAAGCCCGCGTCCGGCGGGCCTCAATTGACGTTTTGTCCGCTGCGGCGCTTGACTTGGCCCCGTCCCGCCGATAGATACGGCCCACTTTCGGCAGGCGGTGAGCTTCGCCCGTCGGTATGGCGCCCAAAGCCTCGACGAATGACGCTCAGACGCTGCCGCTGACAGCCGCTGTCAGTTAGATACTGGGTGCATGACCGCGCCGCCGCAAGGTGTGCGGTCCTCTGGAACGAGCGCCCCTCCGCTCCTGGGCGGATGGCGCGGTTTCGTTTTGCGTGGAGCGAACGGGCTTTCCGACGCGCGCGGGTGGCCAGGCGGACCCGCAAGCTGATGAGGTTGGGCCTTGGGCCCGAAAACGGTTGCAGAAGGGCCGCGAGGCCGGAAACGGATAAGGTCGGATGCCCACGATCAACCAGTTGATCGCCAAGCCGCGGGTCGCGCCGAAGCGGCGCAACAAGGTGCCGGCGCTGCAGCAGAGCCCGCAGAAGCGCGGGGTCTGCACGCGCGTCTACACCACCACGCCGAAGAAGCCGAACTCGGCGCTGCGCAAGGTCGCCAAGGTGCGGCTGACCAACGGGTTCGAGGTGATCGGCTACATCCCGGGCGAGGGCCATAACCTGCAGGAGCATTCGGTGGTGATGATCCGCGGCGGCCGCGTCAAGGACTTGCCCGGCGTGCGCTATCACATCCTGCGCGGCGTGCTCGACACCCAGGGCGTCAAAAACCGCAAGCAGCGCCGTTCGAAGTACGGAGCGAAGCGGCCGAAATAGTTCGGCCTCTTCGCGCAGTATCCCGGGCGAGCGTAGCGAGACCCGGGGATCTCGAAGTTAGGAAGTGAAGACGTGGATGGCCGGGACGACCCCGGCCATGACGAGGATAGAGAAGAGCGAACCATGTCCCGCCGCCACAGCGCCGAGAAACGCGAGATCAACCCGGACCCGAAGTTCGGGAACGTCGTGGTTTCGAAGTTCATGAACTCGATCATGTACGCCGGCAAGAAGTCGGTGGCGGAAACGATCGTGTACGGCGCGCTCGACATCATCGAGGGCAAGACCAAGCAGAACCCGCTGTCGGTATTCGAGCAGGCGCTCGACAACGTGATGCCGACGATCGAGGTGCGCTCCCGTCGTGTCGGCGGCGCCACCTATCAGGTTCCGGTCGAGGTGCGAACTTCGCGCCGGCAGGCGCTGGGTATCCGCTGGATCATCTCGGCGGCGCGCGACCGCAACGAAAAGACGATGACAGAGCGGCTTTCGGCCGAGCTGCTCGATGCGTCGAACAACAGGGGGAATGCCGTCAAGAAGCGCGAAGACACGCATCGGATGGCGGAAGCCAATCGTGCCTTCTCGCACTACCGCTGGTGACCAGAGCGCCGGCCAAATAGACCAGGATCACCCCTATGCCGCGAACCCATCGCATCGAGGACTACCGCAACTTCGGCATCATGGCCCACATCGATGCCGGCAAGACGACGACGACGGAGCGGGTCCTCTACTACACAGGCAAGAGCCACAAGATCGGCGAGGTGCATGAGGGCGCTGCGACGATGGACTGGATGGAGCAGGAGCAGGAGCGCGGCATCACCATCACGTCGGCCGCGACCACCTGCTTCTGGAATGATAAGCGGCTGAACATTATCGATACCCCCGGCCACGTCGACTTCACCATCGAGGTGGAGCGAAGCCTGCGCGTCCTCGACGGCGCGGTCTGCGTGCTCGACGGCAATCAGGGCGTGGAGCCGCAGACCGAGACGGTCTGGCGCCAGGCCGACAAGTACGACGTCCCGCGCGTCGTGTTCGTCAACAAGATGGACAAGATCGGCGCCGATTTCTTCAAATGCGTCGACGACCTGATCAAGCGCGTCGCCGCCAATCCCGTCTGCGTCCAGCTTCCGGTCGGCGTGGAGCATTCCTTCAACGGCGTCGTCGATCTGATCCGCATGAAGGCGGTGATCTGGGACGACGAGGCGCTCGGCGCCAAGTACCACGACGAAGAGATTCCCGACGATCTCAGAGAGCAGGCGGCGGAGTATCGCACCCAGCTTGTCGAGGCGGCCGTCGAGCTCGATGATGATGCCATGACGGCGTACCTTGAAGGCAAGGAACCCGACGAGGCGACGCTCAAGGCGCTGATCCGCAAGGGGCTGCTGGCCCGCAAGTTCGTGCCGGTGCTGTGCGGCTCGGCGTTCAAGAACAAGGGCGTGCAGCCGCTGCTCGACGCCGTGGTCGACTTCCTGCCGTCGCCGCTCGATCGCGGCGCTATCAAGGGCATCGATCCGCGCAACAATACCGAGATCGAGCGCAAGCCGCTTGATACCGAGCCGATGGCGCTGATCGCCTTCAAGATCATGGACGACCCGTTCGTCGGCACCATCACCTTCTGCCGCATCTATTCCGGCACGCTGACGAGCGGTTCCGGCGTCATCAATTCGACCAAGGACCGCAAGGAGCGCATCGGACGGATGCTGCTGATGCACGCGAACAATCGCGAGGACATCAAGGAAGCCTATGCCGGCGACATCGTCGCGCTCGCCGGATTGAAGGAGGTGCGCACGGGCGACACGCTGTGCGATTCGCAGAAGCCGGTGATCCTGGAAAAGATGGAATTCCCCGACCCGGTGATCGAGATCGCGATCGAGCCGAAGTCGAAGGCCGACCAGGAGAAGCTCGGCGTCGCGCTGGCGAAGCTTGCGGCGGAAGATCCCTCGTTCCGCGTTTCGACCGACCAGGAGAGCGGTCAGACCATCCTCAAGGGGATGGGCGAGCTGCATCTCGACATCAAGGTCGACATCCTCAAGCGCAGCTACAAGGTCGACGCCAATATCGGCGCGCCGCAGGTTGCCTATCGCGAGAAGCTCACCAAGCCGGTGACCGTCGACTACACGCACAAGAAGCAGACCGGCGGTTCCGGACAGTTTGCCCGCGTCAAGTTCGTCGCCGAGCCGACCGAGCCGGCCGCAGGGTTCATCTTCGAGAACAAGGTCGTCGGCGGCACGGTGCCGAAGGAATACGTCCCCGGCGTCGAGAAGGGTCTGCAGTCGGTGCTTGGCTCCGGCGTGCTGGCCGGGTTCCCGGTCGTCGATCTGAAGGTGACGCTTGTCGACGGCGCCTATCATGAGGTCGACTCCTCGGCGCTCGCTTTCGAGATCGCCTCACGCGCCGCTTTGCGCGAGGCGTTGCAGAAGGGCGGCGCGGTGCTGCTCGAGCCAATCATGAAGGTCGAGGTGGTGACGCCGGAGGACTATACCGGCTCGATCATCGGCGACCTGAATTCGCGGCGCGGCCAGATTCAGGGCCAGGACATGCGCGGCAACGCCAACGTCATCAATGCGATGGTGCCGCTCGCCAACATGTTCGGCTACGTCAATACGTTGCGCTCCATGTCGCAGGGGCGCGCCACCTTCACGATGCAGTTCGACCACTACGAGCAGGTGCCCCAGGCGGTCGCCGCCGAGGTTCAGGCAAAGTATGCCTGAGATTTGGCGACGATCACCTGACTGACCAAAGCGCAATGCCGATATTCGACCGATAACCGCACCAGCCCTCGTAATAGTGAGGGCTAACACCACCGGAGAGACCGGGAGAGCCCCATGGCCAAAGAGAAATTCGCCCGCACCAAGCCGCATTGCAACATTGGGACGATTGGTCACGTCGACCATGGCAAGACATCGCTGACGGCGGCGATCACCAAGGTTCTGGCGGAGACCGGTGGGGCGACCTACACGGCCTATGACCAGATCGACAAGGCGCCGGAAGAGAAGGCGCGCGGCATCACCATTTCGACCGCGCACGTCGAATATCAGACCGATGCGCGCCACTACGCGCACGTCGACTGCCCCGGGCATGCCGACTACGTGAAGAACATGATCACGGGCGCGGCGCAGATGGACGGCGCGATTCTGGTCGTCTCCGCCGCCGACGGGCCGATGCCGCAGACCCGCGAGCACATCCTGCTCGCGCGCCAGGTCGGCGTTCCGGCGCTGGTCGTCTATCTGAACAAGGTCGACATGGTCGATGACCCCGAGCTGCTCGAACTGGTCGAGCTCGAGGTCCGTGAGCTGCTCTCCAAGTACAATTTCCCGGGCGACAAGATTCCGGTGATCAAGGGCTCGGCGCTGATGGCGCTCGAGGACAAGAGCCCGGAGCAGGGCAAGAACTCGGTCCTCGAACTGATGAAGGCGGTTGACGAGTACATCCCGCAGCCCGACCGCCCAAAGGATCAGCCGTTCCTGATGCCGGTGGAAGACGTGTTCTCGATCTCGGGCCGCGGCACCGTGGTGACCGGCCGCATTGAGCGCGGCGTCATCAAGGTCGGCGAGGAAGTGGAGATCGTCGGGCTCAAGGACACGACCAAGACGACGGTCACCGGCGTCGAGATGTTCCGCAAGCTGCTCGATCAGGGCGAGGCCGGCGACAACGTCGGCTGCCTCCTGCGCGGCACCAAGCGCGAGGATGTCGAGCGCGGCCAGGTGCTGTGCAAGCCCGGCTCGGTCAAGCCGCACACCAAGTTCAAGGCGGAAGCCTACATCCTCACCAAGGAAGAGGGTGGTCGGCACACGCCGTTCTTCACCAACTACCGTCCGCAGTTCTATTTCCGCACGACCGACGTAACCGGCGTCGTGCACCTGCCGGAAGGCACGGAAATGGTGATGCCGGGCGACAACATTTCGATGGAAGTTCATCTGATCGTGCCGATCGCCATGGAGGAGAAGCTTCGCTTCGCCATTCGCGAGGGTGGCCGCACCGTCGGCGCTGGCGTGGTGGCGAGCATTATTGAGTAACGAAGGGTCCCGTTCGTCCCCGCGGAAGCGGGGACCCAGGAAATAGGCGCTTAATTGGCCCTGGATTCCCGCTTTCGCGGGAATGAACGGGGATGAGAGAAACGAAATGAACGGCCAGAACATACGGATCCGGCTCAAGGCGTTCGATCACCGCATCCTTGATGCATCGACGCGTGAGATCGTCAATACGGCGAAGCGCACCGGCGCCCAGGTGCGCGGACCCATCCCGCTGCCGACCCGGATCGAAAAGTTCACGGTCAACCGCTCGCCGCACATCGACAAGAAGAGCCGTGAGCAGTTCGAGATGCGGACCCATAAGCGCCTGCTCGACATCGTCGATCCGACGCCGCAGACGGTCGATGCCCTGATGAAGCTCGACCTCGCCGCCGGCGTCGACGTTGAGATCAAGCTGTAGCGCCTGACAGGCAGAGAACGAGGACGAGACCGATGCGTTCCGGAGTGATCGCACAGAAGGTCGGGATGACACGGGTCTTCACCGAGGCCGGCGAGCATGTGCCGGTCACGGTGCTGCGGCTTGCCAATTGCCAGGTCGTGTCCCACCGCACCAAGGACAAGAACGGCTACGTGGCGCTGCAGCTCGGCTCCGGCACCCGCAAGCCGAAGAATCTGACCAAGGCCGATCGCGGCCACTTCGCGGTGGCGAAGGTGGAGCCGAAGCGGCGCCTTGCCGAGTTCCGCGTCAGCGACGACGGCCTGATCCCGGTCGGTGCCGAGATCACCGCCGACCACTTCGTGGTCGGGCAGTTCGTCGACGTCACCGGCACTTCGATCGGCAAAGGCTACGCCGGCGGCATGAAGCGGTGGAACTTCGGCGGCTTGCGCGCCTCGCACGGCGTGTCGGTCTCGCATCGCTCGATCGGCTCGACAGGCGGCCGGCAGGACCCCGGAAAGACGTTCAAGAACAAGAAGATGCCCGGCCATCTGGGCGTCGATCGGGTCACCACGCTGAACCTCAAGGTAGTGCAGACCGACGTCGAACGCGGCCTGATCCTGGTGGAGGGCGCGGTGCCGGGCGCCAAGGGCGGCTGGATCACCGTACGGGACGCGGTGAAGAAGAAGTTGCCCGATGCTGCGCCGAAGCCCGGCAAGTTCCGCCCGCCCGAGGGGGCGAACGGCGGTGCGGTGGAAGCCGCCGCTGAGGGCGAGGCCGCCGCGGCGCAGGCCCAGACGGTGCAGCAGGGAGCGTGACATGGAACTGACGATCACGACTCTCGAAGGTAATTCCGCCGGTTCGGTCACGCTGTCGGACGAGATTTTCGGACTTGATCCGCGCCCCGACCTGCTCCAGCGCTGCGTCAACTGGCAGCTCTCACGCCGGCAGGCCGGAACGCACAAGACCAAGGGCCGCAGCGAGATCAACCGCACCGGCCACAAGGTCGGGCGCCAGAAGGGCGGCGGTGTCGCGCGTCATGGCGCCGCGAGCGCGCCCCAGTTCCGCGGCGGCGGCAGGGCCTTCGGCCCCGTGGTGCGCAGCCATGCCATCGACCTGCCGAAGAAGGTCCGGGCCCTGGCTCTCAAGCATGCGCTCTCCTCCAAGGCCAAGGATGGTGCCCTCGTCGTCGTCGACAAGGCGGCGGTGACCGAGGCCAAGACCAAGGCGTTGCGCGGCCAGTTTGCCAAGCTCGGCTTCGCGAACGCATTGATCGTCGACGGCGCCGAAGTCGACACAAATTTCCGCATGGCCGCGCGCAACATCCCGAATATCGACGTGCTGCCGATCCAGGGCATCAACGTCTACGACATCCTGCGCCGGCACAAGCTGGTGCTTACCAAGGCCGCCCTCGATGCGCTGGAGGCGCGCCTCAAATGAGCACCAGCGATCCGCGCCATTACGACGTGATCATCGCCCCGGTCATCACCGAGAAGGCGACGACCGCGTCCGAGCACAATCAGGTCGTATTCAAGGTCGCACGCACGGCGACCAAGCCGGAGATCAAGGAAGCCGTCGAGAAGCTATTCGACGTCAAGGTGAAGGCCGTCAACACCCTCGTCCGCAAGGGCAAGACCAAGTTCTTCCGCGGTCGCCGCGGTACGCTTTCCGACATCAAGAAGGCCATCGTGACCTTGGAAGAGGGTCACCGCATCGACGTGACGACCGGGCTGTAAGGAGCGGACGAGATGGCACTCAAGAGCTATAATCCGACGACGCCCGGCCAGCGCCAGCTGGTCATCGTCGACCGCACCGGCCTGCATCGCGGCAAGCCGGTCAAGGCGCTCACCGAGGGCAAGAGCGCTTCGGGCGGGCGCAACAACAACGGCCGCATCACCGTCCGCTTCCGTGGCGGCGGTCACAAGCAGGCCTACCGCATGGTCGACTTCAAGCGGCGCAAGTTCGACGTGCCGGCGACCGTCGAGCGCATCGAATACGATCCGAACCGCACCGCGTTCATCGCGCTGGTCAAATATGCGGACGGCGAGCTCGCCTATTTGCTCGCACCGCAGCGGCTCGGCCCCGGCGACACGGTGGTCGCCGGCGAGCACGTAGACGTCAAGCCCGGCAATGCCATGCCAATCGGCAACATTCCGATCGGTACGATCGTGCACAACATCGAGCTCAAGATCGGCAAGGGTGGACAGATCGCGCGCTCGGCCGGCACCTATGCGCAGATCGTAGGGCGCGATCAGGATTATGTCATCGTACGGCTCAATTCCGCCGAGCAGCGGCTGGTGCATGGCCGCTGCATGGCCACCGTCGGTGCCGTGTCCAACCCGGATTCGATGAACACATCGATCGGTAAGGCGGGGCGCAAGCGTTGGATGGGACGGCGTCCGCACAACCGCGGCGTCGCCATGAACCCGATCGACCATCCGCATGGCGGCGGCGAGGGGCGCACCTCCGGCGGTCGGCATCCGGTGACGCCGTGGGGTTTCCCGACCAAGGGCAAGAAGACACGTAAGAACAAGTCGACGACCAAGTTTATCCTGGCGAGCCGCCACGTGCGGAAGAAGAAGAAATAGGCGAGGGCTTAAGACATGTCCCGTTCGGTTTGGAAGGGTCCGTTCGTCGACGGCTATCTGCTGAAGAAGGCAGAGGCTTCGCGCGCGTCGGGCCGTCACGAGGTGATCAAGATCTGGAGCCGGCGTTCGACGATCTTGCCCCAATTCGTCGGGCTGACGTTCGGCGTCTACAACGGCCAGAAGCACATCCCGGTGCTGGTCACCGAGGAGATGGTCGGCCACAAGTTCGGCGAGTTCTCACCGACCCGCACCTTCTACGGCCACTCGGCCGACCGGAAGGCGAAGCGGTCGTCAGCGGGCTAGGCGCAGGGGAACGATCATGGGCAAGCCTTCTCGCGGTCGAGCGCTCTCGGAGAGCGAAGCCAAGGCGGTCGCCCGCATGCTGCGGGTGTCGCCGCAGAAACTCAATCTGGTCGCGGGCCTGATCCGTGGCAAGAAGGTGGCAGCGGCACTGGCCGATCTCGAATTCTCGCGCAAGCGCATCGCCAAGGATGTGCGCAAATGTCTGCAATCGGCGATTGCCAATGCGGAAAACAATCACGACCTCGACATCGACGAGTTGGTCGTTGCCGAGGCGCATGTCGGCAAGGCGCTGGTCATCAAGCGGTTCACGCCGCGCGGACGCGGCCGTGCCGCCAAAATCATGAAGCCGTTCTCGAACCTCACGATCATCGTGCGTGAGGTCGAGGCGCAGGCTTAAGGAAGGAAGGACCCATGGGTCAGAAGGTCAATCCAGTCGGGCTTCGCCTCGGCATCAACCGTACCTGGGACTCGCGTTGGTTCGCCGGCAAGAACGAGTACGGGCGGCTGATGCACGAGGACATGAAGATCCGCGAGGAACTGATGACGGCCCTCAAGCAGGCCGCGGTGTCGAGGATCGTGATCGAGCGCCCTCATAAGAAGTGCCGGGTGACGATTCACTCCGCCCGTCCCGGCGTGGTTATCGGCAAGAAGGGCGCCGACATCGAGAAGCTGCGCCGCAAGGTCGCCGACCTCACCGATTCCGACGTGGTCATTAATATCGTGGAGATCCGCAAGCCGGAGCTCGACGCCCAGCTGGTCGCGGAGTCGATCGCGCAGCAGCTCGAGCGGCGCGTCGCTTTCCGCCGCGCCATGAAGCGTGCGGTGCAGTCGGCGATGCGACTCGGCGCGGAGGGCATTCGTATCAACTGCTCAGGACGTCTGGGCGGCGCGGAAATCGCCCGCATGGAATGGTACCGCGAGGGCCGGGTGCCGCTGCATACGCTACGCGCTGACGTCGACTACGGCGTCGCCACGGCGTTCACCACCTACGGCACCTGCGGCGTGAAGGTGTGGATCTTCAAGGGCGAGATCCTCGAACACGATCCGATGGCCCAGGACAAGAAGATGGCCGAGGGCGACAGCGGCCGTCCGCGGCGCGACGCGGCTTAACGGAGGTCCCCGCGCTGAACCTCCCCCGCTGCCCGCTCCCTTCCCTCCCCCGCTTGCGGGGGAGGGAAGGGAGAGGGCGAGGGAGGGAAGGGAGGGGGAATTGAAGGAAGACGAGGCGTACGATCATGCTGCAACCGACGCGCACCAAATTCCGCAAGGCGCACAAGGGCCGGATTCACGGCGTGGCGACCAGCGGCAACGCGCTGTCATTCGGCGAATACGGCCTCAAGGCGATGGAACCGGACCGGGTGACGGCACGGCAGATCGAGGCCGCACGCCGCGCCATGACGCGGCACATGAAGCGGGCCGGGCGGGTATGGATCCGCATCTTCCCGGATGTGCCGGTGTCGAAGAAGCCTCTGGAAGTGCGCATGGGCTCCGGCAAGGGTGCCCCCGAGTTTTGGGTATGCCGGATCAAGCCGGGCCGCGTTCTGTTCGAGGTCGACGGGGTGTCGGTGCAAGTCGCCAAAGAGGCGCTGGCGCTCGCGGCCGCGAAGCTGCCGATCAAGACGCGCTTCATTGCGCGGATCGCCGAGTAGGGGAGTTGGCGCGATGAAGATCGCCGATGTGCGGGCCTTGACCGCCGATCAGCTCGAGGACGAGGTGCTCAAGCTGAAGAAGGAACAGTTCAACCTGCGCTTCCAGCGCGCCACCGGCCAGCTCGAGAACACGGCGCGGGTGCGGCAGGTGCGCAAGGACATCGCACGCATGAAGACGGTCGCGCGGCTGAAGCAGGCGCAGGCAAAGGCGAAGTGAGGATTTGAAATGCCGAAGCGACAGTTGCAAGGCATCGTGGTGGCCGACAAGCAGGACAAGACGATCGTGGTCCGTGTCGAGCGGCGCTTCACCCATCCGGTGATGAAGAAGACGGTGCGCCGGTCGAAGAAGTACCACGCGCACGATGAGACCAACGAATACTCGGTCGGTGACATCGTGTGGATTGAAGAACACAGCCCGATCTCCAAGCTCAAGCGCTGGGCGGTGATCCAAGGCGAGAAGAAGCAGAAAGCAACCTAGGCGCTTGCGCCGGAGAACAGAGGACGAGGTGCATCATGATTCAGATGCAGACCAACCTCGACGTGGCGGATAATTCCGGCGCGCGGCGCGTCATGTGCATCAAGGTGCTGGGCGGCTCGAAGCGGAAATACGCGCATGTCGGCGACGTCATCGTGGTGTCGGTCAAGGAAGCGATCCCGCGCGGCCGCGTCAAGAAGGGCGAGGTGATGAAGGCGGTGGTGGTGCGCACGGCGAAGGAGATCCGCCGTCCGGACGGTTCGATCATCCGCTTCGACCGCAACGCGGCGGTGCTGATCAACCCGCAGATGGAGCCGATCGGCACGCGTATTTTCGGCCCGGTGCCGCGCGAATTGCGGGCCAAGAACCACATGAAGATCATCTCGCTCGCCCCGGAGGTGCTGTAATGGCGGCGAAAATCCGCAAGGGCGACAAGGTCGTCGTGCTGTCGGGGCGGGACAAAGGCCGGACCGGCGAGGTGATCGAAGTGCGGCCGCAGGAGATGCGTGCGCTGGTTCGCGGCGTCAACATGGTCAAGCGTCATCAGAAGCAGACGGCGCAGCAGGACGGCGGCATCATATCCAAGGAGTCGCCGATCCACTTGTCCAACCTGGCATGCGCCGATCCGAAGGACGGCAAGGCGACGCGGGTCGGATTCAAGGTCATGGCGGATGGCAGGAAGCTGCGCGTCGCCAAGCGTTCGGGAGTCGAGATCGATGGCTGAGACCGAGCAACAACAGGCCAAGAAGGCGAAGACGCCGAAACCGGAAGGTGCCGGTGGCCAGCCCAAGGCCGAGAAGGGCAAGAGCCGCAAGCCTGAGCAGGGCGCCAAGAAGGCGGACGCCGCCGAGAAGAAGGCGCGCGCGCCGGAGGAGCGTGTCACCCCGCGGCTGCGCAAGCAGTTCGACGAGGTGATCCGTGCCAAGCTCGCCGAGCAGTTCGAGTACCAGAACCGCATGCAGGTGCCGGTGGTGACCAAGGTCGTGGTCAACATGGGCATCGGTGAAGGCGTCGCCGACCGCAAGAAGGTCGAAAACGCCGCGGCCGACCTGGCGCTGATCGTCGGGCAGAAGGCGGTGATCACCAAGTCGCGCAAGTCGATCGCGACATACAAGCTGCGCGAGAACCAGCCGATCGGCTGCAAGGTGACGTTACGCAAGTCGCGTATGTACGAGTTCCTCGATCGGCTGATCAACATCGCGCTGCCGCGCGTGCGCGACTTCCGCGGGCTCAATCCGAAAAGCTTCGACGGCCGCGGCAACTATTCGCTCGGCATCAAGGAGCACATCGTGTTCCCGGAGATCGACTACGACAAGGCAGCCGATATCTGGGGCATGGACATCACGGTCTGCACGACGGCGCGCACCGACGACGAGGCGCGTGCGCTGTTGACGGCTTTCAACTTCCCGTTCCGGCAGTGAGGCGGAAAAACCCGGCCTCAAACGCGGAAACCAGGAGATTCGAATGGCGAAGACAAGTTCAATCGAGAAGAACAACCGCCGGCGCAGGCTGGCGAAGAAGTATTCCGGCCGGCGCTCGCGGCTGAAGGCGCTCGCGCGGGACAAGAGCAAGCCGATGGAAGACCGTTTCGCGGCGGTGCTGAAGCTTGCCGAACTGCCGCGCAATTCCGCGCCGTCGCGCATTCGCAACCGATGCGAGGTGACCGGCCGTCCGCGCGCGTTCTACCGCAAGCTGAAAATGAGCCGCATTGCGCTGCGTGAGCTCGGCGCCAAGGGCCTGATCCCGGGCCTGGTCAAGTCGAGCTGGTGAGGAGGATCGGACGATGGCGATGAATGATCCGATCGGCGACATGATCACCCGCATCCGCAATGCGCAGATGCGGAACAAGTCGAAGGTGGCGTCCCCGGGCTCGAAGCTGCGCGAGCGGGTGCTCGAAGTGCTCAAGAGCGAGGGCTATATCCGCGGCTACACTACGGTGGAACATGCCGGCGGGCGCTCCGAGCTCGAGATCGAGTTGAAGTATTTCGACGGCGAGCCGGTGATCCGCGAGATTTCCCGGGTCTCCAAGCCGGGCCGCCGGGTCTATGCCTCGGTGAAGACGCTGCCGCGCATCAACAACGGCCTCGGCGTTGCCGTCGTCTCCACGCCGAAGGGCGTGATGGCCGACCATGCGGCGCGCGAAGCCAATGTCGGCGGCGAAGTCCTGTTCACGGTGTTCTGACGAGGGATCACGGCATGTCACGCGTCGGCAAGAGAGCGGTGTCGGTGCCTTCGGGCGTCACCGCCAGCATCGAGGGGCAGACCGTCAAGGTGAAGGGCCCGAAGGGCGCGCTTCAGCTCGTCTTGCACGACGACGTGTCCGCGTCGATGGAGGAGGGTGCGATCAAGGTCGATCCGCGCTCGGAGAGCAAGCGGGCACGGGCGATGTGGGGTACCTATCGCGCGCTGGTCGCCAATCTGGTCACCGGCGTTTCCCAGGGCTTTGAGAAGCGGCTGGAAATCACCGGCGTTGGCTATCGCGCGGCGGTGCAGGGCAAGAACCTGCAGCTCCAGCTCGGCTACAGCCACGACGTCGTGTACCCGATTCCCGATGGAATCACGGTCGTCACCCCGCGGCCGGTGGAGATCGTCATCACCGGCATCGACCGGCAGCGCGTGGGGCAGGTAGCGGCGGAAATCCGCGGCTTCCGTCCGCCGGAGCCCTACAAGGGCAAGGGCGTCAAGCACGCCGGCGAGTACGTCTTCCGCAAGGAAGGGAAGAAGAAGTAACGGAGCGCCCGATGGCAGACACAAAAGTTCAAGCGGAACGGCGCAAGGGGCGCGTCCGCGGCCGCATCAAGAGAGCCGCACATGGGCGCGTGCGTCTTTCCGTGCACCGGTCGTCGAAGCACATCTACGTGCAGATCATCGACGACACCAAAGGTGCGACGCTCACGGCGGCCTCGTCGCTGGAAAAGCCCCTGCGCGAAAGCCTGAAGACCGGCGCCAACATCGACGCCGCCAAGGCAATCGGCAAGCTGATCGCCGAGCGCGCCAAGGAAAGGGGCATCACCGACGTGGTCTTCGATCGCGGCGGCTACATCTATCACGGCCGCGTCAAGGCGCTGGCCGAGGCCGCCCGCGAGGGCGGGCTCAACTTCTGAACGGATGACAGACCATGGCACGTGAACCACGCGAGCGGGAACGCAGGTCGGAAGAGCGCGACAGCGAGTTCATCGACAAGCTCGTGCACATCAACCGCGTCGCCAAGGTGGTGAAGGGGGGCCGGCGGTTCGGCTTCGCGGCGCTCGTCGTGGTCGGCGACCAGAAGGGCCGCGTCGGCTTCGGCCATGGCAAGGCGCGGGAAGTGCCGGAAGCGATCCGCAAGGCGACCGACGCCGCAAAGCGCGGGCTGACCCGCGTACCGCTGCGCGAAGGGCGCACGCTGCACCACGACGTGTTCGGCCGCCACGGGGCCGGCAAGGTGTTCCTGCGCGCCGCTCCGCCCGGCACTGGCATCATCGCCGGCGGACCGATGCGCGCGGTGTTCGAGACGCTCGGTATGCAGGACGTGGTGGCGAAGTCGCTCGGCTCGTCCAATCCCTACAACATGGTGCGTGCGACGTTCGACGCGCTCAAACATCAGGATTCGCCGCGCTCCGTCGCGGCACGCCGCAACATCAAGGTCTCGACCCTGCAGGCGCGCCGCCGCGAGGGCGCCGATGCCGAGCCCACGGCCGAGTAGCTAGTACCCGAATCCGAAGTTCGCCCGATCTCGCTGCGCCTTCTTTAGCGAACTTCGGATTCGAAAGGACACTAAGCAAGTTATTGAATCTAGTGTGGTTTGAGTCAGAAGTTCTCTTGACGGACTTGCGGCAAAGAGTGAAGAGAATTTCTGAACCACCACACGAGGCCGCGACCCGGAGCCGGACATGACGAAGACGGACAAGACCATCAAGGTCAAGCAGACCGGCAGCCCGATCCGCCGCGTGCATCAGCAGCGCGAGACGTTGATCGGGCTCGGCCTCAATCGTATCGGGCGGGTGTCGGAGCTTCCCGACACGCCGCAGACGCGCGGCATGATCGCCAAGGTGGCGCATCTGGTGCGAGTGGTGGACGGACGGTAGTTGGTGTCATCCCGGCCGTAGCGGCCACAGGCCGCGGAGGGACCCACGACTCCCCGTGCTGGCACATGGTCCCGGGTCGTGCCGCTTTCGCGGCTTGCCTGGGATGACAGTCGAGAGGTTGGAGAGAGCCAATGAAACTCAACGAGATCGCCGACAATGCCGGCGCCCGCAAGGACCGCATGCGGGTCGGCCGCGGCATCGGCTCGGGCAAAGGCAAGACCGGCGGCCGCGGCGGCAAGGGCCAGACTGCGCGCACCGGCGTCAGCATCAAGGGGTTCGAGGGCGGGCAGATGCCGCTGCATCGGCGGCTGCCCAAGCGCGGCTTCCGGAATTCCCCGTTCGCCAGGAAACTCAATGAGGTCAATCTCGATCGGGTGCAGATGGCGATCGATGCCGGCAAGCTCGATGCTGCCGCGACGGTCGACGCGGCCGCGCTAGTGAAGGCCGGCGTGCTGCGCCGGACCAGGGATGGCGTGCGGCTTCTCGGCAGGGGCGAGCTCACGGGCAAGGTCGTCTTCGAGGTCTACGGCGCGTCGAAGTCGGCGGTCGCTGCGGTTGAGAAGGCAGGCGGAACGGTGAAAATTCTGGCCCCGCAGGCGGCAAGCGAAGCGGCGACCTGATACCTATCTATGTGGTCGTCCCCGCGAAGGCGGGGACACATAATCCCATGCTCGCGATGTGGCACTGCATACGTAACACTTTGAGGCCGGTAGCTATGGGTCCCCGCCTTCGCGGGGACGACGCCTGCGGGTGTGTCCACTTTCGCGGAGACGACAGCGGTAGGGCTGGGGAATTCGGAGCCTTCTGATGGTCTCGGCAGCAGAACAATTGGCGGCCAATCTCAACTTCTCCGCATTGGCAAAGGCGGAGGAGTTGAAGAAGCGCATCTGGTTCACGCTTGGCGCGCTGATCATCTATCGGATCGGGACCTACATCCCGCTGCCTGGCATCGATCCGACGGCATGGGAGCAGATCTTCCGCACTCAGGCGGGCGGCATTCTCGGCATGTTCAACATGTTCGCCGGCGGCGGCATCAACCGCATGGCGATCTTCGCCTTGAACATCATGCCCTACATCTCGGCGTCGATCATCATCCAGCTGATGACGACGGTGTCGCCGACGCTCGAGCAGCTCAAGAAGGAAGGCGAGCAGGGCCGCAAGGTCATCAACCAGTACACCCGCTACCTCACCGTCATCCTGTCGGTGTTCCAGGCCTACGGCATCGCCATTGGGCTGGAGGGCGCGGGCAATGTGGTCTCCGATCCCGGCTGGTTCTTCCGCATCTCCACCGTCATCTCGCTTACCGGCGGGACGATGTTCCTGATGTGGCTCGGCGAGCAGATCACCGCCCGCGGCGTCGGCAACGGCATTTCGCTGATCATCATGGCTGGCATTGTCGCCGAGCTGCCGTCGGCGATCGCCGGCACCCTGGAGCTCGGTCGGCAAGGCGCGCTGTCGACCTTCTTGATCCTCGCCGTACTGGTCATGGCCGTCGTCGTCATCGCCTTCATCGTCTACATGGAGCGCGCGCAGCGACGGCTTCTGATCCAGTATCCGAAGCGCCAGGTGGGCAACCGCATGTTCGAGGGGCAGTCGTCGCATCTTCCCCTCAAGCTCAACACCTCGGGCGTGATCCCGCCGATCTTCGCCTCCTCGCTGCTGCTGCTGCCGACCACGGTTGCCAACTTCAATGCCGGCCAAGGGGGGGAGTGGCTGACCATCATCACCACCCAGCTCGGGCACGGGCGGCCGCTGTTCCTGATCCTCTACATCGGGCTGATCGTGTTCTTCGCATTCTTCTATACGGCGATCGTGTTCAACCCGACCGAGACCGCCGACAATCTGAAGAAGCACGGCGGGTTCATTCCGGGCATCCGGCCGGGTGAGCGCACGGCGGAATACATTGACTATGTGCTCTCGCGCATCACGGTGGTCGGCGCCGCCTACCTGGCGATGGTCTGCCTGCTGCCCGAGTTGCTGATCTCCTATGCTGCGGTGCCCTTCTATTTCGGCGGCACTTCGCTGCTGATCGTGGTCAGCGTCACCATGGACACGGTGGCGCAGGTGCAGGGTTACCTACTGGCGCACCAGTACGAGGGTCTGATCAAGCGTTCGAAGCTGCGGGGGCGGCGGCGATGAGATTGATCCTGCTCGGCCCTCCCGGGGCGGGCAAAGGTACCCAGGCACAGCGGCTGGTGGAACGGCACGGCCTCGTCCAGCTCTCGACTGGGGACATGCTGCGCGCAGCGGTCGCGGCTGGGACATCCGTCGGCCGTACGGCGAAGGACCTCATGGACCGGGGTGAACTCGTCCCGGACGACCTGGTGGTCGCCATCGTCTCTGGCCGGATCGACCAGCCGGATGCCAAGAAGGGCTTCATTCTCGACGGTTTCCCGCGGACCGTTCCGCAGGCTGAAGCGCTCGACCGGATGCTTGCGGACAAGGGCCTGAAGCTCGACGCTGTCTTCGAGCTCAAGGTCGACGAGGACATCCTGACCTCCCGTGTGGAGAAACGGGTGGCCGAGATGCGCGGCCGGGGCGAATCGCTGCGTTCGGACGACAATCCGGAGGCGCTGCAGAAGCGCTTGGCGGCCTACCGGGCTCAGACCAAGCCGTTGGTCGCCTACTATGCCCAAAAGGGGGCGCTGAACACCGTGGACGGGATGCTCCCGATCCCGCACGTGGCTGCCGCGATCGATTCCGTGCTCAGCTCCTTGCCGCAGGCATCCGGCAGCGGGGCCGCCCGGGCGGAAAGCTCCTCATAAGTGCCCTGCAAAGGTTGACGAAGGGGCATTGAATCCTTTAATACCCGGCATCCAGACGGAGACCATCCAGGACGATGCCGAACCCCAAAGACCGTGGGGGTGGCGTCGTTTTCTGCATGCGACAGCCCCTCCCGGTTGGATGAAGATCGGCGGCATTCGCGCCCCGCGTGCCGTCAACAGGAGTTAAACCGTGGCCCGAATCGCCGGCGTCAATATTCCGACCAACAAGCGCGTCCAGATCTCGCTGCAATATATCCATGGCATCGGCCCGAAGAAGGCTGAAGAGATCATGGCCAAGGTCAGCATCCCGAACGAGCGCCGGGTGTCGCAGCTCACCGACCAGGAAGTGCTGCAGATTCGCGAAGTCATCGATCGCGACTACATGGTCGAAGGCGACCTGCGCCGCGAAACGGCGATCAGCATCAAGCGGCTCATGGACCTCGGCTGTTATCGCGGCTTGCGTCATCGCCGCGGGCTCCCGGTGCGCGGGCAGCGCACGCACACCAATGCACGCACCCGCAAGGGGCCGGCCAAGCCGATCGCCGGAAAGAAGAAGTAGGCATCGGAATTGATTCATAACGGCGCCGGGCTCCGGGCCGCGAAAGGGATTTGAATGGGCAAGGAAGCCACCCGTGTCCGCCGGCGCGAACGCAAGAACATCGCCTCCGGCGTGGCGCATGTGAATGCGTCGTTCAACAACACCATGATCACCATTACCGACGCGCAGGGCAATTCGATCGCATGGTCGTCGGCCGGGACCATGGGCTTCAAGGGCTCGCGCAAGTCGACGCCCTATGCGGCGCAAATGGCCGCGGAGGATGCGGCCAAGAAGGCCATGGACCATGGCATGCGCACTCTCGAAGTGGAGGTTGCGGGGCCGGGGTCCGGCCGCGAGTCGGCGCTGCGGGCGCTGCAATCCGCCGGCTTCACGGTAACGTCGATTCGCGACGTGACGCCGATTCCGCATAACGGCTGCCGGCCGCGCAAGCGTCGTCGCGTCTAAGATTCATATCCGGCGGAGCGTATGCGTCCGCCGCAGCCAGGGAGCGCGGTCAAGCCGCGCCGGTCAACACGATGGGTGTCGACGTGATTCAACGTAATTGGCAGGAACTGATCAGGCCCAACAAGTTGCAGGTCTCGCCGGGCTTCGATCCCAAGCGTACGGCGACCGTGGTCGCCGAGCCGCTGGAACGAGGCTTCGGCGTGACTCTTGGCAACGCGCTGCGCCGCATCCTGCTGTCGTCGCTGCAGGGTGCCGCGGTGCAGTCGGTGCACATCGACGGCGTGCTGCACGAGTTCTCCTCGATCTCGGGTGTGCGTGAGGATGTGACCGACATCATCCTCAACATCAAGGACATCGCCATCAAGATGCAGGGCGAGGGTCCCAAGCGCATGATGGTGAAGAAGCAGGGCCCGGGAACCGTCACCGCCGGTGATATTCAAACCGTCGGTGACATCGTCGTGCTTAATCCGGAACTCGTGCTCTGCACGCTCGACGAGGGCGCCGAGATCCGCATGGAGTTCACGGTCAACACCGGCAAGGGTTATGTCCCCGCCGAGCGCAATCGGCCGGAGGATGCGCCGATCGGGTTGATCCCGGTCGACAGCCTGTTCTCGCCGGTGCGCAAGGTGTCCTACCGGGTCGAGAACACCCGCGAGGGGCAGATCCTCGACTACGACAAGTTGACGCTCTCGATCGAGACCAACGGTGCCGTGAGCCCGGACGACGCGCTCGCCTATGCCGCGCGTATCCTGCAGGACCAGCTCAACGTGTTCGTCAACTTCGAGGAGCCGCGCAAGGAAACGACGGCCGAGACGATCCCGGACCTTGCCTTCAACCCGGCGTTCCTGAAGAAGGTCGACGAGCTCGAACTGTCGGTGCGATCCGCCAACTGTCTGAAGAACGACAACATCGTCTACATCGGCGACCTCGTGCAGAAGACCGAGGCGGAGATGCTGCGCACGCCGAATTTCGGCCGCAAGTCACTCAACGAGATCAAGGAAGTGCTCGCCCAGATGGGATTGCACCTCGGCATGGAAGTGCCCGGCTGGCCGCCGGAGAACATCGACGAGCTGGCGAAGCGGTTCGAGGACCACTACTGACGGGCGTCAGGAGTCGGGCGTCAGGAGTCAGGACTTTCCTGACGCCCGACTCCTGACACCCGACTCCTGTCTCCGGAGGAGACGGCGATGCGTCACGGCAAGGTTCACCGCAAGTTCAACCGCACAGCGGAGCATCGCCGCGCCATGTTCGCCAACATGTGCGCCGCTCTGATCAAGCATGAGCAGATCATCACCACGCTGCCGAAGGCCAAGGATCTGCGGCCGGTGGTGGAGAAGCTGGTCACGCTCGGCAAGCGCGGCGATCTGCATGCGCGCCGGCAGGCAGTGGCGCAGTTGCGCGACGCCGACATGGTCAAGAAGCTGTTCGACGTGCTTGGTCCCCGCTACAAGGAGCGCAACGGCGGCTACACCCGGGTGCTCAAGGCGGGCTTTCGTTACGGCGATTCCGCGCCGGTGGCGGTGATCGAATTCGTCGACCGCGACGTCGACGCCAAAGGCCAGGACTCCGGCCCGGTGCTGGAGAAGAAGGTCGAGGAAGAGACGGCCGCCTGACCGCTCAAGTCGGCGCGACGGGAACGTCCTCCTGGATGCTGATGACGTCCAGGTCGGCCAGCAGTCGGCGCAACTGGTCGGCGTCGACGAACATGCTCAAGAACGGAATGATGGAGTAGCGGTTCACGTCGGCGGCGGAGGCGCTGCCTAGCACGCGCGCGGCGACGGCATCCTGCAGCTGGCGCAGCGTCTGTGATTGCCGCGCCTCGTCCGCCGGCGGCAGCCGGTCGTCGTCGCGCATCGTCATGTTCAAGCCGACGATGACGCGGATGCGCCCGCGTTCCCTGACGCGTTGCAGAAGGCGCGCCACGGCGGCCTCGTCGCGGGCCGGGCCCGCGCCTCGTCCGGTATAGACGGTCGTGGGACTGTCCGCCGACAGTGGCGCTGCTTGCTGCGCCGTTGCCCCGCAGGCGAGCCCGGCGCAGCCGAGAGCGAATACGACGTCCCAATGGATTCTCGTCATTCGCGCCCTTTCGTTCTCGATGCGCAGAGGGATGGCTCCGTCGGCCGCGGCAAACATCGATCCGAGCGTTAGCCGTTGGCCGCCGCGACCCGCCGGTCGAGCCGACATCGGCTCCGCCGGTGGCGCCAGGGTCGGAGCCGTCCAATCGCCGCGATCGAGCGCGGCTATCTGCAGTTCAATCTGTCCGATGACGACTCGCGAGAACGGTCCCAGATGCAGGTAGAGATAGAGGCCCATCATCATCGCGACGTACTTTAGCGTCGCCGGATTGTGCCTGGCGCAATCCACGAAGGTCCGCGCGAAGTGCGGCAGCAGGCGCGGTTGCTTGCGCGTCATGTCCCAGTCGGGCGGCAGCATGGCGGCAACGGTGACCCAGCCCCACGGCGGCGCTGGTAGCGGGCGCCCACCACCTCGCAGGAAGTCCTGTAGTTCCAGAATGAGTTCGAGTGGAACCGTGGATAGACCAGGAGAACCTTGCGGGAATCCGTAGACATCGCGCGCTCCCCGGCTTCGTTGCCCACATCCCACCTGTTCCGAACCCCTCGCAAGTAGAGTATCCGGATGCGCCTGGCTGGTCCAGGTGGAACGGGACAGGTGGAACGGGACAGTGTGGAACGGGGGCAGGCCATCGGCAGTTCTTGCCGTCACACGACCGCAAGTGCCCGGCCAAGCTGTGCGTTGCGGTGCAGTTGCTGCCCGCGACGGCCCTCGACGTCGACCACGTCAACAAGCCCGGTGACCGGGCCGCCGCCCTTCATTTGCCGGGTCTGTGGGCCTATATCTTGCCGGCATCAACCGGTACGATTCGACATCCCCATGCCCCGTCCACTGAGCCTCATCACCGCCGTGACCATCGCCGTGGCCGTTGTGGCCGCGCCGGCGCTGGCCCAGGAACGCCGTAGCCCCACCTCTGCTTCGGACGTCCGGCTGTCGTACGCGCCGATCGTCAAGCGGGTAGCGCCGGCGGTCGTGACAATCAGCGCTGCCCGGGCGGTGGCGACCGGCAATCCGCTATTCAACGACCCGTTCTTCCGCCGCTTTTTTGGCCCGGGATTTGGCATGCCGCAGGAGCGGCAACAGCGGGCACTGGGGTCCGGTGTGATCGTCGATGCTTCCGGGCTGATCGTGACCAACAACCATGTGATCGAGGGCGCCAACGAGGTGAAGATATCGCTCGCCGACAAGCGCGAGCTTGAGGTCGAATTGGTGCTGAAGGATTCCCGCACAGACCTGGCGATCCTGCGGATCAAGGACGGCCGCGAGCGATTTCCCGCGATCGAGCTCGGCGATTCCGACGCGCTGGAGGTCGGCGATATCGTGCTGGCGCTGGGTAATCCGTTCGGCGTCGGGCAGACGGTGACGCAAGGCATCGTCTCGGCAGTAGCCCGCACCCAGGTCGGCATTTCAGACTATCAGTTCTTCATCCAGACCGATGCCGCCATCAATCCCGGTAATTCCGGCGGCCCGCTGGTCGATATGGCGGGCAAGCTGATTGGCATCAACACCGCGATCTTCTCCCGCTCCGGGGGGTCGATGGGCATTGGCTTCGCCATCCCCGGCAACATGGTGAAGGTCGTGGTCGCATCCGCTAGGGACGGTGGTGCTGCGGTCAGGCGGCCGTGGTTCGGTGGCAAGCTGCAGGCAGTGACCGCGGAGATCGCCGAGTCGATCGGTCTGGGCCGACCCACGGGCGCGCTCGTGGCGAGTGTCACTGAGGGCAGCCCCGCGGCGCGCGCCGGCCTGCGCACCGGCGACCTCATCGTCGCCATCGACGGGGTCGCGATCGATGACCCGAACGCTTTCGAGTACCGCTTCGCCACCAAATCGCTGGGCGGAACCGCGCGGCTCGGCATCGTCCGGGCCGGCCGCGAGGTGGCGCTGGCGATCCCGTTGCAGACCGCGCCGGAGACGCCGCGCGATGAGATCGTGATCCGCGCGCGCTCGCCCTTCATGGGCGCCAAGGTCGCGAACGTTTCGCCGGCGCTGGCGGACCAGATGCGGATCGATGCGGCCAGTGGAGGCGTGGTCATCGTCGACGTTGCCGACGGCTCCCCGGCGCAAAGCTACGGCTTCCGTCCTGGCGATCTCATCCTCTCCGTCAACAACGAGGACATCGCCAAGACCGGCGACCTCGGTCGCCTGGCGCGCGGCGGCGGCCGGCTCTGGCGCGTGACCATCCAGCGCGGCGGGCAGAAGATCTCCGCCGTCTTCAGCGGATGACCACCCGCCCCAAACGCGGTGCCGGGCCGACGCTGTTCGCAGCCGCAGGCCTCGATCACGATGCGCCGCGTCCGCTGGCCGACAAGCTGCGCCCGACGCAACTGGCCGAGGTGGTCGGGCAGGACCACCTGCTCGGCGCGGACGGCGCGTTGACGCGCATGCTGCAAACCCGTTCGCTCGGCTCGCTGGTGTTCTGGGGGCCGCCCGGCACCGGCAAGACCACGGTGGCGCGGCTGCTGGCGCAGACGACCGATCTCCACTTCGAGCAGATTTCCGCGATCTTCACTGGTGTCGCCGACCTCAAGAAGGTGTTCGGGGAGGCGCGCGCGCGGCGCGAAACGGGGCAGGGGACGCTGCTATTCGTCGACGAGATCCATCGGTTCAACCGGGCGCAGCAGGATTCCTTCCTGCAAGTGATGGAAGACGGCACCATCGTGCTGGTCGGCGCCACCACGGAGAATCCGTCGTTCGAGCTGAATGCCCCGTTGCTCTCTCGTGCGCGCGTACTGGTGTTCAAGTCGCTCGATGGCGAGGCGATCGAGAAGCTTCTGGCGCGCGCCGAGATAATCGAGGACAAGCCGCTGCCGCTTGACGTCGACGCGCGCACCTCGCTCGTCCGCATGGCCGATGGCGACGGCCGCGCGGCGCTGACGCTTGCCGAGGAGGTTTGGCGCGCCGTGCGTGGCGGAGAGACCTTCGATGCGGTGGCGTTGCAGGAGATCGTGCAGCGGCGCGCGCCGATCTACGACAAGTCGCAGGACGGTCACTACAACCTGATCTCGGCGCTGCACAAGTCGGTGCGCGGCTCCGACCCCGACGCGGCGCTGTACTATCTCGCGCGCATGCTCGACGCTGGCGAGGATCCGCTCTACGTCGCGCGCCGTGTCGTACGCATGGCGATCGAGGACATCGGGCTCGCCGATCCGCAGGCGCTGGCGGTCTGCAACGCAGCGAAGGACGCCTATGATTTTCTTGGCAGCCCCGAAGGCGAATTGGCAATCGCCCAGGCGGTGATCTATGTCGCCACCGCGCCGAAATCGAACGCCGCCTACAAGGCCTTCGGCGCCGCGATGCGCACCGCCAAGGAGGCGGGCTCGCTGCTGCCGCCCAAGCACATCCTCAACGCGCCGACCAGGCTGATGCAGTCGGAAGGCTACGGCTCGGGCTACGACTACGATCACGACGCACCCGACGCCTTCTCCGGGCAGGACTACTTCCCCGAGGCGCTCGGCCGGCAGACCTTCTACGATCCGCCCGAGCGCGGCTTCGAGCGGGAAATCAGGAAGCGGCTGGAGTACTGGGCGAAGCTGCGGAAGGAGCGGGGTGGATGAGCGTCGTCCAGACCGTCACCGTTACTCCCGATGAATCCGGCATGCGCGTCGACCGGTTCTTCGAGGCGCGGTTTCCGGGGCTGTCGTTCAGCCATATCCAGCGCATCATCCGCAAGGGTGAGGTGCGGGTGAACGGCAAGCGGGTCGAGCCGAAGGATCGGCTGGAGGCTGGCCAGGCGGTGCGCATTCCGCCGCTCAAGCTGGATGCGCCGAAGCCTGCGCGGCCCGCGGATGCGGTGGACGCCAAGACGCGGGAATTCCTCAAATCGATCACGCTTTTCGAGGATGCCGACGTGCTGGTGCTCAACAAGCCGATGGGGCTCGCCGTGCAAGGCGGCTCCGGCACCGTGCGACACATCGACGGCATGCTCGAATCCCTGCGTGACAAACAGGGGCAGAAGCCGCGGCTGGTGCACCGGCTCGACAAGGACACCGCCGGCTGCCTCCTGGTGGCCAAGACGCGCTTTGCTGCCACTGCGCTGGCCAAGAATTTCCGAACCCGGTCGGCGCGCAAGATCTACTGGGCGCTGGTCGCCGGCGTGCCGAAGCCGAAGCAGGGCCGCATTTCCACCTTCCTCGCCAAGGAAGAACGCGAGGATGACAGCCTCATGCGCATCGCCGCGCATGGCGACGAAGGTGCGAGCCATGCCGTCACCTACTACGCGGTGGTGGAGACAGCCGCGCAGCGGCTTGCCTGGGTCTCGCTCAAGCCGGTGACCGGCCGCACGCATCAGCTCCGCGCGCACATGGATCACATCAAGCACCCGATCCTCGGCGATCCGAAATACTTCAACAAGGAGAACTGGGAGCTGCCGCCTGGTATCCAGCAGCGGCTGCACCTGCTGGCGCGGCGCATCGCCATTTCGCACCCGCGTGGCGGCGTCATCGACATCACCGCCCCGCTGCCGCCGCATATGCAGCAGAGCTGGAATTTCCTCGGCTTCGATGCCAAGCGCTACGATCCGATCGAGGGCGCTCCGGAGGAGTAGCGTTGGGCGCGCGCCGAGACTATCTAAGAGCGATGATGATGTCCGGCCGTATTTCGGTTGCCTTGACCATCGCCGCTTCGATGGTCGGCGCGGCTGTGTTGACAGGTCCGGCGTATACCGGCGAGCGCGAGCGCTTCAACGATCCGTATTCCATCATGGCGCCGGAGCCGTGGCTGGCGCCAAAATACCGCTCGCCCCGCAATCTTCCACAGCGGCCGAACAAGACGCGCAGGCGACCTGGGCCGCGGTCATCGGTCGGTGTCGCGGCGCCCGCTCCACCGACCATCCTGCCCAACGGCCGGGCAGTGCCCAATCTGCCACCGGTCAGGCAGGGTATCGTGCCGGGCGGCGGCCGCGAGACGTTCGGTGACCGTTCGCTGCGCTGCGCGCATCAGTCGGGTCTCTACGGCGTCCCTGCGGAGCAGCAAGGGACCTACATGCATTCCTGCCATTCCTGCGCGATGGGGCGGTAACGCACGTGCCCCGGGTCTGCACAGCGGCACTTCGTGCTGCAGTGCGCCGGGACACGGAGATTGCTTCTACCGCAGGCTCGCGTTGATCTTGTCGAGCATCGCCGAGCCAGGACAGAGCTGCTTCTCCGACAGCGCGTTGAGCGGCGTCTCGACGGTGTTGAGATGCACGTGCAGGTCCTCCGCCTCGCGTTCGACATAGAGCAGGCCGGTGACGATCTGCCCCTTGGCGGCATGATGCTGCAGGAAGGTCATCGCCGCCACGCGATCGTGCACGTCATAGTCGGCGGGGAGCTTGCGCAACGCAAGCGTAGAGCCGTCGTGCTGCTCGACGATCTGCACCTTACCGGGATCGTATTCAACGTTGATCGGTGCCCGCGGCGTCATGTAGTCGAGATAGTTGACCGCTTCGTTGTGCTCACGCACGTAGTCGAAGCTCTTGGTCGAGCCGGCATGATTGTTGAAGGCCACGCACGGCGAGATGCAATCGATGAAGGCCGCGCCCCGGTGCTCGATCGCCGCCTTGACGATAGGCACGAGCTGCTCCTTGTCGCCCGAGAACGAGCGGGCGACGAAGCTCGCGCCGAGCTGCAGCGCGATGGCGACCAGATCGATCGAGGAGTCGTTGTTGACGGCGCCACGCTTCGACTTCGACCCGCGGTCGGCCGTGGCTGAGAATTGCCCCTTAGTCAGGCCATACACGCCGTTGTTCTCGACGATGTAGGCCATGTTGACGCCGCGCCGAATTGCGTGCGCGAACTGGCCAAAGCCGATCGATGCGGAATCGCCGTCGCCAGATACGCCGAGGTAGATCAGCTCGCGGTTGGCAAGATTGGCGCCGGTGAGTACCGACGGCATGCGTCCGTGCACGGAGTTGAAGCCGTGCGAGTTGCCGAGGAAGTAGGCCGGTGTCTTTGACGAGCAGCCGATGCCAGAAAGCTTGGCGACGCGGTGCGGCTCGATTGAGAGCTCGAAGCAGGCCTCGATGATCGCGCTGCTGATCGAGTCGTGGCCGCAGCCGGCGCACAGCGTGGAAATCGACCCTTCGTAGTCGCGATGGGTGAAACCTAGCGCGTTCTTGGGCAGAGCGGGGTGGTGAAATTTCGGCTTTGCAAGGTAGCTCATAAGAAAAATTCTAACTCAGAATGCTCGGAAAAGCTAGCCAGGTCTGTCACTTAGGCGCCAGAATCACTCTGGATGCTTGCCCGTGCCCGGACCTCATCCGGCCGGGACCCGGCGCAGGATCCTGGTCCGGGGCGCCAGGCGACCCTGGCTGGTTCGCATAAGCCTCCACGTCGACCGCATACAGGCGCGCCAGCCGTTCGCGGGCAACCGGCGTCAGCAGCGCCCGGTACGACGGCCAAGGGCCACGCCTTGCCGTTCGACGGTTGAAGCGTACAGCGTAGGCGTCGGTCACGTCGGAGACGCCGCCCACGCCGAAACGCCGGTCGTTCATTGCCTTGATCCATGGCATCTCCGCGAGATAGGTGCGCGGGAGTCCAAGATCCGCCTCGACATCGTTGAGCCGCCGATAGAGGTTCTCGGTCGAAATGTTGATCAGGTGGTGCACCGGCAATGCGTCCTCGATGGGGTGCCTTTGGACGCGATAGTGCGGATTGCAGGTCTGCAAGTCCGTTAGTTCAAGGAAATCGAGGAACTCAGAGAACGAGAGCCCCGCGCTCTGCAGGTCCTGTCGACCCAGCAGTCGGACGATGTCGGCGTCCGCGATTCCGGTCCTCAAGGCATGCCGGAAGCTGCTGACAGCACGATCGAACGGATCACGCACGATCTTGACGAGCTTGAACCGGGAGAGGTCGAGATCAAAGGCGTTCAGGTAGATCTGGGAGCGGTAGTAAACCTTGGCGCGGTAGTTGTGTGGCCAATGATGGAAGTCATGCGCGGCTTTCGCATGGCCCAGGTGGTGCAGAAACCAGACGGTGACGGTCGTGCAGGCCGATTTTGCGGAGAAGGTGATGATCATCCGCGCGTCGGGGTGAATGAGCGGACGCGTACCGGTCCAGAGCAGGCGTCCGATCCCGCTGGCCGCGCCACGCGGGGGGGCGGGCGCGTCTTCGTTCGGCCAAGCCTGTTCAGCGGGATTGGACGGGTATCGCCATTCCGGCTTCAGTCTTTCGAGGAAGGAGAAGGTCATCACGAGGCTCGTGCAGCAAGAACCGTAAGCTAGCCGCGCTCACGCTAAAAGGCCAGTAGCCATGCCAACTTGGCGGGAGAAATGAGGGCGCTGTCATTCGTTTGGGGCGCTGTGTAGCCGGCTGGGCACGGCTGGCGGTCGGGAATTAAGTGTGTGTTTACGCACTTCGTAGCCTTCGATTGAACCCGGAGCCGTCCTGTTTACCCTGCCCGGGTGGGTATCTGGAGGCTGATCATGCGTCTGACGCGCCTTGGTGCGGCCGTCCTCCTGCTCGTCGGATCAATCTTTGGCCTGCATGCCGCCGACATGAGGACGCAACCGGCCGCTGCCCCGCCGGCACCGCTATGGAGCGGCCTCTATCTCGGCCTGCACGCCGGCTACGCCAGCGCACAGGCGTCCGGAACTACCTTCGATGGCCTGCTTGGCGGGTTCCAGATCGGCTACAACGCCCAGGTTGCGGGCAACCTGATCCTCGGCGTCGAAGCCGACCTATCAGGCGCCGACATCAGCCGCACCGATGGCGGCACCCTGTTCGGCATTGCCACATCCGCCACCACGCGTACTTACGCACTCGGCACCGCGCGCGCGCGTGCCGGCTTCGCCTTCGGTCAGTTCATGATCTACGGAACCGGCGGTTTCGCCTGGGCAGTGAACGAGCTCAAGGGGACGCTGGGTGGCCTGAGCATGTCGGATGCGCGGACCCACACCGGCTACACGGTTGGTGCCGGTATGGAATGGATGATAGCCCCGGCCTGGACCGCGCGCGCGGAATACCTCTACGCGCATTTCGGCAGCCGGACCTATTTCGGCGGCGCGGTTGCCAGCGGCGACGTCGATGCCAACATCGTCCGGTTCGGTGTGAATTATCTGTTCAGGTGAAAGCGTGTCCCGGACGCGGTGCGGCATGAAATGCTGCACCGCTGATCCGGGACCGTTCCAGATGCTGCCGCTGGTACGATCCCGCGTCTGCAAAAGCAGCACTTCGTGCTGCATTGCGCCCGGGGCACAAGCATATGAGAGCGGTGCCCTATGCCCCGACCTTGCGCAGCGGCGTCACCTTCAGCGCATCGAGCTGCTCTCCGATGGAGCCCGCGATAAAGCGCGCAGTGATCGGCGTGCCATCGTAGTGTAGGATCGGTACCAGCCGTGCCGGATCGACTCCGCATTCGTTGACGATCAGCGAGCGCAATTGTGCGTCGCGGTTTTGCTCGACCACGAAGACGAAATCGTGGTCGGCGATGAAATCATCGACCGAATGGTGGAACGGGAACGCGCGCACACGCAGCATATCAAGAGGATATCCGCCGGCCACCAGCATATGAATGGCCTCATCCATCGCCGGCGACGTCGAGCCGTAATAAATGACTCCGTAGCGCGTCTTCTTCTCGGCGTAGGCAAGCACTGGCCGTGGCACCAGATCCCTGGCCGTACTAAACTTCTTCAGCAACCGCTGCATGTTGTCGGCGTAGGGGCCGCCCTCTTCGGTGTAGCGGGCGTAACGGTCGCGCGACGTACCGCGCGTGAAGAACGAGCCCTTGCTCGGATGCGTGCCGGGATAAGTGCGGTAGGGGATGCCGTCGCCGTCGACGTCGAGGTAGCGGCCGAACTCCTTGCCGGCGTCGAGATCGGCCGCCGTCATCACCTTGCCGCGGTCGTAGACCGTCGCGTCGTCCCATTCCAGCGGCTTGCACAGTCGATGGTTCATGCCGATGTCGAGGTCGAGCATGACGAAGATCGGCGTCTGCAGCCGGTCGGCGAGGTCGAACGACATCGCGGTGAATTCGAACGCCTCACGCGGATCCTCTGGGAGCATCAGCACGTGCTTGGTATCGCCGTGCGACGCATAGGCACAGGAGAACAAATCGCATTGCTGCGTGCGCGTCGGCATCCCGGTCGAGGGGCCGGCGCGCTGCACGTCGACGACGACTGCCGGGATTTCTGCGAAATAGGCCAAGCCCAGGAACTCCTGCATCAGCGAGATGCCGGGCCCTGACGTTGCCGTGAAGGCGCGTGCCCCGTTCCAGGCGGCGCCGATCACGATGCCGATCGAGGCCAGTTCGTCTTCGGCCTGGATGATGGCGTACTTGCCCTGCTTGGTCTCGGGGTCGACGCGATAGCGCCCGCAATGCCGGGTGAAGGCTTCGGCAAGCGATGAAGAGGGCGTGATCGGGTACCACGCGCACACCGTCGCGCCGCCATAGACAGCGCCCAGCGCCGCCGCTGAATTGCCCTCGATGAAGATACGGTTGCCGACCGCATCGGAACGCCGCAGCCGCAGGCCGATCGGGTGTTCCAGGTTCTGCTGCACCCAGTCGCGGCCGAGGTGCAGCGCATGGACGTTGGGCTGGATCAGCTTGTCCTTGCCCTTGAACTGCTCGCCGATCAGCTTCTCGACCTCGGGAACGTCCATGTCGAGCAGCGCCGTCAGCGCGCCGATATAGATGATGTTCTTGAACAGTTGGCGCTGGCGCGGATCGGTGTATTCGCGATTGCAGATGGCGGTAAGCGGCACGCCGATCACCGTAATGTCGCTGCGGAACTTCGACAGCGGTACCGGCTTGGTGCAGTCGTAAAGCAGGTACCCGCCGGGTTCGATCGAAGCGACGTCCTGGTCCCAGGTCTGCGGGTTCATCGCCACCATTATATCGATGCCGCCGCGCGCGCCGAGATGGCCGGCTTCCGAGATACGCACCTCATACCAGGTGGGCAGCCCCTGGATGTTGGAGGGGAAGATGTTGCGCGGGCCGACCGGCACGCCCATGCGCAGCACCGAGCGGGCGAACAGCTCGTTGGCGCTGGCCGAGCCAGACCCGTTGACGTTCGCGAACTTGACGACGAAGTCGTTTACGCGGCTGATCGGTTGGCTTGCTGGCATGGTGTACCCGCGTGGGTCATGTCAATGAGATACTTCTTCATGTCCCACGCGCCGGTGGGGCAGCGTTCGGCACAGAGGCCGCAGTGCAGGCACACGTCCTCGTCCTTGACCATGACGCGGCCGGTCTTGAGCCCATCGGCGACGTAGAGATCCTGGGTTAGATTGTTGGCCGGCGCCTGCAGCCGCTGGCGCAGCTCCGGCTCCTCGCCGTTCGCGGTGAAGGAGATGCAGTCCATTGGGCAGATGTCGACACAGGCGTCGCACTCGATGCACAGCGAGGAGGTGAACACCGTCTGCACGTCGCAGTTCAGGCAGCGCTGAGTCTCCTTGAGCGCCAGCTCGACATCGAAGCCGAGCTCGACCTCCGCCTTGATATCGCGCAGCGCCACCACCTTGTCGCGCAGCGGCACCCGATAGCGTTTGTCGGGCGCGATATCGTTGTCGTAGCTCCACTCGTGGATGCCCATCTTCTGGCTGACGATCTCCACGTCCGGGAGCGGACGTTCGGTTATGTCCTCGCCCGAGCACAATTTGTGAATCGACAATGCGGCGTCATGGCCGTGCGCGACCGCCCAGATGATGTTCTTCGGGCCGAACGCGGAGTCGCCGCCGAAGAATACCTTCGGATGCGTCGAGCCCATCGTCTTGGGATCGACGATCGGCATGTCCCACTTGTCGAAATCGATGCCGATGTCGCGCTCGATCCATGGAAAGGCATTCTCCTGGCCGACGGCAACCAACACGTCGTCGCAGGGGAAGTGCTGGTCCGGCTCGCCGGTGGGGACGAGATTGCGGCGCCCTTTGGCGTCGTACTCCGCCTTCACCTTCTCGAACACCACGCCGGTGAGGCGGCCGTTGTCGTGGGTGAACTCCTTCGGCACCATGAAGTTCAGGATCGGAATGTCCTCGTGCATGGCGTCCTCCTTTTCCCAGGGGGACGCCTTCATCTCCTCGAAGCCCGAGCGCACGATCACCTTCACGTCTTCGCCGCCGAGCCGGCGCGAGGAGCGGCAGCAGTCCATCGCGGTATTGCCGCCGCCGAGCACGATCACGCGCTTGCCGATTTTGTCGATGTGGCCGAACGAGACCGAGGACAGCCAGTCGATGCCGATGTGGATATTGGCGCGAGCCTCCTCGCGGCCGGGAACGTCGAGGTCGCGGCCGCGCGGCGCGCCGGAGCCGACGAAGATCGCGTCCCAGTCTTCCGCCAGCAGCGCTTTCAGGCTGTCGATGCGCTTGCCGCCGTGAAACGCGATACCGAGGTTGAGGATGTAGTCACACTCCTCGTCGATAATCGTCTCCGGGAGACGAAAGCGCGGAATCTGCGTGCGGATCATACCGCCCGCTTTCGGGTCCTGGTCGAACACGACGCAGGTGTAGCCGAGGGGCGCGAGGTCGCGCGCGACGGTGAGCGACGCCGGACCGCCGCCGACCAGCGCAATGCGCTTGCCGTTCTTACGCGCCGCCGGGCGCGGCAGACGCGTGCGGATGTCGTCCTTGTAGTCGGCGGCAACGCGCTTGAGCCGGCAGATGGCAACAGGATCCTTCTCGACGCGCACGCGACGGCAGGCCGGCTCGCACGGGCGGTCGCAGGTGCGTCCGAGAATCCCCGGAAATACGTTTGAGCGCCAGTTGATTATGTAGGCGTCGCTGTAGCGGCCCGCGGCGATCAATCGGATGTATTCGGGGACAGGCGTGTGGGCCGGGCAGGCCCATTGGCAATCCACGACCTTGTGAAAGTAGTCGGGTGCCGCAATGTCAGTGTTTTTCATTTCCTCCTCGACCACGCACCCGGAACCGGTTCGGCTACGTGCTACGCAACTCGGTGTTCGTCCCTCCGGGCCAACTTGGGTATCTGTTTTGCAGATGTCCACACGTGTCGGCCCACCTTTCCGTCCACGACGCTTCGCGTCCTCCCGCCCGGCACGGCGCTGGTCAGGAGGGGCGAGTATCCCGCCTGAGAATTCCCACACAACGAAAATCTCGCTAACGGGCTACTTATCATTAATGTGGTCAAGGTCGTTAAGATTGTCGAACGTTGCGGCGTTTTTGCTCAGCCCAGCCGATTCCGGGTGGCGGATGGTAGTCGAGCGAGGCCTGGCACGCCACCCCGACCGGCGCTATCAGCGACTTGTGAATGCAAGCTGCGCGTTTGGCATGCACGCCGATGGGGCAGGTGCGATTTGCCCGCGGCGTCCGTCTCCGAGCCCCGTCGTGCTGCAATGCAGCATCCCTCGTGCTGCGTCTGCGTGTCTTTCGAATGTCGGGGCTGGCTGCTAGCCTGTATTTGAACGGAACGGCCACAAGGAGCGCGACCGGATGCCAATGACCGTGAACACGCTCTCCAGCACGGGCGCCGGTGAAATCCTCGGTCTCGACTGCTCCCGTCCCATCGACAGCGACACCATGGCCGCCCTTCGGCGTGCCATGCTCGCCCATCCTATTACCGTCATTCGCGGACAGACGCTGACGGCGCGGCAACAGGCCGTGTTCTCGCGCCAGATCGGACCGCTTGAGGCCCAGGACCGCAAGACCTTTTGCCACCCGGAGGAGCCGGACGTGCTGGTTCTGTCGAACGAGCTGCGGCCGGACGGGACCGCCGTGGGGATCGTCGACGCCGGCGATTTTTGGCACTCGGACTCCTCGCATCTCGATGAACCCTGTCGCAGCACAATCCTCTACGCAGTGCGCAATCCCAGGACCGGCGGCGATACCGAGTTCTGCAACATGTATCAGGTCCATGATGTCTTGCCCGCGGCGCTGAAGCGGCGCATCGAGGGCCGCTTCGGCATCCACCACATCAGCAAGATCCGCAATCCACGTGTCACCGTCTCGGCCGCGCGCGCCGACGCGAAGGACTATTACAAGGAGCGCGAAAGAGCGACCAAGGACGTACTGCAGCCGATGGTACGCACCCATCCGGAAACCGGCCGGCAGGCGCTCTACGTCTCGCCGCGCTTCACCATCGGTATCGCCGATATGCCGGACGAGGAGGCCCAGCCACTGCTCGACACGCTGTTTGCGGCAATGCTGGAGCCGCGCTTCCACTACCGCCACACCTGGCGCGCTGGCGACCTGGTGGTCTGGGACAACCGCTGCCTGACGCATCAGGCGTGCGGCGGCTACAGCCTGCCGGATATTCGCCGGATGCACCGCACCACCATCCGCGGCGATCGTCCGTTCTACCGCCCCGCCGCGTGAGCCGCGGCGAGGGCCTCAGAAATACGACTCCAGCGTCCCGCGCCGGCGGATGTCCAGCGTCGCGCAGTGAAAGGCGCCGCCGAAGGCCGCGTAGTTGAGGAACGGGCATGGGATCGGCTCGAAGCCCCAGCGTTCCAGCGCCCGCATCATTCCGGCATGGTGCGGATCGACGACGACACGCCGCTCGTCGATCATTAGCACGTTCATGCTGAGCCATTTGCCGCACATCGACGTGATCCGGACCATCGGCGAGGTGATCGGATCGGGATCGGACGCCACAGGATGTCCCAGGATTTCAACCTCTCCGGCAGTCGGTCGACGTCGACGTATTCGGGGTTGACCAACAGCTTGCCGGGGCGCGAGCGGCAGGTGTCGATGTGCATCGGATTCGGGCAGCGGCTCTCCACCTCGTGGATGCGGTAGCCGTGGCCCAGATGCCGCAGCCAGTCGATACCCATGGCGTTCGTGACGTTGCTGGGGTGACGAACAGGTCGCCTCCGCAGCGCACGAAATCGGGCGGCATCGTTGCCCCCTCCAGCCAGCCGCCCGACGATGATTTCCTCGAGCCGCGTGGGTTCCCGCGCGACTGGCGCTATCGGCGCCGCCGCTCTTGCGGGTAGGCTGGCAAGCCGTGGCTTTCCCACTGCCGGCGCGCAAGCGCCGCCGAGTAGTACGTGCTTTCCACATAGCCGTAGACGCCCCAACAACCGCGCCGCCATTCGCATACCGTTGTGTCGCAGCGCCAGATGCGCCGGCAGCCGTAGCGAATTTGCGGTGCCGGGACCAGCGGGGTGGTCCGGGTCCGCATGCCGGTGGCGGCGATTGGAGCATCTTCTGCGATAATGGGGGCCGCAGCGGGCCCGCTCTCGTAAATATCGGCGGCGCCGGTGGGGAACGATGCGAACAGGATGATGGCGGCAAAGAGCCAGAGCGCTGACGATCGGACCATCACAACCTCCTGTGGGCTCCAGCTTATGGGAAAGCGGCTTGCTCTGCCATCCCCAGGCGGGCATGAAATCCCAGAACAATCCCACGGCCGGGCGCCGGGAACAAAGCGACCCCCCCCCATGCGTGACATTTTCGACGAGATCTTCGTGGAGCAGCCCCTCGACCCGGTCGAGGCTGCGCGGCGCTCCATGCGGCCCGCCCTGCGCAAGCGGTTCTATCGGCGGGCGACGGTGGGGGGCGGAGAGGGCGGCTTCCAGGTGCTGCTCGACGACCGGCCGGTGCGGACGCCAGCGCGGCGCGGCCTCGCGGCTCCGACGCGGCCGCTGGCCGAGGCGATTGCCGCCGAGTGGGACGCGCAGCGCGAGCAGATCGATCCGGCCATTATGCCGCTGACGCGGCTTGCCAACTCGACCATCGACGGGGTCGAGGAGGCGCGCGAGGCGGTCAAGGCCGAAATCGGCAAGTACCTGGTGTCCGACCTGCTGTTCTACCGCGCCGATCAGCCGCAGTGGCTGGTCGATCGGCAGGCGGCGCTGTGGGATCCGGTCATCGGCTGGATGCGCAACGATATCGGCGCCCGCTTCGTGCTGGCGCAGGGCGTGATGCACGTGGCGCAGCCGGAGCAAGCGCTTGCCGCCGTGCAGCCGCTCATTCCGGAAGATGCCTGGCGGCTCGGGGCGGTGCATGCGGTCACCACCTTGACCGGCTCCGCGCTGCTGGCGCTGGCGCTGCTGCACGGGCGGCTGTCGGCGGAGGCGGTCTGGGCGGCCGCGCACGTGGACGAGGACTGGAACCTCGCGCAATGGGGCGACGATCCGCTCTCGCGCGAACGCCGTGCTTATCGCGAGGCGGAGATGCAGGCAGCGGGGAGAGTGCTCGAATTGCTGTAGCCGGCCGTACGCGGCATTCGCGCCCATCATCCCGGCCAAGGCGCCGAAGGCGCCGCGAGCCGGGACCCAGTTATCCCTGCGCCGATGATGGACCGCTGACGCCGGGGGACATAGGTCCCGGCTCTCGTTCGCTCCGCTCGCTCGGCCGGGATCACAACCGAGAGACTTGTGCCGGGACGACAGCAGAGGGGGCCGCTATCATGGCCGCTGGCGATTCAGGTGGGCACGGCATGAAGGATATCCTCGACAAGCTGGAAAGGCGGCGGGCCGCGGCACGCGCGGGCGGGGGCGCCAAGCGTATCGAGACGCAGCACGCGCGCGGAAAGCTCACCGCGCGCGAGCGTATCGAGCTCCTGCTCGACACCGGGTCGTTCGAGGAGTTCGACATGTTCGTCGAGCACCGTTCCTCCGAGTTCGGCATGGAGAAGCAGAAGATTCCCGGCGACGGCGTCGTCACCGGCTGGGGCACGGTCAACGGCCGGGCCGTGTTCGTCTTCGCCAAGGACTTTACCGTGTTCGGCGGCTCGCTCTCGGAGGCGCATGCGGCCAAGATCACCAAGATCCAGGACATGGCGCTGAAAGCGCGCGCGCCGATCGTCGGCCTGTTCGATGCCGGCGGCGCGCGCATCCAGGAAGGCGTGGCGGCGCTCGGCGGCTACGGCGAGGTGTTCAAGCGCAACGTGATCGCGTCGGGCGTGATCCCGCAGATTTCCGTCATCATGGGCCCGTGCGCGGGCGGCGACGTCTATTCGCCGGCGATGACCGACTTCATCTTCATGGTGCGCGACACGAGCTACATGTTCGTCACCGGCCCCGACGTGGTGAAGACCGTGACCAACGAGGTGGTCACCGCGGAAGAGCTCGGCGGCGCGAGCGTGCACACGACCAGGTCCGGCGTCGCCGACGGCTCGTTCGAGAACGACGTCGACTGCCTGTTGCAGATGCGCCGGCTGGTCGACTTTTTGCCGGCCAACAACGCAGCCGGCGTGCCGGAGTGGCCGTCGTTCGACGATGTCGCGCGCGAGGAGCCTTCGCTCGATACGCTGGTGCCGGACAATCCCAACAAGCCCTACGACATCAGGGAGCTGATCCTGAAGGTTGCCGACGAGGGCGATTTCTTCGAGCTGAGCGCTGCCTATGCCAAGAATATCGTCATCGGCTTCGGCCGTATCGGCGGGCGCACCGTGGGCTTCGTCGCCAACCAGCCGATGGTGCTCGCCGGCGTGCTCGACAGCGACGCGAGCCGCAAGGCCGCGCGCTTCGTGCGCTTCTGCGACGCGTTCGAGATTCCGATCGTCACCTTCGTCGACGTGCCAGGCTTCCTGCCGGGTACCGACCAGGAATACGGCGGGCTGATCAAGCACGGCGCCAAGCTGCTGTTCGCCTATTCGCAATGCACGGTGCCTTTGGTGACCGTGATAACGCGCAAGGCGTTCGGCGGCGCCTACGACGTGATGGCCTCGAAGCACGTCGGCGGCGACGTGAACTACGCTTGGCCGACGGCGCAGATCGCCGTGATGGGCGCCAAGGGCGCGGTGGAGATCATCTTTCGCTCGGACATCGGCGACGCCGACAAGATCGCCGCGCGGACCAAGGAATACGAAGAGCGCTTCCTGTCACCCTTCGTCGCCGCCGAGCGCGGCTATATCGACGACGTGATTATGCCGTCGCAGACGCGCCGCCGCATCGCCCGGGCGCTGGCGATGCTGCGGGGGAAGCGGGTGGAGTGGCCGGGCAGGAAGCACGATAACTTGCCGGTGTGAGGAAGTTGTGGAAGAAATACGATGCAATTTTTCCGAGATCAGGGCTTGAAAGATGGCCGATCCACTCGACCCACAGGGGGATTCTGAGGTCCTGGTAACTGCCCAAGAATACACCGGGCCAGAGTTGTTCTTCGGACTGGTCGGGGCGGTTGGCATTGATTTGAGATTCGTCAGTGACGTCCTTGCCCGAGAACTGCAGTCGGTTGGTTACGGAGTGCATGAAGTTCGGCTGAGTTCGCTGCTGTCCGAATGCGCCAAGTACCAACACCTTGAGCAAGCAGACCCGGAAAACATTCGCATCAAAGCATATATGGATGCAGGCGACGACTTTCGCCGGACGTCGCGCCGAGGGGACGCAGTTGCATTGCTTGCGATGGCAAAGGTCCGCGAGATGCGGGAGGAAATGACCGAAAATCCAGCCCGGCCGGTGCCTGGTCAAGCATATGTCTTCAACTCTCTAAAGCACCCAGATGAAGTAGATACGCTCAGGCGTGTATACGGTGCGGCGTTCTTCGCGATATCGATTTATGAATCGACAGACAGACGGCGCGTTTCTCTTTGCGAAAAGATCGCAAAGTCAAGTCACAAATACGATTGGACGCAATTTGGTGATGAAGCTGAGGATCTCATTGAGCGAGACCAAAAGGACGTGTCAGATGATTTTGGGCAGAATGTGCGAGATACATTTCCGAAATCAGATTTGTTTCTGAATGCGAATAAGCCCGGTGAGTTAGAAATTGAGATTCGACGTTTTGTACGAATACTTTTTGGGTATCCTTTTGCCTCACCTACCGTGGATGAATTTTGCATGTTCCATGCTCGTGCGTCCGCACTTCGGTCAGTCGATTTATCTCGACAGGTAGGCGCTGTCATCGCGACTTCGAAAGGCGCGATCTTATCAACTGGGTGCAATGAAGTACCATACCCTGGTGGGGGCTCGATTTGGGAATCCGAGATTGACGAGACGAGACCAGATAATCGCGATTTTGTTGTCGGGTACGACTCGTCAGTGCGAATGGCGCATGAACTGATAAGCGAAGTGCTAAAGCGATTGAGTGCGACGGGGTGGCTCAATGATGCCAAGAAGGCAATTGACCCCGATACGTTGGCGCAACAGGCGCTTTTCCAGGGCAATCCGCCGCCCTTGAAAGGAACGAGAGCTGCAGGCGTGTTGGAGTTCGGTAGAGTGGTACATGCCGAGATGGCGGCGATATCCGATTCAGCTCGGCGTGGAGTCGCGATTGAAGGCGCCAGTCTCTATTGCACAACATTTCCATGCCACATGTGTGCACGCCACATCATATCTGCGGGCCTCACGCGAGTTGTATACATCGAGCCCTATCCAAAAAGCCTCACCAAACATCTGCATTCTGATGCGGCCTGCATTGATTATGACAGCTCA
Source organism: Hyphomicrobiales bacterium (assembly GCA_009377755.1). Lineage (GTDB taxonomy): Bacteria > Pseudomonadota > Alphaproteobacteria > Rhizobiales > Xanthobacteraceae > WHTM01. The sequence continues at coordinate 33,174 of WHTM01000009.1, read as the reverse complement.
GCGCCGGCCAATGCCGTGAGCTTTGTGCCATTCATGGGAATCGGCCCGCGGCGCTATTTCGAATTGTTCGAAATGTCGTCCGATCGCAAAGACTCTACGGGGCGAGCCACGGTGTGGAAGCCCTCGGACGCGACGCCAAAGATCGCTCAATTTTCCACATATCCAGATCTTGAGAGGGGGCATGTCGAATTGTTAGAACAAAATCAAGAGACCTGGGGCATTATGAGTGCTGATTCGATGCGGGAGGATCGGCAGTGATGAAGCGCGCAGAGAAGGGCTGGCTCCAAACCCAAATGCGAAGTGCCAAACAAGAAGTCAGCAATTGGGAGGGGTGGAAGAAGCAGACCATTCGAAACGAAATATCGGGTCGTTTGTCTAGCGAAGCCAGAACTACGTCGGTTGTGGTCCGATCTGCGAGCACGGGGCGGTTTGTCATAAGCGACCGCAAGAAGTAAGTTCGCTACACGGTCACATTTGGCGCACCGCCCCCCTCACGCCAGCGCAATACACTCCACCTCGATATCGAACTCCAGCGGCCACGAGCCCACCGCCACGAACGTGCGCGCCGGCGGGTCGTGCGGGAAGTAGCGCGCGTAGACTTCGTTGACCCGCGAAAACCACGCCGCGTTGGAAATATAGATCGTCGCCTTCACCACCTTGTCGAGCGAGGAGCCCGCCGCTTCCAGCGCCGCCTTCACGTTCTCGAGCGAGGCTTCGGTCTGCGCGGCGATGTCGCCTTTCACCATCGCGCCGGTCGCCCGATCGAACGGCGGCAGTCCGGAGACGAACACGAAGCCGTTCGCCTTCACCGCCGGCGACAGCGGGATGTTGCCCTTGGCCAGCGCCTCGCTGATGGGGCTGACGTCGATGATCTCTTTGTCCACGGCGTGTTCCTCTTTCGCTGTTGGCAAGTAGCGCGTAGCCTGAGTGCAGTAACAGTATCAGCGTAGCCCAGGATGGAGCGAAGCGGCATCCGGGATAGACTTTCTCCGTGGCCTTAGCCTGTCCCGGATTTCGCTGCCGCTCAATCCGGGCTACGGGAGCGCCCATGCCCAATCCCCTTGTCGTCATCACTGGAGCGAGCCACGGCATCGGGCAAGCGGTGGCGCTGGCCTTCGCCCGTGAGGGCCATCCACTCTTGCTGATGGCGCGTCATGCGGACAAGGCCGAATGGCTCGGCGATGCCCCGCACCGCTTCGCCGCGGTCGACGTCGCCGACTACGCGGCGCTGTCGGCGGCGATTGCCGAGGCCGAGGCGCAGTTCGGGCCGACCGACTGCATGGTCAACAATGCGGGTTTGCTGCGTATCGGCGACTTCCGCAGCCGGCCGCCCGAAGAGCTCGACTACGAGATCGACGTTCTGTTCAAGGGCGTCGTGCACGGCATTCGGGCGGTGCTGCCCGGCATGAGCGAGCGCAGGCGCGGCACGATTATCAACGTCAGTTCGATCGGCGACCGCAGGCCCGGGCCATCCGGCGAAACCTATCACGCGTCCAAGCACGCGGTGCGCTCGCTGTCGGAATCGCTGCAGCAGGCCGAGGCGAAGAACAGCGTGCGCGTGATCAACGTCGCGCCGGGATTCGTGAAGACGAACATCCATCAGAACATGGGGATCTCGTTCGAGGAATATTCCCGCCTGACCGGAAACCCGGATTTCATTGCGCCCGAACGGATCGCCGACGTCATCCTGTTCTGCTACAAGCAGCCGCAAGCCGTCTGCATCCGCGATATCGTGATCATGCCGACAACGTCGGCGTATTGATCTGCGGCTGAAGCGTAGCCCGGATGGAGCGAAGCGACCCGGGATGCTCCAGCGTTTGTCCGTACGCCTCGGCCATGTTGTGCAACCGCGCATGGACGCCGGGGTCGAGTTCGCGAATGAGTAAGTCGGGCATGACGGCCCTCCATCAAAGGGACGGCGTCATACACGGAATGGTTGTGGACGTCCAGGGCGAATATTGCGGAAGCGCAGCACGGGCGGCGAACTCGCTTCCTTCTCCCCTTGTGGGAGAAGGTGGCTCACGTGGAGCGATAGCGAGCGTGAGCCGGATGAGGGGTCACAGCATCAAAAGAGCCCGTTACCCCTCACCGCCCTCGCTCGGCTATCGCCTCCGCTTCGGGCACCCTCTCCCTCAAGGGGAGAGGAGGCTCGCGGCGACGCCTTCGCGAGAACAACAGGCGCCAAGAGGCAATCACCGCCCCCCACCACCGCCATACACACCTTCGCGCGCTTACGCCGCCTTGCCCTGCTGCTTGAGATGCGCCTCCGCCCGCTTCTTCAGCTCGGCCGGCGCGACGTCTTCCTTGTGCGTGGCGATGTACCAGTGATTGCCGGACGGGTCATTCACGCCGCCGCCGCGGTCGCCGTAGAATTGGTCCTTCGGCTCCATCACCGACGTGCCACCGGCGGCAATGGCGCGCTGGTAGACGGCATCGACATCCGGGACATAGAGATGCAGCATGCTCTTCATCGCGGGATGCTGCTCGGTCGCCTCCGAGATCATCACGCGCGAGTCGCCGATCTTGATCTCGGCATGCATGATCAGGCCGTCCGGCGTCATCATCGGGTCGAAGGCATATTCGGCGCCGAACGCCTTTTTCAGAAAGTCGACCGTTTTGTCCGCGCCGCGCACGATGAGATAGGGCGTGACCGTGTGGTAGCCTTCGGGAATCGCTTTGACAGCCATCGTCGGCTCCTTTCTTTTGGGTCGTGGTCGCGATTGTGATGCGGGACCACGAAAGCATGACGGCGAATGTCGCCTTTTGTTTGCCATTCGGGTGAATATTCGGCGGCGATAGCAACGGCCCCGACCTTTGCATGCAATCTTCCCGGCCGTTAGATTGGCGCTGGCACGGGAGCCCTGCGCCATGTCCACCTTGTTCGCCTTCCTGCATCATCTGGCGGCCTTCACGTTGGTGTCGGCGCTCGCCGTCGAGTTCGTCCTCATCCGCCAGGAGCTGACGGTCGAGCCTGTGCAAGCCTGCGGGGCCGGGTCCTTGCCGCCTTGTGCCGCCGCTGCTTGGATTGGATAGGATAGGCCGCGTGTGCGGGGGGAGCGTTATGCAGCAGGCGCGGTTCGCCATCCCGATACGGGCAGCGTGGGTCCGACCGCTCGCCGCGATCCTGCTCGCCGCCGCGCTTGGAGCCTGCGCCACGCGTCCCGACCAGGTCGACGTCACGGTGGGGGTCGATGTCCCGCAGCCCCAGGCGGCGAACAACTACGCCGCGCTGCATGCGCCCTATGCCATGATGGCGACGGCGGCTTACGTCGACGAGAACGTGCTCACTGCCGGCAACCATTGTCCCGATGTCCGCAAGCTCGGCATCCGGCAGCCCGGCGACACTGACGACACCTTCGCCTTCAACAAATCGGTGCGCGGCTGGATCACGCACTTGAAGCAGCGGCAATGGGAATGCCGGTTCGGCGTCGTCGGCAGCCTCCCGTGTCCAGACCGTCTTGGCCAGGACTGCCGGCCTGTCAGCGGCCTTGGGTTCCACGTCTGGCGGCGGATGCAGGGCGGCGCCTGCCACGAGGTGGTGATCGCGTTCCGCGGCACCGACCGTAACGATCGCGGCGATTGGACATCCAACTTCCGCTTTCTCTACCGCCTGGTGCCGCGGTTCGATCAGTACGATCAGGTACGAACGCATATCGGCCGGGTCGTCGAGCGGATCAAGCGGAGCGGCTGCGGCGGAAGCGGCACGCTGTTCGTCTCCGCTGGGCATTCGCTCGGTGGCGGTCTCGCGCAGCAGGCCGCCTTTGCGGACGGCACTATCCGCTACGTCTATGGCTTCGATCCTTCGCCGGTGACCGGCATCTTCGATATCAGTGCGATCCTGCGCGAACGCAACAGCCAGGGCCTCGGTGTCGACCGCGCCTACGAGGCCGGCGAGATTCTCGTGCTGCCGCGCATCCTGATCGAGAACATCATTCCGCCGTGGCCCTGCAATCCGCGCGTCCGCACCATCCGCTTCAACATGCTGTCGGGATCGCCGTTCGCGCAGCACAGCATCGCGGCGCTGACCGAGAAACTGCATGCGGCGGCGCAGACCCCCGGCGCCGATCCGCGCCGCGTCGAGGCCTGGCGGGAGGCGCGAAGCTGCGAAGGGATTCCGCTGTTGCCGATGCTGCTGCCGCCCGCATAGGCGCGTGAGCGGTGGACTTGCACGGTTGGCGCATCCCTGTCACGAGAGGACAGGAGACCCGCGATGTTTGGGCGCTTGGCGCTGCACACCTGGACCGTCGACACCACGCCGCTGGCGGACGCGATCAAGGCCGCGAAAGCCGGTGGCTTCGACGCGATCGAGCTGCGCCGCATCGATTTCGTACGCTGCCGCGAGCGGAGCATGGCGAACGAGGCAGTGCTCGATCTCATCCTTGCCGCGGGAATGCCGGTGCACATGCTCGGCTGCGAGTACGGCTGGCTGTTCGGCAAGGGCGACGAGAACGAGCGCCTGTTCGACGTGCTGGAAGAATCCTGCGAGAACGCGGTGGCGCTCGACTGCCCGCTGATCATGGTGGCGCCCGGGCAGAATACCGGTCCGAAGCAGGACGCGATCGAGAACCTCAAGCGCGGCGCCGACATCTGTGGCAAGTATGGGCTCACGCTTGCCATCGAGTTCAACTCGCAGCATGCGGTGATCAACGGCATTGCGCCGCTGCGCGAGATCATCGCGGGTGCGGACCGGCCGAATGCCGGCATGTTGCTCGACGCGTATCATCTGGAGCGCAGCGGCCTGGGCGGTCGCGCCTTTGCCGACGTGGCGCCTGAGGAGATCGTCGCGTTCCAGTACAGCGACGTTCCAGCGGCGCCGGTCGCCGAGGGCGTCAAGCGCCCGGCCGATCGGCTGCCGCCGGGGCAAGGGATCGTGCGCTGGGTCGACGTATTCCAGTTGCTGCATGAGAAGGGCTTCGGCGGATATCTGAGCTACGAGGCGCCCAATCCGGCCGCCTGGGCGCGGCCGCCGGCGGAGGTGTGCCGCGAGGCGGCGGATGCCACGCGCGCGCAGATCGCGCAGGCTCTTGGCAAAAATGGGCCGGCCCGGTAGGGCCGGGCCGGCCTGACGATGGACGCGACTATCATCCCGGGTGTTGCGGCATCGCTTCGAACGACGGCAGCCCGCCAGCGATAGCATCCCACGACGGCGCGCGCTTGGTGTAGACCACCATCTGCGGCTTGAAGACTTCGGGGTCGTCGAGGCTCGAGGCACGCAGGAAGATCATGCCGCGCATCGCCGAATTGGTGGAGTAGATCGGCGAGCCGCAGGTCGGGCAGAAGCCGCGGCTGACGATGTTGCCGCTGTCGGCCGGCGCGTCGTAGAAGCGCAGCGCGCCGGAGACACGGAACCCCGGCTCCGGCAGGCCGAGATGCGAGCAATGTCCGGTTCCGCTGGACCTGCGGCAGTCGTTGCAATGGCAGTGGCCGGCCACAACTGGATCCATCTCGCTCTCGTAGCGGACCGCACCGCACAGGCAACCGCCGGAAAACTTCGCCATCATTTCCTCCTTAGTCACTGGCACAATGCAAGCGACCATTAACAGGTGCCTTGTAAAATGCAAGTGACAGATCGCATTTTGTGGAACGGACGATGAAAAAGCCAAGAGCGAAAAACACCGATATCGCCTTTCGTTCCGGCTGCCCGATCGCCACCACGCTCGATCTGGTGGGGGACCGCTGGAGCCTGGTGATCGTGCGCGACATGATCGTGGGCAAGGCGAAGTTCGGCGATTTTCTCGCCTCACCGGAGCGAATCCCCACCAATATCCTTGCTGCACGTTTGAAACGGATGGAGGCGGCCGGCCTGGTCGCGAAACGCACCTACCAAATCAATCCGGCCCGCTACGCCTATCGCCTGTCGGACAAAGGCATGGCCTTGCTGCCGGTGCTCCAGAACATGTGCCGCTGGGCCAATGCCTACGTGCCTGGTACCTGGACGCCGCCGGAAAGCTTCATGGCGCCGAGGGTCTGACATCGCTGGCGCGGGGCCTACTCGCTCACACCTCGATTTCCATCAGATCCTCGCCGATCACGATGCGGCCGGAGAAGTCCCGCGCAACCTCGTCGGCGAGCGTCTCGAGCATGCGTTCGTCCTTGCGCGGGCGATGGTGGGTCAGCACCAGCATCTTCGCGTTGGCGCGTGCCGCGGTCTTGCCGACCGTGCCGCCCCCGGACATCGTATGCTGCAGCAGCTTGCGGAAATGTTCGGTCTCGGCCTCGGCCGTCGCCATGTAGCAGCAGTGCACCAGCACGTCGGCGTCACGCGCAAGACGGTCGATGCCGTCACAGGGGATGGTGTCGCCGCTGATTGCGATCACCTTGCCTTGCGCCTCGAAGCGGTAGCCGTAGCAGGTCCAGCGCTGCAGGAAGGCCGCCGGGAAGCCGAGGCCATCGCCGTGATTCACGACGTCGGCGCTCACTTTCCAGCGGCCGGTATCGAGCACCAGGCCGCTGGCCACGTCCTCGGCGATGACAGGCTTCCAGCCGCCGAACGACGGTTCGCCGATCGCGCGCCACTGCCAGTCCTTGTCGTAGACCTGCGTGAGCAACACATCGACGATGCGCCGGGTCTCCGGCGGGCCGTAGACGCGCAGCGGGTCCTTGCGGCCGTGCATCCAGGTCGAGAGCATCACGTCGTAGAGGTCGCCGATGTGGTCGACGTGATGATGCGTGATGAACACCGGATTGACGGCGGCGAGCGGCACGCCAGCGCGTACTAGCTGGACGACGACGCCGCGGCCGGCGTCGAACAGGATGTTCTCTTCGCCGATGCGAATGAGCGTCGTCGTTGCGTTGCGCCTTGGATCGGGTCTGGGGCCTCCGGTCCCGAGGAGAACGACCTTCATCAGAGACCACGTTCCGTTCATTCCCGCGCAAGCGGGAATCCAGGGGCCGCCCGTCGCGACTTCTCAGCGCACCGCTCTGGGTCCCCCGCGTTCGCGGGGACGAACGGGATAGAATGTGCTCCGCGCTAATCGCTCAGGGTGAAGCCACTCGCCTTGATGACCCGGCCCCAGCGTTCGTAATCGGCCTGGATCAGCTTGGCGAAGGCTTCAGGGGTATCGGTCGCCACCTCGATGTCGAGCGTTTGCAACCGCGCCTGCACCGTCGCATCCTTCAGAGCTTCGATCAGTTGAGCGTTGAGCTTCTGAATGGTGGCCGGCGGCGTCTTGCCTTGTGCCAGAAAGCCGTACCACAGCTCGGCGTTCTCGATGTCCCCGAGGTTCATCTTCAGCTCGCCGAAGGTCGGAACGTCGGCAAGCGTGGGCGAGCGCTTGGAGCCGGTGACGGCCAGGAGCTTGACCTTCTTGCCCTTGTACAGCGGCCCCATCGCGACCGTCGTATTGAATGCGGACTGTACCTGCCCGCCCAGGATGGCGACGGCGGCGGGGCCGGAGCCGCGGTACGGAACATGCAGCAGGTCCGTGCCGGTCGCCTTGTTGAACATCGCGCCGAGAAAGTGCGCCGGCGTTCCCGGGCCCGGCGTCGCGTAGCTGACCTTGCCGGGATTGGCCTTCACGTAGGCGACGAACTCCTGCACCGTATTGGCGGGGACGTCATTGTTGACCGCAAGGGTGAACTTGAAATTGCCGACCCGGGTGATCGGCGCCAGGTCCTTGAGGGGATCGAAGTTCAATTTCTTGAAGACGAACGGTGTAAAGGCGGTTGTCACGATCGGAGCGAAGAGGATCGTGCTTCCGTCCGGGTCGGAATGAGCGACCACTTCCGCGGCCACGCGTCCGCCGCCGCCGGGGCGATTGTCGACGATGATGGTCATGCCCGTCGCCGTGCGGACGCGGTCTGCGACAAGGCGCGCAATGGCATCGACGCCGCTTCCCGCTGCGAATCCGACGACGACTTTCAACTGGTCCGCCGCGACGGCCGACCGGGACATCGGCGCCGAAAGGACGGCGGCCAGCAACGCGGCAGCGATTAATGTCGTGGCGGTGCGACGTCGAGCGAATGCGGTGGGTATCTTGCTCATCGATTGTGGGCTCCGGTGATGCGTCGACCGCCTGGGCCCGGCTGCGGCTTCGCTTAGCACCGATCATGCCACCGGCGCGGGGCCTGAGTCCCCAGCCGAGAGTTGCAGGCAAGGATTAGGCTCACCTTACGTCATGTCACGGCGCAAAAAAATGCCCCGGATGGCCCCGGGGCGGTGTGCCTGACGTTGACCGATCAGGCCCGGTCTTGTCCGCCACCCAGTCGTCAGACTGATCGAGTTCGGGTTCCCGATCAGTTCCGGGCGCTGACGGCCATCTGCCCGCGCCAATGCGCCATGCCCCTGAAATTTCTCTGGCCGGGCGCACATTCCCAATCGCGGCCCTTGACGGTCCGAGTGACGTGGCTGCGGCTGCTCGTGTTCTGGCGTTGATGGACGACCTGCCTCTTGTGCACGGTCTGGAACCTGTGCGCCGTGTTGATGCGGTTGACGGTGATGTTGCGGTGCTCGGTGTGGTGGCGGTGCAGGACGATCTGCCGGTGCACGATCGTGCGCCGATGCACGATCACCCGGTTCCTGTCGATCACCCGCACGTACGGGATCACCTGGTAGGTGTTGATGACGCGGTGGCTGGTGACGACCTGGGTCCCGGCATTGACGACCTGGACCACCGGTCCATCGCAGTTACAGTCAGGACCGTAACCATAACCCCGGCCTCCCGCGGAGGCCGGGGTCGAGAGCGCCCCCACCAGTCCGACGACCAGCAGAGCGCCAAGGATGCCGGCAAACATGCGCTTCATCGCGAAGCTCCTCGTTGTTCCAAAACGGTTCAAGCTCACTTCGTTGCCGGGAGTACGCGCCGCTCGCGTCCTGGCGATGCCGCTGATCGACAGCCCATACCAAAAATTAACCTTAGTCAAGGAAAAGATGTATAATGTGTAAGATGCAATTCATGCAGTTGGCGCAGGCCGAGACCGTTGCCGCCATCGTCAGACAGGGCATCGCCCCGACCGCGTCATCGCTGCCGCCACCGGGCCGGACGCGCCGGTTGCCGACAATGCGACGGAGGAGGGCCGCGCCGAGAACCGGCGCATCGAACGGGTCAAGCGGTAACGCCGCGGCGCGGCTCCGCTCAGAAAATCACCACGCTGCGGATCGACTCGCCGGCATGCATCAGGTCGAATGCCTTGTTGATGTCGGGGAGGGGCATGGTGTGGGTGATCATCGGGTCGATCTGGATCTTGCCGTCCATGTACCAGTCGACGATCCTCGGCACGTCGGTGCGTCCGCGCGCGCCACCGAAGGCGGTTCCCTTCCACACCCGGCCGGTGACGAGCTGGAACGGCCGCGTCGCGACCTCGGCACCGGCGGGCGCGACGCCGATGATGATCGACTGGCCCCAGCCGCGGTGGCAGGCCTCCAGCGCCTGGCGCATCACCGTGACGTTGCCGGTGCAGTCGAAGGTGTAATCGGCGCCGCCGATCTGGTCGGCGCCGGTCTTGGTCATATTCACCAGATGGGGCACGAGGTCGCCGCCGATCTCCTTCGGGTTGACGAAATGCGTCATGCCGAAGCGTTCGCCCCATTCCTTCCTGGCGTTGTTGAGGTCGACACCGATGATCATGTCGGCGCCGGCGAGCCGCAGGCCCTGCACAACGTTGAGCCCGATGCCGCCGAGACCGAACACGATTGCCTTGGCGCCGGGCTCGACCTTGGCGGTGTTAATCACCGCGCCGATCCCGGTGGTGACGCCGCAGCCGATGTAGCAGACCTTGTCGAACGGCGCGTCCTCGCGGATTTTCGCCACCGCGATTTCCGGCAGCACGGTGAAGTTCGCGAACGTCGAGCAGCCCATGTAGTGGTGCAGCTTCTGGCCGTTAAGCGAGAAGCGTGAGGTACCGTCCGGCATCACGCCGGCGCCCTGCGTGACGCGGATGGCGGTGCAGAGGTTGGTCTTGCGCGACAGGCAGGACGGACATTGCCGGCATTCCGGTGTGTATAGCGGGATGACGTGGTCGCCCTCCTTCACCGACGTGACGCCCGGTCCGACGTCGACCACCACGCCGGCGCCCTCGTGCCCCAGGATCGCCGGAAACAGCCCCTCCGGATCTGCGCCCGACAAGGTGAACTCGTCGGTATGGCAGATGCCTGTGGCCCTGATCTCGACCAGAACCTCTCCGGCCTTGGGGCCGTCGAGTTGTACCGTCGTCACCTCGAGCGGTTTGCCCGCCGCGATTGCGACTGCCGCGCGAACATCCATGCAACCGTCCCCTCGTCCAGGCTAAAGCAGATACGCCATCCGTGTCGCACAAAATCATTCCACCTTGATGTTGGCCGCCTTGACCACCTCGGCCCACTTTGCGATCTCGCTGTTGATGTAGCTCGCGAGCGCCTGCGGGGTCATCACGATCGGCTCGATGCCGCGGCGGTCGAGCTCGACTTTCATGTCTGGGTCGTCGAGCAGTTGCGCGATATCGGCGTTGATCTTGGCGACGATGTCCTGCGGCACGCCTGCCGGCGCCAGCACCGCGTACCAGGTGGTGGCGTCGTAGCCGGCAACGCCGCTCTCGGCCATGGTGGGGACGTTGGGCAGGGCGGACGAGCGCTTCGCGCCGGTCACCGCCAGCGGCCGGAGTCTGCCGGCGCGAAAATGACCGAGCGAGCCGGGAATCGACGGCGTGGCAACCTTGACGAACCCGCCCATCAGTTCCGTCATCGCCTGGCCGAAGTTCTTGTATGGCACATGCGTGAGATTGACGTTGGCTAACGTCTTGTACAGTTCCATCGTCATATGACCGGACGTACCGATACCGGTGGAAGAATAGTGGATCGCGCCCGGCTGGGCCTTGGCGAGCGCGGTCAGCTCCGCGACCGTCTTTGCCGGCACGCTCACATTGACGGAGAGCACATTCTGGGTGGCGCCGATCATGGCGACCGGCGCGAAGTCCTTCCTGGCGTCGAACGGCAGGTTCTTGTACAGCGTCGCGTTGACGGTGAACGCTGCGGCAATGACGAACAGGGTGTAACCGTCGGGCGCAGATTTGGCTGCCAGATCGGCTGCGAGGTTCCCCCCGGCGCCCGGCCGGTTGTCGAACACGACCGTCTGGCCCCAGCGCTTGCTCAGTTGCTCGCCAAGCATGCGCGACAACACGTCGACGCTGCCGCCGGAACCGAACGGCAGGATCATCCGCACGGGTTTGTTCGGATAGGTTTGCGATTGGGCGATCCCGCTGCCGAGGATCGGCAGCACGAGCAGAGCAAGCATGGCGGCTAGGGAACGTCGTCGCGGTATCATCATTCGTCCTCCGAGTATTTTCTTGCTTCCGGCGACGGCTGGAACCATACCGGCTGAGCCGGCGGCGGCAAGGGCAGGGCGGGCATGGCTTGGATGCATGAAGGCCGGTGCGGGCCTTCACTCGCCTTTCGGCAGAATCACGAGCTGCGTCTGCGTCACCAGCGCGGCCAATCTGCCGTCGCCGCGGGTGATGCGCGTCTGCCAGACCATGGTGGTGCGCCCGCGGTGCAACGGCGTGCATTCGGCGCGGGCGACGTCCCCGACCGGGATCGCGGCGAAGAAGTTGGTCTTGCTCTCGATGGTCGTGGTGCGTCCGCCCGGCGGTAGATTTGCCATGGTTGCGCGGCCGCCGAGATTGTCGGCCATTGCCATCAGCACGCCGCCATGCAGCACGTTGTTGGGATTGCCGAGCTCCTTGGTGACAGGGAGCTCGGCCACGATGCGGTCCTTGGTAAGATGGACGATGCGCGTGCCGATGAGCCGCGCGAACGGCGGCTGACTTTGGTTGGGATCGTCATCGTGCATGCGGATGGGCCTTTGAATAACAAAATACCGAATGCCTCTCGACCGGTCATCTCGCCGACACGCACTTTGTCGGGGAGGGTCGCGGTCCTCGCAAATCACGCCGTCATTGCGAGCCCGGAGCGAAGCGGAAGGCGAAGCAATCCAGCCGCGGCCCCTTCGCTCGGGTCTCCTCGCAATGATGTGGTAAGACATATCGTCAGCCGCGCTCCGCCAGCCAGCGGGAGGCGATCGCGACGTCCTGCGGGGTGAGGCTGTGACCGCCGTCCACCACCACGGCCGTCACCGCGGCGCCCGCTCTTGACAAGAGCTCGGCCAAGGCCGCGCGGTTCGCGGACGACACCAGAGGATCGGCTTTACCGGCGAGGATCAGCACCGGTACACCAAGAAGATCGGGCAGATCATCGGGGACGAACGGGACTGTCCCGCGCATCAGCACCGCGCCGGCGAGCGCGTGCGGCCGCGACAGCATCAAGGCCGAAGCGATGTTGGCGCCGTTTGAGAATCCGATGGCGATCGGCGTGGCAAGGCCATAAGCCTCGCTTGCCCGTTCGACAAAATCGCCCAGTTCATGCGCGCGGGACTTCAGGTCGTCGAGATCGAACACGCCCTCGGCGAGCCGCCGGAAGAATCGCAGCATGCCGTTCTCGCGCACTTTTCCGCGCGGCGAGAGGAGCGCACTGCCGGGCGCGATCCGCACGCCGATCGGGATGAGGTCGTTCTCGTCGCCGCCGGTTCCATGCAACAGCAGGAGCGGCGGGCGCCCCGGCTTGGTCGCCGGCTCGAAGCGGTGGACGAAGTCAAGACCAGTCGAAGCATCGGTCATCAGACGATTCCAGCAAACGCGCCGGTGTGATAAATCGCCATCCCAATGTTCAGCCTCAAGACCCACGCTATCATTTCCGGGACCATCTTTGCCCTCCTAGTCCTGCCTGGGATCGGCTTTGACGTGATCTATGACGAGACGCCGACCACCACCGGCTCGCCGACGATGGACACCGCCATCAAAATCGGCGTCTTCACGCTCTTTTTGGCTCTTGGGTTCTCGCTCGTGCCGCTGATGATCAAATTGTGGCTCGCGGGGCAGGAGAGGATCGCGAACCGCATTCTCGCTGTTGTTCGCGGGAGGGGGAGCACGGGCGACAATGTTGGCGTAACGGAGAAGCTGGCCAGCGCCAATGTCGCATTCGTCGGCGTGATTGCCCGACATCAGACCCGCATTGTCCTCATCGCGTGGGCCCTTTACGCGCTCGGCTTCGCGATAGCGATCCCGGCCATGATCCAGGACGGATTCTTCTCTCCGCAGCCCTGATCCTAAACATAATGGTTGCTGCGGTTCTCACGCAGCCGCGCGGTCGGGCACGCGAGAAAAAGGCGCGGCGAAGCCGCGCCCTGACCGGCGAACCGATGATTGTCGCCGCTGGACCGTCAGTTTCCCGGCGCCGGCACGATGCGGATATAGGGCTTCGGCTGCTTCCAGCCCTGCGGATAGAGCGTCTTGGCCTCTTCGTCGGTGACCGCGCCGGTGAGGACCACGTCCTCGCCCTGCTTCCAGTTGGCCGGCGTCGCCACGCGATGCTTGGCGGTCATCTGCAGCGAGTCGATGACGCGCAGCACCTCATCGAAATTGCGGCCGGTGGTCATCGGATAGACCAGTACCAGCTTGATCTTCTTGTCCGGCCCGATGACGAAGACGTTGCGTACGGTCGCATTATCCGCCGGCGTGCGCTTGGTCGGGTCGCCGGAGACGCTCGCCGGCAGCATGCCGTAGAGCTTGGAGACATTGAAATCCACGTCGCCGATCATCGGATAATTTGGCGCGAAGCCTTCGACATCCTTGATGTCCTCCGCCCACTTGGTGTGGTTTTCGACAGGGTCGACCGACAGGCCGATGATCTTGACGCCGCGCTTGTCGAACTCCGGCTTGAGCCGCGCCATGGTGCCGAGCTCGGTGGTGCAGACCGGGGTGAAATCCCGCGGATGCGAGAACAGCACGGTCCAGGAATCGCCGATCCAGTCGTGGAACTTGATCGGGCCTTCGGTCGTTTCAGCTTCGAAATCCGGTGCCGTATCGCCAATTGCCAATGCCATGACACACCTCCAACGGTGACTCGTGCATGCGCGGTCGACATCTTGGCACGCCGTCGACAGCGCCAAAAGGGATAATGCATTATATGGGGCGGCCTTAGCCACCGTCAGGCGTGAAATCTTGCAAAGATTTGGCCCGGCTTGGAAGATGTGCGGGGCGGCGGCCTGCATGCGGAGAATGGCATCACCCCGCGCGCATAGCGACCGCACCTCTCCGGCAGCGGTCCCACGGGCGGGGGGGCAGTGACGGCGCGGCACTGTGGCCGACGCTTATGCTCGCCGGGGATGACCGGTCGTTGACATTCCGGCTAACCACCCGCAACGCTCACCGCCGACCTCGGAAGACGGCTGCCGGCCAAAAGAATGTTCAAGCGCATCCTGATTGCCAATCGCGGCGAGATTGCGTGCCGCATCATCCGCACGGCGCGGCGCTTAGGGATCGAGACCGTGGCGGTCTACTCCGAGGCGGACCGCGACGCGCTGCACGTGGAGATGGCCGACACCGCTGTGCTGATCGGCCCGCCGCCGGCGGCGCAGAGCTATTTGTCGATCGAGGCGATCGTCGGAGCATGCCGCAAGACCAAGGCGGAAGCGGTGCATCCCGGCTACGGCTTTTTGTCGGAGCGGGAAGCCTTTCCGCTGGCGCTCGAGAAGGCCCGCATCGTCTTCATCGGCCCCAACGCCAAGGCCATCGCCGCCATGGGCGACAAGATCGAATCGAAGAAGGCCGCGGCCGCGGCATCAGTCTCCACCGTACCGGGCCATCTCGGCGTCATCGCCGACGAGGCGGAGGCGGTGCGGATCGCCGACGAGATCGGCTATCCGGTGATGATCAAGGCCTCCGCCGGCGGCGGCGGCAAGGGCCTGCGCATCGCGGCGAGCCGCGCAGAGGTGGCGGAAGGCTTCGCGCGCGCGCGCTCGGAGGCGAAGTCGTCGTTCGGCGACGATCGCGTGTTCATCGAGAAGTTCATCACCGATCCGCGCCACATCGAGATCCAGGTGCTCGGCGACAAGCACGGCAACGTCATCCATCTCGGCGAGCGCGAATGCTCGATCCAGCGCCGCAACCAGAAGGTCGTGGAGGAGGCGCCGTCGCCGCTCATCGACGCGACGACGCGGCGGAAGATGGGCGTGCAGGCGGTCGCGCTCGCAAGAGCTGTCGGCTACGACTCCGCCGGCACGGTCGAGTTCGTCGCCGACCAGAAGAAGAATTTCTACTTCCTCGAGATGAACACGCGCCTCCAGGTCGAACATCCGGTGACCGAGCTGGTCACCGGCATCGACCTGGTCGAGCAGATGATTCGCGTCGCCGCCGGCGAACGGCTCGCACTGAAGCAGGCCGACGTGACGCTCGACGGCTGGGCGGTCGAGACCCGCATCTATGCCGAGGATCCGGTGCGCAACTTCCTGCCGTCGACCGGGCGGCTCACGCGCTATCGGCCGCCGGACCAGACAAGCACCGACGGAACAACGGTGCGCGTCGACACCGGCGTCGCCGAGGGCGGCGAGATCTCGATCCACTACGACCCGATGATCGCCAAGCTCGTTACACACGCGCCCTCGCGGGCGCAGGCGATCGACGTGCAGGCGCGCGCTCTCGACACGTTCGTCATCGACGGCATCCGCCACAACATCGCGTTCCTGGCTGCGCTGATGCAGCTTCCGCGCTGGCAGGAGGGGCGGCTCTCGACCAGCTTCATCGCCGAAGAATTTCCCGACGGTTTCCATCCGCTCGTGGCGCAAGGGCGCACGGCGCTCATGCTCGCGGCGGTGGCCGCCGTGCTCGACGACATCGGCAACGCGCGCAAGCGGGCGATCTCCGGGCAGCTCGCCGGGCCGGCGGTGCGCTTTGCGAACAAGCGCGTCGTACGGCTCGACGATGCCGAATTCATTGCCGAGGTCGAGCGGCAGGATGGCTCGGCCACGGTGACGTTCTCCGCGCCCGAGCCGGCCACGCTTGCACTGCAATCGCCGTGGCGCCCGGGCGAGCGGTTGTGGGATGGAACCGCCGGCGGCCGGCAGGTCGCGGTGCAGGTTCGCACCATTCCGAACGGATACGAGCTGTCGCACCACGGCGTCACGGTGCGCGCACACGTGTTCACCGAGCTGGAGGCTGCGGCCGCACGGCTGATGCCGGAAAAGACCTCGTTCGATGCCGGCAAGGCGGTGCGCTGCCCGATGCCCGGCCTGATCGTCTCGATCGCGGTGGCCGAAGGGCAGGAGGTGAAGGCCGGCGAGACGCTGGCGGTTGTCGAGGCGATGAAGATGGAGAACGTGCTGCGCGCCGAGCGCGACGGGGTGGTCAAGGCGATCCACGCCAAGGCGGGGGACAGCTTGGCGGTGGATGCGGTGATATTGGAATTTTCCTGAGGGGCGCGGGGATGGTCTTGCAGGGTGGGTTGAGCGCAGCGAAACCCACCCTGTGCGACATGATCGTCCGTGGTGGTTACAATCTCGTGCACTTCATCCAAATCGTGCACCGGGCTGCGGGCTGGCTGAAGCCTGGCGTTCCGCGCGCCCCTCGGACTTCGGGGGTGATGGGAATGCGGCATCCCTCGGCGGGGGGCCTAGCGAGAATGCGGATGACTGCGGGGACGACATGCGGAGAGGCATTGCCGGAGAAGCTGCGGTTGACTCAGACCATGACCCTGTATTTCGCGTACGGCACCAACATGGATCGCGCAGCGATGCGGCTGCGCTGCCCGGGTGCCCGGGCCATCGGCACTGGCACGCTCGAAGGCTGGCGCCTGCTGGTCGCGGTCGACGGCTATGTTTCGATTGTCCGGCGGCCAGGGGCGCGGGTGCATGGCGTGCTGTGGCGGCTCACCGCGCACGACCTCGCCGCGCTCGATGCCTACGAGGGGGTCGATGCCGGGCTCTACCGCCGCCGCATGCTGCCGGTGATCGTCGGGGTGGCCCGCCGACGGGCGCAGGTCTATATCAGCCGCAGCGCGGCGCCGGGGCGGCCCCGGCCGGGACATCTATCGCTCGTCATGTCGGCGGCACAAAGCTGGCACCTTCCAATTACTTATCGTGATGAGTTGCGGCGGTTTGCGAGCTCTGGCTGGCACGGCGCGCGCACGCCGCAAGCCGGAGAGGTGCGATGACGGAAACGGATACGGCGATCCGTCATGTCGTCATCCGCGGCCTGGTGCAGGGGGTCGGCTACCGCGCCTGGACCGAGCGCGCGGCGCTGGCGCACGGTCTCGAAGGCTGGGTAAGAAACCGCCGCGACGGCTCGGTCGAGGCGGTGTTCGCCGGAGCGCCGGACAAGGTCGCGGGGTTGATCGAGGCCTGCCGGCAGGGACCGCGCGGTGCGCGCGTCGACGCCGTCGATCAGTGGGACGCCGCATCGCCCGCGCTGAGCCCGCGTCGCGCCGGCGAGCGATTTTCGCTCCTGCCCACGATCTAGAAAACTATGAGTCTCGTGTGGCTTAGGTTCAGAAGTTCTCTTGACGGCTGCGCGGCTGAGACAAAGGGAACTTCTGAACCTAAACCACACCAGCCGTGCTACGTGGCGCCGCGGTCGGGGATGGGCCGGGGCGGCACCGGCTGCTTGGAATCGGCCGCGAAATCGGACGCGAGAGCTTCTACGCGCGTCGAAATCTCTTTGACGGCAGCTTGGGTGTAGGCGCCGCTATAGGCGTATGCGTCGACCCCCAAGGCAACGACCATCATCAACAAAATCAGGCGCATCATCGATCTCTCCGCTCATGGATGTCACTCAAGAAACGGCGTGCCCACCATTTAGGTTCCATTCACGATGCCGGCGCGCAGCCGTTCGGGCCCAGAGCATGACCCCGAAAAGCGGGAACCGGTACTCAGAAAAGATCATGCTTAAGAAGGGTTTAGACCCGGATCTGAATTGGATGGTCTAATGTTTGCTGAGCGATTCCAGGAGCCGCCCTCGACCCTCGATGCGGTCGCGGATTCCCATCGCGCGGAACGCCATCCAGAAATCCGCCGGGTCGCACGACACCACCGGCTTGCCGAAGTCGTGCTCGATCGCGACTACGGCTTTCTGCGCCGGCCACTGCGGGCAGGGGATGTACAGGCCCTCGGCTTCCGGCGTGCTCGACAGGAGCTTGCCGGCCCGGTGATAGATGTCCGAGGGCAGCACCTTGTGCAAATCACGGAAGCCGATGTCCATCGAGTCGTCCTTGAGCACCTCGAGGTTGTGCGAGCGCAGGAACTCGATGGTCGCCTTCTGCACGTGCTCGGGGAACGGAGTCAGCACGACCAGCCGATGGATGTCGAGATGCTTGAGCGCGCGGACCGCCGACATGATGGTCGTGGTCGAGGGCAGGCCGGTCGTCTCGCTGATGCGGTCGGTGAGCTCGACGTCGGCGCCCTTGCCGCGCGAGGTCAGCAGCGGTCCGCCGGAGAAAATAATGTAGTCGACGTGACGCGTGGCGAGGGACTGTGCATCCATGACCACCTGGTTCATGGCGCGCTCGAACTCGCCCTTGTCCCAATCCCTGATGTTGCTCGTGATAGCGCAGAGTCCGATTCCTTCCGGTGCGAAGCTGGTGAAATTCGGGATCGTGGTCTCTAGCACGGATGGGCAAATGAAGCCGATCCGGCGCCGCCATCCGTTCAACATCAGGTCCATTTGCATGGCTTCCTCCCTCCAGGTGGTCGATAGTTAGCTTCCGACGTAAATTCCGGCGCGAGCTTAGTGCAGTCCGATGCCGAGAGCCAGTGGGCATCGGCGCATCAGCCGCGCACGGTGGTCAGCGGCGTGTCGAATGCAGTGGGTGCGGCACGTCGGTGGCTTGCGGCCGACCGACTGTTGCGCCACCCGCAGTCGGCGTGGAGCGCTCGGGCCTCTCGGCGTCGGGCGAATCCGCGACGGTGGGGCCGAACAGTCCCTCGAATTCCCGCCGTAGCATCATGTCGACCTGGGCCATGGTCACCGGCAGGCCGAGGTCGGCGAGGCTGGTGACGCCGTAGCGCGCCTCCGACACGCCGCACGGGAGGATGCCGGCGAAATGGGTAAGGTCGCAATCCACATTGAGGGCGATACCGTGCAGGCTCACCCAGCGCCTGAGGCGGATGCCGATGGCGGCAATCTTGTCCTCATAGCCGTCGCCCTTGCCGGGCCGGTGCACCCAGACGCCGACCCGGTCTTCGCGCCGTTCGCCGCGGACGCCGCAGGCCGCCAGCGTGCGGATGATCCATTCTTCGAGCGTGGCAACGAAGCGCCGTACGTCGGGCGTCCGGCGGCTAAGGTCGAGCATCACATAGGCGACCCGCTGGCCCGGGCCGTGATAGGTGACCTGCCCGCCGCGCCCGGTCGGATGCAGCGGGAAGCGCGCATTGAGAACCTGGCCGGCCCGTGCGCCGGTTCCGGCAGTGTAGAGGGGCGGATGCTCGAGCAGCCAGACCTGCTCCGGCGCGTCGCCCGCGGCAATCGCGGCCACGCGCTGCTCCATTGCGGCCACCGCCTCAGGATAGGCGACGAAGCCGTCCGTCACACGCCATTCGGCCGGCGCGTCGCCGGCCGACGGCGCCATGCCGACAGCAGTTCCAATGCGCGCGTTAACCACCCGCTACCCCTATCATGGTCACCTCACGCCGGCCTCGCCGTTTGAGCTGGGAACCGCCATCATCGAGCTGGACACCGTAGAAGCCCGACGACCGCTCGCCAGCGACCTTTCCGTGGCAAAGGGCGCGGTGCTCGTCAATGGCAACAAAGATTGCCGTCGAGATCACTGAACTGTTGCCGCAATCTCCGGAATTACGCTGAATTTCGAGTGATATCCGGCGAAGGTTGGGACAGGGACGGCGGGCCTTGTCCACCCATCATCGATTTGTTACATCCTGCCCGGTCGCTGTCGGCGCCCGGCTGTGAAGCTTGGCGTCCCTCCATCCTGCGGTCGTGGCGGAATTGGTAGACGCGCTAGCTTGAGGTGCTAGTGGGGCGACCCGTGGAGGTTCGAGTCCTCTCGACCGCACCAAAGGGCCAACGGGCCAAGCAATTCCAAAGACCTATTTATTGTCCTTGTTTACTCAAAAAAGACTCTTGCATTCTCACGATACCGTTCTCGGTGATGCGGGTCGCCGTTGATTTCAGCAGAGCCGGATTCCGCCCGCTGAAGGTCCAGGCGATCAATACGCTGCCGATGGGAGTGTGACCCAGCTGTTCCCTTGCCGCACATGGTACGAGGTCGGCTGCAACAGTGAGATCAGGATGCCCGCTATCGGCTTTGACACCACGTGGGATGTAACCCGCGGACAGCCGGGCAGGCCGCGCGGCAAGTGGCCGCGTCGCTTGTCTAAACCGTCGCGGTAGCAGGGCGCGTTCACGGCCCCGGGCTTGTCCTGCAGGCCGATGAATCGCGAGCCGCGCGGTCGCCCGCCGTGTCGCAACCTCGCGCCGCGTGGTCACCTCGCGCCCCTGGACGGTCTTGCGCCACTTGGCGTGCTCGCGCTGCCCCATGGCACGATCGACCACCGGCAAGCAGGCCGCAAGGATCGATGTGCGGCTTGGCAGCACGGGTCGCACAGTGAGCTCAAACGTCACAGCAGGGCAAGGCGGTGGACCGCGTTCTCCCTTGATGCGTTGTTGATTGCCAGCATGGGGAGTGCGGCGTACAACCGCTGCATTCTCCCTTTCAGCCGCTCGCAACGGGCCCCGCCATGCTCGATGAACAAGACATCGCGGTGACTTCCACGCCTGCTTCCGCCTTCCGTGACGAGGATGGACTCGTCAAGCGGGAATTCGTCGAGTCGGTCGACCGGGCGATCGAAGCGGCGGATGCCGGCGCGCTGCGCGACCTCGTTGTCAGTTTGCACGAGGCGGACCTCGGCGACCTGCTTGAAGCTCTCCAGGCAGAGCATCGGCCACGGCTTATCGAACTGCTCGGCAAGGACTTCGACTTCACAGCGCTGACCGAGGTCGACGATACGATCCGCGAGGAAATTCTCGAAGAACTTGCGCCGGCGACCGTCGCGGAAGGCGTCCGGGAACTCGATTCCGACGACGCCGTCACCATCCTCCAGGACCTGCCGACGCAGGAACGAGAGGAGATCCTCGGGCAGCTGCCGCCGCTGGATCGGGTCGCGCTGGCGCGCAGCCTGCTCTTTCCGGAAGATTCCGCCGGCCGGCGGATGCAAACCGAGTTCATCGCCGTGCCGCAATTCTGGACGGTCGGCCAGACCATCGATTACATGCGCGAGACCGAGGATCTGCCGGACCGCTTCTACGAGATATACGTCGTCAACCCGGCCCACCGTTTTCTGGGCGCGGTGCCGCTCGATCGTTTGCTGCGGACCAAACGGCCGGTCCTGATCTCCCATCTGATGGACAAGGAGCGCCGCCGCGTCCGCGCCACCGACGATCAGGAAGAGGTGGCCCGTCTTTTTGAGCGCTACGATCTGGTCGCCGCGCCGGTGGTCGACGACAGCGACCGGCTGGTCGGCGTGATCACCATCGACGACATTGTCGACGTGATCGAGGAAGAAGCGGACGAGGACCTCAAGGCGCTCGGTGGCGTTAAGGGCGATGAGGAGCTGTCGGATTCGGTGTGGATGATCGTCAGGAGCCGGTTTCCCTGGCTCTTGGCGAATCTCGCGACCGCCTTGGTGTCGGCATCGGTGATCCGATACTTCGAGGGCTCGATTCAACAGATGGTGGCTCTCGCGGTGCTGATGCCGATCGTCGCCAGCATGGGCGGCAATGCCGGGACACAGACCATGACAGTTGCGGTGCGGGCGCTCGCGACCCGCGACCTCAGCAACGCCAATACCTGGCGCGTCGTGCGGCGGGAGCTTCTCGTCGGAATGATCAACGGGCTGGGCTTTGCCTTGATCATGGGCTCGGTAGCGGCCGTCTGGTTCAATGTGACCGACCTCGGTCTTGTTATCGGGCTGGCAATGGTTACCGTATTGGCAGCCGCCGCGCTTGGCGGCATCCTCATTCCGATCGCGCTGGAGCGCATTGGCGTCGATCCAGCGGTGTCCTCGGGACCCTTCGTGACGACCGTGACCGATGTGGTCGGATTCTTTTCGTTCCTTGGCATTGCGACGCTATGGTTCGGGCTGCGATGACGTTGGTCCGGTGGTCATCCTCTGTTCACTGTGTTCGCTGAGAGGCCGTTAACCCAGCGCTTCTACGTTTCTCCGGCGTTGCATGCCCAGGCGGGTCGGCGCGGAGAGATCGATGGGAATGGCACTCGCCGAACGTTTGAGGGGGTGGCGTAGCCAGCCTGACCGGCCGGCGCAGCATGAGGATTCGCTCGGCCTCTTTATTCTGCGGCAGGAGCCCGGCCGGTTGCGCGCGATGGCCCCGCTCGGGCTTGTCCTTGTCGCCGCGGCCATGCTGTGCGGCGTGGTCGGCTACGACCTGGCGCGGCAAAGCGACGATCAGCACGACGTCGCCCGCCGCCAGGCGCTGGTCGCCGCGATTAAGGAATTTCGCGCAGAGAGCGGCGGAGACGCGGCATTCGATCAGCGGGTTGTTCGCCTGCTCGAACAGGCTTCGGGCTTGAAAGGGCTGCGCTTCGACTCCGGCCCGGGCGGCAGGGCGCGCGACCTCCAGCCGGTCGTTGAAAACGGCCGTATTGTCGGCTGGTTTTCCTGGGACCGGGATGCCCCGGTGACCGACGTGGTGACCCGGCTATGGCCTCTGGTGATGCTGGGCATCTTCTGTCTGAGCGGATTCATCGGTCTCACTCTTTGGCATCTTCGCCGGTCGGGTCGTGCCCTTGCCGAAACCCGAGCGCATGCGCGGACGCTGGTCACCGAAAGCCATACCGGACTGCCGAACACCAGCTTGATCCATCACGTTCTCGAACGGGCGCTGATCGGGCGAAGGCCGCGCCAGGTGGTGACCTACCTGCTGATCGACATCGATCGGTTCGACGACGGCGCGCTTGGGCATCAGGCGACCGACGAGATTCTGACAACCGTCGCGCTGCGGCTGAAGGCGGCGTTACCGGGCAGCGCAACGCTGGGATCCTTCGGTGGTGGCCGGTTCGCAGCAGTGCTCATCGGCGGGCAGATCGACGCCGGAGTGGCCGCCGGGCAGGCAGCACTGGCGGCGCTGGCCGAGTCGCTCACCGTGCGTGGAGAAGTCCTCCGTTTTGGCGGCTGTGTCGGGTTTGCGTCCGCCCCGGAGCACGGCACGGAGCGCGACGATATCGCCCGCCGCGCCGAACTCGCGCTGAAGGCAGCCAAGCGCGACCGCCGCGGACGGGCGCTGGCCTTCAACGGCGTCATGGAGGTTGTGCATGACGAACGCCAGGCGCTTCGGCGGGACCTCAAGCAGGCCGTGGCCACGCGCGCGTTCGACATCGAATACCAGCCGATCGTTGCCGCGAACGGCTACCGGGTTGTGGGGGTCGAGGCGCTCCTGCGCTGGAGCCGTCCGGAGCGCGGCGTGATTGCACCCGCGGTGTTCATTCCCTTAGCGGAGGAAGGCGGTCTGATGGACGATCTCGGCGATTTCGCGCTGCGCCGTGCGCTGGCCGACGCCAAGCGCTGGCCGCATCTTTACGTCGCCATCAATCTCTCGCCGGTGCAACTGGGTGACCGCGAGCGGGTCGAACGGATCGCAAGCCTGATCCGTGACAGCGCCGTCGGTCCGGGGCGCGTGGTCCTCGAGATTACCGAAGGCGTCCTGATCGAGGAGCCGGAGCGGATCAAGACTCACCTCGAAGTTCTGCGTGCGCTCGGGGCTCGCGTCGCGCTCGACGATTTCGGATCGGGTTATTCGAGCCTCACCTACCTGCGACAGTTTCCGATCGACAAGCTTAAGATCGACAGGGGCTTCGTTGCTCCGCTCGGGCAGTCGGCCAACGCCGGGGCCATCATTCAGGCGATCGTAGCGCTTGGACGGGCGCTTGAGCTGAGCGTGCTGGTCGAAGGGGTCGAGACCGACGAACAGCGTGTGCTGCTGCGCCTGGCCGGGTGCGACGAGATGCAGGGCTTCCTGTTCGCCAAACCGGTGCCCGCTGCGGGGATCGACCGGCTGCTGGCCGAGGCGCAGAGTTTTCCGACGCGGCATCCGCGTAGCGGCCAAGTCGGGCACACGTTTCAAATGGCGATGCAGGGGCAACGCACCCCTTGATTCCCGCGATCGTTCGGGCAAGGTCTTAGCCGGCGCAGCGCGCCCTGAGCTGCTGCGATCAGGAGGCCCCAATGTCCGAGTCACGCGGCGACAATGTCCGCGATCTCACTCCCGAGGAGGTGGCGCGTGGCCTCGCGGAAAACCGCTACCTGCTGGTCGATGTGCGTGAATTGAACGAGACTGCGGTCGAGAGCTATCCCGACGCGGTGATTGTGCCGCTGTCCACCTTCGACCCCAGCCTGATTCCCGATCCGCAGGGCCGCGAGGTGGTATTTGCCTGCCGGTCCGGCCGCCGGTCGGTGACCGCCTCGCTCGCTGCGCAGGAGCAAGGTTTCCCCTATGATGCGCACCTCGCCGGCGGCATCCTCGCCTGGAAGGTGAGCGGATTGCCGACCCGCACCTGACCTGACGGATGGCCTTTGACGCCGCGCATGGTGCTGCCTGCGGATCACGTATGAACCCGGTCTTCGCCGATCTGCCGGTATCGGTCTTTGAAACGATGTCGCGTCTGGCGCGCGAGCACGATGCCGTCAATCTGGGTCAGGGTTTCCCGGACGATCCCGGGCCTGAAGACGTTCGGCGCAAGGCTGCCGAGGCGGCGGTCGAGGGCTGGAACCAGTATCCGCCGATGCTGGGGCTGCCGGAGCTGCGCCGAGCCATCAGCTCGCACTATCAGCATTGGCACGGTCTGCCGTTCGATCCCGACAGCGAGATCATGGTGACCTCGGGCGCGACCGAGGCGATCGCCGGGGCGCTCTTGGCGCTGATCAATCCCGGCGACGAGGTCGTGCTGTTTCAGCCGATGTACGACTGCTATCTGCCGCTCGTGAGGCGGGCCGGGGGCATTCCGCGTCTGGTGCCGCTACAGCCGCCCGACTGGCGCCTGACTGAAGAGGTGCTGGAGGCGGCCTTCACGCCGAAGACACGGGTCGTTCTGTTCAACAATCCACTCAATCCGAGTTGCACCGTCTATGCGCGGGACGACCTCGAACGGCTCGCCCGGTTCTGCCGCGACCACGATGCTGTCGTCGTCTGCGACGAGGTGTGGGAGCATGTGATCTTCGACGGCCGCGAGCACATTCCTCTGATCGGCCTTCCCAGCATGCGCGAGCGTTGCGTCAAGATCGGTTCGGCCGGCAAGATTTTCTCGCTCACCGGCTGGAAGGTAGGGTTCGTCTGCGCCTCCCCGCCATTGATGCGCGTACTCGCCAAGGCGCATCAGTACATCACCTTCACGACGCCACCCAATCTGCAGGCGGCGGTGGCGTACGGCCTCGGCAAGGCGGACGATTATTTCACGACAATGCGCCGCGACTTCCAGCGCAGCCGCGATCGCTTTGCCACCGGCTTGCGGTCGCTCGGATTCCCGGTACTCGATTCGCAGGGGAGCTATTTCCTCAACGTCGACCTCGCGCCGCTCGGGCTCAACGAGGACGACGAGAGCTTCTGCAAGCGCCTGGTCGTCGAGCACGGAGTGGCGGCCATCCCGGTCTCGGCATTCTACGCCCAGGATCACGTGCGGTCGGTCGTGCGCTTTTGTTTTGCCAAGCGTGATAATACGCTCGATACCGCGCTCGAACGTCTGGCCGGGGCATTGCGGCGCAGTGCCAAGTCCTCGTCGATCAAGGAGTGATCCGATGCTTCGCAAAGGGCTGCTCACGGCTGTCATGGCTCTCGGTTATGCGCTCGGCGTTGCCACGGCGAGCGGGCAGGGGAGCCGCGAGCGCGTCGTCAACGTCTACAACTGGTCCGACTATGTCGCTCCGACGGTGCTGGATGATTTCACGCGCGAGACCGGCATCAAGGTACGCTACGACACATTCGACTCCAATGATACGCTGGAGGCGAAGCTGCTCGCTGGCCGGTCGGGCTATGATGTCGTGGCGCCGACCGGCTATTTCCTGGCACGGCAGATCAAGGCGGGCCTGTTCCGGAAGCTCGATAAGTCGAAACTGCCGAACCTGGTGCATCTGTGGCCCGAGATCAGCAAGTCGCTGGCCACCTACGATCCCGGCAACGAGCACGCAGTCAACTACATGTGGGGCACGACCGGCATCGGCTACAGTGTCGCAACCGCCAAGCGCGTGCTGGGCGGCGACGGCAAGGTCGAGAGTTGGGATATCGTCTTCAAGCCGGAGAATCTCGCGAAGTTCAAGTCATGCGGCGTCGATATGCTCGATTCCGCGGAGGACATTTTTCCGGCGGCGCTGAGCTATCTAGGGCTCAATCCGAACTCAAAGGACCCCAAGGATCTGGAACACGCCGCCAATCTCGTCGGCGAGGTACGGCCGTCGGTGCGCAAGTTTCATTCCTCGGAATACCTGAATGCGTTGGCAACGGGGGAGATCTGCCTCGTGGCCGGCTGGTCCGGCGACATCAAGCAGGCGCAGAAGCGCGCCGCCGAGGCGAAGAACGGCGTCGACATCCGCT
Organism: Hyphomicrobiales bacterium; assembly: GCA_009377755.1. Classification (GTDB taxonomy): domain Bacteria; phylum Pseudomonadota; class Alphaproteobacteria; order Rhizobiales; family Xanthobacteraceae; genus WHTM01. The sequence continues at coordinate 6,825 of WHTM01000009.1, read as the reverse complement.
ACAGCATTCCAGACGGCAGGGCGCAGATGTGGTTCGACAATCTCGCTATCCCCAAGGACGCGCGCAACGTCGAGGAGGCGCACGTCTTCATCAATTACCTGCAGAATCCGCGGGTCGCGGCGAAGAACACGAATTTCGTCTCCTACCCGAACGGCAACCTGGCAAGCCAGCGGTACATCGACAAGGCGATTCTGGACGACCCGACAATCTATCCGTCGCCGCAGACGATGGCGCGTCTCTACACCATCAGCGCGAACGATGCGCGCACGCAGCGGGTGATGAACCGCCTGTGGACGCGGGTGAAGACCGGCCGGTAGGCATGTGTGCCCCGGACGCGGTGCAACACGAAGTGGTGCAACCGCAGAGCCGGGGCCGTTCCAGATACCGGAATTCGTAACGGTCCGGGGTCTGCAGCGCATCGTTTCACGCTGCGCGGCGCCCGGGACACCAGCGACCGCTACGGCTTCAATCCGGACGTCGCCCACGCGAGCCATGCCTCGTCGCCATTTAATGATGTGAGCTCGTGCATTGCTTCCGCGCGGGTCTGTGTCACTTGCGGCACGATGCTCGGCTCCTCCTCACCGTTCGACGGCTGGCAACTGAATTCCAGCCGGATGTCGTTCGGATCGAACAGGTAGATCGAGAACACGCCGGGAAGGACCTCCATCGGGCCGTCGTACGGCACGCCGTTGGCTTCGAGTCGTTCGCGGATGCGGGCCTGGGTTTTCGGCGAGACGGCGAACGATACGTGCTGCATGGCGCCCAACGCATTGCGATCGCCGCGCGGCTTGGCACCTTTCGGGATTTCGAAGAAGGCCAGGAGGCCGTCGCGCCCCATGTCGAAGAAGTAGTGGCGGATTTCCTCGAACGGCGGGTTGCCCCGATTGCCGGGACCGACGCCGAGCCCGGGCGGTACCTTCATCGCGTGAATGAGCCGCATTCCCAATACGCCGGCGTAGAAGTCGACGGTCACCTTCATGTCGTCGGTGTTCAGCGCGAGATGGTGGACACCGTGGAAACGGATAGGGTGCTCCGCGCGCAGGCGCGTGCGGTTGGCGAGTTCGGCATCGGTCATGGACCTGCTCCTTGCTTTACGTCATGGGGATGTTAGCCGGTCTTTGCTGTCGGGTCAGCGCCCCCCGGCGGCACGGCCTTGCCCGGCGCCGTCAGCGCCACCGCCGATGCAGCCACAGCCACTGCTCGGGATGTTCCCGTACCCAACCTTCGATCGCGGACGTGATCACCTGCATGGTGGCCGGCACGTCGATCTGCCCTCCGGAATCGCGGACGGGTTCGATTGCCTCGGTCAGGTCGACGCGAAACCGGCGCCCGGGCAGCCGAATGACCCGGACGCCGTGAATTGGACAGTCGACGTGACGCGCCAGGCGGGCGACGAATGAATTGGCTTTGGTGCGACGGCCGAAGAATGTGACGTCGACGCCTTGCCTGGCATACTGATCCGCCAGCATGCCGACATGCAATCCGCGCTCCAGTGCCTCCGCTGCCTTGACGGGCGCATCAAGACCTGTCGGGATCAGGGTCCCCATGCTGGTCGAACGGAGTTCGCGAACCCAGCGATCGACGTTGCCGATGTTCGGGCGGCGGTAAAGGATCGCGGTATCCAGGCCATGGGCAGCGGCGGCAAGTGCCGGCATCTCCCAGTTGGCGAGATGCGCCGCGAAGATCAACGCCGGCTTGCCGTCGTCGCGCAATTGGGAGAACCGCTCCTCCGAGCCTGGCGTGAATTCCACCCTGCTGTTTTCCGGTTGCGCCGGATCAAAGTCCCACAGCCGGTCGAGATAGGCGAACTCGGCGCCGACGCGACCGAGGTTATCCCAGACGCCGCGCAGGATGCCATCGATCTCGGCAGCGGACTTTTCCGGATAGGCGGCGGCAAGATTGGCGCGCCCGACGCGGTGTTCCGGCAGCAGCGGCCCGACCTTGCGCAAGAGCCAGCCGGCGGCGTCGATCATCACGTCGGCTTTGATCCAGCGCGCGACGCGCAGCGCGCCGACTGCCAGCCAGCCAAACACGGCATTCGTGACGCGCTTGCCGAAGCGGCGCAGGCGCAACGCGAATAATTGCGTCGTCGTCGGCATCGGTTGGATGCTCTGCTGGTCAGAAACTGACGATAACTTTACCGAAGACCTGGCGGCTCTCCAGCCGCGCCAGCCCCTGCTCGAAATCCTTGAGCGCCACCTCGGTATCGATCACCGGCTTGAGACCGCCGGCCATCTTGGCGAGGCTCTCGCGAATATTGCGCATCGAGGCCCCGAATGAGCCGAAGATGCGATACTGCTGTTGAAACAACTGCATCAGATTGATCGTTGTCGTCGGACCGGAGGTCGAGCCGCAGGTCACGAGCCGGCCGCCGCGCTTGAGCGCCAGCAGCGAGCCGTTGAAGGTCTCCGCGCCGACATGCTCGAATACGACGTCGACTCCCTTGCGTCCGGTGATCTTCCGCACGGCGCCTTCGAAGCGGTCGGTACGGTAGTTGATGATGTGATCGGCGCCGAGCGCCTTGGCCTTCGCCATCTTGGCGTCATCTCCGACGGTGGTGATGACGGTGCATCCGATCGCCTTCGCCATCACGATGGCGGCAGTGCCGATCCCGGAGCCGCCGGCATGCACCAGGATGGTTTCGCCGGGCTCGAGCCTGGCGTTGTCGAACAGCATGTGCTGAACGGTTGCAAAGGCGATCGGCGCGCAGGCGGCGTCACGCCAGTCGATGCCGTCAGGCATCGGGATGACGAGCCTCGCCGCGAGGTTGAGCCGGTCGCGCGCGAATCCGTCGACATGGAATCCCATGATGCCGCCGACGTTCTCGCACAGATTGTCGCGGCCTTCACGGCAGGCCTTGCAGGTTCCGCAAGTCAGCGCGCCGTACATTACGACGCGGTCGCCCGGCTTGAACCCGGGCACATCCGGCCCGACGGCGGCGATTTCCCCGGCGGCCTCCGCGCCGACCACTAGCGGCAGCTTGCGTCTGGCAAAGGCCATGCCGCGAAAGCCCCACAGGTCGAGGTGATTGAGCGCCACCGCCTTGACGGCGATCTGCACCTCGCCGGTGGCCGGTGCTAGCGGTGCGGCAAGTGCGGTAAGTTCCAGCTTGCGGTCGGCGACGAGCGTGAGCACACGCATGCGGGATGCCTATCGGCGCCGAACGGCCGCGGGGAAGCAACAGGCGATGGCGATCAAGCCGGTTCTCCCGATATCACCAGCGAGACGTTCTGGCCGCCGAAACCAAACGAGTTCGAGATCGCGTGGTGCAGTCGTGCGTCTCGCGCGACATTGGGGACGACGTCGAGCGGAATGGCCGGGTCCGGAACACTGTAGTTGATGGTCGGTGGAATTCTCTGGTGGGCCAACGTCATCAGCGTGAATATCGCCTCGACCGCACCCGCCGCAGACAAGGTGTGGCCGATCATGGATTTGTTGGAGGAGATCGGAACCGACGCCATCCGCTCGCCGAAAACGGTAGAGACACCGAGGTGCTCCATCTTGTCATTTTCCGGAGTGCCGGTGCCATGGGCATTGATGTAGTCGACGTCGTCGGGCGCGAGGCCGGCGTCGGCCAGCGCATTGTGGATGCAGCCGATGATGGGCTTGCCGTCCGGGCTTGATCGGGTGCGGTGAAACGCATCGGCCATTTCACCGGCGCCGCTGATAACACCGAGAACCCTGGCGCCGCGTGCCTTGGCATGATCGAGGCTCTCCAGCACCAGGGCACCGGCGCCTTCCGCCATGACGAAGCCGTCGCGGTTCTTGGAAAACGGCTTCACGGCAGCCGCGGGATTGTCGTTTTGCGTCGAGAGCGCGGAGAGCAGGGAGAACCGGATCAGCGATTCCGTGTTGACCGAGCCATCGGTGCCGATGCAAAGCGCGGCATCTATATCGCCGCGGCGGATCGCCTCGAGTCCGAGCTGAATCGCCGAGGCACCCGACGCGCAGGCCGTGGAGATCGAAATCGGCGAGCCCTTGGTGCCAAACGTGTCCGCGACCTGGTCCGCAACCGATCCGAACAGAAAGCGCTGGTGATAGGCGGCAAAGCCCGGAGCCACGCGCAGAAGATCATCGTAGCTCACCGCATCATTGGCGCCTGAGGCCGCAGCCAGTTCTTGCCGCTGTATCCATTCGACTTCGACCGGCGCAACCGCGAGGAACAGCGGACCTGGAAAATCGCCCTTGGTCCCGATCCTTGCTTCGCTGACCGCCTCCTCGCCCGCCAACAGCGCCAGCTGCTCGGCCAGCGCGGTCGAATTGAACGGCTCGACCGGGACGAAATCGACGGTACCGGCGACACGCGTCTTGAGCCCATCAGTCGCGAACCGTGATATCGAACGAATTCCGGATTCGCCCGCCATCAGCTTGATCCAATTGTCCTGCTTGCCGGCACCGAGCGAGGTGACCACCCCCATTCCGGTGACAACGACCACCGGCTTGTTCGATCGTTGCTGCATGGTCACCATGTCGGCGCTCCTTCGTGTTGCAACGCGAGGGATCGGTGAAATTCGCGATTCAGCGGGCTAGGTGATGTCTATTACACCGCCTCGACCAGCGCCACGCCTTCCCCGCGCCAGTGCCCGACGCTGGTGACGACCACCCGCCGGACCGGCCCGGCCATCGGCTGCTCGAGAGCGGTGGTGCCACAGGGAGAAAAAAGCTCGCCGCGGCTGACCGCAAGGGCAGCCAGCGCGACATTCATGGGAAACTGCGGTTCGAAACCATGTCCCAGATGGGTTCCCGTCGCGCGCAGGGCAAGGCCGGATTGCTCGGCGAGAAAGGTGGCCTCTTCGCTTGTTGCCGGTTCGACGCCGGTCGCGCCGGATATGACAGCGGCCCGGTCGAGATGCAGGCCGGGAGCAATCTTCGTCCACAGTCGGCGCAGGGACTCCACGATCGTCCCGGCTTGGCGCCGTCCGCGGTCGGAAACGACCGCAGTGAGCCGCGCTATCGGCTTTGCGCCGCGCCGCTCGGCATGGCTGCGTGATTCGAGCACGAAGAAGGCACCGAGTGAGCCGAGCGCGAATCCCGGGTACGCGCGCCGGTCCCAGACTGGTGCGAATTGGCCCTTCAAGTTCAGCCCGCCGAATTCGTAGAGCATCAGCAGGTCCTTGCGCTCGCCGTTATGGGCACCGCCCACCAGAAGGATGTCGCTCTGCCCGGCAAGAATGCGCGACAGCGAAATCCGCGCGGCGTCAACCCCGGATGCCTCTTCACCCATGAAGGTGCGCGAGGAGCCGGTGACGCCGTGCACAATCGAGATGTTGCCGGCGAGCAGATTGGAGAGCTGCGCAAGAAACAGGGTCGGCCGCAGATCGTTCATCAGTCTTTCGTTGAGAAAGGCCGCCGGCGACGCCGCTTTCGGCAGACCGGACAGAATCGCCCCATCGACGGTAAGGTCGCGTTCGCCGCCGCCCGCGGCGACGATCATGTCCATGCGAGTGAGCACCTCGGCATTTCCCTTGACGCCCGCGGACTCGAGCGCAAGGCCGGCGGCATAGGTGCCGATGCGCTGCCATGGCTCCATCTGCCGTTGATCGCCGCGCTTCGGAATCTGCTTGTCGAAGTTGATCGGGACGATCGGATGCACAATGAATGGCGCGTAGGTCGTCGTGTCCGGCCGCGGCTCCTGCGCCGACAGTGCCTGCCAATGGGCGTCCAGACCTTCCCCGAGACTCGATACGATGCCGAGGCCGGTGATCCACGCTTCGCGCACCGCGTCAGCCATCGGCGCGGGCTCCCAGCGGGAAAGCCAGCCGCTTCGCCATCTCTTCCATGTGACTGCGGAACTCCGGTCCGGGGAAGTCGACCACGCGAAATGTGATCTGCGCGTCGCAGACGAGCTTCCCATCCGCTATCCCCTGGGCATCGGCGACCGCGTAGCCCGAGCCCTCGTGAGCGAGCGTGGCGGAAAGCGTGAGCTGTTCACCGGGCGGAACGAAACGGCGCAGCTTTGCCTCCTTCACCGCGGCCAGAAACGGCATCCGTTCGAACCGCGTCATGGCGATCACGAGCCACCCGGAGGTTTGTGCCATGGCCTCGATAAGCAGCACCCCGGGTAAGATCGGATAGCCCGGAAAATGTCCTTCGAAAATCGTGCTCGTCTGAGGAACGGCGGCTTCTGTGCGGATCGTACGGGCTGCGATGTCGATTTCGACAATGCGATCAATCAGCTGGAAATAGTCGATGCGCATGCGGGCGATCTACGTCACGCTCCCCTTGGCGGCGACCAGGTGGTCGATGCGAGCGGAGAGATTCTTCAAGACGAAGTACTGCTCGGTCGAGGCCTTGCCGTCGTTGACCTCCTGGGTCCACTGCTCAAGCGGCAATTTGATGCCAAACGCCTTATCGATGGCGAACGCAATGTCCAGGAAATCCAGGCTGTCGATGCCCAGGTCGTCGATGGCGTGACTGTCCTGGGAAATCGTATCGCGTGGGATGTCACAGGTCTCGGCGATGATATTGGCCACGGTGTCGAACGTCGATGACATCGATAAGTCTCTGATTGGGCAGCAATTTCGTTGCGCAGCCAGCGGTCTGGCGACACCGTCGGCCGTTTCCGGAATCCGGCTGTTTCCATGCGCGGGGTCGAGTGCCCGTATAGCGAAGAGGGTGCCGGAGTTCAATGGCAGAAGCCGGACCGTTGTACCGGCATTTCTCCCGAAATGATCGGTACTTGCGGGGCATCGCCGTGCGGCGTGTCGCATTGATTTCCTGTCTCGCCCGGTTTTCGAGCAATTTGTGCTTTACAGACGCTTTGTCACGATCGAGATCGTCCGGCCGGCCACGGGCGGCGGGCACACCGGGATCCGTTCCATCTAG